>NZ_DASUIT010000051.1:0-41323 GCF_036279655.1 Aquabacterium sp. | reverse complement strand
CCCTCTTCAATCAGCTGGGCTACAACGCCACCGGGATCCAGCAGATCACGGACAAGGCCGGTGTGCCAAAGGGCTCCTTCTACAACCACTTCGAAAGCAAGGAAGCTTTCGCGGCACAGATCATCCGCAACTACGGCGCCTGGGTGGACAAGGCCTGGGACTCCGCCATGCAAAGTGCGCCCGCCGACGCTGCTGGGGCCATGCGCCACCTGTTCACCAGCTTCATCCAGCACCACGAGAACACCGGCCTGCAAGGCTGCCTGGTGGGCAACTTCGCCGCTGAAATGGCCGAATCCAGCGCAAGCTGCCGCGCCGTGCTGTGCGGCGTGATGGTGGGCTGGCGAGAGCGCCTCGCCGAACTCATCGCCCGGGCCCAGGCCCACCACCAGATCCGCTCGGACCTTGACGCACTCACCCTCTCCGGCTTCTTCTGGGACGCCTGGGAAGGCGCGGTGCTGCGCATGAAGGTCGAACACAGCACACAGGCGCTCAAAGAAGTCGTCGACCTGATGCTCGACAAGTTCTTCCAGCCCTGAATCACACCATCTTTGCCGACCCCTTTCGTCGTACCCATCTGGCCGCATGAACGGCCGCAACCTGACCCAAACCGGAGCCACTTCAATGGGAACCCAAGACGCACTCTTCCTGCCTTTCCAACTCGGTGACATCACCCTGGCCAACCGACTGGTCATGGCCCCGCTGACGCGCAGCCGCGCCGAAAAAGGCAATGTGCCTGGCCCGCTGACGGTCGAGTACTACGCACAGCGCGCCTCCATCGGCCTGATCATTGCCGAAGCCACGCAGGTGTCGGCCACGGCCCAAGGCTACCCTTCCACACCTGGCCTGCACACCGCTGAACAAGTGGCTGGCTGGCGCAAGGTGACGGACGCCGTGCACGCCAAGGGCGGCAAGATCTTCGTGCAACTGTGGCACACCGGCCGCATGTCGCACACAGCCTATCAACCAGGCGAACAGGCGCCCGTGGCCCCATCGGCCATCGCCGCCAAGGCCAAGACCTTCGTGCCTGGCCAGGGCATGGTCGACACCTCGGTGCCCCGCGCCCTGGAAACCGCTGAAATCGCCGGCGTGGTCAACGACTTCCGCACCGCAGCCCGCAACGCCATTGACGCCGGTTTCGACGGCGTGGAAATCCACGGTGCGCACGGCTACCTGATCGACGCGTTCCTGCGCGATGGCGCCAACAAGCGCACGGACCAATACGGTGGCACCATCGAAAACCGCGCCCGCTTCCTGCTCGAGGTGATGGCCGCCGTGACGGCTGAAATCGGCGCGGGCAAGGTCGGTATCCGCCTGTCGCCCGTCTCGCCCGTCAACGATTCGAGCGAGAGCAACCCGCAACCGCTGTTCGAGTACGTCGTGCGTGAACTGGAAAAGCTGCACCCCGTGTACATCCACGTGGTGGAAGGCCACACTGGCGGCCCCCGTGACAACGCCCCCTTCGACTACGAAGCCCTGCACAAGCTCTACAGCGGCGTGTGGATGGTCAACAACGGCTACACGAAGGACATGGCGCAGGAAGCCATCACCAGCGGCAAGGGCGACCTTGTCTCTTTCGGCCGCCTGACCATCAGCAACCCTGACCTGCCCCGCCGCCTGCAAGAGAACGCGCCGCTCAACGAACTGTTCTCCGACACGGGCCTGTATGGTGGTTCCGGCGCCCACGGCTACACGGACTACCCTGCCCTGGCTGACTGAAAAACATGCTGAAAGCGCCACCGGTTGAAGCTCAACCGGTGGTTCGCTCGGCGCATGGCAGACTGAACGGCCTGCGCTAAACCCGGCTCGGTCCTTTTTTGGAATTGACATGAATCATTGTCAACACCAGAATGGCCGAGCCTTTTTGATGGGCAATGCTTTCAAAACGATCCCTTAGGAGACACCAGACATGACCATCGCCAATACCGCCGTGCTGATCGCAGCCGTGATGCCCGTGATCACCATGGGCATGGCCAAAGCCGCTACCGCAGGCAAGAAGCGCAGCCAGGGCGGCTACGACAACAACGATCCACGCGCCTGGGCCGCCAAGCAGGAAGGCTGGAAGGCCCGTGCTGCTGCTGCGCAGAACAACGGCTTTGAAGCCCTGCCCCTGTTCGTGTTCGGTGTGCTGGCCGCACAAGCAGCGGGCCTGGATCAAGCCCGCACCGACCAGCTGGCTCTGGCCTTCATCGGCCTGCGCGTGGTGTACACCGCCTTGTACCTGGCCAACATCGCACCGCTGCGCAGCCTGGTATGGGCCGGCGCCCTGGCCGCCAACATCGCCATGTTCGCGCCCACGCTGAGCAAGCTGTTCTGATCTGATGACCTGATCAGGCCTTGGCGGGCATGAGGCCTGCGTTCAAGCAGCCCATGCCTTGCAGGCAAGCTTGCACCGCCACATCCAGTGGTGTGTGCGGCTCAGGCCCGATCAGAGCCTCCAGTTTCGCGTTGTCCAGTCTCAAGGGCACACGCCACAAATAGCGCATCTCGACGATCTCTCGCAAGATCGGCACGAAGGGCGACAGCAGCCTCAACACAGGCCAGGGCAAGGCCTTGATCGGCAAGCTGGCATCCCCGGCCGCGCGCGCGATGGCACGCGCCATCTCGCCACCCTGAGGCAACCAGTGCCCGCCAAAGTGCAGCACCTCGAAGCGTGCCAGGCGATCAGGGTCTCGCAAATCCAGCGCCATCAGTTTCACGGCGGCCTCGGCCAGATCCGGCAGATACGCCCAGGCGTGCCCCACGTCTTTCGCGCCCGGGTACACCACCTTGCGCACGGGCTTTCCGGGCTTGATCAGCAAGGTACCGAACCATGAAGAAGGCGAATGCGCATCAAAGAAGTCACCCGCGCGCAAGACCAATGAGCGCAGGGGCCGATGCGGATCGCTCGCCGCTTGCTGCAGCATCACTTCCATTTCCACACGCACAGCCCCCTTGCGCGTGAGCGGTCGCTGCGGGGATTGCTCGTTGACAAGCTCGCCCGCATCCGGCCCGAAGTTGTAGACATTACCTGGCAGCAGCAGCCTGGCATCCACCCGACGAGCTGCCTCCATGCTGTTGGCCAGCATGGGCAAGGCCAGTTCACGCCAACGCACATAGCCCGGCGGGTTCGCCCCGTGAACGATGAACTGCACACCTTGCGCAGCGGCCACCACATCCGACTGGTTCATGGCATCGCCCCGGTGCCATTGCACCGTTTCCAGGCCACCCCAGGCCGCCTTGTCGGCGCGCACGCGTTGAGCCATGTCCTCATGCCGCGTCAGAGCGCGAACACGCCACCCCTGTTGCAGCAAGCGGAGCGTCACCGCACGCCCGAAACCACCGGTGGCCCCCACCACCAGCACGGTCGCGCCGGAGGCTGTTGAAGATGCATTGGGGAATGACATGGCTTTGATCCCTTGTTGAACACCTGCCTCATGCTAGGCAAACCAGACCCATACAACAATTGCCTATCCATGCATACATGCCATATATTTATGCATGACATCAGCACATGTGGACTGGAACCTCTATCGCTCCTTCCTGGCCGTGATGCAGGAAGGCAGCCTGTCTGCCGCAGCGCGGGCCTTGGGCATGACGCAACCCAGCGTGGGCCGGCACATCGCGGCGCTGGAATCGGCCTTGAGCGTGCCCCTGTTCACCCGGGGGCCCGACGGCCTCAAACCCACCGCCACAGCCCTGGAAATGCAGGCCTCAGCCCAGGCCATGGCGTCGGCGGCGCAACATGCCATGCGCGTGGCCTCCGGCAGCGAGCACGACGAACGCGGCACGGTGCGCATCACCGCCAGCCAGATGATGGGTGGCGAAGTGCTGCCAGAGATCCTCGCGCGCTACCAGGCCCAACACCCGCTGCTCACCATAGAGCTGGTGCTCAACAACAAGATGGACGACCTGCTCAAACGCGAGGCCGACATCGCCGTGCGCATGGAGCGCCCGACGCAGCAAGCCCTGATCGCCAAACGGATGGGCCGCGTGGACATCGGGCTGTACGCCCATCAACGCTATGTGCAGGCCAGAGGGCTGCCGCGCACGCTGGCTGAACTGGCGCAGCACGCCATGATCGGCCCGGATCAGGACACCTTCACCACCCGGCTGGCTGCCCAACACGGCATCCCCATCTCTCGCGAAATGTTCAGCTTTCGTTGCGACAACGACCTGGCCCTGCTGGCGGCCTTGCGTGCCGGCGCCGGCATAGGCGGCAGCCAGATCGGCATTGCCCGACGTGATCCGGCCCTGCTGCCCGTGCTGCCAGACCAGTTGACCTTCAGCCTGGACATGTGGCTGCTGACCCACGGTGACCTGCGCGGCAACAAGCGGGTCATGGCCTTGTACCGATACCTGACGCAGGAACTCAGCGCCTATGCGCTGTCCAGCCAGCGCACCGACTGATCACGTCGCTGCAGACAGGTATAAGCTTGGCCTGCGTCAGCATCACCACCACACCGTCCGCCCCAGGAGTCAAGATTGAGCCAACGCCCTCTCACCGCTGAAGAAGCCCGTGTTCTGGCCGTGCTGGTTGAAAAGCAGCACACCGTGCCGGACAGCTACCCGCTGTCGCTCAATGCCCTGACGCTGGGCTGCAACCAGAAAACCGCGCGCGATCCGGTGATGCAGTTGAGCGAGGCTGACGTGTTGCAGGCCATCAATGGCCTCAAGGAGCTAAGCCTGGTCAACGAGGTAAGTGGCAGCCGCGTGGTGCGCTTTGATCACAATGCCGCGCGAGGCCTGGGCGTGCCCAGCCAATCGGTTGCCTTGTTGACGATGCTGTTGTTGCGCGGGCCCCAGACCTCGGCGGAGTTGCGCCTGCATACCGAGCGCCTGCACCGCTTTGCCGACATTTCATCGGTAGAGGGTTTTCTGGACGAACTGGCCGAGCGCGAACCCAAGCGGGTGGTGAAGCTCCCCCGCGGCCCTGGCGAGCGTGAAAACCGTTGGGCGCACCTGCTGTGCGGCGAGGTGCAGATCCCGGAGACCGCGGCCTTTGCACCAACTTCAACCCGCGCCACCGGCCATGGCGACGAACTGGCCGCCATCAAGGATGAGCAAGCCCGCATGGCCGCCGAGTTGAGTGAACTGCGCGCTCTGGTGCTGCGCATGGCGACTGAACTGGGCGTGGACCCAAAGGGCTGAGGCTGTGCGTTGACTTGGCGCTCAGGCGCTCCACACCAGGCCGAGCGCCGTCAGAACAGGTGTCAGCAGATTGACCGCCACGTTCATGCCCATGTAGGGCAACAGCGCAGGTGTATCGTCGGCATGGCGCGCCGCGCCTCGCACCACGTTCAGCGCCACCGGCAAGGTGAGCAAGCCCAACAAGGCACCTTGCGGCACCCCCATCCAGATCACGGCGCACACCAAGGCCACGTACGCCAGACCATATTGAGCGAGCAGCACAGGCCAGCAACGCGACTTGCCCAGCCACATCGGCAAGGTGACACGGCCTACCCGCCTGTCGGCATCCACGTCAGGGAACTGGTTGAGCAACAGCAGGTTGTTGACCAGACCAAATGGCAGCAGTGCCATCACCACCACCTCGGCACCCCATCGCCCCAGCAGTACGGCGGCGGTGCCCAGCATCATCAAAGGCCCGAAGCCCAGCCCTGGCGCCAAGAGGCACAACCAGGGGCGACGGGTCACCCAGGGGGTGTAAGCCACCACCAGCAGCAGGCCCGCCAGGCCAACGGGCATCAGCGCCGGCAACACGGCCAGATCGCGCCACAGAAAGTACAGGCCGGTGAGCGCGGCCCACCCCAATGCCCCCAGGCCCATGGCCAAAGCGCCCGAGGCCAGTTCAGGCCGGGCCGGCAGCACGCCACTGCCACCGCTGAACGGCGTGCGCTGGGTCTGCATG
The DNA here is from genome assembly GCF_036279655.1 of Aquabacterium sp. Lineage (GTDB taxonomy): Bacteria > Pseudomonadota > Gammaproteobacteria > Burkholderiales > Burkholderiaceae_C > Aquabacterium. Next base: position 35,478 of record NZ_DASUIT010000051.1, on the reverse strand, counting down.
TCCAGGCCGGACTTGAAGTCCATGTACTCGTTGAGCGCGTTGACGCTGACATGCGCCGCCAGGCCACCCAGCACCGCCAGCAAGGCATCCAGCCACGCCAGCGTGCCACCACTTGATCGCGTCAACCACCAGCACATGGCCACGCCCAGGGCCATGCAGGCCGGCGTCAACAACAGAAACGGCACACGTGCCGGGCCCCACCAGGGCTGCTTGTCAGCCATGTGCGCGCCTCAAGCCTGGTCGTCGCTGCCCACTTCCCACAGCTTCTTCCAGCCCTCGTGCCCCAGCTTGCGCAGCGTGGCGATGTTGGCTTCGTAGATGTCTTCGGGATCGGGAATGGCGGCCACGGCCTGCTCCAGGCTGCTTTCGCGGATCAGGTGCAGGGTCGGATAAGGCGAGCGGTTGCTGTAGTTGTCGATGTCGTCCGGATCGGTGCCATCGAACTGGTAATCCGGGTGGAAGCTGGCCACCTGGATGATGCCTTCCAGGTCCAGCTCCTCGACCGCCGCATCCACGACATCCAGAAAGTCATTGAAATCCATGAAGTCCGTCAGCACGGCGGGATGGACCAGCAAGGTGGTGTCGATCTCTTCCGGGTCGGCATCGCGCAGGATGCTCAACTCGGCGATCAGGTCTTCCAACAAGGCCTCAGGCGTGCCGGCCTCCGACACGCGGTAGCGAATCTGGTTCTTCACGTGCACCGCCTTGGCGAAGGGGCACAGATTCAGCCCGATGACCGCACGGGTCAACCAGGTCCGAGTGTCAGCGATGATGGTGTCGTGATCGAGGCTCATGGCGGTATTGTCCCCTGTCAAGGCGTCTGGCTGAAAGATGGCGTGGTTCAATACTGCATCCAGGGCAGTAGCGCACACACGCTGCTCGCCGCAAGCATACCCCCAACCGTACAAGAAATCAGCCCGCGGAACGCCCCATGAGCCAGCCCGTCAGCCTGCACCACCTCGTCCGGCAGTTTGCGCATCCCGGCCGGCTCGAGGCCATCTACCTGCGCCCCGCCCGGCGTGAGCCTGTGGTTCAGGTTCAGCAGGTTGAGGCCCTGGTCGATCGCGGGCTGGCCGGCGACAGGGCTGCCGCCAGAACGCCCTGGCGCGTGGGGGGCAACAAGCGCCAGGTCACGCTGATCCAGGCCGAGCACATGCCCGTGGTGGCCGCCTTCACGCAGCAGGGCCATGTCGACCCGGCCTGGCTGCGGCGCAACCTGGTGGTGTCAGGCCTGAACCTGCTGGCCACCCGCGCCATGTTCAAGGACGAGCCGATGATCGTCCGAATCGGCGCGCACGTCATGCTGGAGATCACCGGCCCTTGCGAGCCCTGCTCGCGCATGGAGGAGCTCCTCGGCCCCGGCGGCTACAACGCCATGCGCGGGCACGGCGGCGTCAATGCCCGCGTGCTGGCAGGTGGCCACATCCAGGTGGGTGACGCCATCTCCTGCAGCCTGCCACTGGCGCTCTGAGCCACATGGCGGGCCGCTTACACTGGCCAGCCTGAGTTTGAACGTCCCCACGCAGTACCTGATATGAGCTGGCACGGCCATTTGAATCTGGACTATCGCCTTGATGGCGAACGCACCATCGCCCTGGACCGCCACGACGGCCCCTTGCGCGTCCTGCAACGGCTGTACCCGGAAGGCGATCGCGTGTGCCACCACGTGCTGGTCCACCCACCGGGCGGGCTGGTAGGCGGCGACGTGCTGGACATCGCCATGAACCTGCAGGCCGGCAGCCATGCCCTGATCACGACGCCAGGCGCCACACGTTTCTACAAAAGCGCCGGTGCCGAAGCGGTGCAGACCCTGACCGCCCGGGTGGAGCCTGGCGCACGGCTGGAATGGCTCCCGCTGGAGACGCTGGCCTATCGCTCCTGCATCGCCACCAACCGCATGCGCTTCGAGCTGGCACCCGGCGCCGAGATGATGGGCTGGGACGTGCTCGCCTTGGGCTTGCCGGCCGCTTCCGAAGCCTTTGACGATGCGGCCCATGGACAAGGCCGCTTCACGCAGGAGATCGAGCTGCCTGGCGTCTGGCTGGAAAAGGGCACGGTGCGCGCCGACGATGCACGCCTGCTCGACAGCCCGCTGGGTTGGGCGGGCCACCGTGTCATGGCCACCATGTGGCTGGCCAGTGGCACGCCGATGTCGCGCGAACGGCGCGAGGCCTTGCTGGACAGCGCGCGGGCCATTCAGGGCAACAGCCCGCTGGCCGCAACCGCAGGCAGCACCAGCCCGCATGAGCAGGTCGTGATCCTGCGTGTGCTGGCCGACCGCGTGGAACCCGCCATGAACCTGTTGGCACAAGTGTGGTCCCAATGGCGGCAAACGGCCTGGGATCTGGCGCCCTGCCCGCCGCGCGTCTGGCGAACCTGATCAGTGCGCTGCAGGCGCCTTGTCAGGGTGCCAGTCGATGCACTGCACCTGATTGCGCCCGGCTTCCTTGGCTGCGTACAAGCCCTGGTCGGCGCGTTCAATCAACAGCAGCGCATTGTTGGCGTTGCCCTTGCCCAGCTGCGCCACGCCAAAGCTGGACGTGATGCGCAGATTGGGCACGGCATCCACAGCCGGGCCGGCTTCCTTTTCCAGGGTCTCGCGGATGCGATCGGCCAAGGCGGCCGCGCCGGCCTCGTCCAGCCCGGGCATGAAGGCGCAGAACTCCTCGCCACCATACCGACACAACACGTCCTGTGGCCGCATCGCCGCCTTGAGGATCCTGGCCACCTGCTGGATGACCAGGTCACCCACCGAGTGCCCATAGGTGTCGTTGAAGGACTTGAACTTGTCGATGTCCGTCATGAAACAGGTCAGCGGCTCGCCGGTCTTCAAGGCATGGGCCAGCATCGGCTCTGCCCGGCTGAAGAAGGCACGGCGGTTGAAACAGCCCGTCATCGGATCGCAGTTGGCCAACAGCTGCAGTTCTTCGTTCTGTTTCTGGATCTTGTCGCGTGAGGCTTCCAGCTCGGTCATGGCGTCCTGCAGGCGGCGGTTCACCAGGTCGATTTCGGTGATGTCGTCCAGCGTGACCAGGCAACCGCGCGCATTGCCCGCCGCATCACGCACAGCGGCGCAATTGAGCAGTGCACGCCGGTGCTCGCCATCCTTTTCGGTCAGGTCCACCGGCACGCCCAGGATGGGCTCGGATGTGGTCAGTGCCCGCTCCCATGGCGGCAGGGCATCCTGATCCGTCAAGCCTTTGACCAGCCATTCCAGTTGATCGATCGAGCGCCCCAGCAACACGCCACCGGCCTGGGGATGGAAGCCCCGGAAGGCCGAATTGGCCATCAGGATCTGGCCATCGATGTCCAGCACCAGCAAGCCCTCTGTCAGCGTATCGAAGGCCACTCTCACACGCTCCGGAATGGCCTTGGAGGGATCCAGGTGTTGCAACACACGCCGCAGGTAAAGATAGAAGGCGATGAAGCACGCCGTGCTCAGCGTACCGACGAGTTGCACGGTCGGGTTCTTCAACCACCCGACGATCGACACTGGCCACGGCGAATGAAAGCCCACTTCGAGTTGGCCCCAGCGTTTGTCACCCGCATTGAGTGGCACAACCACGGCGTTGATCGTAGACGCGCCCAACGGTGGCGCGTCCCAGGTCTTTTCGTGCAGCGTGGTGGCCGCATACAAGGCGCCAGACTCGCGCCTGACCGCCAGAGACAGGATATCGGTTGATTGCTCGACAGTCTCGACCAGCACGCTCTGCAACTTGACAGGGCTCTGATCTTCATTGAGCAGTCTGCGGACTTGCACCGCCAGATGCACCGCAATCTGCTCGCGCAGGTCCATGGTCATGGCCCGCTGGTCCGGCATGATCTTGAGCAGCAGGTCCAGGATCATCAGCAAGCCGATCAGCAGGGACACCAGCCCCATGCTGATGCGCACCGTGGGGCTGATGGCCCACCGGCTGCGTTTGGTCTGCGGTGTGGGGGGCGCTTCGGTCATGCGTCCTCGGCGGGGCAGCGATTTGCCGCGCTCAGCGGGCGCTGGCCAGACGCAAGCCAGTCACTGGTGTCAGGGAGGCCCCAGGCGCCTTGCCTGCGGTGGCCTTGCCCGCGTCGGCCACCACGGTGGCGGGGGCTCCAGCCGAGCCGACAGGGGTCAGGGAGGGCATCTGCATGGTCATCGCCATCGTGGTCAGCGCCGGCGCGCGCGACTTGCCCATGGCCACCACACGTGGCGTGTCCACAGGCACTTCAAGCCATTTGCGGCCCGGCGTGGTACGCCCGAGTTCAGCCATCGCGAACTTCAGCGTCGAAGAAATGAAGCGTGCCGGCTGGACAGGCACTGACGCGGCCACGGCGAGCGCGGTTGACTGAACGGCAGCGCGCGGCGGCACGGACACGGTGATCACACCGGCTCGCGACGGCTCCACGGGGATGGTCCGTTGCGGCACATCGGACCACCTGGCGGGCGACACCTGCCCCGCGGCGGAAGGGGGTGGCGCTACGCTCCCGGGCGTCACACCCGAAGCGCCGGCCCCCGCGCCATCGGCGGCACCGAACGCAATCCGACAGCGCACACCTGAAGGCACCCGATTGCCCGGGTTGGGCAGAATCAGGCGTACCCGAAAGCTGTTGGACGCAGGGTCGATCACGCGATCAACCAGGGTCACTTTCGCGGTGAGCACCGGATAGTCCGGCAAATCGGTCTTGACTGTGGCGGGCTGGCCGGCCGAAATGCGCCCGAACTGCACGGCAGGCACGATGGCTTCAATGCGCAAAGGGTCGATCCGGGCCACGCGAACGACGGGCTCGCGCTCGATGCGTTCACCCTCGGTACGGAATCGCTCCACGACCAGGCCCGCAAAGGGGCTGCGCACCTCGCGTTGGCTCAACTGGGCATTGGACAAATGAAATTCGCGTTGCGCCACGCGCTGTGTTTCTCGCGCCTGCGCCACGCGCTGCTCGGCCACACGAGCCTCGGCTTCTGCCTGGTCCAGTGCCTGATCCGACACGAAATCGCGGCGCACCAGATCACGCGTGCGCTCCAGCTTGCGTTGTGCCAGTTCATGTGCGGCTTGCGCCTGCAGAGCTTCGGCTTCCGCCTTGGCCTTGACTTCGGCAATCGACAACGACGCCCGTTCGACCTGCGCGGACAATCTGGCCAGCACTTGTCCGGCCGTCACCATGTCGCCACGCTCCACCGTCAACTGCTCGATGACACCCGTGGACTGGCTGCCCACATCTGCCACGCGGTCTGGTTCGATCAGGCAGCCAAGCAATTCAGCATGGCTGCAACCGCCCCAGACCATGCTGGTGGCGGTTATCACGCTCAAGGCTTTCTTGTTCACTTGGATACTCCTGCTGCGAACGGAGGGCGACACGGGACGCCCTTCGTGCATGTCATCAGGATGATGGGCGTGTAGCGCCTCGCGTAATCCGTGAAAAAAGCACCCCAGTCAGTCCCAGTCTTCGCGTCCGGCCATGGCCAGCTGGCGCGCCATCTGGATGTCTGCCTGCAACATGGACCAGCGCCGGCGGCACGCACGGGCTTCGGCCAGCACCTGGGTCTGCCGGCACAGCCAGCGCGTCAGAACTTGTCCGCCCAGGCCATGTCGGGCCCCGAATACGGCCAGCCGCAGCCAGCCTGCGGCGCCCAGCTCCCGCCAGCAGCCGTCTTCCCAGCTCAGGATGGTCTCGCAGCTGCCGGGCATGCCCTGTCGGGCGCAGCGCCCCATCAATTGACGGTCTGTCCGCCGCGAACGGTTGAGGTTGGTGTTGATGACATGCAGCCCGCCCTGGCTGAGCGCCTCCTCGCTGAGGTGCACGTCCGTGCCGCGACCGGCCATGTGCGTGGCCACCGTGATGCGGCCTGGCAGCCCGGCTTCGGCAATCACGGCCTGCTCCTGCTCGCCCTGCGCCTCGTCCTGGCGTGCATTGAGCACCTGGTGCGCGAGGCCCGCCTCGGTCAAGGCGCGAGACACGGCATCCGAGTCCGCCACGGTGTCGGTCCCGATCAGGACGGGCCGCCCTTGGGCCGCCTCGGCCTGCGCATGTGACACCACCACCCGCCACTTCTCAGCCGCAGAGGGCAGCACCATCGAACCACGGTCCTCCCGGCGAGAAGGCGCGCGCAGCGGGACCTTGCACGTTGGCAAGCCGTACACACGCAACAACTCGGCCCGGTCTTCGTGCACGGTGCCGCTCAAACCTGCCAGCCGCAAGTAGCGAGGGAAGAGGGCCTGATAGCTGGTCTGCGTCAGGGTCTCGTTCTCGGGCTGGGGCGGAACACCTTCCTTGATGGCGATCATCTGGTGCAGGCCACGAGACCATGCTCGGCCAACGGCCAGGCGTCCGGTGGTGTCGTCAATGATGTGGATGGCCTCATCGCGCACCAGGTAGTGCACGTCCTTGCGAAAGGTGTGCAAGGCCTGCAAGGCGCAAATCACCTGTTCGTGCCGATAGCGACGCCAGCGCCAGGCCCCTTGCAAGGTCTGGCTCAACTGCGTCAGCCGCGCCTGCCCACCCTCCGTCAGGCGCACCTGCAAGCCATCGCTCGTCAGGAAATCCGCATCGGCCTTCAATTGACGCGCCAGGAAAAGCGCCAGGCGATAGCGCTGGTCGGCAGCCTTCAGGTCGGCGGCGCGGGCCAGGATCAAGGGCGTGCAAGCCTCATCGATCAGGATGCTGTCTGCTTCGTCCACCACCGCCATGCACAGACCGCGCAAAACAATGGCCTGGTCGTCACCCACGGTGCGGGCAGCCCGGTCCCGCAGGTGATCGAAGGCGACTTCCTTGGCCGTGACATGCACGACGTCGGCTTGATAAGCTTGCTGGCGTTCGTGCAGCTGGCTGGCCGATGTCACGAAAGCCACGCTCAAGCCCAGTGAGGCATAGAGTGGGGCAAGCTGCTGGGCATCCCGGCGCGCCAGATAGTCGTTGGCCGTCAGCACGTGCACAGGCACACCTGCCAGCGCGCCCGTCGCGGCAGTCAGCAGCACGGTGAGTGTCTTGCCCTCCCCTGTCGCCATCTCCGCCAGACGCTGGCCCAGCATCCACCACGCTGCCAGCAACTGCACGTCGTGCAACTGAAAGCCCAGGTGCGCCTTGACCACCTCGGTGATCAGGCCGAAGCTGGACGCGCTCAAAGCGGGCGTGAAGCCCTCACTCCCCAGTCGGCGCCGCAGGGTCTGAAGTTGTTGCGCGCGCTCAGGCTCACTCAAGCCGCGCCAGTTCGCTTGCGCCGCACGCACGTCGCGCAGAAACTGCCTGTTGCGCCGGGCGGTTGGATGGGCCGGCGCCCGCCACCAGGCCTGCAGCCAGGCCATCCAGGGCCCTCGCGCGCGCAGGGGCACATCCTTGAGCGGGTAGGCACCATGCACCGGACCGGGTCGTGGGACCTGCCCGTCTTGGAGGGTCATCCGTTCGGACCACATGCCCGCATCCGGATGACGGGGCAAGGCGGTCATGCCATGCCCCTCACATCCGAGAAATGCTTGAGGAACAGCTGCCTCAGGCGCTGGGCCCAGATCTGCAACAAGGGTCTCGGCTCCAGTTCGAGCTTGACCTTGGCCAGCCCTCCTGCACGAGGCACCCGCTCCTGCAACACGACATCCAGCGCAAACATCGGCTCGGCGGGCTTCATGCCATCAGGGTCCGAGGTGTCGGTCGCCACCGGACCACCTTGCTTGTTGCCCAAGGCGGCGGAGGGCAAACGCTCCACGGCAGCCGGGGTGTCACCAGAGGGTTTCGCCGGCAAAGGCGTGCCTGGTCGCTCGGCCAGCACCACCGAAGCGTGCTTGAGGCGGCCACGCACGTCGTCGATGTCCCTCTGGGAGACAAGCATGCGCACCACGGTCGGCACGTCCGACATCACGTAAGCCAGCAACTGCCCGCGACTGACCTGACGCGCCTCCAGATCTTCTTCACGAGACAGGACAAATTCACCAGGGCGCACGGCACGCAGCACCTGCCTGGACAGGTCCTCGTCTATCTGGGCCAGGCGTGCGTAATCACGAATGAGCGCCTGCTGCGCGTTGCTGACCTTGAGCGACTCCACACCGAAAGCGGCGTTCATTTCAGCCCGTGCACCGTCGATCTGTGCCAGCACCACCGTGCGCTCGGTCAACAAGGCTGGATCGCGCAATCGAATCAGGGGCTGACCAGCCTGAACGCGCTGACCGCTGCGCGCCAGCACGGCCTCCACTTCCGCATCGCTGGTGGCACGGATCTGCGCATCAGGCGGCAACCAAACGACCCCATCAGCCACGATGGCCGCCGGCACGGGCACCAGGCCCAGCAAGGCCATCACACCCGCCAGGGCCGCCATACCACTCCACAAGGCCCGACTGCGCACGGACTCGAAGCCCGGCGACGACAACACGCTGTCAGCCCAGTTTCGGCAAGGCTGGAGCACCAGGCTCCAGATCATCCAGGCCAGGATCGCCAGCCCTATCCACGACGACTTGTCCGACGCCCAGTTCACCATCACCGCGCTGATGGTCAGGCGGTAAAACCATGAAGCCGGCGCATACAGCCGCAACAGCCAGCGCTCGACCCTGTCGACTTCCGCCACAACCGGGGGTTCGTCCGGCATCCGCAGCAGCCTGGCCACCAGCCTTTGCCACATGCGCTCGTTGGTCTTGGCACTGCGTTGGGCCAGATTGGGCAGGTCCAAGGCATCGCAGGCCACGAAATAGCCGTCGAACTTCATCAAAGGGTTGCCGTTGAACAGCAAGGTCGACAGGCCACCCAGCGTCATCAACGTGAAGGCCATCTCGCGCGCCACACCGTCTTCGACCAACAGCCACAAGGCCATGCCCATGAGCGCCAGAAAGGACTCGACCATGATGCCCGCGCCCGCCACCAGGGCTCGCTGCGCCCGACTCGTCAGCTTGTTGGACGCAGAAGCATCCACATAAGGCATGGGCACGAACATGAAGAAGTTGACGCCCACCTCCGGCACTTCACAGCCGAATCGGCGCAGCATCAAGGCATGGCCCAACTCGTGCACGGCCTTCATGAGCGGGTACATCACCCAGACCATGGCCAGGAATCTCGGCGTCATGAAGTGGGCATGTCCATAGTCGCGCAGTTGCGGCCAGTTGAACCAGGCGCCAAAGAGGCCCAGCAGGACCAGCGCCGTCCAGATCATCAGCACGCGCGTCGAGAACAGGATCCGGACATGGGGGTAGAGCCGCTCCAGCAAGGTGGACGGATTGAACAAGCCCAGGCGGAAAGACAGAGGGTTGAGCCGCGAGCGCTTTTCTCGCTGCAGGCGCTCCTCGCCCATGTCCATCATCTGGCGTACATCCGGCGTCACCTCGGCCTGCACCAGACCGGCGTCGGTCAATTGCCCCAGGATGCGGATCACATCATGCTGCGTCGGCGCCAGATCCCCTTGCTGCTCCAGCAGGGATTGCCAGATCTCGTCCACGGACAGGCGCCCGTCCAGTCGCCCCACCAGTTCGAAAGCCTGCGCATTCACACGGTGATAGCGCCCCGTCGCCTGGTTGTGCAATACATACCAGGCCTGACCACGCGTCTGCTGCATGCGCACACTGACGTGATGGCGCAGGCGCGGGTGCAAAGGCGCGATGCGGTACCAGTAAGGAGAGATCAGGACGTCCTGCATGGCCCGCCTCGCTCAGAGCAGGGTCCAGGCCTGCATGCGGAGCCATTGCCAGGCCCGGTCGGCCATGCGCCACAACAAGGGTCTGGGCGGCATGTCGATGCGCGCCACGCCTTGCAGACCGGGGCGCAACCCCCGCGCGCCGGCACCGGCCCCGGTCGGGATGGCCTCGATTTCGTAGCGCACACCGTTGGGCGTGGTCTTGGCCACCGGCGTCACCCGGTTGAGCATCAGGCCGATCGTCTGATCCGGCATCGCAGCCAGCCTCAGGCGCGCCATCTGGCCCTTGTTCAGGCTCGCGATGTCGGTTTCATCGATCTCCAGCACCACGCGCCAGTCCAGGCCTGGCGCCAGGGTCAGCATGTTGTCGCCCCGCTTGAGCGGTGCCCCCAGTTGCTGGCGCAGGTCGCCCGCGATGACCACGCCGTCAAAGGGCGAAGTGATCTTCAGGCGTGCAATCTGTTGTTCGAGCAAGGCCATCTGAGCCCGCGTCTCGCTCAATTTCGACTGCGCGATCACGGCCTGCGCACGGTCGCCGCGCGCAAAGGCTTCGGCAAAGGCATTCTCGTGCTGATTGGCCTCCGCCACGCGGGCCCGCAAGGCATTCTGCAGATCGTCATCGGCGATCTCGGCCAGCACCTGGCCTGCCTTGACCACGTCGCCGGCATGCACATGCACCTCGCGCAGGAAGCCGTCCTGAGGGGCACTCATCACGCGTTGTACGGCACCCTCCAGGCGCGCCGAGGCTGTCACCTGATAGGGCAAGGGCAAACCGATGCCGAAAGACATGATGCCGAAGAAGGCCAGCACGGACCAGCGCAAGGCACGCTCGCGCGGATCAGCCAGACGCAGCCGCAGGGACTCCATCCAGCCTCTGCCACGCTCGTACCAGGGTTGCTCCAGCCTGTAGCGCAAGCTCAATGCGGGCGACATCAGTTCGGCCAGATGGCCGATCCAGCGCAGATCCTCGTCGCTGAAACCCTTGCTGGCCTGTTGTTGCTCGTATGACAGGGGGCGCAGCGGATCAACCTGGGTGGTCCGCTCCAGCGTCATGGCGCCCAGCACGACGCCATCCTGAGCCAGCGGCACGGTGACCACGCCAGACAAACCTTGTACACGGCACAAGGTCTGGTGCGCCATGGTGATGGCTTTGGACTGATCGTGTTTCGAATCGGCAGCCAGGGGCCAGCTCAGCGTCTGCTGCTGGTGTGCCGCCTCCAGCATGGCCTGGTGCAGCTCAGGCAAGGCGACACCCTCGTCCAGCAGCACGCCATCCGACAACACCCGCAAGCGCAGGGATTGACCACTGACCCAGCCTAGCGCCACGCGGTGGCACTTGAGTTGCTGGTTGAGCAGGGTCACGAAGGCAGCGGTGCCGGCCGTCCAGTCCTTTTCTGCCAGAAATGCCTGCAGGCAGGCGACCGCCTGCGACTCCGACGGTGCGTCGGCCACAGGCGGTTTCACCTGGCCAGGCGACATGACGGGCGGCGCCACCGGCGAGGCAGATCGAGCCTCAGCCTCTTTCGGGCGGGACGTGACAACGGTGCTCAACGCGGCTTTCCTGGTTCACACACATGGGGGTGTCGGGGCTTTTTTACCCGGCTTGCCCCTATGATCCGAAAATCTCAAGCAGCCGAAGCCTCAAAAAACGGAGAAAGTTCACGCCTAGACGGGGATTTGGGCGGGTTCATGCTGGCTGCCAACACGATTCAGGAGCTATTTCATGAAGGTATTGCTGATCGACGATCACCCGCTGATCCTGGCTGCCCTGCAGTCCGTCATCCAGGGCCTGGGTGACAACGTCACGGTGTCTGCGGCAGACAGCGGTCGCGCCGCACGCGAAACGCTGCGCAATGACCCCAGCTACGACCTGGTGCTCCTGGACCTGCATCTGGGCGATGCAGACGGCTTTGACCTGCTGGGCGAACTGCGCAGCAAGTACCCCGCCCTGCCCGTCGTGGTGATTTCGGCCTCCGACCGCACCAGCGACGTCATCCGCGCCATCGACATGGGTGCCATGGGCTTCGTTCCCAAGCGCGCCACCAACGAAACACTGTTCGACGCCTTGCAGCAGGTGATGTCCGGCGGCGTTTATGTGCCCCCGATGAGCATGGGCGCCGACAACATGACGCAGCTCAGCAGTTCGCCCCACATCCAGCAGGTGCAACGCGAAGCCACCGAGAGCTCCTTCCAGACCGTGCCATCCCTGGTGCAGCTGGGCCTGACACCTCGCCAGTCCGACGTGCTCAACCTGCTGCTCAAGGGCCAGCCCAACAAACTGATCGCGCGTGAACTCGGCCTGTCGGTCGAGACCGTGAAAGACCACGTGGCAGCCGTGCTGCGCGCCCTGGGTGTCAGCTCACGCACACAGGCGGTGATCGCGGTCAGCCAGATCCTGCAAAAGCAAAGTGGCACGGCCACGGCTGCCCCCGGTTCGGCAGGCGCCTGGCGCACCCGCTGACCCATCCATCCTCCAGACGGATACATCATGAGCGTGCTCCCATCGGGCAGACATGCCAGCCCGGCCTCGCCCCCGCCAGCTGCGGACGACGCCGAGGCCTACCCCCTTCTGCCGCAACCGACGGATGCCGCGCTGACGCAAGACACCACGCGGCTTGTCTACCGCCAGACGAGTGCCGCCCTGATGGCCCACTTCCTGGGCATGGTTGTGTTCGTGGCCGTCTACTGGAACCACGCACCGCACACCCTGCTCGGCACCTGGGCGCTCGCCTTTGCCCTGATCTGGACTGGCCGCTTCGTGGGTCTGCTCAGCTACGACCGCGCCGTGCTGCAAGGCCAGGCCGACAACGAACTCTGGCTCAAGCGCTGGAACATCGGCATGTTCCTGGGCGTCGTGCTCTGGAGTGCGGCCTCGATGCTGTTCTATCCCTACGGGGGTCCGCTGGAACGCACGGCGATGATCCTGACGATCTATTCACTGGCCCTGGGTGCCGTCCCGAACATGGCCTCGCAGCCGCGGCTCTTCATGCTCTGCATGGGGGTGTACTTCCTGCCCATGATCGTTCGCACTGCCCTGCAGAACAACCAGGGTGAGGTCCAGATCGCGGGCATTCTCTGTCTGGTGCTGCTGTGCGCACTGGCGCTGGGCCGCGGCTTTCGCAACGTGTTTGGGGAGATGGTGAGCCTGCGGGTGCACACGCAGAACCTGGCGCATCAACTCAAGGGCGAAATGGCTGCCGCTGAAGCCGCACAGCGCCAGGCCGAACTGGCCAATCGCGCCAAGACCCAGTTCTTTGCTGCTGCCAGCCACGACCTGCGCCAGCCGCTGCACGCCATGGGCCTGTTTGCCGAAGCCCTTCGCCAGCGCAGCAAGGACACCGAAGTCGCCCATCTGGTCAACAGCATCAACAGCTCGGTGGATGCGCTGGAAGGCCTGTTCAGCGAGCTGCTGGACATCACCAAGATCGACACCGGTGGCGTGGACAACCAGCCCGAGCATTTCTGCATGGGCGACATGTTCAACCGCATCCGCCTGACCTTCGAGCCCAATGCCTTCGAAAAAGGCCTGATGCTGAGCTTCCGAGGCGATCAGCACCATGTCTATGCCGACCCGCTCATCGTCGAGCGCATCCTGCGCAACCTGGTCTCCAACGCCATCCGCTATACCGAAGATGGTGGCGTGCTGGTGACCTGCCGCCGACGTGGCGAACAACTCTGCCTGCAGATCTGGGACACCGGCATCGGCATCACCGAGAAGGAGCAAGGCCGCATCTTCGAGGAGTTCTACCAGACGCAGAGCAACCGCCCCCTGGAGCCTCATCACCGCAAGGGCCTGGGACTGGGCCTGGCCATCGTCAAGCGCCTGGCCGACCTGATGGATGCGCCACTGACCCTGCGCTCACGCGTGGGTCGAGGCACGGTGTTCACACTGATGCTGCCCGTGGGCCGCGCACCCCGACTCCAACCAGCAGCTGCGCCCAGCAAGGCCACGCTCGGCGTGACGCTGGATCGCCGCCACATCGTCGTGGTGGAAGACGAAATCGCGGTGATGGAAGGCCTGGAGGTCTTGCTCAAAGGCTGGGGCGCCACCGTCAGCGCATTCGACACCGTCGAAGCCATGACCGAATGGGCCAGCAAGGTGGACACACCACCCGATCTGCTGATCGTGGACTACCGCCTGCCCGAGCAGAAAACCGGCATCGACGCCATCAAGGCCATGCGCGCCAGGTTTGGCCCCAACCTGCCGGCCATCATGGTCACAGGCAGCACCATGACTGGCCACGAGGAAGAAGCGCGCAAGTACAACTTCCACCTGCTGATCAAACCGGTTGTGGCCAACAAGCTGCGCGCCATGATCGCCTTCAAGCTCAGCACCCACTGAGCCCTCGCATGTGGGCTCAGCGTGGGCGCACTCGCGAGGGGCTCAGCCCTTGCAGAGCTCGGCGCGTGCAGCCTCGTACTCGGCCTTCAGGCGCGACACGAGTTCCGCCGCCGGCACGACCTTCTTGATCGCGCCAATGCCCTGGCCGCAACCCCAGATGTCCTTCCAGACCTTGGCATCGCCACCGTCTTTGCTGCCAAAGCTCATCTGGCTGGGGTCGCCATTGCCTAGGGTGTCAGGATCCAGCCCTGCGTTCACGATGGAGGGGCGCAGGTAGTTGCCGTGCACGCCGGTGAACTTGCTGGAATAGATGATGTCGGCGCTGTTGCTGTCCACGATCATCTGCTTGTAGGCGTCCACGGCGCGGGCCTCTTCGGTGGCGATGAAGGCCGAACCGATGTAGGCGAAGTCGGCACCCATGGCGCGTGCCGCCAGGATCGAACGGCCATGCGCGATCGAGCCGGACAGCGCCACCGGACCAGTGAACCACTCGCGGATCTCCTGGATCAGCGCAAAGGGGCTGGTCGTGCCCGCATGGCCACCTGCACCGGCCGCCACGGCGATCAGGCCATCAGCGCCCTTCTCGATCGCCTTGTTGGCGAACTTGTTGTTGATGACGTCGTGCAGCACCACGCCCCCCCAACCGTGCACGGCCTGGTTGACGTCTTCACGCGCGCCCAGCGAGGTGATCACGACAGGCACCTTGTACTTGGCGCACATCTCCATGTCGTGGTCCAGGCGGTCATTGCTCTTGTGCACGATCTGGTTGATCGCGAAAGGCGCGGCCGGCTTGTCCGGGTTCGCAGCGTTGTAGGCCGCCAGCGTTTCCGTGATCTCGGCCAGCCATTCATCCAGCTGAGCGGCGGGACGTGCATTCAAGGCAGGCATCGAGCCCACCACACCAGCCTTGCACTGGGCGATCACCAGCTTGGGCGTGCTGATGATGAACATCGGCGATGCGATGACGGGAAAGGGAACGCGCTTGAGTACGTCAGGCAGTGCCATGTCTTTGTCTCCTCGTTATCAATGAAAAAAGGACGCCCTCATCGGCGTGAACCGATTGAGGCGTCCTTGTGTTGGGCCGATCAATCCTGACTACCAGGCTTGATGACAGCTCAATGCGGGTCGATCAGAAAGCGTCCAGCGGCATGGCCGTCACGCTCTCGCCACCGGTGAGGATGCTGTCGCGCAGCGAAGCCACACGCGCAAGGATGTGATCGCCGTAGAAACGGGCGGTCGCGATCTTGGCTTCCATGAAGGGCGCGTCGTTACCCGCGGCCAGGTTGTCTTCAGCGGCGATCAGCGAACGGCCCATCTGCCAGCCGGCCACCAGGTTGGCGGTCAGCATCAGGTAGGGCACCGAGCCGGCGAACACGTCGTTGGGCTTGGTCTTCACGTTGGCCACCACGAAGTCGACCACTTGCAGGAAAGCCTCACGGGCAGCCTTCAGCTGGGTTGCCAGCTTCTTGCCAGCTGCGCTGTCGCGGGCAGCCAGTTGGCCTTCGGTGTCGGCAATCATGGCAGCCACGGCCTTGGCCATGGCACCGCCATCGCGCGAGGTCTTGCGGCCGACCAGGTCATTGGCCTGGATGGCGGTCGTGCCTTCATAGATCGGCAGGATGCGCGAATCACGGTAGTACTGAGCAGCGCCGGTTTCTTCGATGAAGCCCATGCCACCGTGCACTTGCACGCCCAGCGAGGTCACTTCCACCGAGTTTTCAGTGCTGAAGCCCTTGATCAGCGGCACCAGGAACTCATAGAAAGCCTGGGCCTGCTTGGCCGTGGCCGCATCAGGGTGATGGTGAGCCGTGTCATAAGCCGAGGCACCAACCAGAGCCATCGCACGTGCGCCTTCGGTGAGGGCACGCATGGTCATCAGCATGCGCTTGACATCAGGGTGATGGATGATGGCGGCCGAACCAGGCTGCGAACCGTCCACAGGGCGCGATTGCACGCGGTCCTTTGCGTACGCCACAGCGTGCTGGTAAGCGCGCTCGGACACGCCGATACCTTGCACACCCACGTCGTAGCGGGCAGCGTTCATCATGATGAACATGTACTCGAGGCCGCGGTTCTCTTCGCCCACCAGGTAACCGATGGCGCCTTCGCCCACGTCACCCTTGTTGTCGCCATAAACCAGCACTGCGGTAGGCGAGGCCTTGATGCCCAGCTTTTCTTCAATGGAGGCGCAGAACACGTCATTGCGCTTGCCCAGCGAGCCGTCAGCGTTGACCATGAACTTGGGCACGACAAACAGAGAGATACCCTTCACGCCTTCAGGCGCGTCAGGGGTACGGGCCAGCACCAGGTGGACGATGTTCTCGACCATGTCGTGCTCACCGTAGGTGATGAAGATCTTCTGGCCCCAGATGCGGTAAGTGCCATCGTCCTGCTTGACGGCCTTGGAGCGCACCAGTGCCAGGTCCGAACCAGCTTGAGGTTCGGTCAGGTTCATGGTGCCGGTCCACTTGCCGGAGATCATGTTGGGGATGTAGCGGGTCTTGAGCTCGTCGCTGCCGGCGGTCAGCAGGGCTTCAATGGCGCCACCTGTCAGGATGGAGCACAGCGAGAAGCTCAGGTTGGCAGCAGTGGTCTGCTCGATACAGGCCGCGCCGATGGTCTTGGGCAGGCCTTGGCCGCCGTACTCCACGGGCTGCTGCAGGCCTTGCCAGCCAGC
This sequence comes from Aquabacterium sp., assembly GCF_036279655.1. Taxonomy (GTDB): domain Bacteria; phylum Pseudomonadota; class Gammaproteobacteria; order Burkholderiales; family Burkholderiaceae_C; genus Aquabacterium. The sequence goes on along the minus strand of NZ_DASUIT010000051.1, from coordinate 18,879 downwards.
TTCGGCCAGGGCGTTGTAGGCTTCCTTGAAGCCGGCCGAGGCGCGCACCACGCCGTTGTCCCACGAGCCGTGGTCCTGGTCACCGCTCCAGTTCAGGGGAGCCACCACGCCTTCGTTGAACTTGGCCGACTCTTCCAGCACGGCTTGGGCGGTTTCAAAACCGGCATCTTCAAAGCCGGGGATCTGGGCAATCTTGTCCAGACCAGCGAGTTCTTTCATGCAGAAGAGTTGGTCCTTGACTGGGGCGCGGAAGGTCATCTTTTTCTCCGATAAACGACAAAGGGGGCGTCTCGCAAGACGCCCCCGGCGGGTATGTCAAACAGACAAACCGTCTGTCATGAATTATCCCGTATTTTGCCTGTGATTACAGGGCTTTCACCAGTTCCGGCACAGCCGTGAACAGGTCAGCTTCCAGACCGAAGTCGGCCACCTGGAAGATCGGTGCTTCTGGATCCTTGTTGATCGCGACGATCACCTTGGAGTCCTTCATACCGGCCAAGTGCTGGATGGCGCCAGAGATACCGCAAGCGATGTACAGCTGGGGCGCCACGATCTTGCCAGTCTGACCGACTTGCAGGTCGTTGGGAGCGTAGCCAGCGTCCACGGCAGCACGGGAAGCACCCAGGCCAGCGTTGAGCTTGTCGGCCAGAGGCGACATGACTTCGTTGAACTTGTCAGCAGAGCCCAGCGCACGGCCACCAGACACGATGATCTTGGCAGCAGTCAGTTCAGGACGAGCCGACTTGGTCACTTCACGACCCACGAAGGTCGAGGAGCCGGAGTCAGCGACGGCAGCCACGGTTTCCACGGCAGCGGAACCACCGGTGGTGGCTGCGGCGTCGAAAGCGGTACCACGAACAGTCAGCACCTTCACCGAGTCAGCCGATTGCACGGTGGCAATGGCGTTACCGGCGTAGATGGGACGCTCGAACGTGTCAGGCGACACCACCTTGGTGATTTCCGACACTTGAGCCACGTCCAGCTTGGCGGCCACGCGAGGCGACACGTTCTTGCCGGAGGCGGTAGCGGGGAACAGCAGGTGGCTGTAGGCAGAAGCCACGGCCAGCACTTGAGCAGCCAGGTTCTCGGCCAGGCCATCAGCGAACTGGGCGCCGTCAGCGTGCAGGACCTTGGAGACACCAGCGATCTGAGCAGCGGCAGCAGCAGCGGCACCAGCGTTCGAGCCAGCGACCAGCACGTGCACGTCGCCACCCAGAGCCTTGGCAGCCGTCACCACGTTCAGGGTGGCGGACTTGATGCTGTTGTTGTCGTGTTCAGCAATAACGAGAGCGGTCATGGGTTATCTCCTCAGATCACTTTGGCGACGTTCTTCAGCTTGTCGACCAGGGTGGCCACGTCGGGCACCTTGATACCAGCGGAACGCTTGGCAGGCTCTGCCACGCTCAGGGTCTTGATACGGGGGGCCACGTCCACACCCAGGTCAGCCGGCTTCACGGTTTCCAGGGGCTTCTTCTTGGCCTTCATGATGTTGGGCAGCGTGACGTAGCGAGGCTCGTTCAGACGCAGGTCGGTGGTGACCACGGCTGGCAGGCTCAGCGACACGGTTTCCAGACCGCCGTCCACTTCACGGGTCACGGCGACCTTGCCACCAGCGACTTCCACCTTGGAGGCGAAAGTACCTTGGGGCAGGTTGGCCAGCGCAGCCAGCATCTGGCCGGTCTGGTTGCTGTCGTCATCGATGGCTTGCTTGCCCAGGATGATCAGATCAGGCTTTTCCTTGTCGACGAGCGCCTTGAGCACCTTGGCCACGGCCAGAGGCTGCACGTCAGCGTCGGTTTCAACCAGGATGCCACGGTCGGCACCAATGGCCATGGCCGTGCGCAGGGTTTCCTGGCATTGCGACACGCCGATGGACACGGCGATGATTTCGGTAACCACGCCCTTTTCCTTCAGGCGGGTGGCTTCTTCAACGGCGATTTCGTCGAAGGGGTTCATGGACATCTTGACGTTGGCGATGTCGACACCAGAGCCGTCGGACTTCACGCGAACCTTCACGTTGTAGTCAACAACCCGCTTGACCGGAACCAGAACCTTCATGCGATGTTCTCCTGCGTCATGAGGAAGAGTTAAGTAAAAAGTTTGCCGCGCCTAAAAAAGCACGATCGTTCGATTCTAACGCGAACTTGGGAGATTGGACCACAAATGCAGGCTCAATCGCATGACAATATGCGACTTCTGTCCCGCGCCCCCCGTTCACGTACCCCATTTGCCCCGTTTTCTTGTCTTGTGACAAAAGCTGCAACCACTGGCCCAGGCCCCACCCAGCACGATGCCCCGCAGTTCCAGGGGGCAGGCACTCATATCGGGGTATTCGACTCTGGTCTGGGTGGTTTGTCGGTGCTGCGCGCCCTGCATGCCAGGCTGCCTCTGGCTGACCTGACCTATGTCGCGGACTCCGGCCATGCCCCCTATGGCGAGCGAGATGGCGAGTTCATTGCATCACGCAGTCTGGCCATCTGCGACTTCCTGGTCGAACGGCATGTCGATGCCATCGTGGTGGCCTGCAACACCGCCACCGCCGCGGCCATACACCTCTTGCGCAAGGCCCATCCCGGTGTCCCCATCATCGGGGTGGAACCAGGCGTCAAGCCAGCTGTGGCGCAATCCATCAACAAACGCATTGGCGTGCTGGCCACCCCCAGCACACTGGCCAGCGAGAAATACAAACGTTTGATTGAAAGCCACGGACAAGGTGCCACGATCGTGCCGCAAGCCTGCCCGGGCCTGGCCAAGGAGATCGAAGCAGGCCAGCTCGATACGCCTGCACTCAAGGATCTGGTTGAACGCTTCGCTCAACCCTTGCGCGAAGCCCAGGTGGACACGGTGGTGCTGGGTTGCACGCATTACCCCTTCGTAGCACCACTGTTTCAGCAGGCGCTGGGCTCAGATGTAACCATCATGGACACCTCGGATGCGGTGGCCCAACACACAGCCCGGCTTTGTGCCCATCGTCAAGGCACCACTGCAAACTGGGGCGTCAATCACAAATTCGCTGGAAAAATTCATTTATTCTCCAGCGGAGACCCTCAACATCTGGCCGATGTCGCCCGACATTGGTTGGGACTGCAGGGCACGGTTTCACCGCTGCCCTGATACCCCGCCGAGCGCTCAAATTTGTAACAGCACCGCTTGATTGGTCCTGAAAACGGACGGCAAGTCGTGATGTTTCGCGCGCTTTGTGCCCCGGTATAGACCCTGGGGTGCCTCAGGTTGCCACCTGGGCCTCAAGCCCCCTGCCCCCCTCCCGATAACCCGATGTCGTGCGGAAAATCCCGCGGTTCGAAATCGCTTTACAGAACCCCGGCTTATTCGCACATCAGAGGCAGTGCCCCACGCATAGCCTCTGAACAGATCGAATTTTCCCCTCCGGGAATCGGGTAGTTGCCACATCGTGAAGTGCAAGCTCGGGCCAGGAGGACCACAAGGGGTTAATAAATGGCTTCTCTGATTCCTCTGCTGACCACGGCCCAGGTTGCGGCTCTGTCCACCCAAACGATCGCCAACCTGACCACGGCAGACTGGGCCTTGTTTAATTCAGCTCAGATCGTGGCCCTGACCACGGCTCAGATCCAGGCCATTGAAACCGCCGACCTCAAAGGCGTGTCCACCGCATCCATGGCGGTGTTCACGACCGACCAGATCGCGGCCTTCACCTCGACGCAATTCGGCGCGCTGTCGACCACGCAGATTGGCGTGATGAACACGGCGCAAACGGCCGCCCTGGAGACGACCGATCTTCAGATCTTTACCAGCGCTCAGATGCGTGCGCTCAGCACCGCGGCCGTCGCGGCACTGGACACCCAGCAGATCGCCGCCCTCACCTCCAGCCAGCTGTCCACCCTGGCCACCACGCAGGTTGCGGCACTGAACACCAATCAGATTGGCGCCATTGAAACCTCGGATCTGGCGGCCATGTTGTCCACCCAGATCGCAGCGTTCAACACCAACCAGATCCGCGCCCTGACCACGCAACAGATGTCGGCGCTGAGCTCGACATCCATCCGCGCCTTCAACACCGCCGACGTGGCCGCCCTGACCACCGATCAAGTGGTGGCGATGAGCACGCTGCAGATCTCTGCGCTTGACACCAACCAGGTCAGCACCCTGAACACGGCCCAGGTTGCCGCCATCGACACCAGCGCCATCAGCGCCATGAGCACGACCAGTGTTCGTGCGCTCAACACGGCCGCCGTCGCCGCCCTGACCACCGAGCAGATCGCCGGGCTGAGCAGCGCCCAGGTGGTGGCCCTGAGCACCACGCAGGTGGGCGCGCTCAACACCAATCAGATCGGCGCCATCGAGACCGCCGACCTGGCCGTGATGAACACCGCCCAGGTGGCCACGCTCAACACCAACCAGATTGCCGCACTCAACACGAGCCAGATCGCAGCCATGAACACGGCTGACGTGCGTGCGCTGACCAGCACCACGGTAGCCGGCCTGACCACCGATCAAATCGTGGCACTGACCAGTGCGCAACTGGTGGCCATGAGCACCACGCAGATCGGTGCGCTCAACACCAACCAGCTCGCCAACATGGAAACGGGCGATCTGGCTGCGCTGAGCACCGCCGCTGTCGCCGCGTTCAACACCGCGGCTGTGCGTGCGTTGACCACAGATCAGATCGTCGCCATGACCTCGGCCCAACTGGCCGCGCTCAATACCAACCAGATAGGCGCCCTGACCACCGACCAGGCCAATGCCATTGAAACGGCTGACCTGCGCGCCATGACCACCGTGCAGATTGGCGCCTTCAACACAGCACAAGTTGCGGCGCTGGGCACCGACGATGTTCAAGCGCTGACCACCTCACAGGCGCGTGCACTGAACACCGCTTCTGTCGCAGCCCTGACGACCGACCAGGTCGTCGCATTGAACTCGGCACAGATCGGCGCCATGAGCACCAGCCAGGTCGGCGGGCTCAACACGGCTCAGGTTGCCGCCATCGAGACCAGCGACCTCGCCGGACTGAACACCGCGGACATCCGCGCCATGAGCACCGCCGCGATCGCTGCCATGACCACCGACCAGGTGTCGACCCTCACCACCACGCAAATCGCCGCGCTGGGCACCAACCAGTCGTCCGTGCTGAACACGAACGACATCGTCGCGCTGAGCTCGGCCCAGATTGGTGCGCTCAATACGGCCCAGATTGGCTCGTTCAACACCAGCCAGGTTGTGGCCATCGAGACAAGTGATCTGGCCGGCTTCAACACCACCGCCATCAAGTCGCTGTCCACCGCTGCCATTGCCGCACTGACGACCGACCAGATCGTGGCGCTGAACTCCGCGCAGTTCGGCGCACTGTCCACCACACAGGTTGGCGCGCTCAACACCGCGCAGATCGCCTCTGTCGAAACCAGCGACCTGATCGCCTTCAACACGGCCAACATCAAGTCGCTGAGCACGGCCGCTATCGCCGCACTGACCACCGATCAGGCCGCTGCGCTGACCACCGTTCAAGTTGGCGCGCTGGGCACCAACCAGGTTGCCGTGCTGGACACCAACCAGATCGTGGCCCTGAGCTCGGCTCAAGTCGCCGCTCTGGGGTCTGCCCAGGCCGCCGCCCTGAACACGGCGCAAGTTGCCGCCATCGAAACCACTGACCTGGCCGGCCTTTCCACCGCCAGCACCCGTGCTCTGAGCACCGCCGCCATCGCAGCGCTGACCACCGACCAGATCGTTGCCCTGACCTCGGCCCAGATCGCCTCGCTGGGCACCACGCAGTTTGGCGCGCTCACCACCACGCAGATTGGCGCGATCGAAACGAACGACATCAGCGCCATCAACACGGCAGACATCCGTGCGCTGACATCCTCTGCAGTGGGTGCCATGAACACCCTGCAGATTGCCACGCTGAGCACCACACAGATCGCTGCGCTGGGTACCTCGCAGATCGCGGCCATGACCACCGATCAGGTCGTGGCACTCACGTCGACCCAACTGGGCATGCTCAACACGGCCAGCATCGCCACGCTGAACACGGCGCAGGTCGCGGCCATCGAAACCACGGACATCTCGGCCATCAACACAGCCGGTGTACGCGCACTGAGCACCGCTGCCGTTGCAGCCCTGACCACCGACCAGATTGCGGCCATGAGCACCGCCCAGGTCACCGCACTCAGCACCAACCAGGTCCAGGCACTGAACACCAACCAGGTTCAGGCGCTGGAAACAACTGACATCCGAGCACTCAACACCGCGCAGATTGGCACCCTCAATACGGCCCAGCTGGCCAGCCTGACGACCGCCCAGATCGGCGCTTTCAACAGCGCCGAGATCCGCGCCATCGCCAGCACATCGATTTCCGCGCTGACGACAGACCAGATCGCTGCGCTGGATTCCAGCCAGATCGCCGCTCTGGCCACCACGCAAGTAGGAGCGCTGAACACGGCCCAGGTTGCCGCCATTGAGACCGGCGACCTGGCTGGCCTGAACACCGCCTCGGTGCGCGCCCTGACCACCGCTGGCGTCGCCAATCTGACAACCGACCAGATCGCAGCCCTGAACTCCTCGCAAGTGGGAGCGCTCACCAGCACACAGTCTGCCGTGCTGACCACTGACCAGGTTGTCGCACTGAACACGGCGCATGCCGCTGCGCTCAACAGCACCCAGGTTGCGGCCCTCAACACGGCGCAGGTCGCCGCATTGGAGACATCCGACCTGCTGGTGATGAGCACGGCAGCGATCCGCGCCATGACCACGGCTGCGGTCGCAGCCATGAGCACGGACCAGATCGCCGCCATGACCTCCGCGCAAGTGATCGCGCTGACCACCAGCCAGATTGCCGGCCTCAACACCAACCAGATTGGCGCCATCGAGACGTCGGATCTGGCGGTCCTGACCACGGCTCAGGTGGCCGTTCTCAACACGGCCCAGGCTGCTGCACTGACCACTGCACAGATCGGCGCACTCAACACCGCCGATGTGCGCGCCATCAACACAAGCGATACCGCTGCATTGACCAGCGACCAGGTCGCGGCCATGACATCGGCCCAGATCGGCGTCTTGAGCACTGCCCAGATCGGCGTACTCAACACCAACCAGGCATCGGCCATTGAAACCACCGACCTGGCCGGCCTGAACACCTCGGCCGTGCGCGCCTTCACCACGGCTGCCATCAACGCGCTGACCACCGATCAGATCGCCAACCTGAACACCGCCCAGGTTAATTCGCTGAGCACCACACAGGTCGCCGCACTCAACACCAACCAGATCGGCGCCATCGAGACGTCTGATCTGGCGGCCATGAGCACGGCTCAGGTAGCGGCATTCAACACGGCTCAAACCGTTGCACTGAGCACCGCACAGATCGGTGCGCTCAACACCGCCGACATGCGTGCGCTCAACACGGCCAATACGGCAGCGTTGACCACCGATCAGGTCGTGGCCCTGAACTCGAACCAGGTTTCGGTCCTGAGCAGCACCCAGTTCGCCGCCTTTACCACCGCCCAGATCAACGCGATGGAGACGACCGATACGGCCGTCATCAGCTCGACTCAGCTGGCAGCCTTCAACACCGCGCAGGCCGCGGCGCTGACCACCGACCAGATCGGTGTCATCACCACGACTGCCCTGCGTTCGCTCAACACGAACGACACCGCCGCGTTGACCACCGACCAGATCGTGGCACTGAGCTCCAGCCAGATTGGGTCGCTGACCACAGGACAGATTGGCGCGCTCAATACCAAACAGGTTGAGGCAATCGAGACGACGGATATCGTTGCGCTGAACACGGCTGCCATCCGCGCGCTGAACACCGCTTCAGTGGCCGCCCTGACCACCGATCAGATCGTGGCAATGACCTCCACGCAGATCGCGGCCTTGAGCACAACGCAGATCGCCGCGATGACGACCAACCAGGTCGCTGCCATCGAGACCACGGACATCGCCGCCATGACGACCGCCCAGGTCGCCGTGCTGAACACGGCCCACGCCGTCGTGCTGAACACCCTGCAAGTCGGCTCCCTGACGACCGCCGACATGCGCGCCCTCACCACAGCCGATGTCGCCGTGTTGACCAGCGATCAGATTGCCTCGCTCAGCTCGGCACAGGTCGCAGCCCTGAGCTCCACGCAAGTGGCCGTCCTGAACACCAGTCAGGCTGCTTCCATCGAAACGGGTGATCTGGCTGGTCTGAACAGCGCCGCCATCCGCGCCTTCACCACAGCAGCGATCAATGCACTGACAACCGACCAGATTGCTGCGCTGAACACCGCCCAGGTCAACGCATTGGGTACCTCGCAGATCGCCGCGCTGAACACCAACCAGATCGGCGCCATCGAGACCAGCGACCTGGCTGCGATGAACACCGCCCAGATCGCGGCGCTGAACACGGCCCAGACTGTGGCCATCACCACTGCCCAGATTGGTGCCCTGACCACGGCAGAAGTCCGCGCGCTCAACACGGCCGATACCGCCGCGCTGACCAGCGACCAGATCGCCAACATGAGCTCGGCCCAGATCGGTGCCCTGAGCACCGTCCAGATCGGCGTGCTCAACACCAACCAGGCATCGGCCATCGAAACCACCGACCTGGCTGGCCTGAACACCGCTGCGGTGCGTGCCTTCACCACCGCCGCCATCAACGCCCTGACCACCGATCAGATCGCCAACCTGAACACCGCCCAGGTCAATGCCCTGAGCACCACGCAGGTTGCCGCGCTCAACACCAACCAGATCGGCGCCATCGAAACCTCTGATGTAGCGGCGATGAGCACAGCTCAGGTCACAACGTTCAACACAGCTCAGACTGTGGCCTTGAGCACTGCCCAGATCGGCGCGCTCAGCACAGCTCACGTCCGCGTGCTCAACACGGCTGACACCGCCGCGTTGACCACCGATCAGGTCGTGGCCCTGAACTCCAACCAGGTCGCCGCACTGAGCAGCACCCAGTTCGCCGCCTTCACTACCGCCCAGATCAACGCGATGGAGACGACCGATACGGCCGTCATCAGTTCGACCCAACTGGCGGCATTCAACACCGCCCAGACCGCCGCGCTGACCACCGACCAGATCGGTGTCATCACCACGACTGCCCTGCGTGCGCTCAACACGAACGACACGGCCGCGCTGACCACCGATCAGATGGTCGCGCTGAACTCCAACCAGGTTGGCGTGCTGACCACCGCCCAGATCGGCGCACTGAGCACGAAGCAAGTTGCCGTGATCGAAACGGGTGACCTGGCTGCGCTCAACACCGCAGCGGTGCGTGCACTGACCACCGCCGCCGTCGCTGCCCTGACCACCGACCAGGTCGTGGCCCTGAACTCCGCCCAGATCGGCGCGCTGAGCACCGCTCAGTTCTCCGCCTTCAACACGGCGCAGGTCAATGCCATCGAGACCTCCGATCTGGCTGGTTTGACCACCGCCCAGGTTGCTGTGCTCAACACGGCCTCCACTCAGGCACTGTCTACCGCGCAGGTGGCGGTACTCAGCACCGCCCATGTGCGCGCCCTCAACACGGCCGATACCGCCGCGCTGACCAGCGACCAGATCGCCAACATGAGCTCGGCCCAGATCGGTGCCCTGAGCACCGCCCAGATCGGCGTGCTCAACACCAACCAGGCCGCCGCGATTGAAACCACCGACCTGGCTGGCCTGAACACCGCTGCGGTGCGTGCCTTCACCACCGCCGCCATCAACGCACTGACCACCGATCAGATCGCCAACCTGAACACCGCCCAGGTCAATGCCCTGAGCACCACGCAGGTTGCCGCGCTCAACACCAACCAGATCGGCGCCATCGAAACGACGGACGTGGCCGCACTGAGCACGGCACAAGTGGCCGTCTTCAATACGGCACAGACGGTCGCCTTGAATACCAACCAGATCGGCGCACTCACCACCGCCGCCATCCGGGCGCTCAGCACGACCGACACGGCCGCCTTGACCACCGATCAGGTCGTGGCCCTGAACTCCGCCCAGATCGGCGCACTGAGCACTGCCCAGATCGGCGTGCTCAACACGGCGCAGACTGCTGCGATTGAAACCAGCGATCTGGTCGGACTGAACACCGCCTCGATCCGCGCCTTCACCACGGCCGCCGTCAATGCGCTGACCACCGACCAGATCACCGCCCTGAACACGGCCCAGGCAAACGCCCTGGGCACCACCCAGGTGGCGGCGCTCAACACCAACCAGATCGGCGCCATCGAGACCACCGATCTGGCTGCCATGAACACGGCACAGATCGCCACGTTCAACACGGCACAGACTGTCGCACTGAGCACCAACCAGGTCGCCGTGCTGACCACCGCCCATGTCCGCGCACTGAACACGGCCGACACCGCCGCGCTGACCACCGATCAGATTGCCGCGCTGAACTCCGCGCACATCAGCGCCCTCAGCACGGTTCAGATCGGTGTGCTCAACACGGCCCAGGCCGCCGCGATCGAAACCAGTGACCTGGTCGGCCTGAGCACCGCATCGATCCGCGCCTTCACCACAGCCGCTGCCGCAGCGCTGACCACGGATCAGGTCGTCAACCTGAACACCGCCCAGGTCAACGCCTTCGGCACCAGCCAGGTGAGCGTGCTGACCACTGCCCAGATCAACGCCATGGAGACGACCGACATCGCCGCCATGAACACGGCTCAGTTCAGCGTCTTCACGACGGCACAGACCGTGGCCATCAGCACCGCCCAACTGGGTGCACTGGGCACCTCGGCTGTCAGGGCATTCAACACGGCTGACACGGCGGCCTTGACCACCGACCAGATCGTGGCCCTGAACTCCGCCCAGATCGCGGCGCTGACCACCACGCAGATCGGCGTGCTGACAACCAACCAGGTTGCGGCCATCGAGACCAGCGATCTGGCCGGCTTCAACACGGCGGCGATCCGCGCCTTGACCACCGCCGGTGTGGCCGCGCTGACGACCGAAGAGATCGTCGCGCTCAACACCAGCCAGGCCGCGGCCTTCACCACCACGCAGATTGCAGCGCTGAACACCAACCAGATCGCCGCGTTCGAAACCACCGACCTGCGTGCCATGACCACGGCTGAAATCCAGACCTTCAACACGGCCCATATCGCCGCGTTGAGCACGGAACACATCGTGGCTCTGAGCAGCGCCCAGTTCGTGGCCATGAACACCGCCGATATCGCCGCGCTGAACACGGCGCACATCGTGGCAATCGAGACCGCCGACCTGCGTGCCTTCACCACGGCGCAAATCGCGGCCCTGCACACGGATGTGATCGCGGCACTGGACACCTCGCACATCCAGGCGCTGACCACCGCCGATATCCGAGCCTTGAACACGGCCCAGTTCGCGGCCATCACCACCGACAGCATCGTGGCGATGACAACGGCGCAGTTCCACGAGTTCTCCACGGCACAGATCCAGGCCATGACCACGGATCAGATCGCCATCATGGAGACCACGGACATCGCAGCCTGGAGCGTCACGCAAGCGGTCGCACTGACATCGACACAAGTTGGTGCCATGAGCGCCTCGCAGCTTGACACCCTGATCAGCTCGACCCCGATCGTGCTGGACCTCAATGGCGATGGCGTGCAAACCGTTTCGGCCGCTCATGGCAACAGCTTTGACCTGAACGCCACCGGCAGCCACAACACCCACGGCTGGGTGTCGGCCACCGACGGCTTGCTGGTCATGGACCGCAACCACGACGGTCGCATCAATGACGGCACAGAACTGTTCGGTACCGCCACGAAGCTGGAGAACGGCCAACGTGCCGGCGATGGCTTCACGGCGATGAGGGCAGAAGACTCCAACCACGACGGCAAGCTGACGATCGCCGACACCCACTTCAAGGACCTCAAGGTCTGGGTGGATGCCAACAGCGACGGCGTCAGCGAAGCCGGCGAGATGGTCGATCTGCAGAGCCTGGGCATCATCGAGATCAACCTGACGTCTCAGACCGGCACGGAAGTCAACCACGGTAACGTGGTGGGCCTGGTGTCCAACTACAAGACGAGCGACGGCGCCACCCACGCCATGGCCGACGTCTGGTTCACCAAGTCGACGACGTCCACCGAGCACACGACCACGGACGCCAACACCACCACATCCGGACATTCGGACAGCGGCAGTGCGACGAACGCGGCGACGGCCACGACGGCTGTCGTCACCGGTGACGACAGCAAACATCTTTCTGTCAGCGCGAGCGATCTGCTGGCTGATCGCGGACACGACCTGCTTGCCGGTCAGCCGTCCGTCACGACCAAACCGGAAGTACAGGCAAGCCCGGCCGTGGAGAACCTTGACGTGCACCTCGTCAAGCTGGACCCCACTCAGCTGGTAGATGACAAGCAAAACAACCCTCTTATCTGAGGTTTGGCTACGCACGACTTCAGTAACGATCGTGCGTAGCCGATAAGTGCCACAACAGGATGAAGTTGATGCGCCTCTCGCACGCCCATTTGCTACTGCAGGGCTCGTCAGGCCATCAACTTTTCAGTCATTACATGCCAGAGCGCATTGGATTCAGAGGGATTGAACATGTCTTCACTCATTCCTAAGTTCACGACCACCCAGATTGCTGGGCTGTCCACTCAATCCATTGCGACCTTGTCCACGGACGACTGGGCGTCATTCAACACGGCACAGATTGCCGCCTTGACGACCGTCCAGATCCCAGCCATCCAGACCGCGGACTTCCGCTCGCTCACCACGGCAGCGTTCGCCGCGCTGGACACCAATCAGATCGGGGCGCTGACCTCCACCCAGGTCAGCGTACTGAGCACCACGCAGGCGGCCGTGATGACCACGGCGCAAGCGGCGGCCCTGGAGACCACAGACATCAGCAGCCTCTCGACGGCTGCTGTTCGCATTTTGACGACCGCTGCTGCGGCCGCCCTGACGAGCGACCAGATCCAGGCGCTGACCTCCACCCAGGTCTCGTCGCTGTCCACCGTGCAGGTTGCGGCACTGGGTACCAACCAGGTTGCCGCGCTGGAAACCAATGACATCCGCGCGATGTCCACGGCGCAGATCGCTGCGTTCAACACCGCCCATGCCGCGGCGCTGACCTCCAACCAGACTGCCGCGCTGACCACCGCCGAAATCAAGGCGCTCAACACAGCCAATGTGGCCGCGCTGGGCACGGACCAGATCGCCTCGCTGTCGTCCAACCACGCATTGGTGCTGGGCACCGATCAAGTGGCCGCACTGACCACCGCGCAAGTGGTGGCCCTCAACAGCGCCCAGACTGCCGTGCTGAGTTCTGCCCAGGTGGGTGCACTGAACACGGCCCAGGCCAGCGCCATGGAAACCGGCGACCTGGCAGCCGTCAGTACGACGGCCATCCGTGCCTTGAGCTCCAATGCCGCGGCCGCGCTGACAACCGACCAGATCGCCAACCTGAACTCCAACCAGCTGGCCGCGATGACCTCGAGCCAGTTCGGTGCGCTCAATACCGCGCAGGTTGCCGCCATCGAGACCAATGACGTTGCCGCCATCAACACGGTCAACGTCCGTGCGATGTCGACTGCCGGCATTGGCGCCCTGACCACCGATCAGGTTCAGGCGATGAACTCGAGCCAGATCGCGGCGCTGGGCTCCTCGCAGTTCGGCGCGCTCACCAGTGCCCAGGTAGCCGCGCTGCAAAGCGTGGATCTGGCCGCCGTGAACTCGGCCCAGATTGGCGCACTGAACACCTCGCAGGCCGCCGCCATCGAGACCACGGACATCAGCCAGATCTCGACGACGGCACTGCGTGCCTTCACCACCGCGGCCATCAACGCGATGGACACCGCACAGGTGAACGCCCTGACGTCCACACAAGTGGCCTCCCTGAGCTCTTCGCAGACATCGGCCATGACTTCGGCACAGGTCGCCGCGCTGGAAAGCACCGACCTGGCTGCGCTGAACTCGGCCCAGGTGGCCGGCTTCAACACCTCGCAAGCCGCCGCCATCGAAACCACCGACATCAGCGCCCTGAGCACCGCCAACGTGCGCGCACTGACGACGGCTGCCATCAATGCCCTGGGCACCGATCAGATCGCCGCCCTGACCACGGCACAGACATCCGTGCTCACGACCGCGCAGACGGCTGCCTTGAACTCGGCCCAGGTCGCCGCGCTGGAAAGCACCGATCTGGCCAACCTGAGCTCGGCCCAGGTGGCCGTGTTCAACACCTCGCAAGCCGCTGCCATCGAGACCGGTGACATTGGCGCGCTGAGCACCAACGCTGTCCGCGCCCTGAGCTCGGCTGCCATCGGCGCCCTGAGCACCGATCAGATCGAGAACCTGAGCTCCAACCAGATTGGCGCCCTCACCTCGGCCCAGACGGCTGCCCTGAACACCGCGCAAGCCGCCGCCATCCAGACCAGCGACATCGGCGCGATGAGCACCGCAGCTGTTCGCGCCCTGACCACCGCGGCCATCGCCGCACTGGGCACCGACCAGATCGCCGCCATGAACACGGCGCAGACCTCGGCACTCAGCAGCTCGCAAGCCCAGGCGCTGACCTCGTCCCAGGTTGCCGCGCTGGAAAGCACCGATCTGGCCGCCATGAACTCGGCCCAGATCGGCGCCCTGAACACCTCGCAAGCCGCCGCGATTGAAACCACCGACATCAGCGCGCTGAACTCCACGAACGTGCGCGCGCTGAGCACCGCTGCCGTCAACGCCCTGACGACCGATCAGATCGCCGCGCTGACCACGGCGCAGACCAGCGTGCTGACCACTGCCCAGGCTGCCGCCCTCAACACCGCCCAGGTGGCGGCGCTGGAAAGCACCGACCTGGCCAACCTGAACTCGGCTCAGGTGGCCGCGTTCAACACCGCCCAGGCTGCCGCCATCGAAACCGGTGACATCAGCGCGCTGAACACCACCAACATCCGCGCACTCAGCTCGGCTGCCATTGGCGCCCTGAGCACCGACCAGATCCTCAACCTGAACTCCAACCAGGTTGGCGCCTTGACCACCGCCCAGACTGCCGCACTGAACACGGCACAGGCTGCGGCCATCCAGACCTCGGACATCAGCGCCATGAGCACGGCTGCCGTGCGCGCCCTGACGACCGCTGCCGTGGCCGCCCTGGGCACCGATCAGGTCAATGCCATGACCACGGCACAGACCGCGGCGCTGAGCAGCTCGCAGGTTCAGGCCCTGACCTCCGCTCAGGTTGGCGCGCTGGAAAGCACCGATCTGGCTGCCATGAACTCGGCCCAGATCGCTGCACTGAATACCTCGCAAGCCGCTGCGATTGAAACCACCGACATCAGCGCACTCAACACGACCAACGTCCGTGCGCTCACCACCGCTGCCGTCAATGCCCTGACCACCGACCAGGTGGCCGCATTGACCTCGGCTCAGACCAGCGTGATGACGACCGCCCAGACGGACGCCCTGAACACCGCTCAGATCGCCGCGCTGGAAAGCACCGATCTGGCGGCCTTCAGCTCCGCCCAGGTCGCCGTGTTCAACAGCGCCCAGGTGGGTGCCATCGAGACCAGCGACATCAGTGCCCTGAGCACCAATGCCGTTCGTGCCCTGGCCACCGACGCCCTGGCTGGCCTGACCACCGATCAGGTCGTGGCCCTGAACTCCAACCAGATCGGCGCGCTGACCACGGCTCAATCGGCCGCGCTCAACACCGCCCAGGCCGCAGCGATCCAGACATCCGACATCAGTGCGATGAGCACAGCGGCTGTCCGCACCCTCACGACGGCCGCTGTGGCCGCCCTGGGTACCGACCAGGTCAACGCCATGAGCACCGCGCAGACGTCTGCGCTGAGCAGCTCGCAAGTTCAGGCCCTCACATCTGCCCAGGTCGCCGCGCTGGAAAGCACCGACCTGGCCGCCATGAACTCGGCCCAGATCGCCGCCTTGAACACCTCGCAGGCTGCTGCGATCGAGACCACGGACATCAGTGCGCTCAACACCACGAACATCCGTGCGCTGAACACGGCCGCCATCGCCGCCCTGGGCACCGACCAGATCGCTGCACTGAACACTGCGCAGACGTCGGCACTGACCACTGCGCAAACTGCCGCACTGACCACGGCCCAGATCGCCGCGCTGGAAAGCACCGATCTGGCCGCCTTCAATTCCGCCCAGGTGGCGGTCTTCAACAGCGCCCAGGTTGGCGCCATCGAGACCACCGACATCGGCGCCTTGAACACCAATGCCGTCCGTGCGCTGAGCACCGCCGGCATCCAGGGCCTGACCAGTGACCAGGTTGTGGCCCTGACCTCTGCCCAGGTGGGTGCCCTCACCAGCTCGCAGACTGGCGCCTTGAACACCAGCCAGGCCGCCGCCATCCAGACCAGCGACATCGATGCCATGAGCACCGCTGCCGTGCGTGCCCTGACCACCGCCGCTGTGGCGGCCCTGGACACCGACCAGGTCTCGGCGCTGAACACCGCGCAGACCAGCGCCCTGACCTCCAGCCAGGTTCAGTCGCTGACCACCGCCCAGGTCGCCGCGCTGCAAAGCACCGATCTGGCCGCCATGAACTCGGCCCAGGTTGGCGCACTGAACACGGCTCAGGCCGCCGCGATTGAAACCACCGACATCAGCGCCCTGAACTCGACCAATGTGCGTGCCCTGAGCACCGCTGCCGTCGCCGCACTGACCACCGACCAGATCGTCGCGCTGACCACCGCACAGACATCCGTGCTGACCACCAGCCAGGCCGCTGCGCTGACATCGGCCCAGGTCGCCGCACTGGAAAGCACCGACATGGCCGTGTTGACCTCGGCCCAGGTCGCCGTGCTCAACACCTCGCAAGCCTCCGCCATCGAGACGGGTGACATCGGCGCACTGACCACGCTGGACGTGCGCTCGCTGACCACCGCGGCCACTGCCGCCCTGACCAGCGACCAGATCGCCCACCTGACCTCCAACCAGGTTGGCGCGCTGAGCAGCTCGCAGACTGCTGCCCTGAACACGGCACAGGCTGCCGCGATCGAGACCACCGATATCAGTGCCATGAGCACCACCGCCGTCCGCGGCCTGAGTACGGCCGCTGTCGCCGCGCTCGGCACGGATCAGGTCGCAGCCATGACCACGGCTCAGACCTCGGCGCTGACCAGCTCGCAGGTTCAGGCGATGACGTCCGCGCAAATTGCTGCGCTGGAAAGCACCGACCTGGCTGCGATGAACTCGGCCCAGATCGCCGCGCTGAACACGTCTCAGGCTGCCGCGATCGAGACCACCGACATCAGCGCCCTGAACACGACCAATGTGCGCGCTCTGAGCACCGCTGCGGTCAACGCCCTGGGTACCGATCAGATCGCTGCCCTGACCACGGCACAGACTTCCGTTCTGACCACTGCCCAGACGGGTGCCCTCAACACGGCCCAGATCGCCGCGCTGGAAAGCACCGACCTGGCTGCCTTCAGCTCGGCTCAGGTCGCTGTCTTCAACAGTGCCCAGGTTGGCGCCATCGAGACCTCTGACATTGGCGCACTGAGCACCAATGCCGTCCGCGCCATCATGACCAGTTCGCTGGCCGGCCTGACCACCGACCAGGTTGTCAACCTGAACTCCAACCAGCTGGGCGCCCTGACCACGGCCCAATCCGCCGCGCTCAACACGGCTCAGGCCGCTGCGATTCAAACCACGGACATCAGCGCCATCAGCACGGCTGCGGTGCGCACCCTGACGACCGCTGCGGTGGCCGCCCTGGGTACGGATCAGATCGAGGCCATGTCGACAGCCCAAGTGGCCGCCCTGAGCAGCAACCAGGCTCAGGCCCTGACCTCGGCACAGGTGGCCGCACTGCAAAGCACCGACCTGGCTGCCATGAACTCGGCCCAGATCGCTGCCTTCAACACCTCACAAGCCGCTGCGATCGAGACCACGGACATCAGCGCCCTGAACTCGACCAATGTGCGCGCCCTGAGCACCGCTGCTGTCAACGCGCTGACGACCGACCAGATCGCCGCCCTGACCACAGCGCAGACTTCCGTCCTGACCACCGCCCAGACAGGTGCACTCAACACGGCCCAGATCGCCGCGCTGGAAAGCACCGACCTGGCTGCCTTCAGTTCCGCACAGGTCGCCGTGTTCAACAGCGCCCAGATTGGCGCCATCGAAACGGGTGACATCAGCGCGCTGAGCACGAATGCCGTGCGCGCCATCGTGACCAACTCGCTGGCCGGCCTGACCACCGATCAGGTGGTCGCGCTGACGTCCAACCAGATTGGCGCACTCACCAGCGCCCAGACGGCCGTGCTGAACACAGCCCAGCCTGGCGCCATCCAGACCACGGACATCAGTGCCATGAGCACCACGGCCGTGCGCGCCCTGACGACGGCCGCGGTGGCCGCCCTGGGTACCGATCAGATCAACGCGATGAACACCGCCCAGGTCGCTGCGCTGAGCAGCAACCAGGCGCAAGCCCTGACCTCGGCCCAGGTGGCCGCCCTGGAAAGCACCGACCTGGCTGCGATGAACTCGGCCCAGATCGCCGCGTTCAACACCTCACAGGCTGCCGCGATCGAGACCACCGACATCAGCGCCCTGAACTCGACCAACGTCCGCGCCCTGACCACGGCCGCCGTCAATGCCCTGACGACGGACCAGACCGCTGCCCTGACCACTGCTCAGACCAGCGTGCTGACCACCGCTCAGACGGACGCGCTGAATACCGCTCAGATCGCCGCGCTGGAGAGCACCGACCTGGCCGCCTTCAGCTCGGCACAAGTGGCGGTCTTCAACAGCGCCCAGTTGGGTGCCATCGAAACCGGTGACATCAGTGCACTGAGCACCAACGCCGTTCGCGCCCTGACTACCGACGCCCTGGCTGGCCTGACCACCGATCAGGTTGTCGCTCTGACCTCGGCTCAGATCGGCGCCCTGACCACGGCTCAGTCCGCCGCCCTGAACACGGCCCAGGCTGCCGCGATCCAGACATCCGACATCAGTGCCCTGAGCACG
>NZ_DASUIT010000050.1:0-6627 GCF_036279655.1 Aquabacterium sp. | reverse complement strand
GCCATCCAGGCCGACAAGGGCGTGAAGGTGAGCCCGCAGTACGACTGGCGCCCGCAATCCACCTACATCCGCCGCCCGCCTTACTGGGACACGGAAGGCGTGGGCGCCCTGGCCGCCAACCCGCGCACACTCAAGGGCATGCGCCCGCTGGCCATCCTGCCGGACAACATCACCACCGACCACCTGTCGCCGTCCAACGCGATCTTGATGAACTCGGCGGCTGGTGAATACCTGCACAAGATGGGCCTGCCCGAGGAGGACTTCAACTCCTACGCCACCCACCGGGGTGACCACCTCACCGCCATGCGCGCCACGTTTGCGAACCCCACCTTGAAAAACGAGATGGTGCGTGACGCCGACGGCAAGGTAAAGGCCGGCTCGCTGGCCCGCATCGAGCCCGAAGGCAAGGTCGTGCGCATGTGGGAAGCCATGGAGGCCTACCAGGAACGCAAACAGCCACTGATCATCATCGCCGGCGCCGACTACGGCCAGGGCTCGTCGCGTGACTGGGCGGCCAAGGGCGTGCGTCTGGCAGGGGTCGAGGCCATTGCGGCAGAAGGCTTCGAGCGCATCCACCGCACCAACCTGATCGGCATGGGCGTGATGCCCCTGGAGTTCAAGCCAGGCACCAACCGCCTGACCTTGGCCCTGGACGGCACAGAGACCTATGACGTGGAAGGCGAGCTGAAGCCCCGCACGGACCTGACCCTGGTCATCACCCGCAAGAATGGCGAAGTGGTGAAGGTGCCGATGACCTGCCGCCTGGACACGGCCGAAGAGGTGTCGGTGTATCAGGCCGGTGGCGTGTTGCAACGCTTCGCTCAGGACTTCCTGGCAGCTAACAAGGCAGCTTGATCATGGCCTTCGCCCCTCAAATCAAGATCCCCGCCACCTACCTACGCGGCGGCACCAGCAAAGGCGTGTTCTTCCGCCTGCAGGACCTGCCCGAGGCCTGCCAGGTGCCAGGCGCGGCCCGAGACAAGCTGTTCCTGCGCGTCATCGGCAGCCCCGACCCCTATGCCGCCCACATCGACGGCATGGGCGGGGCCACCTCCAGCACGAGCAAGTGCGTGATCCTGTCCAAGTCCAGCGTGCCCGATCACGACGTGGACTATCTCTACGGTCAGGTGTCGATCGACAAGCCCTTCGTCGACTGGAGCGGCAACTGCGGCAACCTGTCCACCGCCGCAGGCGCCTTCGCCATCCATGCCGGCCTGGTCGATCCGTCGCGCATTCCGCAAAACGGCGTGGCCGTGGTGCGCATCTGGCAAGCCAACATCCAGAAAACCATCATCGCCCATGTGCCCGTGACCCACGGTCAGGTGCAGGAAACGGGCGACTTCGAGCTCGATGGCGTGACCTTCCCCGCCGCCGAGATCGTGCTGGAGTTCATGGACCCGTCTGACGATGGCGACGAAGGCGGGGCCATGTTCCCCACCGGCAACCTGGTCGATGACCTGGAGGTTCCCGAGTCCGTGGTCAAAGGGGGCACGCTCCAGGCCACCATGATCACGGCCGGCATCCCCACGGTGTTCGTGAACGCCGCCGACATCGGCTACACCGGCACAGAGCTGAGAGAGCAGATCAACACCGACCCCGAGGCGCTCAAACGTTTCGAAGCCATCCGCGTGGCCGGCGCTCTGCGCATGGGCCTGATCAAGACGCCTGAAGAGGCCGCCACCCGCCAGCACACCCCAAAGATCGCCTTCGTGGCCCCGCCGACCACCTACCAGGCCTCCAGCGGCAAGACCGTGGAAGCCTCTGAGATCGACCTGCTGGTGCGCGCCCTGTCCATGGGCAAGCTGCATCACGCCATGATGGGCACCTGT
Source organism: Aquabacterium sp. (assembly GCF_036279655.1). GTDB lineage: Bacteria > Pseudomonadota > Gammaproteobacteria > Burkholderiales > Burkholderiaceae_C > Aquabacterium. The sequence continues at coordinate 4,798 of NZ_DASUIT010000050.1, read as the reverse complement.
GCCGTGGCCATCGGCACCGCAGCGGCCATCCCTGGCACCCTGGTGAACATCGCCGCCGGGGGAGGGGCACGCGAGGCCGTGCGCTTTGGCCACCCCTCGGGCACCCTGCGCGTGGGCGCCCAGGCCGAGCAGGTCAACGGCGCGTGGACCGTGAAAAAGGCCATCATGAGCCGCAGCGCCCGCGTGCTGATGGAAGGCTGGGTTCGCGTGCCCGGTGACACATTCTGAGACGACTTCACGGTCTTTCACCGAGACCGTGAACTTCCGATTGATGGCAAGATCCCACCATTGGTCAGCCCCTTTGGGGGCCCTCACTCCCTGGATCCCTCATGACTCACTGCCCCCTGATTCGAGCGCAACGCATCCGCAAGCTGGCCCTGACGGCCGGGCTGGTGGTCGGCATGGTGGCCGGCAGCTTCGCGTCCCCCATGGCGCATGCCGCCACGAAGAAGGCGCCCAAGGCAGAAAAATTCACCCTGCTGCCCGAAGCCACCGTGGAGCAGCTCGAAGCCGCCGAGCGCGTACTCACCGGCCGCTATGAGTGCGAGTTCGGCAAGCGCGTCTCGGTGGACCGCAATGACCGCAACCGCGGCTACTTCAACCTGAACCTGGGCAAACAGAGCTGGGTGATGAAGCCCGTGCTGTCCTCCACCGGTGCCATCCGCCTGGAAGACATCAAGGGCCGCGCCCTGCTGCTGCAGATCCTGACCAAATCCATGCTGATGGACACCAAAGTCGGGCGTCGCCTGGTCGACGGCTGCGTCCACGAGGTCCAGCGCGCAGCAGAGCAGGAGTTGCTGCGCAACCCGCAGCCGTCCAATCTGCAATGAGGCGTTGACGACGCCTGTCGCCCCCTCATCCAGGGGGGCGACTTGACCCAATAAGTCACGGTGGCGGCGCGCCCCTCAGGGAATTCCTGCTCCGCCTCAGAAACACGGTGCTGCACCATCACGGTGTCCCTGTGTGTTCCATCCCCCCGCCGTGATCTCGCCACCCTCGACCCGAACGCTCGAAGCGCAGATTCAAGCCGCTCGCTTGAGGATGTCTTTCGGCCATGTCCCGGCGGCGTCTCTGACTGGCGCGGGTTTTGCGGTATTGATCGCCATGCTGGTGGCCCACCTGCGCCCCACCGGCCTGGATCCGGGAACTGGATACTGGCTGTCCGCGCTCTTGCTGGTCGCCGCGCTCAGAACCGGGCATGCCATCGCCTATCTGCGCACACGGGACCGGACCTCCAGGTACTGGCAGCCGACCTTCCTGGTCCTGACCCTGCTCATTGCCTTCTGCTGGGGCGCACTGGTCTGGATGCTGCCGCTCCATGAAAGCACCGAGCTGATGACCGCCATGGTGGGCTCGGTCACCGGCATTGCCGCCACCGGCGTGGCCATGCTCCACGTGGATCGCATCAGCGCCCGGGCCTGGCTGACCCCCATCCTGCTGTCCACCGTGGTGTACTGCCTCTGGCAGGGCGGCCCCTTCGGCCTGTTCGGTGGGGTCAGCGTGGGCGGCTTCATGGTCGTGCTGTGGTTCAGCACAGGCCGATCCCACCGGCGTACTGGCGAGTTGCTGCGCCTGCGTTTTGCCGGAGAGGAACTCGCCGAGGCCCGCACCCAGGCCCTGCGCGAAGCAGAAGAGCTCAGCGCCGCCAAAGGCCGCTTCCTGGCCACCATGAGCCATGAAATGCGCACGCCCCTGCACGGCATCCTGGGCCTGGCGCGCATCCTGCAAGGCGACGTGGTCAGCCGCGATGCACACCAACGCCTTCACCTGCTGCAAGGCACCGGGCACCTGCTTCTGGGCGTGATCAACGATGTGCTGGACTTCTCGCGATTGCAGGAGGGATTGATGGAGTTGCGCCCCCGCGCCACGCATCTGCCCAACCTGGTCCGCGATGTCTGCGCCCTGAGCAACGTCACCGCCCAAGACAAGGGCCTGGACATCCGCATGCACTGCGATCTGCCCGCCGACCATTGGGTCGAGGTGGATGCCGACCGCCTCCAGCAGGTGCTGATCAATCTGGTGGGCAATGCGGTGAAGTTCACCGAGCACGGCCACATCCAGGTCACCGTGCGACAGGCAGAGAGCACCAGCGCCACCCAGGCACGCATCACCTTTGAGGTACAGGATTCCGGCATCGGCATTCCACCTCACGAAATCAGCCGCATTTTCGAGGCCTTCCACCAGGTGGACGGCCGATACGAGAGACGCTCATCGGGCAGCGGTTTGGGCTTGAGCATCGCGCGCCAGATCTGCCGCACCATGGACAGCGACATCGCATGCCAAAGCGTCGTCGGCCAGGGATCGACGTTCAGCTTCACGCTGGACCTGCCCTGCGCACGAGATCCGGGCACGGCTCCCGAATCGGCACCGCCGCAGTGCGATCAGCAGAGTCCGCTGCCCAACTTCGATGGCACCGTGCTGCTGGTGGAGGACAACCCCGTCAACACCCTGGTGGCACAAGCGGAGCTGGAGCAACTGGGCCTGTCGGTCGCCACGGTCGTCAATGGGCGGCAAGCCCTGCGGTGGCTGGCCTCGCATCAGGCCGATCTGGTGCTGATGGATTGCCACATGCCCGAGATGGACGGCTTCGAGGCCACCCGTCAGATCCGCGCATCCGAAGCCCGTCTCGGTGCACGACGCACGCCCGTCGTGGCCCTCACGGCCAGCGCGCAGAGCGAAGACCTTCGCCTGTGCCGGGACGCTGGCATGGACGACCACGTGAGCAAACCCTTCACTCCGGCAGACCTGCGCCGGGTGCTGCGCCTCCATCTGGGGCGCCCCGCCGCCGCATCCCCCCTGTCTCGGGCCGGCCAGGGCGATGAATCGACGGTCGAAATGACCCCATGATTTCACGCGCCCCTCGCACGAGGGGCCGCCAAAGTGCGACAATATAGGGCTGCACGGAAATTGCATTTCCATGTGACCGGGCGCTTCTTGCAGCCCGAGCTATTGCCCCATTTCCACTCCAGGTGAACACCACATGTTGCAAGCCTATCGCCAACACGTTGCTGAGCGCGCTGCCCTCGGCATCCCTCCTCTGGCCCTGTCGGCCCAGCAAACCGCTGAACTGATCGAGCTGATCAAGAACCCGCCCGCTGGCGAAGACGCCTTCCTGCTGGATCTGCTGACGCACCGCGTCCCCCCCGGCGTGGACGATGCGGCCAAGGTCAAGGCTTCCTTCCTGACCGCCGTGGCCGATGGCGAACTGACGGTGGGCCTGATCTCGCGTGCCAAGGCCACCGAGCTGCTGGGCACCATGGTGGGCGGCTACAACGTCAAGCCCCTGATCGATCTGCTGGGCGACGCTGAAGTGGGCACCATTGCCGCTGAAGCCCTCAAGAAGACCCTGCTGATGTTCGACTTCTTCCACGACGTGGCAGAACTCGCCAAGGCTGGCAACGCCAACGCCAAGGCCGTGATGCAGTCCTGGGCCGACGCCGAGTGGTTCACCAGCCGCCCCCCTGTGGCCAAGAAGATCACCGTGACCGTGTTCAAGGTGCCTGGCGAGACCAACACCGACGACCTGTCGCCCGCGCCCGACGCCTGGAGCCGCCCTGACATCCCGATGCACTATCTGGCGATGCTCAAGAACACCCGTCCCGACGCGGCCTTCAAGCCCGAAGAAGACGGCAAGCGCGGCCCGATGCAGTTCATCGAAGACCTCAAGAAGAAGGGCAACCTGGTCGCCTACGTCGGCGACGTGGTCGGCACCGGCTCTTCCCGCAAGTCGGCCACCAACAGCGTGATCTGGGCCACCGGCGAAGACATCCCCTTCGTGCCCAACAAGCGCTTCGGCGGCGTGACCCTGGGTGGCAAGATCGCCCCCATCTTCTTCAACACGCAGGAAGACTCCGGCTCCCTGCCCATCGAAGTCGATGTCTCCAACTTCGAGATGGGCGATGTCATCGACATCTACCCCTACGACGGCAAGATCGAGAAGAACGGCGCCGAGGCTGCCAGGTTCGAACTCAAGAGCCAGGTCCTGCTGGACGAAGTGCAGGCCGGTGGCCGCATCAACCTGATCATCGGCCGCTCGCTGACCGCCAAGGCCCGTGAGTTCCTGGGTCTGAGCGCCTCCACCGTCTTCCGTCTGCCCCAGGCTCCCGCTGACAGCGGCAAGGGCTTCACCCTGGCCCAGAAGATGGTCGGCCGTGCCTGTGGCCTGCCGGAAGGCAAGGGCGTGCGCCCTGGCACCTACTGCGAACCCAAGATGACCACGGTCGGCTCGCAAGACACCACCGGCCCCATGACCCGTGATGAGCTGAAGGACCTGGCTTGCCTGGGCTTCAGCGCTGACCTGGTGATGCAGTCCTTCTGTCACACCGCGGCTTACCCCAAGCCCGTGGACGTGAAGATGCACCGCGAGCTGCCCGCCTTCATCAGCAACCGCGGCGGCGTGGCCCTGCGTCCCGGTGACGGCGTGATCCACTCCTGGCTGAACCGTCTGCTGCTGCCCGACACCGTCGGCACCGGCGGCGACTCGCACACCCGATTCCCCATCGGCATCTCCTTCCCCGCAGGCTCGGGCCTGGTCGCCTTCGGCGCCGCCACGGGCGTGATGCCCCTGGACATGCCCGAATCCGTGCTGGTGCGCTTCAAGGGCCAGATGCAGCCTGGCGTCACCCTGCGTGACCTGGTGCATGCCATCCCCCTGTATGCCATCAAGGCCGGTCTGCTGACCGTGGCCAAGGCCGGCAAGAAGAACATCTTCTCGGGTCGCATCCTCGAAATCGAAGGCCTGCCCGACCTGAAGGTCGAGCAAGCATTCGAGCTGTCTGATGCGTCGGCCGAGCGCTCT
>NZ_DASUIT010000049.1:0-8475 GCF_036279655.1 Aquabacterium sp. | reverse complement strand
GCCCTGGCGGGGGTGATGTGGGCGGCCAACTACGGCTCGGTGCAGCACACCATGGGCTTCCTGCCGGGCCTCAAGGCCTTCACGGCGGCGGTGTTCGGTGGCATCGGCAATCTGGGCGGGGCCATGGTGGGCGGCATCCTGCTGGGCCTGATCGAAGCCATGGGCGCGGGCTACATCGGTGACCTGACCGGAGGCATGCTGGGCAGCAACTACCAGGACATCTTTGCCTTCACCGTGCTGATCCTGATCCTCACCCTGCGGCCCCAGGGCCTGTTGGGCGAGCGCGTGGCCGACCGCGCTTGAGGGGGAGGGCGATCACATGGACCACAAGAAGCTCATCACCTTCCTGATCAGTGCCGTCGCACTGGCTGTGCTGCCCCTGCTGCTGCAGGGCGTGGGCCATGCCTGGGTGCGCATCATCGACACGGCCCTGCTGTACATCCTGCTGGCCCTGGGCCTGAACATCGTGGTGGGCTTCGCAGGCCTGCTGGACCTGGGCTACATCGCTTTTTATGCCGTGGGCGCCTACCTGTTCGCCCTGCTGGCCTCGCCGCACCTGACCGAGAACCTGCCGGCCCTGGCGGCCTTGTTCCCCAACGGCCTGCACGTGCCTGTGTGGCTGGCCATCCCTCTGGGGGCGGGTGTCGCGGCCATGGCGGGCGTGCTGCTGGGCGCGCCCACGCTCAAGTTGCGGGGCGACTACCTGGCCATCGTCACCCTGGGCTTTGGCGAGATCATCCGCGTCTTCCTCAACAACATGGACGCGCCGATCAACATCACCAACGGCCCCAAGGGCATCGACCGCATCGATTCGCTGTCAGTGTTCGGCGTGAACCTGGGGCAGCCGCTGGAGATCGCGGGCATGACCTTGCCGCCGGTGACCCTGCACTACTACCTCTTCCTGGCCGTGGTGGTGCTGGCCGTGATCATCTGCCTGCGCCTGAACGATTCGCGCCTGGGGCGGGCCTGGCGCGCCGTGCGCGAGGACGAGATCGCCGCCAAGGCCATGGGCCTGAACACACGCAACCTCAAGCTGCTGGCCTTTGGCCTGGGCGCCACCTTCGGGGGCGTGGCCGGGGTCTTGTTCGCCAGTTTCCAGGGCTTTGTCTCGCCTGAGTCCTTCAGCCTGCAGGAATCGGTCATGGTCGTGGCCATGGTGGTGCTGGGCGGCCTGGGGCATGTGCCCGGGGTCATCCTGGGCGCCTTCCTGCTGGCGGCCCTGCCCGAGGTGCTGCGCCACGTGGCGGGCCCGCTGCAGGCCATGACCGGGGGGCGACTGGATGCTGCCATCCTGCGCCAGTTGCTGGTGGCCCTGGCCATGATCGGCATCATGCTGCTGCGCCCGCGCGGCCTGTGGACGGCCAAGGAGTCGCAAGCATGAGCCCCACGCCCTTGCTTCAGGTCTCCGAGGTGAGCAAACGCTTCGGCGGGGTGCAGGCCCTCCAGGGGGTCGGCTTGAGCATCCAGCGCGGTGAGGTCCACGGACTGATCGGCCCCAACGGTGCGGGCAAGACCACCTTCTTCAATGTGATCACCGGCCTGGTGGCGGCCGACCATGGGCACTTCCACCTGGCGGGCCAGCGCTACAAGCCCAGCGCCGTACACCGGGTGGCGCGTGCGGGCATTGCGCGCACTTTCCAGAACATCCGCCTGTTCTCGGAGATGAGCGTGCTCGACAACGTGCGGGTGGGGCGCCATGTGCGCACCCGCGTGGGCTGGTGGCAGGCCGTGTTTCGCACGTCGGCCTTCCAGCGTGAAGAAGCCGCCATCACGCGTGATGCCATGGCCTTGCTGGATTTTGTGGGCCTGAGCGATCAGGCCGAGCGCATGGCGCGCACCCTCAGCTATGGCGACCAGCGCCGCCTGGAGATCGCTCGTGCCCTGGCCACCGAGCCGCAACTGCTGGCCCTGGACGAGCCGGCCGCCGGCATGAACGCGACCGAGAAGGTGGCCTTGCGCGAGCTGATCGAGCGCATCCGCGCTCAGGGCCGCACCATCTTGCTCATCGAGCACGATGTGAAGCTGGTCATGGGCTTGTGCGATCAGGTCACCGTGCTGGACCAGGGGCAACTGATCGCCCAGGGCCGCCCTGAACAGGTGCAGGCCGATGCCCGCGTGATCGAGGCCTACCTGGGCAGTGCCCACCAGGCCTACGAGTTGCCCCATGAAGAGGTGGTCGACACGCACGACCCCGATGCCGACGACGAAGAAGGTGATCGCCCATGAGCCCGGACGCCAACGCTCCCATCGTGCTGAGCACGCACGGCCTGTGTGTGTCCTACGGTGGTATTCAGGCGGTCAAGCACCTGTCCATCGAACTGCAGGCCGGTGAGCTGGTCAGCCTGATCGGCGCCAACGGCGCCGGCAAGACCACCACCCTCAAGGCCATCTGTGGCCTGATCCAGCCCCAGTCCGGAGAGGTCCGCTACATGGGGCAGGCCGTGCATGCGCAAGGCCCCTGGAGCCTGGTGAGCCAGGGCCTGGTCATGGTGCCCGAGGGGCGCGGCATCTTCATGCGCATGTCCATCGACGAGAACCTGCGCATGGGCGCCTATCTGCGCCGTGATGACCAGATCGATGCTGATATCGAGGCCGTCTACGCGCGCTTTCCGCGCCTGAAGGAGCGCCACAAGCAACTGGCCGGCACCTTGTCGGGAGGCGAGCAGCAGATGCTGGCCATGGGCCGGGCCCTGCTGGCGCGCCCCAAGGTCCTGCTGCTGGACGAGCCCTCCATGGGCCTGTCGCCCATCATGGTCGACAAGATCTTTGAGGTGGTGGCCGATGTCTCGAAGCAGGGCGTGACCGTGCTGCTGGTTGAGCAGAACGCCCACCGCGCGCTGGAGATGGCCGATCGCGCCTATGTGATGGAATCTGGCGAGATGGTGCTCACCGGTGCGGCCAGTGACTTGCTGGGCGATCCGCAGGTGCAGGCGGCTTACTTGGGGGCGTAGCCTTCAGGGTACTGCGGCACCTCATCCTGGATGGTCCACCAGTTGGCCTTGGAGGCCACATAGGCATGAAAGGCCGGGCGCACGGGCAGGGGCTGCTGGATCAGGCCAGCGCGGATGCGCAGCACCCCAGGCAGGCTGTCGCGGAAGCTGAACATGGGTGAGCCACAGTGCCCGCAGAAGGTCCGCGTCTTGCCGGGGGACGACTCATAGTGCTTGAGCAGGGCCGTGTCCGACGTCCAGCTGAAAGCCTGGTGCGCCACCGGGATGTTGGTGGCGAAGGGCCCGCCCTGTGCTTGACGGCATTGACTGCAGTGACAAACCTGGATGGGTTCCAGATCACCGCTGATCTCGAATCGAAGGCCTCCGCAGAGGCAGTGTCCTGTGTACATGGCTCAACCTTCAGTGTGGCTGTGGAGCAGGCAGAAGAACAAAAGGGCAAACGCCGCCACCCACAGCGCGATGCTGACGATCTGGCGCTGCAGGCGCGACAGGGCCTGGATTCCACCACGATAGACGATGACACCCGCGCCCAACAGGGCTGGGGTGACGCACGCCAGCCAGGCATAGGCGCCGGCGAGCTGGTAATAGCCATCGCCATGCCGGGAGGGCAGCACCAGATGTCCCGTGGCGGCGCCGATCAGGAAGTAGACCTGCAGAGCGGCTAGCAGGCCGAGCTCCATACGGGTTTGGGTTCGTGGCGTCCTGGCCATGGTCAGGTTGCCACAAGAGGCACAGTGTCGTTCATTGGGGTGCCCTTTCAAGGCAGGCTATCGTGGCACATGGATGCGGGCCTTGATGTGCTTGAGGTTGGCCACGATGGTGAAGGTCATGATCACCAGCAGCGACCATGCACTCCATTTGCTCACATGCACGGTCGACCAGGCACCCAACTGGTTGGGGTATTTCCACAAGCCATAGAAGGTGCTTAGGTTCTCTGCCAGCCAGATGAACAAGCCGATCAGCACGAAGGCCAGCAGCAGCGGCATCCGGCGGTCACGGTGCAGCGGCCGAAAGACCACGGTCGATCGGGCATACAGGCCCAGGGCGCAAGCCGCCAGGTACCAGCGGTAATCGCCGATGTAGTGGTGGGTGAAGAAGTTGGCATAGATCAGCCCCGCCATCAGGGCTGCCATCCAGTGCGGCGGGTGATGAAGGATGCGCAGATCCAGCAGCCGCCAGGCCTGGATGATATAGCTGCCGACGGCGGCATACATGAAGCCGGAGAACAGGGGCACGCCCAGCACCTTGGTGTAGGCAAAGTCCGGATAGGACCAGGACTTGATGCCCTGTGAGGTCTTGAAGGCCTCCAGGGCAAAGCCCACGAGGTGGAAGATCGTGATGGCCTTGAGCTCGTCGATCGACTCCAGCTTCGTCCACACCATGCCCACCTGGATGACCAGAGCGATCAGCAACAGCACATCGTATCGAGGCACCCCGGCCAGGCCTGTGCGGGGCACCAGCAGCACCGAGGCGAAGAACAGCCCGGCAAACAGGCAGGCCCGAGCTTCCTTGAGCCCGAAGTGGATGAACTCCAGGAGCGGGCTGCTGGCTTGCGTATTCAATGGCATACGTCAGCTCTCGTCATTCAGCCTGATGGCACGCCACGCACAGCTTGTTGCCATCGGGGTCTCGGAAATATGCGCCATAGTAGTGGGCGTGGTACTCGGGGCGCAGGCCAGGCGGACCCTCGCAGGTTCCACCGTGGGCCAGCGCGATGGCATGGACCTGATCCACCTGCTCACGGGATCGAGCCAGGAACGCCACCATCTGGCCATTGCCCGCTTGATGCGCCTGCTGATCATGAGGGCGGCCGATCAAGAAGTAGGGCCGTGGATCGGGAGACGACTGCCACCCCGCCCATGGGCGTTCAGGCTCCTGAAAGCGGCACTGAATACCGAGCGCATCGAGTACGGGCGTATAGAACGCCAGGGCTCGATCGAAGTCAGTGACGCCCACCATGATGTGTGAAAACACCGGATCCCCCCTTCAAGAGGCGACAGCCGCTGATGCAGCGCGCCACGGATAGTCCATCTGACGGGCGGTGGCGGTGGCCAGGGACGTGGAACACAAGCGATCCACCAGATGAAGACACATGTCGATGCCCGCCGAGATGCCCGCAGAGGTGATCACAGACCCCTGTTCAACCCATCGTGGGCCATCGATCACCTGGAGCGCGGGGAACATCTCGGCCAGGTCGGCCTGGTCTTCCCAATGGGTGGTGACAGGCCCTTCGGTGATCACCCCGGCCTGGGCCAGAATGAAGGCGCCCGTGCAGACAGACGCCACCTGCCTGGCGGACGCGCTGCACTGCTGAACCCATTGCAAGACGGCCGGTTTGAGCAACTCGGCAGCCACCACACCCCCTGGCACGACCAGGATGTCAATGCTCGGGTGGGCGCCCATGGCATGGTCCGGGACGATGCGCAAACCCGCCCTGGCCTGGACAGGGTGCAGGCTCTCGGCGACGGAGAAAACCTGAAAGGGCGCCTCTTGCCCCGGGTTCAGGCGCTGGCTGACCCGGCTGCAGGTGGTGAACACCTCGAAGGGGCCAGCGAAGTCCAGTGCCTCGACCTCTGGGAACAGGTAGATGCCGACGTTCATGCGGCGGCGCCCTGGCTTGGCGGGACGATGATGGCCTGTTGCAGCTCCTCGTCCGTCGGGCGCTGGAACTCCTTGTCCATGAAGTCGAACATCATGGGCGTGACCTCGAATGAATACGTGTCGCCCTTGTCAAGGTTGCGCTTCATGACGCGCTCCTTGCGAACGGCCTGCGGTGCATCGAGCACATGCAATTGGATGCCTGCGCCGATGCTGACGGCCAGCGTGCGGAAGTGCTGCCGACTCTCCAGCTTGGTGAAGCCCAGATCGAGGATGACGTGGCCTTGGTTCTTGCAGACTTGAGACGCCACGGCCCAGATCTGGGCCTCGCAGCGCCTGACCCGCTCCATGATCCATGCCAGATTCAGGCCTGCAGGCATGTCGGGCGCGAACATCTGTTGCATCCATTCGTCGATGGAAAAGCGCACGGCATGTTCTTGCTCGGCCAGGTGTCTGGCGTAGGTGGATTTGCCTGCGCCTTGAGGGCCCAGGATCAGATGGATTGTTCCCATGGGTGTTTTGTTTGTTTGAATGATTCTAAGGAGGGAAGCAGTTGACGAGTGCGCGGTCTGTAGTTTCGGCGGAGGACATTCTCCGTTAGGTTGGAATGTCCACAAAAGTCAGGCAAGCTCCTGGCGTCAGCTTGACCAACCGGTTAGGCCAAACACCGTTTTTTAACGCTTGGACACGGATACTTCCGCTAGGTTCGAATGTACATAAAATTCAGACAATGGCCTGTGGACTCAGGTGGCTTCGTAGCCGTAATTCCACTTCAGATCGAACAACCTATCTGCAGCACATCGCTGAATCGTAGCGATGAGCAAACGAATCGCGAATTCGACGGCTTCAGATAGCTTCTTGCTAGTTAATTTGTCCTCTTCATAGCTATCGCGAAGCCCGAACGGGTAATCCAAATTTGCTGATCCGTGAACGTAAGAGGAACGTAAGTCGTACAGGTGTCCTACAACGTTCTTTGATTGACCGGAAGGCCCTAGCCAGATCTGGCTTTTTTCCGAAAGTTGGCGCCTCAAATCGCCGGTCCCGTCGCTAAAGAAGGCTTCTAACCCCTGCATTGCCCGAAAAAGCGTTTCACCTGACTGAGATGATGGCAGCGAGATGGCATGGGTTAAGGCAGCGAGGGTTCGTTGAATTCGGGTGCGAGCCACGGCACTTGAGAAGGCTCCCAACTCCTTTGCCCATACGCACAACTTGGTTAGCTGAAGATCATCGATTTGAGGCCACTTTGATCTGCGGAAATCGCCAGAGTGCATTTCATAAAAGAACCATTGCCTGGGAATCGTGGAGAACACTTTGTCTTCCACTAGAACCACGCCTCCAGCAATACCCAGACTTCCTGGGCGAGCAATTTGGGCAAGGATGACTGAAGTGGTTATGGCCTGTTCCAACTGATTGGCGGAAAACGCTTCAAGTAGGCCGCTTGGAGAAGTAGTGTCACCGTCGTCGAACCTGACCAAGCAGGTCACCTGATACAGAGAAAAAATAGATGTTCTCACACCATTCAAAACCTTCTCCAAGCTCGAAAGAACATGAGGATTCGGAGCGCTTTCATTGATTTTCACATCGCTCAGTGTCGAACAGATGATTGGCAGAGTCTGGGGCAACTCCCTGATTGAGTTTGCCATTCGGGCATTATTTTCGGCAGCCCATTCAAGCTCGTCAGGATATGGGCGTCTAGCTGCAATCCAGGCCTCTGCCTGGCGAGATATCAACATAATGCGTCCTTTAATCCTAGCGAATAGCTATGGCGGTTGTTTGAGGCGGCCTAACGCCCGCGGTAAGCTGCACCGGAGTGCGCAGCAAGGAGGGAACCAACAAGCGAAGCTTGTTGGTGTCGGCTTGACCAAACAGTTAGGCTCGTGCGCGCAGGCAAAGCAGGTTGCACTGCCTTAGCGTAAAAACTTGTGGGAACGTTTGACGATTGCATGACCTCGACCTTTTTTTGTGTTCGAACTACTGCCAGTTCAGGCTTGGCATTCATTTCTTGATTACTGCTTCCGAAGGAAGTGCTGGCAATGTCGCGCTTGTATAAACCGTTGAGGCTAAAGAAATGAAGAATCCCACAATGATGGCCCACGTAATATTTTTATGAAATTCCACCCTGCGCTCAAGTACCCGTGACTGCTCGCCCCAGCAAAAGCATGATTCAGGGCCAAATATTGACGCAATAATTTCATTGCGCTCACCAATTGAGCCAAGGGTTGCAATTGCAATTCCAACAAGAGCAAAAAAAATGATGTTTTTTACCACTTCGGGCGAGAACCCGATAAGCGCGCCAATTTTTGGAAAGCCCGCGTAAAAAAAACACGCCAATGCTGCGTAGAACGACAGTAACAAGAAAGTCGAAACTTTCTGATTTACTCTTGTTCGTGAAATTTGAGGCTCAAGTTCATCGGCCAGCAAAAGTGACCAGTTTTTGTCATCTGATGCTATTGTGAATTTTACTCGCCCTTCCTTTTCGAAGGTGAAGGAAATGCTTGCCACCCATTTTCTGTCCCACGGCGCAATTGTGTGAGCTGGGTCGGTCTTCCTCAGCTCAATTACGAGATGCTGAATCCGATGCTTGTATGTGTTTGGGTCAGCCAGTAGATCATCTAGTTCGGTTGTTTCATAAAAGCGATCATCTTCGCGCCGCACAAAATACACAAGCGTTGTTGTTTGCTGTAAGGATTGAGCTTTGCTATTAAGAATTCCAGAAATTCTGCGAATTCCATCCTCATCAAGCAAAAAATGCCCTTTTTGGTCACGTTCAATCCCGGAAGAAAGTTTTAGCATATTTGTATTCGTTGTTAACCGCGTGACTGGCTGAGAGCATCCCGCACGGCAAGTTTGCAAAGGCCTAACGCAGAGTTAGGCCACGCATGCTGCGGGAAGCGCCCGTGCCCAAGCTCAAGATGGCGTTACCACT
>NZ_DASUIT010000048.1:0-50254 GCF_036279655.1 Aquabacterium sp. | reverse complement strand
GATCGAACCGCTGACCTCTTGCATGCCATGCAAGCGCTCTCCCAGCTGAGCTATACCCCCATCGTGATCTGACTCACTTCGGGGCGCCAGACTGGCACCGAGACTTGATCCATCAACAGCATTGCTGTGTCACCAGCAATGCCCATAAAGAGCTTGGCGGAGTGGACGGGACTCGAACCCGCGACCCCCGGCGTGACAGGCCGGTATTCTAACCAACTGAACTACCACTCCGCAGTGGTTGACAACTGCGCTGGTCTTGCGACCAGCCAAGTGCTGCCAAAACTTGGCGTCTCCTAGGGGATTCGAACCCCTGTAGCCACCGTGAAAGGGTGGTGTCCTAGGCCTCTAGACGAAGGAGACATCAATTCTGTCCAACCCGATCGACGCTGTGCTCGGCAACATTCTGCAACCAGACCACCGCTGCAACTTGTGGTTGCTTGGTGGAGGTAAGCGGGATCGAACCGCTGACCTCTTGCATGCCATGCAAGCGCTCTCCCAGCTGAGCTATACCCCCTCAAGAATTGCTTCCTTCAGGTTGCCCGGCTGCTCTGTTGTTTCAAACAAAGCGTCGTTCAAGCGAGACCAAGAGTATATACCGACTTTTGAGCTTTGATCAAGCTGATGCGTTTTTTTAACGCTTCTTTTGTCGTGCGTGCTGAGCGCGCCTGAGGCGATGGACTGGGCGCTGCTGGCTTTCCAGCACTTCGCCCAGCTCCAGCCCTGTCGGCAAAGGCCACAACCGCCTCAGCAAACGCCCCCAAGCCGACTGCTGACGCTGTGCCTCCAGCCACGCCAAGCGATCAGAGACGAACAACACACCTTCCCGATGCTCGATGGCACGCACTTGCCAGGCTTGCGCCCACCAGCGAGACAGCACACTCACATACAGCCACCCTGCCATTCCGTGGCTGAAGCAGAAAGCAAACAACTGCAGCCCGCCGTCGCCCACCCAGGCCTTCAACAAGGGATAGCTGGCCACGGACAAGGCCCCCACCCAGGCACCGCTGACACCCGCAGCACCCGATACCTTGATCGACCGCTCGATGCGACAGGGGCCCAGATGAATACGGCACATGAACCACTCAAGGACGCCATCGCCATCCCCCACAGGAGAACGCAACTGCCACAGGCGCCAAGCCGTTGAGACCACCAGCACCAGGAGATGAAGGACCAGCGTTCCCCCCATGATGAACAGGTCTCCCGGATAGGTCAGCATGGGCGACATGGCCAGGGAGAAGGGCAGTGTGAAGCACAACACCATCACCGCCACGGCCACCAAGGTCGTGCGCGAGCCATACAGCGACAGCCAAATGGCCACCTGAGCCAGAAGCCAGGTGATCAACACCAAAGGCAACAGCCAATAGGACACAGGACCCAGGCCTCCTCGGGCCCCTGTCACCATCAGCACGACACTGATCCCAGACAGGATCGGCACAAACCACGCAGCGCCCCGCAGCGTCTTGAAGGTGTCGGATGGCGTCAACACGTGCGATCCTCAGTCAAAAAGACCCCTGACCCAGTCTGCTGAGGCTTGATCGGCGCCATAGTAATTCCAGGCGACCTGCGCGGCCAGGCCCAAGCCAAATCCAATGATCAGCACCGGCAAGGTACCAGCCAATGCCACCGCGCCCACAGCACCCACCCCCCATGCGACCCCAGCGCCGACTGCAAATCCCACAGCATTACCAGACTGACTGGCGGCCGAACTCACCGCAAACCCCTTCCAGTTCACTGACACGCCGTCACTGGTGCGTGATGTGTTGTCATACAGGTCCATCACTGCACTCGGGCCAAATGCCAATACACCAGGCGCACCTCGAGCTCCTGCGGCTCGCAGGAAGGTTGAGCTCTGGCGACGAGCGTTGGTCAGGACATCGCTTGCGGCTACGACAGACCGCGTATTGGCCGGACTCACCCGCATGGAACCGAACCCGCCACCCGCCTTCATCACCACAGAAGATGGCAATGATTGCATCACACGCACCGGCAAACCTTGGATGCGCACCTTGATAGCGGCCCCTTTACGCAAATCGCCGCCCTTCCCGATTCGGAACGGTTCAAGGCGAATGTGAGGTGTCAATTTCACTGAACCAGTGACTCGCCCCGCTGCGAGGCCAGACAGAATCAAGCGGATCTGCGCCTTCCAGGCAGCCCTCAAGGCCATCTCTGCCGATGTGACAACATTACCGGGCAAATTGCCCCAGCCAAAAGCAGCATCCTTGGCCGCGGTCCAAAATCGATCGATGGCCGCCTCAGCCTTGCCTGCGTCCTTGGGCAACTGATCCCCCATGAACTCGGCCACCAATTGCGCCGTACCTTGAGGGTCTTGGGTCGCCAGTTGAGGCAACAGGGCGCAAAAGACCGGGTAGTCCAGCAAATATTCGTCGTCGATCCGGGTCGCGAACATGTCGAACGATGACGAGGGCCCGTTGCTCATGGCATAAGCCCCCATGCCAGGCGCCTGACAACCCTGGAAAAACTGATCTACCCGACTCAGTTGTGCAAAAGTTCGCTGCTCAGCTCCTGTGCGGGGAGCCATCGGGCACATCCCGGCCATATTGCCTCACCCCTTCAGTCGCGCCAGCACCGCCTCACGATCAAACAAGGCCAGCACCGCATCCACCGACGGTGTCTGGGCCGTGCCGCACACCAGCAGGCGCACAGGGATGGCCACTTGCGGCATCTTCAGGCCGAACTCGGCCAGGGTCTCCTTGAGGGCCTGCGCGATGGCCGCCTTGTCCCAGGCCACCGTGGCCAGGCGTTGGGCCAGCGCCGCCACCGCGGGCCGATTGGCATCGTTCAGTTGGGCCGCCAGCTCATCGGCCGAAGCGCTCACCGGGGCCACATACATGCCCAGCCAGTCAGCCAGTTCCACCGTGGTGGCGCAGCGGTCCTTGAACAGGGCGCACATGGCCTGGAGGCGGTCGCTGCCCGGCAAGTCGGCGGGCACCTGGATGCCGCTGGTCTGCCATTGCTGCACCACCAGGGTGGACAGCAGGGCATCGTCGGCCGTCTTCATGTGCTGCTGGGCCACCCAGCGCAGCTTGGCCTCGTCGAACTGACCGGCGCTCCTGCCCAGGTGGTCCAGGTTGAACCACTCGATCAGTTGCTGGCGCGAGAAGATCTCGTCATCACCGTGGCTCCAGCCCAGGCGCGCCAGATAGTTCACGATGGCATCGGCCAGATAGCCCTCATCGCGGTACTGAGTGACCGGCTTGGCGCCGTGGCGCTTGCTCATCTTCTCGCCCTGCTCGTTGAGCACGGTGGGCAGGTGGGCGTAGATCGGCGGCTCCTTGCCCAGGGCGCGGAAGATGTTGATCTGGCGCGGCGTGTTGTTGACGTGATCGTCGCCACGGATCACGTGGGTGATGCGCATGTCCAGGTCATCCACCACCACGCAGAAGTTGTAGGTGGGCGTGCCATCGGGGCGGGCAATCACCAGGTCATCGAGCTCGCTGTTGCTGATCTCGATGCGGCCCTTGACCTTGTCTTCCCACACCACCGAACCCCCTTGCGGGTTCTTGAAACGCAGCACGGGCTGGACGCCTTCGGGCACGGGCGGCAGCGTCTTGCCGGGCTCGGGGCGCCACGTGCCGTCGTAGCGGGGCTTTTCCTTGTTGGCCATCTGTCGCTCACGCAGGGCATCGAGCTCCGTGGTGGACATGTAGCAAGGGTAGACCAGGCCCTGCGCCAGCATCTGCTGCAGAACCTCCTTGTAGCGGTCCATGCGCTGCATCTGGTAGAACGGGCCCTCGTCATGGTCCAGACCGAGCCACTTCATGCCCTCGAGGATGACGTCCACCGCCTCTTGCGAGGAGCGCTCGACATCGGTGTCCTCAATGCGCAGGACAAACACGCCCTGGTTGGCGCGCGCAAAGGCCCAGGGATACAGGGCCGAGCGGATGTTGCCCAGGTGGATGAAGCCCGTCGGAGACGGGGCAAAGCGGGTGCGAACTTGGCTCATACGTTCAAGGTGTTCAGACCACGGGCCAGGTCGGCCTTGAGGTCGTCAATGTGTTCCAGGCCGACCGCCACGCGGATCATGCCCTGGGTGATGCCTGCGGCCAGACGCTGCGCTTCGGACAGGCGGCCGTGGGAAGTGCTGGAGGGATGGGTGATCAGGGTCTTGGTGTCACCCAGGTTCGAGGTGATCGAGCACAGACGGGTCTGGTCGATCACATGGAAGGCCGCCTGGCGCTGACGCAGTGCGGCCTCGTCCAGCCCTGCGGGGCCGGTCACCGTGAC
The DNA here is from genome assembly GCF_036279655.1 of Aquabacterium sp. GTDB lineage: Bacteria > Pseudomonadota > Gammaproteobacteria > Burkholderiales > Burkholderiaceae_C > Aquabacterium. The sequence continues at coordinate 46,009 of NZ_DASUIT010000048.1, read as the reverse complement.
AGACCCCGTCGCGGGCTTGACGGTGAAGGACAGCACCGCGCCCCCCGAGCCGTTCTGCTGCGCCATGGCCAGATCGTGCTGCGGGTGGCTGGGCAGCCCCGGGTAATACACGGTGTCGACCGTGGGCTGCTGTTCCAGCCACTGGGCCAGCTTCAGGGTGTTGGCGCTTTGTGCCGCCATGCGGATGGCCAAGGTCTCCAGGCCCTTGAGCACCACCCAGGCGTTGAAGGGCGACAAGGACATGCCCGCCCCGCGCAAGGTGGTCATCAATGGGCCATTGATGATGGCATCGGTGCCGCAGACGGCCCCCGCCAGCACCCGCCCCTGCCCGTCCAGGTACTTGGTGCCGGAATGCACGATCAGGTCGGCCCCCAGCTTGACGGGCTGCTGCAAAGCCGGCGTGCAAAAGCAGTTGTCCACGGCCAGCAGTGCGCCACCGGCATGGGCGATGTCGGCCAGAGCACGGATGTCGCACACCTCGGTGAGCGGGTTGCTCGGCGTTTCGGCAAACAGCAGCCGGGTGTTGGGCTGCATGGCCTCGCGCCATTGCTGCACATCGGTCTGCGACACGAAGCTGACCTGCACGCCAAACTTGCCGAACTGGTTCTGCAGCAAGGAGATGGTGGAGCCGAACACGCTGTGCGAGCACACCACATGGTCACCCGACTTGAGCAGCCCCATCAGCAACAGCAAGATGGCACTCATGCCACTGGCCGTGGCGATGGCCGCTTCCGTGCCTTCGAGCGCGGCCAGCCGACGCTCGAACATCATCGTCGTCGGGTTGGTGAAGCGCGAGTAGACAAAGGCCTCTTCTTCGTTGGCAAAACGGGCGGCGGCCGTCGCCGCATCGGGGTGGTTGAAGCTGCTGGTCAGAAACAAGGCTTCGGAGTTTTCACCCCATTGCGTGGCCGGCAGGCCCTCGCGCACGGCCAGCGTCTCGATGCGGGCATCGGGCGGCAGGTCCTTGCGCGGCAGTGTCTTTTTGGAATCAGATGAGGCCATGGGGCCCTCCAGTGTCTTCAGTCGGCCTTGTTCTGCAAGGCCAGTCGAGAGTTGCTGGCCTCGTCCTCGCCTTTTTGCGTCAGGCGCTGGGACTCGATGGCGGCGAAGTCCTCGGCGCTCACATCGCCGGTGATATACACGCCGTCAAAGCAGGAGGCCTCGAAACCCTTGATCTTGGGGTTGAGCTTGGCCACCACGCCCTTCATCGCGTCCACATCCTGGTAGATCAGGGCGTCACAGCCGATGATCTTGCGAATGTCTTCGTTGCTGCGGCCATGGGCCACCAGCTCGGTCTTGGTGGGCATGTCGATGCCGTACACATTGGGGAAGCGCACCGGCGGGGCCGCCGAGGCCAGATAGACCTTGTTGGCGCCAGCCTCACGGGCCATCTGCACGATTTCCTTGGAGGTGGTGCCACGCACGATGGAGTCATCGACCAGCAGCACATTGCGCCCCTTGAACTCCATGCCGATGGCATTGAGCTTCTGGCGCACGGACTTCTTGCGCACGCCCTGCCCCGGCATGATGAAGGTGCGGCCCACGTAGCGATTCTTGACGAAGCCTTCACGGTAGGGCTTGCCCAGCTTCTGTGCCAGTTGCATGGCCGAGGGACGGCTGGATTCGGGGATGGGGATGACCACGTCGATCTCGGACGGGGGCATGGTCGAGACCACGCGCTGCGCCAGGGTTTCGCCCATCTCCAGACGCGCCTGGTAGACGGAGACGCCATCGATGACCGAGTCGGGGCGAGCCAGGTAGACGTACTCGAACATGCAGGGGTTGAGCACGGCGTTGTCGGCGCACTGCTCGGCATGCACGACGCCGTCGAGGTCGATGAACAAGGCCTCACCCGGCTGCACATCGCGCACGAAGTGGTGGCTCGTGCCCTCCAGGGCCACGGACTCACTGGCCACCATGACCTCGCGGCCCTCGGGCAGATCGGCCTCGCCGTAGCACAGCGGCCGGATGCCGTAGGGGTCGCGGAAGGCCACCATGCCGTAACCGGCGATCAGGCAGATCACGGCATAGGAGCCCTTGATGCGCTTGTTGACAGCGCGCACGGCCGCAAAGACGGCTGCGGGCGTCAGCGGCAGCTCACGGCCAGCCAGCTCCAGTTCATGGGCGAACACATTGAGCAGCACCTCGGTGTCGCTGTCGGTGTTGAGGTGGCGGCGATCGATGGCGAACAGATCTTCACGCAGGGCGTGGGCGTTGGTCAGGTTGCCGTTATGCACCAGCACCAGACCGAACGGTGCATTCACGTAGAAGGGCTGTGCCTCTTCCTCGTTGAAGGCATTGCCCGCCGTGGGGTAGCGCACCTGGCCCAGGCCCACCGTGCCGGGCAAGGCCCGCATATCGCGGGTGCGGAACACGTCCTTGACCATGCCACGGGCCTTGTGCATGAAAAACTTGCGTCCGTTCGCATCGGGACCGGCCGTCACGATACCGGCCGCATCCTGACCACGATGCTGCAGCAGCAACAGCGCGTCATAGATCAGCTGGTTGACGGGCGTCTTGGAAATCACACCAACGATGCCGCACATGAAATCACCTCTTGTTCACAACTTCAAAAAAGATCAGGCCGCCTTGGGCAACAGCTCGACCACCTCGTCTGGCAAGACCGGCCTCAGCGCGTCAAGCACGACGCGCAACCAGGGCACCGCCCGAGAGGCCTGCCAGGGGGCCCATTGGGTCATGGGCGTCATGCTGACCAGGGTGAAGACCACCAGGGCCACCAGCATGCCGCGCATCAATCCGAACACGGCGCCCAGCAGGCGGTCGGCACCACTCAGACCCGAAGCACGCACGATCTCTCGCACCGCCCAGGACAGCACCGCCCAACCCAGCCAGACCGCCACAAACACCACCATCATGCCCGCAAGCGCATTCACGCGCGTGCCAGGCTCGCCCACCGGCACCCAGGCCCCCGCCTCGGGGCCCCACCACTGGGCAGAAAAATAGGCCACGCCCCACCCCATCAGGGAGAGCACTTCTCGCAACAAGCCGCGCCACACGCCCACCAGCATCGACAAGAGCAGCCCGATGCCCAGCACCAGGTCCACGATGGACCAGGCCTGAGCGGCTGCCTCTTGAACTCCGGTGTCCACAGCAATCACAGGGTCAGCAAGTTACCCACGACGCCTGCCTTGCGCAGGGTGGCCATGGCCTTGTCCGCCTCGGCCTTGGAGGCGTAGGGGCCGATGCGCACACGGATCTTCTTGCCCGCTGGCGTGTCCACCGCCTGGGTGTAAGTCTTGATGCCCAGACGCTCGACCTTCATGCGGGCCGTGTGCGCCGAGGGGCCATCACTGAAGGCCCCCACCTGGACGATGTAGCGGGTGTCTGGCGTGGCTTTGGGATCCGCCTTGGCCTCGGCCGGCTTGGCCTCGGGCTTGACAGGCGCCTTGGCCACAGCCACGGGCTTGGCGGGCGCCACCACCGGTTTGGAGGCCACCGCCTTGGTCACTGCTTCAGGCTTGGCTGGCGGCTTGGGTACCGGCTTGGGCACCACCGCGACCTTGACGGGCGCCGACGCCTTGGCCTGCGCCGGACGAGGCAGCACGGGTGCCGGTTTGGGCACGATCACCGGCTTGACCTCGACCGGCCTGGCGACCACCGGTGGACGCGCTTCAGGTGCGATCTCGGGGCGGGATGCGATCACCTCCTCGGCGTCTGCCTGCTCGGGAACCACCACGACGGGAGGACGCTGCGGCTCCACCACGGCCACACGGGTCTCACGGGTCACGGCGGACGGGCTCACGGCGGCCACCGGTGCCGACGCAGCCGCACTGACCACCTGCACGTCATGCGACAGGGGGCGCGGCTGTGTTTCGAACAACCAGGGGAAGCCGATCACACCCACGCCCACCAGCACGGCCATGCCGATCATGCGTCGGCGCGCCCGGACGCGGGCCTGCTCGATGTCCGCAGATGACAGTGGCGCCGGCGGTGGAACCGGTGCACCGGATCGGAAGCGCTGGAGGAAGTTGGGCAGCGGCATGCTCGGCGGGTGTCAACAAGTGATCGGTGGCGGGGCGGTCTGAGGCAACAGCAAACGCTTCAGTCCTGGGCGGCGTCGCTCGGCATGTGGGGCGCATTGAGACGGGGCAAGCCCTCGTGCAACACACCGCCCACGGTGAAAAACGAACCGAAAACCAGGATTCTATCTGCCGGGTCCGCCGCAGCGAGTGCCGCATGCAGCGCAGCCATGGGATCAGGGTGGGTGCTGATGGCAGGCTTGGGCGCGGTCGCAGGCCCCGGCTGGGCGCTCACCGCCTGCACGATATCAGCCAGTTGCACCGCCGACGCCGCGCGGGGTGTGGGCAGATCACAGCAATACCAGGCATCGACCAGCAGGCGCAGTTTCTCGACCATGCCCGCCATGTCCTTGTCGGCCATGGCCCCCCAGACCACATGGGTGCGCGGGAAAAAGCCCATCTGATCCAGATTGACGGCCAGGGTGGCCGCCGCATGGGGGTTGTGGGCCACGTCCAGGATCAAGGTGGGCTGCCCCGGCACGATCTGGAAGCGCCCGGGCAACTCCACCGTGGCCAGCCCCGTGCGCACAGCCTGCGCCGACACGGGCAGGCGCACCCGCTGCGACTCCAGTGCTGCCAGCACGCCCGAGGCGTTGAGCAACTGATTGGCGCCCCGCAGCGAGGGGTAGCCCATGCTGTTGAAACGCTTGCTGCGCCCGCCCCAGGACCACTGCTGACGATCACCCGCGTAGTTGTGGTCGCGCCCGAAAAGCCAGAGATCCGCCCCCAGGGCCTCGGCATGCTCGACCACGCTGCGCGGCGGCTGCGGATCGGACACCACCGCCGTGCGGCCCGCGCGCATGATGCCCGCCTTCTCGCGGCCGATGGCCTCGCGGTCCGGGCCCAGGTAGTCCATGTGGTCCAGATCGATGCTGGTGATGATGGCGCAATCGGTGTCGATGATGTTGACCGCATCCAGGCGCCCACCCAGCCCCACTTCGAGGATGACGGCATCCAGATCGGCCTGCGCCATGGCCGACAGGATGGCCAGGGTCGTGAACTCGAAATAGGTCAGGGGCGTGCCGCCCCGTGCCTGCTCGACCGCTTCGAAATGCGGCAGCAGGGCCTCGGCACGGATGAGCTCGCCATGGAGGCGGCAACGCTCCTCGAAATGCACCAGGTGGGGCGATCCGTAGACCCCCGTGCGGTAACCCGCCGACAGCAAGATGCGCTCGAGCATGGCGCAGGTCGAGCCCTTGCCATTGGTGCCCGCCACGGTGAACACCACGGGGCCCTCGCCTGCTTCGTCCTGTCCCATGGGGGTGCCCAGGCGAACGCCCATGCGCTGCCAGACCTCGGCCACGCGGGCCAGGCCCAGCTCGATCTCGGTGGTGTGCAGTCGTTCGCAATGGCTGAGCCATTGTGCGAGGGAGGCAAAACGTGAACTCATGGGGTCCAAGGATCAAGACAGAAGGGGGGCTGGAAAGCATCACGGGCTGCCCTGGAGCAGCCCGTGTCGGAGGTGGCGCGAGCCCTGCGGGTCAGACCAGGGCGTCAGCGGGTTGGCGCAGCAACATGGCCAACTGGCGCGCGACGGCCAGGCGCATCTCGCGACGATCGATGATCATGTCGATGGCCCCTTGCTGCATCAGGAACTCGGCCCGCTGGAAGCCCTCAGGCAGCTTCTCGCGCACGGTGTTCTCGATCACGCGGGGGCCGGCAAACCCGACCAGGGCCTTGGGCTCGGCGATCACGACATCCCCGACAAACGCGAAACTGGCCGACACCCCACCCATGGTGGGATCGGTCAGCACGCTGATGTAAGGCAATTTGGCCTTGGCCAGGCGCGTCAGGGCCGCATTGGTCTTGGCCATCTGCATCAGGCTCAACAGGCCTTCCTGCATGCGCGCGCCGCCCGTGGCAGTGAAGGACACAAAGGGCGTCTTCTGGTCCACGGCCATCTCGACGCCGCGCACGAAGCGCTCACCCACGACCGAGCCCATGGAGCCGCCCATGAAGTCGAACTCGAAACAGGCCGCCACCAGGGCGATGCCATGCACCGAGCCCCCCATGACGATCAGCGCATCGGTCTCGCCGGTGGCTTCCATGGCCTGCTTGAGGCGATCGGGGTACTTCTTGCTGTCGCGGAACTTGAGGGCATCGACCGGCAGGACTTCCTGACCGATCTCGAAGCGGCCTTCGGCATCCAGGAAGGCATCCAGACGGGCCCGCGCGCCGATGCGGTTGTGGTGACCGCACTTGGGACAGACATTGAGGTTGGCCTGCAGATCGTTCTTGTAGAGCACGGTCTCGCAGGTTGGGCATTTGGTCCACAGACCCTCGGGCACCGTGCGGCGCTCGGCCGGATCGGTGGGCTGGATCTTGGGGGGGAGCAGTTTCTCAAGCCAACTCATGCTCAGGCTCCTTTCAGGGAATCGAGCGCCGACCGGATGTCGGCAATGAAACGTCCGGCCGCAGGCACCACGGTATCACGCGACTGCTCTTCCAGCAATTGCACGATGCGGGAGCCGATCACGACAGCGTCGGACACCGCCGCCACCGCCTTGGCCGTCTCGGCATCACGGATGCCGAAACCCACGCCCACGGGAATGTGAACGTGCTTCTTGATCAAGGGCACCATCCGGGCCACGGCATCCGTGTCCAGGTGGCCCGCCCCCGTCACGCCCTTGAGCGAGACGTAGTAGACATACCCGGCGGCCACACGACCGACGGCGGCCATGCGCTCCTCTGAGGAGGTGGGGGCCAGCAGGAAGATGGGGGCCAGATTGTGGGCCTTCATCGCCGCAGCAAAAACCTCGCACTCTTCGGGCGGATAGTCCACCACCAGCACACCGTCCACGCCGGCGGCCTGTGCATCGCGCACGAAGGCATCGGCACCATGGCGCTGGTCGTAATGCTCGATCGGGTTGGCATAACCCATCAGCACCACGGGGGTCTGGCTGTTGCGTGTGCGAAAACGCTTGACGTCCTTGAGCACGTCGGCCAGCGAAATGCCATGGGTCAGCGCCCGCTCGGCGGCACGCTGGATCACCGGGCCATCGGCCATGGGATCGGAGAAGGGCACGCCCAGCTCGATCACGTCGGCGCCGGCATCGGCCATGGCCCACATCAGCTCGGGGGTCAGGTCAGGATAGGGGTCACCACAGGTGATGAAGGGGATCAGGGCCTTGCGGCCTGCCGCGCCCAGGGCCGCCAGGGCGGTGTCGATGCGGTTCGCGCTCATTTCACAGGCCCCCTTTGACGGACTGCCCACGGCAGGAGGGGCGGCAGAAGAACTCGGCGCCGGTCAGATCGGCCACGGTGCCGATGTCCTTGTCACCACGACCGGACAAGTTGACCAGGATGTGCTGATCCGGGCGCATGGTGGCCGCCAGTTTCATGGCGTGAGCCACGGCATGGCTGGACTCCAGCGCGGGGATGATGCCTTCGGTACGGCACAGGCGGTGGAAGGCCTCCAGGGCCTCCTTGTCGGTGATGCCGACATACTCCGCACGGCCGATGTCCTTGAGGTAGGCGTGCTCGGGGCCCACGCCGGGGTAATCCAGACCGGCGGAGACCGAATGCGTTTCGGTGATCTGGCCGTTCTCGTCCTGCAGCAGGTAGGTGCGGTTGCCATGCAGCACGCCGGGCGTGCCCAGTTGCAGCGACATCGAATGCTTGCCGCTGGCCGCGCCCTCGCCCGCAGCCTCGACACCGATCAGGCGCACGTTCTCGTGCGGGATGTAGGGATAGAAGATGCCCATGGCATTGCTGCCACCCCCCACGCAGGCAATGACGGCATCGGGTTGACGGCCGATCTTCACGGGCATCTGCTGCAGGCACTCCTGACCGATGATGCTCTGGAAGTCGCGCACCATGGCGGGGTACGGCGAGGGGCCCGCCACCGTGCCGATGATGTAGAAGGTGTTCTCGACGTTGGTGACCCAGTCACGCATCGCTTCGTTGAGCGCGTCCTTGAGGGTCTTGCTGCCAGATTCGACCGGCACAACCTTGGCGCCCAGCAAGTGCATGCGGTAGACATTGGGCGACTGGCGCTTGACGTCCTCGCTGCCCATGTAGACCACGCACTCCATGCCGTAGCGGGCACAGATGGTCGCCGTGGCCACCCCATGCTGGCCCGCACCGGTTTCGGCGATCACGCGGGGCTTGCCCATGCGCTTGGCCAGCAGGGCCTGACCGATGGTGTTGTTGACCTTGTGCGCGCCCGTGTGATTGAGGTCTTCACGCTTGAGGTAGATCTGGGCGCCGCCCAGTTCACGGCTCAGGCGCTCGGCGTGGTAGATCGGGCTGGGGCGCCCCACAAAGTCTGCCAACTCCTTCTTGAACTCGGCGATGAACTCCGGGTCGTGACGGTAGTGCTCATAGGCGTTCTTGAGTTCATCGAGCGCATGGATCAGCGTCTCGGACACGAAGGTGCCGCCATAAGGGCCGAAGTGGCCGCGAGCGTCAGGCTGGTCGTATTTCAACATGTGGTTGATCTTTGGAATCTTGATCCGCGCGGAGCATCGCCAACTCAGCACAGCGCTGATCGGCCGCCCGCACGGCCTGACAAAACTGGCGCATCAGCGCCGCATCCTTGAGCCCCTTGCCTGCCTCGACGCCGGAACTCACATCCACCCCCCAGGGGCGCACCTGAATCACGCCCTCGGTGACATTGCCGGGGTGCAGCCCGCCCGACAGGATCATCGGCAGGGGCAGTTGCCGGGGCAACAAGGACCAGTCGAACACCTTCCCGCCGCCACCGTAGCCGTCGACATGGGCATCGACCAGCATGGCCTGGGCGTCCGGGAACTGCTGGCTGAAGTTTAACAAATCGAAACCGGGGGCCATGCGCGCCGCCCGCAGATAGGCCTGACCGCCGCGCCGACACTGCTCGGGCGTCTCGTCACCGTGGAACTGCAGCACCCCCTGGGGCACCGCCTGGCGCGCTGCCTGAACGGCCTCGTCCGAGGCGTTCACCAGCAAAAGCACAGGAGTGACAAAGGGTGGAAGGCGTTTCGCGAGGTCTGCGGCACGGGCAGCGCTCACGAAACGGGGGCTTTTTTCATAAAGCACAAAACCCAGGGCGTCGGCGCCCGCAGACACGGCGGCATCCACATCGGCTTCGCGGGTGAGTCCGCAAATCTTGATGCGGGTGCGGTGATCGGGCGGGAGAGACATCCGGGCGATGATGGCGTGGACAGGCACACCAACAGTAGAGACACGTCAGATTGTCTCAAAAAACCGGCAAGCAGCCCAGCGCCGGGGTGACGTTGGGCAATCCCCAGGCAGGGTCATAGCGCGGCCCCAGGAAATACAGGCCATCCGCAGCAAAGGTGGGTGCCGCCACCTCACGGCGCCGAGCCTCCAGCACCTGGCGCATCCAGTCGGGCGAGCGCGTACCCGAACCGACCGCGATCAGGCAGCCCATGATGTTGCGGATCATGTGGTGCAAAAAGGCCTGCCCTTCGAAATCGAAACGCCAGTACACGCCCTGCCCTCCCAGAGCCGCCATGGGCCCCGAGCCGACCGGCGGGCACACATCGGGCTGCGCCGCGTCCGGAGAGGAAGGCACCACCGGTCGCCGCGGGTCGGGCCCACGCGTGATGCGGATCTCGCGCAGCAACTTGACCGGCGTGGGTGACTGACACTGAGACGAGCGGAAGCTGCTGAAATCGTGCTCGCCGATCAGCATGGCCGCCGCCTCCTGCATCGCCGCCAGATCCAGCGGCTTGAACACCCAGCCCACCTGCCCGGATTCCAGGGCGGGCCGCACAGGAGCCTGCAGCAGGATGTAGGCATATCGGCGCCCCTGGGCGCTGTTGCGGGCGTGGAAGCGATCGTCCACCTCGACCGCCCATTGCACGGCGATATCGGGCGGCAGAAAGGCATTGGTGCCTCGCACCCAGGAAAAGGGCTCGCGCGCCAGCGGGGTGTCCAGGTGCACCACCTGGTTGATGCCATGCACACCGGCATCGGTTCGCCCTGCGCACATCACCGACACCGGCTGGGCCGCGAACGCACTCAGGGCCCGCTCCAGCGCGTCCTGCACCGTGCGGCCGTCGCTCTGGCTCTGCCAGCCCCGATACGCCGTGCCTCGATAAGAAACGCCAAGGGCGACCCGGCGGGTCGCCCTCGGCGCGGGCGTCGCAGCGCCCGCAGAGGCATCCAACATCCCTTGGGACATCAGCTCAGATTGTCAAGCATGGCTTGTGCCTTGGCTCGGGTGGCGCCTTCGGCCGTGGCGATGACCTCTTGCAGCAACTCGCGCGCACCGTCCACATCACCGATGTGGCGGAACTCTTCAGCCAGCTCCAGCTTGCGCGCCAGCGGATCGGCCGCTTCGTCGACCGACACGCCCGCATCAGCGAACGGATCATCCACTGCGGGCAGTTCGAGCTCCGCGGCTGCGGCGGCAGCCGGTGCGGGTGCCGCTACCGGTTCGTCCAGGTCCAGGCTGATGCTGGACATGTCGAAAGCCGGCGGCTCCGGCGCCACGGGTGCAGGTGCAGGGGCCGGCGCGGGGGCCGGAGCCTCCACAGGCGGCAGATCAAAGTCCAGGGACAGATCCGGTGAGGCGGCAGGCACAGGTGCGGCCACTTCGGCCGGCATCTCCAGAGGTGGCAGATCTCCCAGATCGTCAGCCGGTTGCGGCGCCGAGATCGGGGCCTCATCCAGCGCTGCGGGCACGGAGATGTCCAGATCCAGATCCATGTCCTCAGCCGGTGCAGGCTGCGGCACAGGCTCCATGGCATGCAATGGCGGCATCTCGGAGACCGGCACCGTGCTGGCACCCAGAGGCTCCTGGTAGGCCGGCTCGGGCGTCATGCTGGACACTGGCTGACCGCCAGGTTGATACAGCGGGTTCTCGGGATCGATGCTCAAGCCCATTTCCTGGGCATGCAACCACTCTTCGCCCTGACCGGAGGTCAGTGCATAGAGCTGCGTGGCCAACTGCTCAAAGCCCTTGGTGTCACGACGCTTGGCATAGACCTCCAGCAGCTTGGTTCGGATGGCCAGGCGATCCGGGTTGCTGCGCAGAGCTTCCTTGAGGATTTCCTCGGCCTGCAGGTCACGGCCATAGGCCAGATAGACATCGGCCTCCGCCACGGGATCGACATCGCCAATGGCATCGAGCTGGCTGAGCGAATAGCTCATGGACGACGGACCACCGGTCGCATCGCGTGTGTCCACGCGTTGACCGCCGCTGGCACCGAAGAAGGAATCGGGCTGCAGACGGCTTTCCAGGAAGGAGGTCTCTGCACCATCCGGACGGCGACGCGAGCGCAGGTACAGACCCAGACCGGCGATGGCCGCCACCACGGCACCGGCACCTGCCAGCAAAGCCGGGTTGACCGAGTCGAAGAAGCCAGGAGTCTCGGGTTCGGGCTCAGGCACAGGGATCTGGACCGGCTTGGGCAGCGTTGGCACGATCGCCTCGGGTGCCGATGCCACAGGCAGCGAAGCCGCATCGGCCACCACGGTGGCCGCACCGGAGGCAGCCATGGCTGGCTCGGACGCTGGCAGCGAGGCGGGTGCCGACGGTGGCACCGGAGCCGGAGCCGGAGCGGGAACTGGCGCGGGGATGGGCGCTGGCGCGGGTGAAGGCGCAGGCTTCACCACCGGCGCGGGTGGCGGGACTGGCGCAGGCTTGGGCACCGGCGCCGGCGTAGGCGCGGGCTTGGACGCAACGACCGGCGCAGGTGCCGGCTTGGGCGCCACCACGGGCGCAGGAGCCGGAGCCGGCTTGACCTGTTCCTTGAGCTTGCGCAGATCATCCAGGTTGCGCGACAACTCGGCCACACGGGTACCGCTGTCCTTCTTGGCACGGTCCTTGGCCAGTTGATCTTCAGCGCCAGGCTGCTTGCCCGTTGCCATGCCACCCTTGCTCAGGGTCAGCTTGTCTGGCGTCGGCGCAGCGGCCTGCTTGCGGTCCTGCACCTCGGCCTCGACCTTGCCGGCAGCCTGACGCTGCTGCGTCGGGGCCACCGACTCGGTCACGCCAGCAGCCATGCGCTGACGGAATGCGGCGAAATCGGCGCTCTGCGCGATGATGACCTGGCGGGCTTCGGCCGGAGACACCGACTTGGCCTTGTCGGCGTCGGGCACATTGAGGACCACCCCGGACTTGAGGCGGTTCATGTTGTCGCCCACAAAAGCCTGGGGGTTGGAGCGGTACAGACCCACGATCATCTGATCCAGGGCCACGCCGGGGGTCAAGGTGCGCTCGGCGATCTGAGACAGGGAATCACCCGGACGCACACGGACCGAACGGCCTTGCGCATCGCTCATGGGCGCTGACGCCGGCACGACAGCGGGCTTGGGCGCCGGTGCAGGTGCGGGGGCAGCGGCCTTGACCGGTGCCGACGCCACGGAAGCCGCCGGCGCGGGCTTGGCCACCGGGCGCTGTGGCGCCCGGACCGGTGCAGCCACGGGAGCCGGGGCCGGCGCCACGGCAGGTGAAGGGGCAGGTGCAGGAACCGGAGCCGCCACAGGTGCGGGGGCGGGTGCCGGTGCAGGCGGTGCGTCCATGACAGGCGCCGTCATCGCCGGCGCAGTGTTGGCTCGCGGCACGGGAGGATCGAACAGCAGCGTGTACTCACGCACCAGACGCCCCGACGACCAGGCCAGATCCAGAATGGCATCCACGAAGGGCTCGGACACGGCCCGATCGCTGCTCAGGCGCAGGTAGGAGCGGCCATCGGCCCGGCGTTGCAGGGTGATGTTGGTTGCGCCCAGCACCGGGTTGAAGTCCACCCCGGCTGCCCGGTAGGTCTCCGGACTGGCCACGCGGGCTTGCAAGGACGAAGCCTCGTCCGCCGTGATGCTGGTGATGTCGATTTCCGCTCGCAGCGGTTCACCCAGCGCCGACTGGACATTCAGCCGCCCCAGGCCCAGAGCCCAGGATGCAGCAGGTGCCAGCGACAAGGCAGAAAAGGCCGCAGCAAGGGCGACCTTTTTCACAGTGAACGGCAAGCCAGATGGCGAGGGTTCAGCCCCCGCAGACAACGATCGATCTTTCAAAGCGTCCCCCGAGTCGTCTCAGCCCGAGGGGTACAAAGGCCCGCGACGCTAGACGATAGAAGAAATCACAATAGCATCAAGCAGATAGGGTGACAAGCTCACGCAAATACTGATCAGTGATTTGCGAGGCTGTCACCCCTAACTACAGGAGCCCACAGGCGGCCATTGTCGCCCCACGGCAACATGCCACCGTCACAACTTGTTTCAGCGCGCCGTTCAGGCGTCCAGCAAGATGCGCAGCATGCGGCGCAGAGGTTCTGCCGCGCCCCACAGCAACTGGTCACCAATGGTGAATGCACCGACGTACTCGGGGCCCATGGCCAGCTTGCGCACACGCCCCACGGGAATGGTCAGCGTGCCGGTCACGGCCACCGGCGTGAGGTCACGGATGGAGGCCTCGCGGGTGTTGGGCACCACCTTGGCCCAAGGGTTGTCGGCAGCGATCATGGCCTCGATCTCGGCCACAGGCACGTCCTTCTTGAGCTTGAAGGTCAGGGCCTGGCTGTGGCAGCGCATGGCACCGATGCGGACACAGAAACCATCGACCGGCACGGCAGGCGAACCAAAGCCCTCGCCCTGCCCCAGGATCTTGTTGGTTTCGGCCATGCCCTTCCACTCTTCCTTGGACTGGCCATTGCCCAGATCCTTGTCGATCCAGGGGATCAGGGAGCCACCCAGGGGCACGCCAAAGTTGGCGGTCTCGGCTTCGGTCAGCGAGCGCTGCTTGGCGATGATCTTGCGATCGATCTCCAGGATGGCGCTCTTGGGGTCGTCCAGCAGCGAGCGCACTTCGGCGTTCAGGGTGCCGAACTGGGTCAGCAGCTCGCGCATGTGCTGCGCGCCGCCACCCGATGCGGCCTGGTAGGTCTGCGTGGACATCCACTCGACCAGGCCGGCCTTGTACAGGGCCCCCACGCCGATCAGCATGCAGCTGACCGTGCAGTTGCCGCCGATCCAGTTCTTGCCGCCGCTGGCCAGCGAGTTCTTGATCACCGGCATGTTGACGGGATCGAGCACGATCACGGCGTCATCTTTCATGCGCAGGGTCGAGGCGGCATCGATCCAGTGGCCATTCCAGCCGGCCGCGCGCAGCTTGGGGAAGACCTCGGTCGTGTAGTCACCCCCCTGGGCGGTGATGATGATGTCGCAGCGCTTGAGCGCGTCGATGTTGTAGGCGTCTTGCAGCGTGGTTTCGTTCTTGGCCATCGACGGGGCCTTGCCGCCCGCGTTCGAGGTGGAGAAGAACAAAGGCTCGATCAGGGCGAAATCGCCCTCGGCCTGCATGCGGTCCATCAGGACCGAGCCGACCATGCCGCGCCAACCGACCAGACCAACCAATTTCGTTGCCATCATGTGTCCTTATCTATGTGCCTCAGGGGTGTTCTTGGGGGACGCTCGGGGGCGCCTTATTGCGCCTTGAGCGCGGCCACCACGGCCTCGCCCATCTGGGCGGTGCCGACCTTGGTCGTGCCTTCGCTGTAAATGTCGGGCGTGCGCAGGCCCTGCTCCAGCACGCTCTGCACAGCGCGCTCGATGCGGCCAGCAGCCTCTTCCTGGTTCAGGCTGAAGCGCAGCATCATGGCCGCGCTCAGGATGGTGGCCAGGGGGTTGGCCACGCCTTTGCCGGCGATGTCCGGGGCCGAGCCATGGCTGGGCTCGTACAGGCCCTGGCCCTTGGCGTTCAGCGAGGCCGAAGGCAGCATGCCGATCGAGCCCGTCAGCATGGCCGCAGCGTCCGAGAGGATGTCGCCAAACAGATTGCCGGTGAAGAGCACGTCGAACTTCTTGGGCGCCTTGACCAGTTGCATCGCGGCGTTGTCCACGTACATGTGATCCAGCTCGATGTCGGGATACTGGGCATGCACCTCGGTGACCACGTCCTTCCAGAACTGGAAGGTCTCCAGCACATTGGCCTTGTCCACGCTGGTGACACGCTTGTTGCGCTTGCGGGCCGCCTGGAAGGCCACGTGGGCGATGCGCTCGATCTCCGGGCGCGAATAGCGCATGGTGTCAAAGCCCTCTTGCGCGCCTTTGAACTCGCCATCGGGTGCCTCACGGCGGCCGCGGGGCTGACCGAAGTACACGTCGCCGGTCAGCTCTCGGATGATGAGGATGTCCAGACCCGCCACCAGCTCGGGCTTGAGGCTGGACGCATGGGTCAGTTGCGGATAGCAGATGGCCGGGCGGAAATTGGCGAACAGGCCCATGTTCTTGCGCAGGCCCAGGATGGCCTGCTCGGGACGCAGGGGGCGGTCCAGCTTGTCGTACTTCCAGTCACCCACCGCACCGAACAGCACGGCGTCGGACTCCATGGCCAGCTTCAGGGTGTGCTCGGGCAGCGGGTGACCGTGCGCGTCGTACGCGGCACCGCCGACCTTGGCTTCCTCCATCTCGAAAGGCAGGTCCAGGACCTGAAGGACCTTGACCGCCTCCGTGACGATTTCGGAACCAATGCCGTCACCCGGCAACACAGCAATCTTCATGACCATGGGAAATACTCAGTTCAAACAATGCGGTGGTTCAACCAGGGCTTCTGGGCCAGGCGCTCGGCCTCGAAGGCCTTGATCTTGTCGGCATGACGCAGGGTCAGACCGATGTCGTCAAAGCCGTTGAGCAGGCAGAACTTGCGGAAAGGCTGCACGTCAAAGGGCAGCTCGCTGCCGTCCGCCGTGATCACGACCTGCTTTTCCAGATCGATGGTGAGCTGGTAGCCAGGAAAGGCAAACACTTCATTGAACAGCTTGTCGACTTGCGGCTCGGAGAGCTGGATGGGCAGCAGGCCGTTCTTGAAGCAGTTGTTGAAGAAGATGTCGGCGAAGCTGGGGGCGATCACGGCGCGGAAACCGTACTGATCCAGCGCCCAGGGCGCATGCTCACGACTGGAGCCACAACCGAAGTTCTTGCGGGCCAGCAGGATCGAGGCGCCCTGATAGCGCTCCTGGTTGAGCACGAAATCCGGGTTGGGCTTGCGCGTGGCGGGGTCCTGGCCGGGCTCGCCCGCGTCCAGGTAGCGCCACTCATCGAACAGATTGGGGCCAAAACCGGTGCGCTTGATGGACTTCAGGTACTGCTTCGGGATGATGGCGTCGGTGTCGACGTTTTCCCGGTCCATCGGAGCGACCAGCCCCTTGTGGATGCGAAAGGCTTGCATGGTGTGATTACTTCTTCGACGCACCGGAGATCGCGTCTCCGGCCTTCTGGATGTCCTGACCCATGCCGTGCATGGTGTTGCAACCGGTCAGGGCCACCACGGCAACAGCGGCCATCAGAAAAACGATACGCTTCATGAGAGTTCTCCAACAGGGTTGATACGGTGGTTCAGGAAATGCGACGCACGTCGACAAAATGGCCCTGCATCGCTGCAGCGGCGGCCATCGAGGGGCTCACCAGGTGGGTGCGGCCACCCGCGCCCTGACGGCCTTCGAAGTTGCGGTTGCTGGTGGACGCACAGCGCTCACCGGGCTCGAGACGATCGGCGTTCATGGCCAGGCACATGGAGCACCCCGGCTCACGCCATTCAAAGCCAGCCGCCTTGAAGATCTGGTCCAGACCTTCACGCTCGGCCTGCTCCTTGACCAGACCGGAGCCCGGCACGACCAGCGCCAGCTTCACGTTGGACGCAATGCGCCCCCCGATGTGCTTGACCACCTCGGCCGCCGCGCGCATGTCTTCGATGCGCGAGTTGGTGCACGAACCGATGAAGACCTTGTCGATACGGATGTCGCTGATGGCCTTGTTGGGCTCCAGCGCCATGTAAGTCAGTGCCCGCTCCATGGCCGAGCGCTTGACGGGGTCCTTTTCCTTGTCCGGATCGGGCACGCGGTCATTGACGCCCACCACCATCTCGGGCGAGGTGCCCCAACTGACCTGGGGCTGAATCTCGTCGGCGTTGAGTTCGACGATGGCGTCCCAGTGCGCATCCGGATCGGAATGCAAGGTGCGCCAGTAGGCCACGGCCTGCTCCCACTCGACGCCTGTGGGCGTGAAGGGGCGGCCCTTGACGTATTGGATGGTGGTGTCGTCCACCGCCACCAGGCCCGCGCGCGCGCCGCCTTCGATGGCCATGTTGCACACCGTCATGCGGCCTTCCATGCTCAGGGCACGGATGGCGCTGCCAGCGAACTCGATGGTGTAGCCCGTGCCGCCGGCCGTACCGATCTTGCCGATGATGGCCAGCACGATGTCCTTGGCGGTGCAGCCCTTGCCCAGGGTGCCTTCGACCTTGACCAGCATGTTCTTGGCCTTCTTGGCCAGCAGGGTCTGCGTGGCCATGACGTGCTCGACCTCGGAGGTGCCGATGCCATGAGCCAGTGCGCCAAAGGCGCCATGCGTGGACGTGTGGCTGTCGCCGCAGACCACGGTCATGCCAGGCAGCGTGGCGCCCTGCTCGGGGCCGATGACGTGCACGATGCCCTGGCGCTTGTCACCCATCTTGAACTGGGTGATGCCGAAACGATCGCAGTTCTGGTCCAGGGTGTCGACCTGCAGCTTGGAGATCGGGTCCTTGATGCCATCGCGGCGGTCGGTCGTGGGCACATTGTGGTCGCTCACAGCCAGATTGGCCGACAGGCGCCACAGCTTGCGGCCAGCGATGTCCAGGCCTTCAAACGCCTGGGGGCTGGTCACTTCATGCAGCAGTTGACGGTCGATGTACAGCACGGCGGTGCCGTCATCTTCGGTGTGGACGACGTGTTCGTCCCAGAGCTTGTCGTAGAGGGTGCGTCCCATGGTGGCAGCGGGCCCCTTTCAAGGGCAGGAGTGAGGGCAACAGTGGGAAAGATGTCGATTTTAAGTCATGCGCCGGCACCCACTGTTCAGGGGGGCATTCCCCCCTAGCCTTTGGGGTGGCTGCATCGCGCCAAGCCACTTACAGTCCTTTACAAGGCTGAATACGATCAGGGATCAGGCGCGGGCTTGCCGTCCACGCCACGCGTTGTCCACGAAGGATCCTTGGGCGAGCCTTGCTGACCCATCAACCACTCGAGGATTCAACATGATCAAGAAAATTGCTGCCATTGCCGCTTTCGTGGCACTGAGCCCGGCCATGTCCCAAGCCGCCACGACCACCGTGGACTTCAACGATGGCACCGATGGCGCTGTCGTGAGCAGCTTCTACGCCGCTCAGGGCGTGACCTTCTCCAACGCCTCATGGACCAGCACGTTCGGCCTGCCTGGCTCGTCCAACCCCCTGGGCATCCGCAGCACCGATGGCGGCTTCCAGTGGTTCAGCAGCAACCCCCTGATCGCCACCTTCTCCGGCAACGTCACCTCGGTGAGCATTGTGGGCATCGACGTGGGCTCCAACGGCCTGCAGATCAATGCCTATGACGCCATCTCCGGCGGCAGCCTGGTGAGCACGTCTCAGGTGTTCGGCTCCAATGTGGGTGTGGGCGAGTTCTACACCGTGGGTGCATCCGCCTCGCTGATCAAGCGCATTGAGATCTTCCAAGTCCAGAACATCACTGGCGACGGCATCTTGCTAGACAACCTGGAGTTCACCACCTCCGCCGTCCCCGAGCCCGGTTCGCTGGCCCTGGTCGGCGCAGGCCTGGCCACCCTGGCCTTCGCTCGCCGCCGCCGTCAAGGCTGAGCCCAGCATGCCGGGCAGTGCCTGGCGTGAACCCAGCCGGACAGCCCTGTCCGGCTTTTTTGTGCCTGCCCTTGATTCGCCTCCTTGGCGACACGGCACTCAGGCCTCCGCCTTGGCAATCTCCGCAAAGGCGTGGCCAAGCCACATCTTGACGCGCTGGCGGTCCATCATGCCCAACCCTGCACCGGCCCCATCGCTCTTGGCCGCCCAGAAGCTGCTGCTGCTCTCATCGATCTTCTGCACTGCAGCCTCGTGCAGCCGCTTGATCGTGATGACGGTGGCGCCCAGAGCCTGAGCGCGGGCCAGTTGCCCGGACTTCTCCAGCATGCTGAAGTCATCTCCCCGCAGTTGATTGAGCACCAGGACATAGCGCAAGCGCCCACCAAAGCGATCGAGCAGGCGGGTGAGCAGGTCCACCGAGTCACGCCCGGCGTCCATCACATGCCAGTAACACAGTGAAAAGCCCGACACATCGGCCATGTCGAGCACGCCCGAGTCATCCATCCACTCAAGCAGTGGCGCATGCGTCTGGGCCGCCAGGTCCACCAGCACCCGGCGACCGGGCTGCTCGACCGCGCTTTCGATGATCTGATCCAGCGCCTCGTAGCGATCCACCACGACGGGTGATGCGTAATCGGCGTAAAAGCGCATCAAGGCGCCATGCGATCGATCCGTGTCAAAGCCCACAAAAGGCAGATGCTGGTCGATGAAGTACTGCGCCAGCAGGCGCGAGACCATGGACTTGCCTACACCGCCTTTCTCTCCACCAATGAGGTGGACTCTGGAAGATGAGGTGGTTTCGAGCGTGGTGACGGGCATGGTGAGGCAAAGGGCAGTTGGCCGACATGGCCAGCATCACGTACGCAAGAGTCAAGCCACCGCTAGAGCAGCTCGTAGCCCGCGCTAGCGGGCCTTGATTCACCATCGTCCGCGCTCCCCTGTCCTATGGCTACCTCACCCAGCCTGCCCCCTCATTCGTCATGCTCGTGACACCCGCTCGCGCCCTACACTCAACGGCATCTCGATTTTCGTGCCTGATCGACCATGGACTACCCCAAAGTGCTGACCGCTGCAGACTGGGATAAGAAGAAGGGGGTGATCGCCAAGGCCCACGCCACGGGCATTGGCGACGCACTGAAAATACTGCAAAAAGCCTACGACGCTGTGGGCTGGTCTCAGTGCGACCCGTTACTCTGGACCAAGGCACATCCCACGGCCGATGCCTTCGAAAAAGCGCTTGACGGCCTGCTCAAGCAAGCCGAAGCCAAGATCAAGCCACTCAAGACCCAGGCCGACAAGGTCGAGTCACTGGCCAGCAAGTGGGCGCTCGCCTTCACCAAGGACAAGCTCGCGCCCAAGTCCGCGGCGCAAGCGGCCAAGGACGTGGCCGCAGCGGCTCAGACGCTGGGTAAAGCACTCACACCGTGGCTGGACCAGCTTGAGAAGCAGGCCAACGCCGTGCTGGCCAGGCTTCCGCAGCCCACGGAAGACGACGAGCCCAAGGACACACTGCTGTCGCCCGATTTCCTCAAAGCCAACATAGTGCGCTGTCGCAACAACGACGCGCTGAGGGCCAGCTTTGCCTATTGCCCACCGGGCAAGGACGGCGCCACCGCGTTCGCGGTACACACCAAGATTCCACCCAAGCGCCTGCTAGCCAAGCTGCGCGAAGCCTCGGGCGGGGAGAAAGGCGCCAGCGGCACCCTGCAGGTGCGCAATGGCGAGGTGCTGCTCACGGCCGACAGGGTGCTCACCGGCATGGCCAAACGTATCCGCAGCGTGTTGCTCGATGTCGGCCTTCGTTTCAAGGCCGTGCGCCTGATCGACGAATCGGGCACCGAACTCGACGCTGAAAACGACGACACCGAAACCTCCGACCTTTCGGCCATTGAGCAAGAGCTCAAGCAGATCACAGGCAGCGTGGCCGACGCGCTCAAGCGCGCCCCCAGCCTGAAAGCTGCACTGCTGGCGGCCGTGAGCGGCGTGCAGAACGCCGTCAAGCGCGACGATGCTGCCGCCGCCAAGATCGAACTCGCTCGCCTCAAGGCCCTGGTGGCGCCCCCCAAGACCAGCACCACCCCACCCGACCCCCAAGCCCCGGACAAGCCCTCAACGACGAGCTCGAACCTGGCCCATGAGGCCGCTTACGCCGGACGCAAGCGGCAACTGTCTGCGCCGCTCAAGGACGCCCTGATGCGGTCGGCGCTGGCCAAGGAGCTCAAGGCCCAGTTCATCCAGGCCGAAGCCCTGGCCAAGCAAGGCAAGTTCGACGAAGCCAACCAGGCCCTGGCCACGCTCGCAGATCGCCTGGACGCCATCGCCGCCGAAGATCAGCGCTTCAAAACCCAGGCCAAGTCCGTGCTGTCGGTGATCGACGAGTTCATCAAGACAGTGTCAGCCAAGAACCAGGAGCGGCTCAACAAGCTGAGAACGTTCGCCCTGAGCAAGTTCCAGGCGGGCGAATACGACGCTGCCCACAAGGCCCTGCAGGAACTGCCCAGACTGGCCAGCGCCATCAGGAAAGAGTCGACACCGTCGAGCGTGGCCACAGACGACGAGGCGGCCGGCGAATTCCTGCGATCGATGAACGATGAGTCCGACTGGGGCAGCCAGAGCCAACTGATCGAAGAACTGCGCACCAAACTGGGCGCCCTCAAGGGCTGGGGCGAGCCCGACCACGACAGTCTGAAGGGCCCCTTCGAGCAGATGGAAGAAGCCGCCAAGGTGGGCCAATTCGGCAAAGCCCTGGAACTGCTGCTTGAGGTGAGCCCGAAAATCCTGCGCCGCCACGTGCAGTACCCCGCCCGCAAGGATTGGCTGGGTCGCGACGCCAAACGAACCGGTGCACAGGATGCCATCGACGATCTCGACACCCAGGGTGCCACCGAAGTGGCAGCACTGCGCTACGACCTGGCCTTTGCCCTGAGCCTGGGTCGACAGGAAAAATACATTGAAGCGGTGGCCAAGCTCGACAAGGTGCACAAGCGCGCCACCGACCTGCTGGCCCGCTACAAGAGCGACCCCGACTTCAAGCGCTGGGCCAGCCTGGACGGTCTGTTGCTGCAAGTCGGCGGGCAACTGGAACAGGCTGCCGAGTCCCTGAGCGATGTACTCAAACCGCCGCCCGCCATCATCGCCACGCGGAAGTCCGAACTGGCGGCCCTGCGTCTGGCGGCTCGCCACCAGCAGTTCGGCGATGCAAGTGATCAGTTGACCGCCCTGGCTCCGCTGGTGAAGACGCTGCACGACGCGTCCACCCACCTGTTGCGCCACCACTGGGCCATGAACGCGGTTTCGTCCCGCGTGGTCGGGGCCAATGCCATCGAACCCACCCCGCCGCTCGATGCCCTGGTCGCCACCTATCGGCAAGCCCGTGATGCGGCCAAGAACGCCACGACCCTGGCCAAGGCCTCGCAGCTCGATGGCCTGCGCGCCACCTTGCTGGCCCAACTGGACACTTTGCTCTCCGAGTTCGAACTGCTCACGCCCAAGCAACGTGCCAAGCAACCCGCGGCTGAAGGCGTTGCCTACATGGTCCAGCGTGACAAGCAGATCAAGCCCATGCTGAACATCATCTGGGCCAAGGACTTCCAGCCCATCACCGGGACCATGGAGACCTTACTCAAGAACTTCAACGCCAGCTACAAGGAAATGCTCGCCCTGGCCGACACGGGCAAGTACAAGGAAGCGATGACCAAGGGAGAACAGGTGCTGGAACTGGGGCGCCAGCTACAAGCCGCACGCACCCAGGCTGGCAAGGTCGGCCAGGCTTTCAACAAGCGATGGAGCCCCCTGGTCAAACGCATCGACGGGCTCAAGCAGCACATTGAGGGCCTGAGCCCCCCCCTTGCCAAAGAGCAGACCACCTACATGAAAGCCCTGCAGACGATGACCACGCTGCGATCAGCTGACCCCGTGGACTTTGCTGCCTGTCTGACCCACCTCAAGCAAAAGCTCGAACCTGCGCTCAAGGCGGCCCTGGCTCAAAAGGCAGAACAGACCCGCCTGGAGGTGGACCAAGCCAACGACACCGCTCAGGCCGAAACCCTCATCAAGGACAAACAGGACTGGGAAATCGAAGCCCTCCCTCCCGAGCAACGCGCCAAGCTGCTTCACAACCTGCGCAAAGGCTGGGGCAATCCACCGTCAGACGACAAGCGTGCGGCCCAGCGCAAGGTGTACGCGGCCACCCGGCTGGACGAAGACTTTCTGGCCTACGACAAGGAACAGCGCGGCAAGATCGTTGAATCATTCAAGGGTGACCAGGAACTCAAGACCGCGCAGACTGGCTGGGGCACCATCCCCTGGCCCGAGCGCCTCAAGCAATTGCAACGCGTGGCGAACGAGCAGTGCAAGGCCTATGACTTCGGTCCCCCACCTGTGGTCAAGCTGGTGGACCTGGGTGGCGACGCCGGCAGTGTGACCAATGGCTACTTTGACCCCAACACCAAGTGCATCGTGATCAACACCAACCCCTACAGCTCGGCCAATGACTTTGGCAAGGCGGTGGACCTGATCGTCCACGAGAACAGCCACTACTTCCAGGATCAGTTGACCTCAGGCATGATCGACGCAGGCAGTCGCGATAAACGACTGGTGGCGCAGACCGAGTTGTTTGCCATGAACAGCGAACCCGGTGGCTATGTGACATCGGGCGAAGCCCCCGGCGCCCACGCCGTGTACCAGCAACAGCCCCTGGAGGAGCACGCCCACCTTGCAGGCCCCAAGACCGCCCAAGCCATTCTGAAGGCCCTGTGAACACACAGGCCAGACCATGACCGACGACACCACCATGACGAGCGCCACCGCACCCCTGTTGCTGAACCTTACCGCCTTTGACGACGACGATGATGGCTGGACGGACCTGGGTCAGTTGACCCTGAGCGCCGACGGCTTGCTGAGCGTGAAAGCCATTACCGCCCCCACTGTTCGAGCAAAGGTGGAAGAGTTCGTGAAACTCACCAACGACAAACCCGGCCTGCACATGGACACAGCTCCCCTGCCAGGCAGCCCTCAGTTTGCGGTGGCGAGCCGCTTTATCGCGCGTGGCGAGCCGGACTTTCTGGCGGCGATCGTGGATTACGCGGACAAGTACTACGGCTGGACGGTGGAGGTGGGCTGAGGCGCGCACCCACAAAAAAACCCGGCCGAAGCCGGGTTTGATTCAGGGGATCCTGAGGCTCAACGCTGAGCGATGGGCTTGACGTCGCGCTTGTCAGCGCCAACGAACAGCTGACGGGGACGGCCGATCTTGTACTCGGGGTCGCCGATCATTTCGTTCAGTTGGGCAATCCAGCCCACGGTGCGAGCCAGGGCGAAGATGGCGGTGAACAGCTGCACAGGGATGCCGATGGCGCGCTGCACGATGCCGGAGTAGAAGTCGACGTTCGGGTACAGCTTGCGCGACACGAAGTATTCGTCTTCCAGGGCGATCTTTTCCAGGGCCATGGCCAGCTTGAACAGCGGGTCGTTCTGCAGACCCAGTTCGTTCAGCACTTCGTGGCAGGTTTCACGCATCAGCTTGGCGCGCGGGTCGTAGTTCTTGTACACGCGGTGACCGAAGCCCATCAGCTTGACACCGGAGTTCTTGTCCTTGACCTGGGCGATGAACTCACCGATCTTCTCGACGCCACCCTTCTTCTGGATCTCTTCCAGCATGGTGAGGGCTGCTTCGTTGGCGCCACCGTGAGCAGGGCCCCACAGGCAGGCCACGCCTGCGGCGATGGCGGCAAACGGGTTGGTGCCGGACGAGCCGCACAGACGCACGGTCGAAGTCGAGGCGTTCTGCTCGTGATCGGCGTGCAGGATGAAGATGCGGTCCATGGCGCGCACCAGCACGTCATTGACCTTGTACTCTTCGCACGGGGTCGCGAACATCATGCGCATGAAGTTCTCGGTGTACGACAGATCGTTCTTCGGGTACACGAAAGGCTGACCGACACCGTACTTGTAGGCCATGGCCACCAGGGTGGGCATCTTGGCGATCAGACGGATGGCGGCGACCTTGCGGTGCTCCGGGTTGTTGATGTCGGTGCTGTCGTGATAGAAGGCCGACAGCGCACCCACCAGACCGGTCATCACGGCCATGGGGTGAGCATCACGGCGGAAGCCGCGCAGGAAGAACTGCATCTGCTCGTTGACCATGGTGTGCTGCGACACCGTGTGCACAAACTCGCTCTTCTGGGTGCCGTTGGGCAGCTCGCCGTTCAGCAGCAGGTAGCAGGTTTCCAGGAAGTCGCAGTTGGTGGCCAACTGCTCGATGGGGTAGCCGCGGTACAGCAGCTCGCCCTTGTCGCCATCGATGTAGGTGATGGAGGAGTTACAAGAGGCGGTGGACAGGAAGCCGGGGTCGTAGGTGAACTTGCCGGTCTGGCCGTACAGCTTGCGGATGTCAATCACATCCGGGCCGACAGAACCCTTGTAGATGGGCAGTTCCATGCTGGGGCTGCCGTCAGAAAACGACAGGGTGGCTTTCACGTCGGACGGTGTCATGAGCACTCCTAGGGGTCGGTCTTGTGAGAAATATGATCGGAATGACTAGGGATTAACCTAAGTCGGCATTATGAACGCAGTCCATTCACTTCAGGCCATGGGCACACGCATCATTGACAGCACTTGTGCGACTTCCGGGCTGGCCACATCACCTTCAGGCTCCTTGCGGGCCAGCAGGAGATCGAGCAGATCGTTGTCAGACAGGTCCATCAGCTGAAGCAAGCCCTGGACCTGGTCGGTCGTCAGGCGGTCGCCGTGGGCTTCGAAGAAACGATCGATGAAAAGATCGTTCTCCAGCAGCCCCCGCCGACAACGCCAACGCAGGCGCCTCAGCACGTCCGGGTCCGGCGTCTGGCTGGCGTCAAGGGTGGGCGAGGTCATGGCGGTGGCGGACACGTGCGTGCAGTCTGAAGTGAAGGATGATCGTCAGGACATCAAACGGCGCGACGCACCATCAGTTCCTTGATCTTGCCAATGGCCTTGGTGGGGTTGAGACCCTTGGGGCACACGTCCACGCAGTTCATGATGGTGTGGCAACGGAACAGACGGTAGGGGTCTTCCAGATTGTCCAGGCGCTCGGCAGTGCCCTGGTCGCGGCTGTCCGCAATGAAGCGGTAGGCCTGCAGCAGACCGGCGGGGCCCACGAACTTGTCGGGGTTCCACCAGAAGCTGGGGCAGCTGGTCGAGCAGCTGGCACACAGGATGCACTCGTACAGGCCATCGAGCTCCTCGCGCTCTTCAGGCGACTGCAGACGCTCCTTGTCGGGCGGCGGCGTGTCGTTGATGAGGTAGGGCTTGATGGAGTCGTACTGCTTGAAGAACTGCGTCATGTCCACGAACAGGTCGCGGATCACGGGCAGACCCGGCAAGGGCTTGAGCACGATGGTCTGGGGCAGCGTGCGCATGTTGGTCAGGCAGGCCAGACCGTTCTTGCCGTTGATGTTCATCGCGTCCGAGCCGCACACGCCTTCACGGCAGGAGCGGCGGAACGAGATGGTGGGGTCCACCGCCTTGAGCTTGACCAGGGCGTCCAGCAGCATGCGCTCATTGCCGTCGAGTTCGATCTCGATGGTCTGCATGTAGGGCTTGGCATCCTTATCGGGATCGTAGCGGTAGATCTGGAAAGTGCGCTTTTGGCTCATGATGAATTCCTAATGACGTGTCGCTGACGATCAGAACGTACGGGCCTTGGGCGGCACGGATTCGGCCGTCAGGGGCTGCAGGTTGACCGGCTTGTAGTCCAGGCGGTTGCCTTGGGAATACCACAGCGAGTGCTTCATCCAGTTGTCGTCGTCGCGGTTGGGGAAGTCGTCATGGGCATGGGCGCCACGGCTTTCCGAACGGGCTGCGGCGGCCACCATGGTGGCTTGCGCGGCTTCGATCAGGTTCTCGACTTCCAGGGCCTCGATGCGGGCGGTGTTGAAGACCTTGGAGTTGTCCTTCAGACCGATGCTGCCCACGCGCTCACGCACGGCGGCGATGCGCTTGACGCCTTCGTCCATGGACTTCTGGGTGCGGAACACGCCGGCATGCTTTTGCATGGTGGCGCGGATCTCGTTGGCCACGTCCTGCGAGTACTCACCGTTCTTGGCGCTGTCCAGGCGAGCCAGGCGGGCCAGGGTCTGGTCAGCGGCGTCCTTGGGCAGGGGCTTGTGGTTCTTGGACTTGAGGTTGAAGTCGACGATGTGGTTGCCGGCAGCACGGCCGAACACCACCAGGTCGAGCAGCGAGTTGGTGCCCAGGCGGTTGGCACCGTGCACCGACACGCAAGAGCACTCACCTACTGCGTACAGGCCGTTGATGATCTCGTTGGGCTTGCCATTGGCCGGGATCACGACCTGACCGTGCACATTGGTGGGGATACCGCCCATCTGGTAGTGGATGGTGGGCACCACGGGGATCGGCTCCTTGGTGATGTCGACGTTGGCGAAGTTATGGCCAATTTCGAACACCGAAGGCAGACGCTTCATGATGGTCTCGGCGCCCAGGTGGGTCATGTCCAGCAGCACGTAGTCCTTGTTGGGACCACAGCCACGGCCTTCCTTGATTTCCTGGTCCATGGAGCGGGACACGAAGTCACGCGGGGCCAGATCCTTCAGGGTGGGGGCATAGCGCTCCATGAAGCGCTCGCCGTTGCTGTTGCGCAGGATCGCGCCTTCGCCACGGCAGCCTTCGGTCAGCAGCACGCCCGCGCCGGCCACGCCGGTGGGATGGAACTGCCAGAACTCCATATCCTCCAGGGGGATGCCGGCACGAGCGGCCATGCCCAGACCGTCGCCGGTGTTGATGAAGGCGTTGGTGGAAGCCTGATAGATGCGGCCGGCGCCACCGGTGGCGAACAGCACGGTCTTGGCATGCAGCACATGCACTTCGCCGGTTTCCATCTCGAGGGCGGTCACGCCCACGGCATCGCCCTCGGCATCACGGATGATGTCCAGGGCCATCCACTCGACGAAGAACTGGGTGCGGGCCTTGACGTTCTGCTGGTAGAGGGTGTGCAGCAGGGCGTGGCCGGTACGGTCAGCGGCCGCGCAAGCGCGTTGCACGGGCTTTTCGCCGTAGTTGGCGGTGTGGCCACCGAAGGGGCGCTGGTAGATGGTGCCGTCGGCATTGCGGTCGAACGGCATGCCAAAGTGTTCCAGCTCGTAGACCACCTTGGGGGCTTCACGGCACATGAACTCGATGGCGTCCTGGTCGCCCAGCCAGTCAGAGCCCTTGATGGTGTCGTAGAAGTGGTAGTGCCAGTTGTCTTCGGACATGTTGCCCAGCGAGGCACCGATGCCACCCTGGGCAGCGACGGTGTGCGAGCGTGTGGGGAAGACTTTGGACAGCACGGCCACGTTCAGGCCAGCCAGCGACAGTTGCAGCGAAGCGCGCATGCCCGAGCCACCGGCCCCGACAATCACGACATCAAACTTGCGGGTAGAAAGAGAGGTAGCGCTCATTTTTTACAGTCTCCACAGCACTTGGATGGCCCAGCCAGCACAACCGGCCAGCCACACGATGGCAAACACGTGCAGGCTCAGGCGGATGCCCACGGGTTTGATGTAGTCCATGAAGATGTCACGGATGCCGACCCACACGTGGTAGAGGATCGAGAGAATGACGACGAAGGTCAGGAACTTCATCCACTGCTGGGAGAAGATGCCGGCCCACTTGTAGTAGCTCACGGGCTCGCCGAAGATGACCTGCACCAGCAGCACGATGGTGAACAGCGCCATCAGACAGGCGGTCACGCGTTGGGCCAGCCAGTCACGCAGGCCATAGTGCGCACCGGTCACGATGCGCTTGGTTCCGTAGTTTTGAGACATGGTGTGATTCCTGCGGTCAGAGTCAGAACAGGCCGAAGAGCTTGGCGCCCAGCACGACGGTCAGGGCGATGCTCAGGCCCAGCGTGATCAGTGCGCTCGAGTGGCCCTGCTCCTTGCTCACGGTGTGCTTGACATCCATGATCAGGTGGCGCACGCCAGCGATGAAGTGGTGCAGGTAGGCCCAGATCAGACCCAGGGCGATCAGCTTGAAGAACCAGCCAGGCACGGCGCCATCGGCACAGCCGGCCTCGAACACCGAGGTGAACTGGTCGTAGGTGATCTCGGAGGTGACGCTGGTGTCAAACATCCAGATGATGAAGGGCAACAGCAGGAACATCACGACGCCGCTGATACGGTGGAGGATCGAGACGATCCCCGCCGGAGGCAGGCGATAGCTGACGATGTCAGTGACGTGGATGTTCCGGTAGACGGGGCGGGGGGTTTTCGCGTTGTCAGCCATGATTTGATGGGCTCTGCCGAGCGTCAAGGAACAGTTACAAAACCGTGAATTTTAGGGCAATCCCTTGCAGAGAGCCGGCGACGGTGTTTCGTCAGCCCCTGGTCACGTCAAGAACAGCTCAAAAACGTGAGGGAATGCAGCGTTGAAGGAGTGGGTGCCAGTCAGTTCAATTCGTTGCGGTAGTGATGCGCCTCCGTTCGGTACAGGCCGCGGCGCAGCTCCACCGGCTGGTCGTCATAGGTGCGCGACAGGCGCTCGACGCTCAGCAGGGGAGACCCCACCTCGACACTCAGCAGGTCAGCCTCGGCCTGGTCAGCCAGGACCGCCCGCAACTTCTCTTCGGCCCGGATCATGCGGACGCCGAATTCCGTCTCGAAAAACCCGTACATCGGGCCTTTGTACTCACTCATGCGCTCTGCGGTGAGCCCCTTGAACAGATGACCTGGCAGCCAGATGTCGTCCAGAACGACAGGCTGCCCGGCGAAATGCAGCACGCGCCGGACCTCGACGACCGTGTCACCGGGCTTGAGGTTGAGGGCTCGTGCGATGTCGGTTGGGGCACGCAGGCGGCGGCAATCGAGCAGCTCCCGCTTGACGGGGCCGACCTTGTCGGGATCGTCCGGCGTGAGGCGCAGAAAACGGTATTGAACACGCTCTTCGGCGTGGGTGGCGACAAAGGTGCCCTTGCCCTGGCGGCGCACGAGGAGATTCTCGGCAGCCAGTTCGTCGATGGCCTTGCGCACCGTGCCCTGGCTGACCTTGAAACGTGCCGCCAGGTCGATCTCGCTGGGGATGGCCTCGCCGGGACGCCATTCTCCGGTCTGCAGGCTGCGCACGATCAGGGCCTTGATCTGCTGATACAAAGGGCTGAACGAGGGGCCCAGAACAACAGCCGCCTCCACCTCGCCACCTGAAACCGAGGCTGATTCCACGGAAACCTGGGATTGGGAGGGCTGGGGCACGGGCGGGAGATCCGGTTGACAAGCAAGGAAGAGCGGGCAGCCCGCATTGCACCACAAAGCAGCCCTTGCCGTCCACAGTCTGATGAAAGATGTCTTATATAAGACATAAGACCATTGACGGAAGCGGACGATGTGCCTAGACTGCGCGCAGCGCTACACTTAAGGGTTGTCTCTAACCCTTCCAACCTCACTTCCTCTTTCGGAGTTGCACATGAGCAAAGCACCCGTTCGCGTCGCCGTCACCGGCGCCGCTGGCCAAATCGGTTACGCCCTGTTGTTCCGCATCGCCTCTGGCGAAATGCTGGGCAAGGACCAGCCCGTGATCCTGCAACTGCTGGAGATCCCTGACGAGAAGGCCCAGAACGCGCTCAAGGGCGTGATCATGGAGCTCGAAGACTGCGCCTTCCCCCTGCTGGCCGGCATCGAAGCCCACTCCGACCCCCTGACCGCCTTCAAGGACACCGACTACGCCCTGCTGGTCGGCGCCCGCCCCCGTGGCCCCGGCATGGAGCGCGCTGATCTGCTGGCCGCCAACGCCCAGATCTTCACGGCTCAAGGCAAGGCCCTGAACGCTGTCGCTTCGCGCAATGTCAAGGTGCTGGTTGTCGGCAACCCCGCCAACACCAACGCTTACATCGCCATGAAGTCGGCTCCGGATCTGCCGGCCAAGAACTTCACCGCCATGCTGCGCCTGGACCACAACCGTGCTGCGTCGCAACTGGCCGCCAAGACCGGCACCAAGGTCGGCGACATCAAGAAGCTGACCGTGTGGGGCAACCACTCGCCCACCATGTACGCCGACTACCGTTTCGCCACCACGAACGGCCAGTCGATCAAGGACATGATCAACGACCAGGTCTGGAACGCGGACACCTTCCTGCCCACCGTGGGCAAGCGCGGTGCTGCCATCATCGCCGCTCGCGGCCTGTCGTCGGCTGCTTCGGCTGCCAACGCTGCCATCGACCACATGCGTGACTGGGCCCTGGGCTCCAACGGCGAATGGGTCACCATGGGCGTGCCTTCGAACGGCGAATACGGCATCCCCGCTGGCATCGTGTTCGGCTTCCCCGTGACCACCACGCCTGACGGCGAGTACAAGATCGTCACCGGTCTGGAAATCGATGCTTTCTCGCAAGAGTGCATCAACAAGACCCTGGCTGAGCTGCAAGGCGAGCAAGACGGCGTCAAGCACCTGCTGTGATCCTTGCTTGAACCCAGCGCCTGACATTGGGCGCTGGGGCCAACAAACAAGCCGACGACCTCAGGGTTCGTCGGCTTTTTTGTTCTTCGCGGACGCTAGATCTTGTGTTTTTACGGTGCAGCGCGCATACGATGCCGCACTCCAAGCGCGGAACTCACTCAACGCGGAACACCGAGACCACGTTGGCCAGACGCGCAGCCTGATCCTTGAGGCTCTGAGCTGCAGCGGCAGACTGCTCGACCAGCGCGGCATTCTGCTGGGTCATGGTGTCCAGGTGGGACACCGCCACATTGACTTGGCCGATGCCGTTGGATTGCTCACTGGAGGCCGAGGTGATCTCGCCGATGATGTCGGCCACCCGCTGCACGGATTCGACGATGGCGGCCATAGACGCACCGGCCTCGCCCACCAGGCCTGCCCCGGCGTCCACGCGCTCGCTGGATTCGCCAATCAAGGTCTTGATCTCCTTGGCGGCATTGGCAGCGCGCTGCGCCAGGGCGCGCACCTCACCTGCCACCACGGCAAAACCGCGCCCTTGTTCACCCGCACGCGCGGCTTCGACGGCCGCATTGAGCGCCAGAATGTTGGTCTGAAAGGCAATGCCGTCGATGACACCGATGATGTCGACGATGCGCTTGGAGCTCTGGGTGATCTCATCCATGGTCGAGATCACCTGAGAGACCACCGCACCACCTTTGGTCGCCGCCTGGGCGGCCCCGGCTGCCAGTTGATTGGCCGTGCTGGCGGCGTCTGCCGTGTGGCGGATGGTGCCGGAGATCTCCTCCATGGTGGAGGCGGTTTCCTGCAGATTGGAGGCGGCGGCTTCGGTGCGGCTGGACAGATCATGGCTGCCCACGGCCACCTCATCACTGGCCATGCGGATGGACTCGGTGGATTGGCGCACATCGCCCACGATCTGGCGCAGGGATTGCTGCATGGCCTCCAGGCTGCGGCACAGATCGGCGACCTCGTCGTGACCACGAACCTCGATGCGCTGCGTGAGGTTACCGCCTGCGATGACCTTGGTGGACTCGACGGCCTGGCTCAGGGGGCCGGTGACCGACCGGGTCATGGTCCAGGCGCAGGCCACACCCAGGATCAGGGAGGCCGCAGCCAGACCCAGCAAGATGGCCTTGGCACGATCCGCCCGCTGATGCATCTGGGTGGCACTGAGATCCGCCTTGTCGCGCTGCGCCTTCTGGTAGGCATTGATGGCCGCGACATAGCGCTCCGCCGCAGGCAGGAGCTGGCTCTTGAGCGCCTCCTTGGCCCCCGGGTCATCCATCTCCAGGAAGGAGAATATGGAGTCGCGGGCCGTGATGTAGGTCTTGCGCTTGGCGGCGATGTCTTCGAACTGGGCTTTTTCGTCCGGGGTGCTCGCGCCGGCCTCCAGCTCCTTCTGGATGGCACTGATCTGGGCCGAGGTCTCCTTGATCAAGGGCGCGAAGTGATCCTTGACGTCCTTGACAGGCCCAGCGTTGGCAATGGCCAGCGTGCGGTTGACATTGAGCATGGTCAGGCTCTCCCATCGGAGCGCCGCCGTGGCCTTGGCCTGCATCTGGTCGGTGGCGTCCACATCCTGCATGGTCTGGGCCAGACGCCACCATCCGACCGCAGCGATCAGGGCCGTCAGCGTCAGCACCAGACCGAAACCCCAGCCCAGGCGCTTGCCCAGGCGGTAATGATTCAAGCTCCACATAGAGATGCCTCTCTCACTCAAGTGCGCTCGACCTCCCGGGAACGCAGCCGGCCTTCGTTGGACGTGATCGGTTCATCAGGCCCAGAACTCCCAAGGTAGCCCGACCTTAGCGGATACCCACCATGGACAGAGGGCCAATGAACGATGCCATCTTGGTGCATTTCTGCTCATTTGGGGGGATTGCGCGTAATCACGGATGGTCCTATTGCGCACATTGACTCACTATTGTTCATGTGCATAACATTATCTTGCTTACATTTTTTACATGATGGAGAAACCCATGAAGCATGCAGTCATCGGCAAGACGCTCCTGGCCCTGGCGGCCTCCGTGCTCGTCGCCGCGCCCTCCGCCCAGGCCGCCACCACCGTGGCCAAGACCAAATACCCGATCGTGCTGGTGCATGGTTTCATGGGCTTTGACGACATCCTGGGGGTGGACTACTTCTACCAGGTGCCCGACGACCTGCGCAAAAATGGCGCCAAGGTCTATGTGGCGGCCGTCTCCCAGGTCAGCAGCAGCGAAGGCCGTGGTGAGCAATTGCTCAAGCAGATGCAGCAATGGGCCGCCAAGGACGGCGTCAAGAAGTTCAACCTGATCGGGCACAGCCAGGGGGGCCCAACCGCCCGTTATGTCGCGGGCGTCGCCCCCGGCCTGGTGGCCAGCATCACCACCGTGGCCAGCCCCTCACGCATGACCGTGCAAGATGGCGACAACGCCATCGCCGACCTGATCAACAACTACAGCTCGCTCACCACCAGCTTCGGCTCCTTCGTGGCCTGGATATCGGGCAACAGCAAGCTGCCTCAGGACATTGAAGGCGCCAAGCTGTTCGCCGATGAGATCAATGCCTTTGCCACGCGATTCCCGGCGGGTGTGCCCTCGACCTACTGCGGCCTGGATGGCAAGGAGTTCGAAGGCGGCATGTACTTCTACTCCATCACGGGCAACAAGGCCAAGACCAATGGCTGGGACATCTCGGACCTGGGCATGGTGGAAGGCCCCACACCCAGCGACGGCGCCATCCCCGTGTGCGCGTCCCACTTCGGCAAGGTGCTGCGCAACGACTACCCCTGGAACCACATCGACGAGATGAACCATGTCTTCGGGTTGATCGGCAAGGGGGCGCCCGACCCGGTGGCCTTCTACCGCACGCAGGCCACACGACTGAAGCTCAAGGGCATCTGATCGGTGCGCAGATGGGCCGCCACCTGGTCGTGTGCGGCCCCAGGCCGTACGCATCACCCGGTTTGGGTCAGCCGCTCAACCAGACGCCGGGTGATGGGAGCCACCACCAGCACAGCGGGAAAGGCGATGGCCCAGGCCGTGAGCCAGGCCCCCAGCCAGATGCCCATGAAGCCATGAACCAGACCAATGGCACGCAAGGTGGAGATGCCTGAGACCAGGAGCGACATCAGACCCGATAGCAGCAGGCCGAAGAGGATGGGGGCGTATTTCTTGGGAATCATGGCGTGACGGGGTGAGCTCGACCGACGATTGAAGCAAAATTCTGGCCGAACAGGTGCGCTGTCTTGGTATCTCCGCTCACAAAGGCGTTGGCGGGCTGGCCGTGCCCGGCCTGTGCCATCAGGCCTGACCACGATCCCAGACGGTTGACGGCCTCATCGACAGGCACGCCTTGGTGCTGCTCTGGCAGGAAGGGATTGCCCACCCACAGCATGCCGTGCTGCATGCCAAACACGAACATCGACATCAAGGTGGACTGTTTGTCACCCGATGGCAACGACGACACGGTGAACCCAGCCGCGAACTTGCCTTGGAGTGCTTGCTGGCGCCACAGGCGACCGGTCGCATCCATGAAGGTCTTGAACGTGCCCGATACGCCGCCCAGGTAGGTGGGCGAGCCCATGATGATCCCGTCGTAATGCGTCAAACGGTCAGGGTCTTGGGCCAGGTCCTCGGCCCGCAACAGGTCCACCTGCGTGGAAGTCACGCTGCGGGCGCCCTCCAGCACGTGGTGCGCGATGTGTTCGGTGTGCCCATGAGCACTGTGATAGACGATGGCAAGCTGTTTCATGTCAGTGTCTCCAGATCAAAGTGGCCAGGGATGGGTGAGTACCGGGCCCACCAGCACAGCCGAGAGGTACAGGCCCAGACCGAAGACGGTGTGATTGGCCAGGTTGCGAAGGCAGTTTTTGAAGGGGGTGGGCGTTTTGCTGGCGGCCCAGCCTGCGCCCATGGCGGGCTGCATCACCAGCCAGGGCAGCAGCACCGTGCACACCCCCACGAGGAGAGCGGCATGGGCCGTGGGACGGGCCATCCAGGCCGGCCCCTGCAGCACCACCAGCACAGCGGCAAATCCGATGCCCACGGCGTAATGTGTGGCCCAGCCCAGGGCCAACTCACCCGGAATGGGCGGCGAGCGCCCGATGGCCTCGTGTCTCAGGCGCCCTCGCAGCAGGTGCCCGACCCAGCGACCGATGATGTCAAAGCCCTGGGTGGGCACCCCCAGGCGCTTGAGCAGCATCAGCCACAGGTCCATGACCGCCGTGGCACCGATACCGATGAGAACAATGAGCACTGTCTGTTGCAGCCATGTCATGAGAAGACTCCTTGTGTTGACCTGTGAGCGAATGAAGTTCACTATAGAAGTTGAAGTCAACTTCAAGTCAAGAGCTTTTTGATGGACATCGCCGAAGTCGCCAAACGCTCAGGGGTGCCCGCCTCTACCCTGCGTTATTACGAGAAGAAGGGGCTGATTGCCTCGGTGGGGCCTGCCGGGGTGCGGCGCCGTTTTGCGCCGGGTGTGCTGGACCAGTTGGCGCTCATTGCCCTGGGCCAGGCGGCCGGGCTGTCGCTGGACGAGATCCAGTCCATGCTGACACCCAGCGGCGGCCACCACATCGACCGGCAACTGCTGTCGGCCAAGGCCGATGACATCGACGCCACGATCAAGCAACTCCGTGCCGTGAGCCGAGGACTGCGACACGCCGCAGCCTGCCCAGCCCCCAGCCATGCCGAGTGCCCGACGTTTCAGGGCTTGCTGAAGGCTGCGGCGTCAGGAGCGCTGGATCGGCAGCGGGTGGGGCGAAAGTTGGGGCCGGCGGGCACCTGACTCCAGGTGGCCACAGGGGTCGCCACACCGCGCCCCCAAACCCCTCAAATTGCGCGAGACTAAGCACATTGCAATGAGCAATCCACCCGCCATGTCCACCCTCACTGCCATCCACCCCCGTCACGCGCTGTTTGGCGCCGAAGCGCCCTCCCCCATGCTGCCGGTTTGCGACCACTACGCTGGTGTCGAGGCGCGCATGCACAAGAGCCTGGCCCTGCAAGCCGAGATGGCCGAAGCCAGCGGGCGGGCCGTGTTCGATGTGACGCTGGACCTGGAAGATGGCGCCCCCGTAGGCGGTGAGCACGAACACGCCCTGCTGGTGGCCGAACTGGTCAACAGCCCGGCCAATGCCTACGGCCGGGTCGGTGTGCGGGTGCATGATCCCCGGCACCCTCGCTTCGAGGACGAGGTCGACACCCTGATCAAGCTGGCCGGCCCCCGGCTGGCTTACCTGATGGTGCCCAAGCTGGCCGACGCGCGCGACACGGCCTGGGCCATCGAGGTGATCAAGACCACCCGGCTGCGCCATGGCGTGGGCCACATCGTGCCCGTGCATGGTCTGATCGAAACCCACAAGGCCCTGCAGCAGGTGGCCGAGATCGCCGCCCTGCCGGGGCTGGAGTCCCTGTCCTTCGGACTGATGGATTTTGTCTCCGAGCACCGGGGCGCCATTCCCGCATCGGCCATGACGGCCCATGGACAGTTCAGCCATCCGCTGGTGCTGCGCGCCAAGCTGGAGTTGTCGGCGGCCTGCCATGCCGCGCGGATCACCCCGTCACACTGCGTGGTCACCGAGTTCAAGGACAAGCGTGCCGTGGGCCAGGCGGCCGAGAAAGCCTCGCGTGAACTGGGCTACACGCGCATGTGGAGCATCCACCCCGACCAGATCGCCGTGATCGTGGACGCCTTCGCGCCGGTCATGGCCGAGGTGGACGACGCCGTCGAGATCCTCAGTGCCGCCCAGGCCGCCCATTGGGCACCCACCTCGCACCGGGGCCAGTTGCACGACCGAGCCAGCTACCGCCATTACTGGCATGTGCTGGAGCGGGCCTGGCTGACAGGCCAGCCCCTGCCCAGCGAGATCGAAGCTGCTTTCTTTGGCGCCTGATGTTCACCCTGCACCTGGCCGGCTCCGAGGTGCGCGCCTTGCGCATGGACGGGGACAGACTGTGCATCGAGTTCTCGGCCGCCTGCGTGGCGCGTGAGGCGGCCGATGTGCAGGCCTCAGGGCAAGATCGGCACGAGATGGGTTACCTCAAGCCCCTGAGCCTGTGGCTCGATGGGGTCCAGTGGCATCCACAGGAGCAGACGGCATCGCTGACAGACTGCTTTGGCGCCGTCGCGCAGGGGCAGGTGCGCATCGATGGACAGGCGATCGCGGCCCTGCGTCTGCCATTGGCAGAGCGGGGTGTGATCGATTTGACCCTGTCCATGCAGGCGCGCGACACTTGGTGCTGCACAGCCCGTCAGTTGCGCTGCGACATCCCCGATGACGCACGCTTCATCGCGTCCATGGCCTGCTGAGCGGGCCAGATGTTCACGTGGACAGCGCCCGCTCGATGAAGCGCCGCGGCACCGTGGACTTGGGTACCTTGATGTGGAACCAACTGCGGATGTCCGACTCCAGCCCGATGCCGTGCATGAAGTTGTAGATGGCCTTCTTGAGCGCCACACCCAGGGCGTCGTGGTCCACACCCGTGGGGTCGATGAAACCGATGTCGTTCTTGGCAAAGCTCACCGGTGGCAGGGGGATGAGCTGGACGCCATAGTCCTGCGGCGCCTGCCCCACCGGTGAATGCACCGTGCAGGCAAAGCGATGAAAGAAGCCGGACTGGATGCACCCTTGCTCGAACAACTGGCGCACGTACTCCAGTGCATCGACCGTGTCCTGCACCGTCTGCGTCGGAAAGCCATACATCAGGTAGGCGTGCACCAGGATGCCCGCGTCGGTGAAGGCGCGTGTCACACGGGCCACCTGCTCGACGGACACACCCTTCTTCATCAGGGTCAAGAGGCGGTCGGAGGCCACCTCCAGCCCGCCGGAGATGGCAATGCAGCCACTGTCGGCCAGCAACTGGCAGAGCTCGGGCGTGAAGGACTTCTCAAAGCGCACATTGCCCCACCAGGAGATGGTGACCCCGCGCCGGATGAGCTCGTGCGCCAGGGCCTTGAGCACCTTGGGGGGCGCAGCCTCGTCCACGAAATGGAAGCCCGTCTGGCCGGTCTCACGCACGATGGCTTCGATGCGGTCCACCAGCAGTTCGGCCGAGGCCGCCTCATAGCGCGAGATGTAGTCCAGGCTGACATCGCAGAAGCTGCATTTCTTCCAGTAGCAGCCATGGGCCACGGTGAGCTTGTTCCAGCGCCCATCCGACCACAGGCGGTTCATGGGGTTGAGCATGTCCAGCAGGGACAGGTAGCGGTCCAGCGGCAGGCCATCCCAGGTGGGAGTGCCCACCTCGCTGAAGGGCACGTCGGGCTCCTGCCAGTTGACGTAAGTGACCTGGCCGGTGTCGGCCTCGCGCACGAAGGCACGCACCAGGCGCTGCCGTGAGCGTCGCCCCTGCACGTGCTCCAGCAAGGCCAGCAAGGGGCGCTCGCCCGCATCCAGGGTGACCACATCCACGTAGTCGAACACGCGCGGCTCGCTCAGCTCGCGCAGCTCGGTGTTGACGAAGCCTCCACCCAAGGCCACGGTGATGTGCGGGTGCTCGGCCTTGATGGCCTGGGCCATGCGGAAGGCCGCATACACCGCCCCCGGAAACGGCACCGACAGCAGCACCAGTTGCGGCTGGTGCCGGTCGATGGCGGCCAGGGTCAGGCGCCGCAGGAGGGTGTCGACCAGATTGAGGGGCTGGGCCAGGGCCTCGGCCAATGGCTCGAAGGTGGGCTGGCTCATGGCCAGCGACTCGGCATAGCGCACGAACTCGAAGCGCGGATCGATGGCATCGCGCAGGACATCGGCCAGCTCGTTGAGGTAGAGCGTGGCCAGGTGGCGGGCGCGGTCCTGCATGCCCAGCGCCCCGAACGCCCATGCCAGAGGGTCGCCCCCCTCCTCGTCCAGATAGACCTCCAGATTGGCAAAACGCGCGCCCTCGGGCAGAAAGTGCCGGGTGCAAATGCGGTGGCCCAGGGTGCTGTCACGCCCTTGCAGAAAGGCGATGGTCGGATCGATCGTGGCCAGGTAGCGCTCGATGTGGTCCATGAAGAAGTTCACGGGGGCGCTGCGCTCGGCCTCGGGCATCTGATCGATGACCTCGCGCACGGACTGCAGGCCCTCGCGCGAGAGCAGGCTCAGCACCAGGGCCAGGGCCAGATCTTCCTGCACGGCGTCGACCCCGCGCGAGCGCAGGAAGCCCGTGAGGTAGGCGGTCGAGGGATAGGGGGTATTGAGCTGCGTCATCGGTGGGATGACGGACAGCACCTTGACGGATGACACGGTCATGGAACGACGCCGACCCTTCAGCGATCCAGGTGCTGGTGCAGGAAGGCCAGCGTGCGCTGCCAGGCCAGGTCGGCGCAGGCTGCGTCGTACACCTCGGGACGGGTCTGGTTGAAGAAGGCGTGATCGGCGTCGTAGTGATGGATCTCGGGCGATTGGCCCGCACCGCGCAAGGCCTGCTCCAGCGCCTGTGCGAGTGCCGGGGTGCACCAGCCATCGCGCTCGGCAAAATGCCCCATGAAGGGCAGTGTGATCAGGGCGGGGTCGGCCAACTCCTTGGGCGGAATGCCGTAGAAGCACACGGCGGCCGACAGGCCGGGCACATGCACCGCCGCCGAGATGGTGAGGGCGCCCCCCATGCAAAAGCCCATCACGGCGATCTTGCCCGCGCCCTGAGCCGCCAGCCAGGCCGCCGCGCCACGCAGGTCCTGCTGGGTCGCGTCGACAAAGTCGAGCCCGTTCATCATGTGGCTGGCCTCGTCGGCCGAGCTGGCCAGACGCCCACGGTACAGATCGGGCGCCAGGGTGCTGATGCCCGACTGCGCCAGGCGGTCGGCGATGGCGCGCATATTGTCGTTAAGGCCCCACCACTCCTGGATCAGGATGAGCGCCGGACGGCCGCTGCCCGCATCCGCAAAGTAGCCCTGCGTGTGCGCGCCATCAGGGCGGGAAAACTCGATCATGTGGCCCATGGGAACTGCCTCGACTGGTCAATCAGCCGGGCAGTCTAGCGCGATCGCTCAAGTTTGGCGACCTGAGCGGCACACTGGCCTCAGTCCACACGCAGCTTGCGCCACAAGGTGGTCCGGCTGATGCCCAGGCGCTCGCTGGCCAGACGCCGGTCGCCGCCACACTGATCGAGCACACGCTGGATCTCGGCCCGCTCGGATTGCTGCTGACGCTCGCGCCAGCGCGTCTCGCCCTCCGGCAGAAGGGTCTGAGGAGCCCCGGCGCCAGACCCGAACAGCTCGGGCGCCATGGTGCGCAACAGGTCCTCGGCCCGGACAGGGTCCCGAGCCTCCTGGGCATCGAGCACATCGCCATAGGCCATGACGCGTTCGATGATGTTTTCCATCTCGCGCACATTGCCTGGCCAGTCGTAGTGCGGCGCCTGACGCACCAGCGCATCGATCAAGGGCATCGAGCGGCTCGCGGGCACCGACAGCCGCGTGCACAGGCGGGCATGCACAGCCCGCGCGATGGCGCCGATGTCGTCCACACGCTCGCGCAGCGGCGGCACGTCGATGCGCAGGATGTTGAGCCGATAAAACAGATCCAGCCGGAACTCACCCCGCTCGACATGGGCACGCAGGTCGCGGTGGGTGGCGGCAATGACCCGCACATTGACGGGTGTGGGCTCGGTGGCCCCCACGCGCAGCACTTCACGCTCTTGCAGCACGCGCAGCAAGCGCGCCTGCAAGGACACGGGCATCTCGCCCACTTCGTCCAGGAACAGCGTGCCGTTGTGCGCCGCCTCGAACAGGCCGATCTTGCCGCCACGGCGTGCGCCGGTGAAGGCGCCCTCCTCGTAGCCAAAGAGCTCGCTCTCCAGCAAGGTCTCGGACACGGCGGCGCAGTTCACTGCCACAAAGGGCATGTCCCGCCGCTCGCTGGCCCTGTGGATGCCCTGGGCGATGAGCTCCTTGCCCGTGCCGCTCTCACCGATCAGCAGCACCGTGGCCGTGCTGCGGGCGCAGCTCAGGGCCATCTGGCGCACACGCTCGACCGCCGCGCCCGTGCCCAGGAACTGCCCCAGCTCGTAGCGCTGCGCCAGCGCCTGTGGCTTGATGCGCGTGCGGATGTGCCGGTCCACCCGCTGGATAGAGATCGGATCCTGACAGCTGAGCACCGCGCCCGTCAGCACGCCCTGCTCGATGATGGGCATGCGGCTGACGATCAGGGCCTTGCCCCGCACGCGCTCGATCTTCTCCAGCTCCTGGGTGGCCAGGCGCAGCGTGCCTTGCAGGCTCAGGTCCGGGCAGACGTCGCTCAGAACCCTGCCCAGCCACTGCCCCGGCGTCACGCCCAGCCACTGGGCCATGGCCGGGTTGAGGGTCTGGATGCGCTCTTGCTGGTCCACCGCGATCACGCCATCGCTGAGCTGGGCCAGGATGGTGTTGAGACGCTCGCGCTTGGCCAGCTCGATGCGCGACGCACGGGCCACCTCGACGGCGTCCTCCAGGGCGTCGCGCACGGCATCCATCGAGTAGAGGAAGACCCCCGTCAGTCCCAGTTCGTCGGCCAGATCGGCCACCAGGCCGGTGCCCACCACCACCTCGACCCCCAGGTGCTGGAGTTCGCGCAGGCAGGCACGGGCATCGTCTTCGGTTTCATAGCTGCGCTGCACCACGCCCAGCTCGAACACCTCGCCAAACGGCGCCAGATCCGGCGCCATGCCCTGGTAGGTGACCAGCCCCACATGCGAGGACAAGCGCTTGGCGCGCGCCAGCGCCTGCATCAGGTCGAAGCCGCCCACCTTGACCAGCACCACCGGCATGTCCAGATGCTGGCGCAGATAGGCGCCGTTGGAGCCCGCCGCCACCACCACGTCGATGGCGCGACGGGCCTGCATCTCGCGGATGCGCGCCACCGCCTGCTCGAAGCCCATGTCCAGCACATCGACCGAGGCCTTGCTGGCCAGACCCGGGGCCAGCTCCTGCAGCATCTTGTTGATGCGCTTGAAGCCGACCGCCACGATCTGCGGCGGCCCGGACCGGGGGGGGAGCACAGAGTTCAGTGGAGAGGACATGCCGGATCAATCCATTTCACAAACGAAACCATGTTTCATACGTGATTCTATTTTGTTTCACATTGGAAACAAAGCAATCCAGCCCTCACGCCGATCACCGCGGAGCCAGGCACCTTTCCCCTTGCGAATCAAGCACTTGCTGCAGCGCATCAACAAATCGCTCAATCACTGGCACACTGGCACACCCGTTGCGATGACACATGCAGTACTTCGTTCGACCCTGAACCGCTGGAGATCTGACATGGCCACCTTGACCGCAGGCGCGCGTTTTCGCCAAGCCCTGAGAGAAGAATCCCCCCTTCAAATCATCGGCGCCATCAACGCCAACCACGCCTTGCTGGCCAGGCGTGCCGGCTTCAAGGCCATCTACCTCTCTGGTGGCGGCGTGGCCGCAGGCTCGCTGGGCCTGCCCGACCTGGGCATCAACACCCTGGACGATGTACTGACGGACACCCGCCGCATCACCGATGTGTGCGACACGCCTCTGCTGGTCGACATCGACACTGGCTTTGGCCCCAGCGCCTTCAACATCGAGCGCACCATCAAGAGCCTGATCAAGGCCGGTGCAGCCGCCTGCCACATCGAAGACCAGGTGGGCGCCAAACGCTGTGGTCACCGCCCCGGCAAGGAAATCGTCACCACCGAAGAAATGGTGGACCGCGTCAAGGCCGCCGCCGACGCCAAGACGGATCCGGACTTCTTCCTGATCGCCCGCACGGACGCCATCCAGGTGCATGGTGTGGACGCTGCCATCGAGCGCGCTTGTCGGTGCGTCGAAGCGGGCGCCGACGGCATCTTCGCCGAGGCCGCCTACGACCTGCCCACTTACGAGAAATTCGTCGCCGCCGTGAAGGTGCCCGTGTTGGCCAACATCACCGAATTCGGCAAGACCCCGCTGTTCTCGGTCGACGATCTGCGCCCCACCGGCGTGGGCATGGTGCTCTACCCCTTGAGCGCCTTCCGCGCCATGAACAAGGCCGCCGAGGCTGTTTACACTGCGGTCCGTCGCGACGGCCACCAGCGCAACGTGATCGACCTCATGCAGACCCGCGAAGAGCTGTACGACCGCATCGGCTACCACGAGTTCGAACAAAAGCTCGATGCCCTGTTCGCCGCCAAGAAATAACCCCTGCCTGCCCAACCTTCATCAGGAGACTCACACCATGAGCGCTACCCCCGAAACAACCACCCCTGGTTTCAAGCCCAAGAAGTCCGTGGCCCTGTCCGGCACGGCGGCAGGCAACACCGCACTGTGCACCGTCGGTCGCACCGGCAATGACCTGGCCTACCGTGGCTACGACATCCTGGACGTGGCCACCACCTGCGAATTCGAAGAAATCGCCCACCTGCTGGTGCACGGCAAGCTGCCCACCGTGGCCGAACTGGCGGGCTACAAGGCCAAGCTCAAGGCCCTGCGCGGCCTGCCCGCCGGCCTCAAGACCGCCCTGGAGCAACTGCCTCCGTCGGCCCACCCCATGGACGTGATGCGCACGGGCGTGTCCGTGCTGGGCTGCCTCTCGCCCGAGAAAGACGACCACAACCACCCCGGCGCCCGCGACATCGCCGACAAGCTGATGGCCTCGCTGGGCTCGATGCTGCTGTACTGGTACCACTACAGCCACAACGGCAAGCGCATCGACGTGGAGACCGATGACGACTCCATCGGTGGCCACTTCCTGCACCTGCTGCACGGCGAGAAGCCCCGTGACAGCTGGGTGCGCGCCATGCACACCTCGCTGATCCTGTACGCCGAGCACGAGTTCAATGCCTCGACCTTCACCTCGCGCGTGGTGGCCGGCACGGGCTCGGACATGTTCTCTGCCATCACCGGCGGCATCGGTGCCCTGCGTGGACCCAAGCACGGTGGCGCCAACGAAGTGGCCTTCGAGATCCAGAAGCGCTACGACACCCCCGATGATGCCGAGGCCGACATCCGTGCCCGCGTCGAACGCAAGGAAGTGGTGATCGGCTTCGGCCACCCCGTCTACACCGTGAGCGACCCCCGCAATGTGGTCATCAAGAAAGTGGCGGAAGATCTGTCCAAGGAACAGAACAACATGAAGATGTACGACATCGCCGAACGCCTGGAATCGGTGATGTGGGAGATCAAGAAGATGTTCCCCAACCTG
Source organism: Aquabacterium sp. (assembly GCF_036279655.1). Taxonomy (GTDB): domain Bacteria; phylum Pseudomonadota; class Gammaproteobacteria; order Burkholderiales; family Burkholderiaceae_C; genus Aquabacterium. The sequence goes on along the minus strand of NZ_DASUIT010000048.1, from coordinate 1,896 downwards.
GACTGGTTCTCTGCTGTGAGCTACCACATGATGGGCGTGCCCACCGCCATGTTCACGCCTCTGTTCGTGATCGCCCGCACCAGCGGCTGGTCCGCTCACGTGATCGAGCAGCGCATCGACGGCAAGATCATCCGTCCTTCGGCCAACTACGTCGGCCCCGAGGACCAGAAGTTCGTGCCCATCTCGGATCGCAAGTAATCGCACGCCATGAACACGAATTTCCGCAAGAACCTGCCCGGCACCTCGCTGGACTACTTCGACACCCAAGCCGCCGTTGAAGCGATCCAGCCAGGTGCCTGGGCCACCCTGCCCTACACCTCGCGTGTGCACGCCGAGAACATCGTGCGCAAGGCTGATCCGGCGATCATCAACGACTGCCTGACCCAGTTGATCGAGCGCAAGCGCGAGCGCGACTTCCCCTGGTTCCCGGCCCGCGTGGCCTGTCACGACATCCTGGGGCAGACCGCTCTGGTGGACCTGGCGGGCCTGCGTGACGCCATTGCCAAGGAAGGGGGCGATCCCGCCAAGGTGAACCCCGTGGTGCCCGTGCAGTTGATCGTGGACCACTCGCTGGCTGTGGAGTGCGGCGGCTTTGACCCCGACGCGTTCCAAAAGAACCGCGACATCGAGGAGCGCCGCAACGAAGACCGTTTCCACTTCATCGAGTGGACCAAGAACGCCTTCGCCAATGTGGACGTGATCCCCGCGGGCAACGGCATCATGCACCAGATCAATCTGGAGAAGATGTCGCCCGTGATCCATGCGGACAACGGTGTGGCCTACCCCGACACCTGTGTCGGTACCGACTCGCACACCCCGCACGTGGACGCACTGGGCGTGATCGCCATCGGCGTGGGCGGTCTGGAGGCCGAAAACGTGATGCTGGGCCGCGCCTCGTGGATGCGCCTGCCTGAAATCGTCGGCGTCAAACTGACGGGTGAACGCCAACCAGGCATCACCGCCACCGACGTGGTGCTGGCACTGACCGAGTTCCTGCGCAAGTCCAAGGTCGTGGGCGCCTACCTGGAGTTCCATGGCGAAGGTGCGTCCAAGCTGACCATTGGCGACCGCGCCACCATCTCGAACATGGCCCCCGAATACGGCGCGACTGCCGCCATGTTCAGCATCGACCAGCAGACACTGGACTACCTGACGCTGACGGGCCGCGATGCAGCCCAAGTCAAGCTGGTCGAGACCTATGCCAAGACCGCCGGCCTCTGGTCGGATTCACTCAAGGACGCCGTGTACGAGCGCGACCTGACGTTCGACCTGTCCACCGTCGTGCGCAACATGGCCGGCCCCTCGAACCCGCACGCCCGTGTGGCCACGTCTGACCTGGCTGCCAAGGGCATCGCCGGCCAGTGGGCCATGCCCGCCGCCGGTGAAGGCACCATGCCCGATGGCGCCGTCATCATCGCCGCCATCACCTCCTGCACCAACACCTCCAACCCGCGCAACGTGATCGCGGCCGCACTGCTGGCCCGCAACGCCAACAAGCTGGGCCTGACCCGCAAGCCCTGGGTGAAGTCCTCGCTGGCCCCTGGCTCGAAGGCGGTGGAGCTGTACCTCAAGGAAGCCAATCTGCTGGGTGACCTGGAAAAGCTGGGCTTCGGCATCGTGGCCTTTGCCTGCACCACCTGCAACGGCATGTCGGGCGCGCTGGACCCCAAAATCCAGCAAGAGATCATCGACCGCGACCTGTACGCCACCGCCGTGCTGTCGGGCAACCGCAACTTCGACGGCCGCATCCACCCCTATGCCAAGCAGGCCTTCCTGGCTTCGCCCCCGCTGGTGGTGGCCTACGCCATTGCCGGCACCGTGCGCTTCGACATCGAAAACGACGTGCTGACCGTGGTGGACGGCAAAGAGATCCGCCTGAAGGACATCTGGCCTTCG
>NZ_DASUIT010000047.1:0-55835 GCF_036279655.1 Aquabacterium sp. | reverse complement strand
CTGGAGCGACTCACCCAGACCATCCAGCGTGCCATCACGGATGGTCAGCCTTATGCGCTGGAGCTGGAGCTGATCAGCGCCAAGGGCGTGCGCAAGTGGATCCGCACCCAGGGCGAGCCGATCCTGGAGCACGGTCGCGTGGTGCGCATCGAAGGGGCCCTGCAGGACATCAGCGAGGTGCACGAGGCCCGCATGGCCTTGCACGCCCATCAGGAGCGGCTGGAGCAGACCGTGCAGGAGCGCACGGCGGAACTGGAGGCCGCGCGCCAGCAGGCCGAACGACTGACCCGGGTCAAAAGCGAGTTCCTGGCCAATATGAGCCACGAGATCCGCACCCCGCTCAATGGCGTGCTCGGCCTGGCACAACTCGGTCAGCGCGAGCATGGCGGCGCAGCGGGCCGGCTCTTCGGGCAGATCGTGGACTCCGGCCGCCTCTTGCTGGGCATCATCAACGACATCCTGGACTTCTCCAAGATCGAGGCTGGCAAGCTGGGCATCGAAACCCTGCCCATCGATCTGCGGGCCATGCTCTCGCGCACCACCGCCGCCGTCGAGGAGCGCGCCCGCGCTCAGGGTCTGCGGCTGAGCACGCAGGTGGGCCAGGACGTGCCGGCCCTGGTCCACAGCGACCCGCTCCGCCTGGAGCAGATCCTGCTCAATCTGCTGTCCAACGCCGTGAAATTCACGCCACAGGGACAGATTCAGGTGTCAGCCACCCTCCGGGGGGGGCAACTCGTGCTGACGGTGTCCGACACGGGCATCGGCATGAGCGCCACGCAACTGGCCGAGCTGTTCCGCCCCTTCGAGCAGGCGGACACCTCCACCACCCGACAATACGGCGGCACCGGCCTGGGTCTGAGCATCACGAAACGGCTGGTGGAGCTGCTCGGCGGGCAGATCCACGTGCACAGCCAGCCGGGCCAGGGGTCCACCTTCGAGGTCTGCCTGCCCCTGCCGCTGGACGACTCCGCTCGACCGGAGGAGCCCGCCCCCGTGCCAGCCATGGAGGACGCCACACCGCCCCGGCGGCTGGCTGGCCTGCGTGTCCTGGCCGCCGAAGACAACGCCATCAACCAGCTGGTGCTGCAGGAGATCCTGCTCATGGAGGGGGCCGAAGTGACGATGGTGGACACCGGTCAGGGCGCCCTCGACCGCCTGCATCAGCAAGGCAGCCAGGCCTTCGACATCGTGCTGATGGACATCCAGATGCCCACCATGGATGGCCACGAGGCGACCCGACGGATCCGCCACATGGACCCCAGCCTGCCCGTGATCGGCCAGACGGCCCACGCCATGCCGGAAGAGCGCATCCGGTGCATGGACGTCGGCATGGTCGACATGGTCGTCAAACCCATCGTCCTGCAGCAACTGATCGAGGTGGTGCAGAAACACGCGCGGCCCCGTTCCGGGGCCGCTGCCTGAGAGGTCTTGCGCCGACTCAGCTGGCGTGGCTGGCCTGGCCCTTGCGACCGTAGCGGGCCTCCATCGCCGCCCGTGCCGACGGATGCACGTTCACGCGACTGAGGTCACCACCATAGTGGCGCATCACGCGGTCGTTCATCAGCGCGAACCACAGGGGTGGGCAGTAGGCAGCCGTGATCATGGCGGCATAGCCGGAGGGCAGTTGAGGGCTTTCCTCGAAGTGGCGCAGGGCCTGATACCGACGGGTCGGGTGCGCGTGGTGGTCGGAGTGACGCTGCAGGTGGTAGAGCAGGATGTTGCCGACGATGTGGTTGCTGTTCCAGGAATGCTCAGGCTGGCAACGCTCGTACTTGCCCGACGCGTCCTTCTTGCGCAGCAGACCATAGTGCTCGACATAGTTGACCACTTCCAGCAGGGAGGCGCCATACATGGCCTGCAGGATCAGGAAGGGCAGCACGGCCCAGCCCAGCCAGGCGACCAGGCCACCGAACAGCAGCACCGACATGGCCCAGGCCTGCAGGTTGTTGTTGCGGATGTTCCAGACACCACGGCCCTGACGCGCCAGGCGCTCGGCCTCAAGGTGCCAGCCCGAACGCAGGGCACCGATCACGGTGCGCGGCAGGAAGGCCCAGAAGCTCTCACCCAGGCGCGAGCTGGCCGGATCTTCCGGCGTGGACACACGCTTGTGGTGACCCCAGTTGTGTTCGACGTAGAAGTGGCCATAGCAAGTGGGGGCCAGGGTGATCTTGGCCAGCCACTGCTCCAGGGCTTCCTTCTTGTGGCCCAGTTCATGGGCGGTGGCGATGCCGATGCCGTTGAAGCCGCCCACGCTCAGGATCAGGCCCAGCATCTCGTACCAGGCCAGGTCATGGGTGGCCACCAGGTAGGCCCCGAAGATCGTGCCGGACAACTGGAAGGGCACGAAGAGGATCACCAGGAAGGTGTAGAAAAAGTCCTTGTCGAGCATGGCCACGGCCGACTCGGGCGGGTTGCTGAAGTCTTCGCCAAAGGTGTAGTCCAGCACAGGGATCAGCAGATGGATCACCATGGGCACGATCCACACCCAGACCGAATGGCCGTAGTAGTGGAAACCGATCAGGCTGATCAGGGCGAGCAGCGGCACAGCTGGGCTGAACAGCCACAGGTAACGCTTGTCCGACCAGTCCTCGGTCGTCGGTTTGACAGTGCTTGTCATCGGGGGGCTCCTTCATTGACCGGGGCCCGACAGCAGCCCCAACATGAGCGTCAGTGTGTGCTTCTTCGGCCCGGCTGTGAAGACGGCAGCCGCCAGTTCGCTATCGCGAAGCGCCGGTGCACTCCCCCGCACTAACCCTGACTCACGCCGGTTTGCGTTGCTTGGGCACCCAGGCCCACACCATCTCGCAGGCGATGGGCTCTTGCCCCGTATCGTCGGTGATGCTCACGGGCACCGTGACCTCCCCCTTGTCCAGCGTGAGAATCTGCTCGATCTGCTGTGGCGTGAGCTGGGCCACGGCGCGCATGTCGCCCTGCGCGCGCTTGAGGTAGTCCACACGCAGGGTCTTGATCAGCGGCAGCTTGTCGTCGGGCAGGTTCATGCCCACGCAGAAACCGGTGGCGGTTTCTGCCAGCAGGGCCATGGCCGCGGCATGCACCCCCTTGATGTGGTTCTGCACGCGACGCCGGTTGCGGATGCTCACCACCACACGCTGGCTGGAGACCTCTTCAAAACGCAGCCTGGCCGTGCCCACCAGCGGCACGATCTGGCCCAGCAGGAAGCTCACCAGGGAAGGGCGCAGCGCATCGGGCAGGCCACTGAACTTGGCGAGTTGGCGGCTGAGTTGATTGGGTCGGGGGGTGGTCATGCAGGCTCCGTCAGTTCAAGCCCCGCATGGTAACGGCTGAAATCAGCCCCATTCGTGGCGCTCCAGCAGCGCACCGGCCTGCTTGAAGTCCAGATTGGCCATCGCCATGCGCAGCAACTGGAAGGTCTCGGCGTCCAGGGCAGATTGCAGCGCAGACGCCAGCGCCTGGAAACGCGAGAGGGCTGACAGATCCTGGGCCCGCAGCAGCGCCTTCAGCTCAGACACCTCGGTCAAGGTGAGCGTCGACGCCCCCGCCTCGGGCACCTGGGCACCGGCCTCATGCGTTCGGGACCGCAGGGCCACGGTCGCCCGCTCCAGCGCCTCCAGGGCGCGGTGCATCTGGTCCAGGGTGACGCTGACCTCGGCCGGCGCATCGCCACGGCGCACCGCCGCCTCGGCCTGCGAGGCCACCTGCATGAGTGCCATGGCGCCCAGCATGCCCGCCCCGCCCTTGAGCTTGTGCAGTCTGGCCGCCAGTGCAAGCCGCTCGACAGGATCGTCGGACAGGCGCGTCTCCATGATGGCGTCAGATTCCCGGAACAGTCGGTCCAGCATCTCGACGTACAGTGCCACATCGCCGCCGAACCGCGTCGCGGCGGCTTCCGCGTCCACCCCGTCGAGCACCGGCCACTGGCCGGCATCCAGCAGCGCGGCCGTGGCCGCCAGCACAGGCAACACGCGCCCGCAGGCCTGCTGCACGGCATGGCGCACGATCTTCACCAGAGCCTGGGGGTCGAACGGCTTGGTCACGAAGTCATCGGCACCGGCGTCCAGCGCCCGCTGGCGCTCGGACACCAGGGCCCCGGCTGTGAGCGCGATCACGGGCAGATCCCGGAGCGCCGGATCCGCCCGGAGGCGACGTGTGGCCTCATGACCGTCCATCACCGGCATCTGGACATCCATCAGCACCGCATCCATGCGCGGCCCCGGGGTGCGCAACATCGACAGGGCCTCCTGACCATGGCGGGCCAGCGCGACCTGGGCGCCCTCACGCTGCAGGATGCTCTGGGCCACCTCCAGATTGATGTCGCTGTCGTCCACCACCAGCACCCGCACACCGGACAACCACTGGGACCCGGCCGCCTCCAGGCGTGTGCTGTGCAGCAGGCAGGCGGTGCTCTCGCCCCGGTGCATCAGGGCGTCATTGACGGCGTTGAACAAGGACGGCCCCGTCGGGACACCGATCAACACGGCATCCACCCCGGCCCGAACCGGATCATCCTGCGGATCCGCCCCGAGGGCCCCGGCATCCCACAGCAACAAGGGGATCGCCATCGGGGCCGTCAGGGTGGCCAGCGCGGCCCGCGTGCTCAGCAACACGGCGCCACCGGGCAGCTCGGCCACGCCCGGGACACCCTCGGGCCCGTCAACGACACGCACGCGCCACCCCAGGGTCACCGCCACCTCCGAGAGGATCTGCCGGGGCTCGCCCTGAAGACCCAGGACGTGCAGGGTCAAGGATTGCGCGGCCTCGCCCTCGCGTTCAGGCAGGGTGGGTGCGATGCGCAAGGGCAGATCCACATGGAAAGTGCTGCCCTGCCCTTCCTGGCTCTCCACACTCACATGCCCGCCCATCAAGTTCACCAGCCGGTGCACGATGGACAGCCCCAGGCCGGTGCCGCCAAAGCGTCGCGTGGTCGAGGCATCGGCCTGCATGAAGGGGGTGAACAGACGCGCCAGCACCACCGTCGACATGCCCAGCCCGGTGTCCCGGACCGTGAAGCGCAGGCCCAGCTCATCGCCTGAGCGCCGCGTCTCGCGCACGTTCAGGCTCACCTGGCCACGCTCCGTGAACTTGAAGGCATTGCCCAGGAGATTGATGAGGACCTGGCGGATGCGCGTCACATCGCCCAGCAGGAGGGGGGGCAACTCGGATTCGGTGACCACGGCAAAGGTGATCGGTCGGCTGCCCGCCGCCAGCCGGAACATCTCCTCCACGTCCTGCAGCAGGGTGTTCACGGCAAAGGGGGCCTGCTCCAGGGTCAGCTCACTGGCTTCGATCTTGGACAGATCGAGCACATCGTTGACCACCGACAGCAGGGCGCGCCCGGCCGACTGGATCTTGGCCACGAACTGTTGCTGCCCCTGATCCAGGCGCGTGTCACGCAGCAGGTAGGTCAGGCCGATCACGGCATTCAAGGGCGTGCGGATCTCGTGGCTCATATTGGCCAGGAACTCGCTCTTGGCCGAACTGGCCGCCTCGGCGGCGACCTTGGCCTCACGCAAGGCCGCCTCGGCCTCGTGCTTGGCCGTCACGTCCTGCAAGGCACCGATCAATCGCGTGGGTCGCCGCAGCCCGTACTCATCATCGCCCGCGTCGTCGTATTCGGCCTCGCCGACGATGCGCACCCAGATGTGCCGCCCCAGGGTCGTCACGAAGGGCAACTCCAGGTCCCAGCCCTCCCCTCGCTCAATGGCCGTCTCCACGGCCTGGCGGATGCGCGGCTGCGCCGAGGGGTCGTAGTGACGGAAGGTGTCCTCCAGCGTGAGGTGCTGGTGTTCGCCCAGCTCGTAGATGCGGCGTGTCTGACGGGTCAGGGTCATCTCGCCCGTGCTGAGGTCGACCTCCCAGCCGCCCACCCCCGCGACACGACCAGCCCGCTCCAGAAAGGCCTCGCTGGTGGCGCGCAGGCGCTCTTCCGCCAGCTTGCGCTCGGTGATGTCCAGATGGGTGCCCGCCATCCACACCGCGCGGTGCTGCTCATCCCAGCGCAGGACCCGCCCCCGGTCCAGCGCCCAGATCCAGTGGCCATCCTTGTGACGCATGCGGACCTCGATCTCGTAGACCGCCTGTTCGCCCTTGAAGTGCTGCCGGAGCAGATCCTGGGAGCGCTGCAGATCATCGGGGTGACAGCGATCGATCCAGGTCTGGATGCTGGTGGGCATCAGCTCGGAGAGGCTGTAGCCGATCATCTGGGCCCAGCGCTCGTTGAAGCGCACCTCACCGGTCTGGATGTTCCACTCCCAGGTGCCGACGTTGGTGCCGGCCAGAATGTTGTCCAGGCGCTCGCGCTCCTGGGCCAGGGCCTCATTGGACAGGCGGGTCACGGTCACGTCCGTGCTCAGGGACACGTACTTTTCGATCTGCCCTTCGGTGCCGATGAAGGGCGCGATGATGCTGTCAACCCAGTAGAGCGAGCCGTCCTTGGCGCGGTTGCAGACCTCGCCGCGCCAGGCCCGGCCGTTGGCCACGGTGCGCCACATATTGGCCCAGAAGCGGCTGGGGTGAATGCCTGCGTTGATGAGGCTGTGATTCTTGCCGATGAGCTCCTGGCGGCTGTAGCCACTGATCTGGCAGAAGGCCTCGTTGACATCCAGGATCTGCCCCTTGCTGTCGGCCACCGAGTAGATCGAGTGCATCTGGATGGTTCGCAGCAGGGCCTCGCTCTCGCGCAGGGTGGCGTCGAGCTTCTCGCGGCTCTCGGTCAGTTCGGTGATGTCGTGCACCAGCACGTAGAAGCCACGCACCTCGCCATCGACCAGATCAGGGATGTAGTGCGAGAGCGAATGGCGGATGCGCAGATCGTCAGGCCGCTGGATGGCGCGCTCGAAGGTCTGGGGCTCTCCCTGCAACACGGCCTCGACATAGGGCCAGTTGCGCTCGAAGATGTCGTCGCCCAGCAACTGCCGCATGTGCATGCCCGACATGCTCCCCTCGCCAACACCACACCACTGGCGATAGGCCTGATTGGCAAAGCGGTTGATCAGGCTCCTGTCCCAGTAGCCCACCATGGAGGGCAGGCCGTCCAGGATGGCCTGCAGATGTCGGTGGGCAGACTCCAGCTCGACCGTGCGCTGCCGGACCTGATCTTCCAGGGTGGCCGTGAACTCGCGCAACTGGCGCTCGGCGGCCTTGCTGCCACTGATGTCGCGGATGATCTTGCCCACCCCCACGACCTCCCCGGACGGGCCCGTGATGGGGGCCGCGGTCACCGACACATCCAACCACACGCCATCGCGTCGCCGGCACTGCGTGTCAAAGGGCTCGATGGTGATGCCCTCGGCCACCCGCCGGAGGATGTCGGCCTCGACGCGCTCGTCATCGGTCATCGGCAGGAGTTGCCGGATCGGCTCGCCCACCGCGTCGGCAGCCTGATAACCGAACAGACGCTCGGCCGCACGGTTCCAGCTCAGGATCTCGCCCTCGAAGGACTGACCGATGATGGCGTCGCTGGTGTTGCGCATGACGGTGGACAGCCGCACCTGCTGAGCCCACAGCAACCGGCGCCGCTGGCGGTTGAGCTGGTAGGCATAGGCCAGGGCCGTCAGCAGCAAGGTGGCCACCGCCCCCGCGCCAAAGACCATGGAGGGCCGCACCAGGTTCAGCGAGGCCACAAAATGCGGAGTGGCCCGCGTCTCGATGAGCCAGGTGCGACCGAAGACGTCCTTGTGGGTTCGCTGCATCAGGCCCGCAGTCCCCAGTCGCGCCGCGTCCACCGCCGCCGGGCCGAAGAACTGCACGGGCGGGCGCCCCCGAGGGGCATCGAACAGCGCCACCGTGTAGTCCTTGTGGTCCAGGCCGATGTCGCGCAGCACCTCGTCGATCAGCAAAGGTGCGTAGGCCCAGCCGTAGGCGGCCGCTTCGCGCTGCGCTGGCGTGGCGGTGGGCAGACCAGGGCGATAGATGGGCAAGAGCAGCAGAAAGCCCCGCCCGGCGTACCCCCGGGCCTGCATCAGGGTGATCGGCGAAGTCAGCGTGGCCTGACCGCTGTGCATGGCCTGCTCGGCCGCCACGCGGCGCTCGGTGTTCGAAGCGATGTCCAGCCCGAGCGCGCCCTGATTGCCTTCGATCGGCTCAATGTACTGGATCACATAGCGCTCACCGCTGTGAGGGGCCAGTTGCCGGATCGCAAAGGCTGGTGCGCCGTCCTGGCGCGCCAGTTCCAGAAAGTGCGCCTCCTGCGCGGGTGGCACACGGCGTATGAAGCCGAAGCCACGGGCGCCCTCGAACTCGGTCAGCAGGTTTCTGGACTCGTGATAGATCCGAAAGGCCCGGCGACTGATGGCCTCTGGGCCCGCCGTCAGGATCGCCCCGCGCGCACCTCGCAGTCCGTATTGATAGCGGCCCATGCGCTCCATCAGGTGGCGCTCGATCGAGCCGCTCAAGGTCAGGAAGGCATCCCGGGCCAATGCATCGTTGCTGGCGGACTGGCGTGCCGCCATCAGCACACTGAGCAGCAATCCGCCCAGGAGCAGCGCCCCGGTGAGCAGGCGCCCGGTGCGCGTGAACCGGGTGTCAGGCATCCGGGGGTTCTTCGAGGGCCAGGAAGCGGCTGCAGTTGCGCCCGGCATGCTTGGCCGCATACAGCGCCTGATCCGCCGACAGGACCAGCTCCGGCGGGCGGAAGCTGGGGGCCACACCACCGGCATCGGCGCCCAGGCGCACGGTGGTGGCGCCAACGGAGACCGTCACCACCGGGGAGGCCGGCGAGCCTTCATGGGGAATGTGCCGGGCTGCGATGCCCGAGACGATGCGCTGCGCCACATGGATCGCGCCAGCGGCATCGGTTTCGGGCAGAAGGATCACGAACTCCTCTCCCCCCACACGCGCCACCGTGTCGGCAGGACGTTGCACCAGACCTTGTAGCGTCTGCGCGACAACCCGCAGGCAGTCGTCACCTTGCTGGTGCCCGTAGTGGTCGTTGTAGAGCTTGAAATGATCGATGTCGACCATCAGCAGGGACAAGCGTGCGCCCGCGCGGCGCGCCCGGTCCCATTCACGATCGAGCAGGCTCTCGAACTGCCGGCGGTTGGGCACCCCCGTGAGGGCATCGGTGTTGGCATTGCGCCGCAACTCGTCGGACATCTGCTTGAGGCGCAGATGCGTGCGCACCCGCGCCAGCACCAGCAAGGGCTTGGGGGGTTTGGCAATGAAGTCGACCGCCCCGGCCTCCAGGGCCTTCAATTCGCTGTCGGTATCGTCGTGCCCGGTGACGAAGATGACCGGGATGTCCCAGAGATCCGGGTCGGCCTTGATGATGCGGCAGACGTCATAGCCGCTCAGGCCCGGCATCTCGGCATCGAGCAGGATCAGGTCAGGGTGGGCTTCCCGGGCCATCTGCAGCCCCTGCTCGCCCGACAGGGCAAAGCGCACAGCCCCCAGCTCGGACACCATGCGGCCCAAGCCCTGAACCACCACGGGATCGTCATCGATGATCAGTATCGATCCACTGTCCACTTGAAGTTCCCCCATAGAGATTTTGGGGCCGCCCCGAACTACCAGCAGTCTTGCGATCAGGCTAACACAGCCTCATCCAGGACCGCCAGTCCCGCATGCCACCCATTTTGTCGATTTCATCACAAGCCATCATCGTGCGCCACCCGGCCGTCGAGCATCTCGATGCGCCGATCGCAGCGGGCCGCCAGCCGGGGATCATGGGTGACCACCAGGAAGGAGGTGCCCACCTGCTCATGCATGCGCCGCATCAAGGCAAACACCTCGTCCGAGGAGGCCGTGTCCAGATTGCCCGTGGGCTCGTCGGCCAGCACCAGCGCGGGCTCCAGCATCAGGGCCCGCGCCACCGCCACGCGCTGCTGCATGCCGCCCGACAGCTCGGCGGGCTGGCGGTCCATGGCCTGGGTCAGGCCCACGGCATCCAGCAGGGCACGAGCGCGTTCGCGCCGGGCCGGCGACACCCAGCCATCGCGGGCCATCGCCGGCAGGGTCACGTTTTCCAGGGCCGTGTAGGCCGGCAACAGGTGATGGAACTGGAAGACAAAGCCCAGGGTGTCGCGACGCATGCGGGTCAGCCCATCGTCGTCCAGGTCCTGCACGTCCTGACCGGCCAGGACATACCGCCCCGCCGTGCTGCGCTCCAGCAGGCCCAGGATGTTGAGCAAGGTGCTCTTGCCGGACCCCGATGGGCCGATGAGCGCGGCGAACTCCCCTCGGGCGATGTGCAGGTCGATGCCATGCAGCACCTCGGCCTCGCTGGGCAGGCCGGCGTTGTAGACCTTGCGCACCTCGCGCAAGCTCACCAGGGGTGCATCGTGCGCGGTGTTCATAGGCGGATGGCCTGGGCCGGATCCATGTGGGCGGCGCGCCGCGCCGGTGCCACCGCTGCCAGCAGGCCGGCGATCAGGGCCAAGCCGGCGATGCGCAGCGCCATGAGCGGCGGCAGGGTGATGACGAACAGCGGCAGGCCATCGGCCCCCCGCACGAAGTGGGTGAAGGCCCAGATCAGCAACACCGCCAGGGCCACGCCCACCACCGAGCCCACCGCGCCCACCAGGGCCCCCTGCAGCAGGAACACGCGCAGGATCTGCGCGCGCGTGGTCCCCATGGCCCGCAGGATGCCGATCTCTCTTTGCTTTTGCACCACCGACACCACCAGCACACTGGCGATGCCCAGCACCACCACCACCATCACCACCACCCGGATCAGCATGGTGCTGATGCCCTGGGCATTGAGCGCCGACACCAACTGGGCATTGGTTTCCTGCCAGCTCTCGACCTTGTAGGGCCACTGCCGCGCCAGGTCCTGCGCCAGGGTCTGGGCCATCCAGACGTCGGCCAGGGTCACATCGATCTGCGTGGCCCCACCGGCCAGGTCCATCAGGCTCTGCGCCGAACGCAGGGGCACGATGACGGCGCGGCGATTGAGGTCCTTGATGCCCAGATCGACCAGTCCGCTGATGCGCAAGGTCTCGCTGCGCTCGCCTGTGGACACGGTCAGGCGATCCCCCACCCGCAGGCCCAGATCGGCCGCCAGGGTCTGGCCGACGATGGCCTCGCCGGGCGACAGACGCATCACACCGGCCACCATCTTGGCGCGCAAGCCGACGATGCGGTCGTAACGCGCCAGCTCCACCCCCGTGATGGCCACCGCACGGGTGGCCTCGCCCCGCTGGGCCAGGGCCGCTCCCGCCACCATGGGCGAGACCGCCACCACCCCATCGCGGCGCTCCAACGCGCTCACCACCACCGGCCAGTTGGCCACCGTTCGCAGGCGCTGCGCACGCGACTGTGTGTCACTCATGATGAGCTGACCCGCTTGCGGTGTCAGCGCCGGCAAGACGCGCTCATCGGGCGGCGACAGCACCACGTGGGCTTGCGCGCCCAGGGTCTTTTCCAGGGTGTTGCGTTGCAGCCCCGTCACCAGCGCCGAGATGTAGGCCACCACGGCCACGCCGGCCGCCACGCCCACGATGATCAGCAGGCTCTGGAAACGCCCCTCGCGCAGAAAGCGCAGAGCCACGTTGAGCTCGAAACCCAGCAGGGACCACAGGGGGCGGCTCATCACATCACCCGGGCGTTCAGCCACCAAAACCACGGGTCATGGCGCCGCCCACATTGTCCTTGGTCGTCCCCGACGACGAGGCCCCCGCGCCACCCGGCGTACGTGTCCGCACCCGCGTGCCTGGCGCCACCCCGGGGTCCAGCAGCACACTCTGCTGGGCGGACAGGCCGCCGGTCACCTCGACCAGGTCCAGCGTGCGCAGACCCAGACCGACCTCGCGCTCACGCGCCACGCCCTCCTCGACCACCAGCACCGTGCCCCGCTCGGCGCCCTGGGCGCTCAAGCCGGCGCGCAAGGCTCGCAGGGGCAGGACCATGGCGGTCTGGCGCTCACCCGTCACCACCTCGACCGACAAGGTCATGTCCTCACGCAGGAAGGCCGGCGGACGCCCCACCGGCGCGAAGGTCACTTCCACGGCGCCCCGCTGGGCATCCACGGACGGTGCCAGCCGCTCCAGGCGTGCCTCGAAAGGCTGGTCCGGGTAGGCATCGGCCAGCACCCGGGCCCCTTGCCCGCGCTGCAGTTGTCCCAGAAAGCGCTCATCGACCTGGGCCACGATGTCCAGCGGGCCCGCCACAGACAACCACAGCAGACCATGACCTGCCTGCACGATCTGACCGGGCTCGACCTGGCGGGTCAGCACACGGCCAGCCCCTGGGGCCCGCACGGTGGCCTGATCGAGCCGGGCCTGGGCCGCCTCGACGGCCGCCCTCGCCGCATTGCGCTGCGCTCGGGCCACATCCACATTGCGCACCGCCTCGTCCAGGCGGGCCGGGCTGTAGAACTGGGCGCGCACCAGATCACGCACCCGCGCCAGATCACGCTCGGCCGCCGGCACCTGCGCCTGCGCCTGCTGCCAGGAGGCCTGAGCCTGTGCCAGGGCCGCCCGCCACTCATCCGACTCCAGCACCAGCAAGGGCGCGCCGGCCTTCACCTCATCGCCCTCGCGCACCAGCACCTGGGCCACCCGGCCCGTCACGGTGGTGCCCACCTCGACCCGCGCCGGGGTCTCGACACGCGCGGTGAACTGCAGGCTGCGCACCAGGGGCTGACTGCGCAGGACCACGGCGTCCACGGCCACCGGCTGCCAACGCAGCCAGGCACCCAGCAGCACCAGGGCCACGATCACCACGGCGCCACCCCACACGGCGGGTCGACGCCACACAGGGCGAGAAGAAAGAGTCATCCAGTGTTCTCCAGACCCCTCACTGTAGAGCGGTTTGGCACGCGATGTCGGCCCCGGGCCTGATCAAGCACAAGCCCAGACGTTTCCGCCACGCTCAGGCGCCCGTGTCACCCAGTTCGGCCAGACGCGCCTTGAGCCGGTCGTTCTCGGCGCGCAGCTCGGCGATGATCTCCCTCAGATGGGCCACCAGCATGGGCGATGACTTGCCCTCTTCGCCAGGCCCGGCCGCCTCGGGGGCATCGGTCGTGCCGCTGCTCTGAGCCGACGCATCGGCATCCGCCGGCCTGGGGGCGCGCGTGGACGCCTTGGCTTCGCGCACCTGACGCGCGGCCTGCTGCAACTGCTTCTTGCCACCGGCCACCGCAGCGACCTGCTCCTCCACTGGCAGGGAGGCCACGGCCGCCGCGGCGTTGATGGACACCTCGCCCGCCTTGACAGCCGCCACCAGCTCGGGCGCCGCCGTCTTCTGGATCTTTTCAATCTGGCTGACCGTGGTGCTGCTGATGCGTGCCGCCCGGGCAATGGCCTCGCGGCTGTTGAGCGGATCCGGGGGCAGCACCGGGCCCGGTGCAATGGCCTGATCGATCGCCTCCTGAGCGGCGGCCTGGGTGGCCTGGGCCGCCTGCACACGCGCGGCCAGGATGTCCTTCTTGCGCAAGGCCAGCACACCACGCTGGAAATCCGACACGCTGCGGCGCCCCAGATGCTGGTCGATCATCCACAGGTGCACGTCCTCAATGGACTGGAAACGCGGGTTCTGCACCGTCTGGAAGGAGATGCCGTGCTTGCGGCAGATGCCATAGCGGTTGTGGCCATCGACCAGCATGTCCCCCCACAGCACCAGGGCATCGCGACAGCCCTCGGCCAGGATGCTGCGCTCCAGCGCGTCGTGCTCTTCGGGTGTCAGCGGATCGATGTAGATGCGCAGTTCTTCGTTGACCGTGATGTTCATGCTGCTCAGGGATAAGGGGCAAAGCACAGGGAGGGCGCGCACGATAGCACGCCCGTCTCACGCCCCCACCCCATCAAGGCTCGGACCGGAACAGCCCCGCCAGCACGCTCGCGTCGAACTCGCCATGGTGGGGCGCGATGGCGCCCAGATCGCTCTCGCCCACTCCCATCCAGCGGGCCAGGCTGGCGGCCAGTTGGTCCACCGCCATGGTGGGCAGCAGGCGGCCCTGCCCAACATGGTGCTCATCCCCCTCCAGCCCGGGTGGCGGCAGTTGCCCGAAGAACTGACCGCCCGCCACCGCGCCCCCCATGACGAGGTGATGCCCACCCCAGCCATGGTCCGAGCCATCTCCATTGCTGCTCAGGGTGCGACCGAAGTCACTCGCGGTGAAGGTGGTCACCTGCCGGTCCATGCCCATCTGCTGCACGGCCTGATCGAAGCCGGACAAGGCCTGGGCCACCTGCTGCAGCAAGCCGGCGTGCTGGGCCAGCAGGCCATCGTGCAGATCGAAGCCCCCCAGCGACACGAAGAACACCTGCCGCCGCAGGCCTTGAGAGGGCCCGGCTGCGATCATGCGCGCCACGGTGCGCAACTGCCGGGCCAGCGGGCGCGACACGAGCTGGGACACGCCGCCCTTGACCACGTTCTCCGATTCGATGAAGAGGTCGCCGAAGTCCGGCGTCCCGGCCAGGGCGTCGCTGAGCGCCGACTGGGCCGCCAGGGCCCGCACCATCACCTTGGCATGCTCACGCGCCAGAGGCAGGGGGTGCAGGTCCTGCCCGATCAACTCTTCCAGCACGGCAGACCGCAAGGTCGACGACCCCGAGCCGTCGCCAAACAGCCCATCCTTGACCGCATGCAGCGGCAGGGGGCCGCCCGGCACCAGTGCATACGGCTGCACGACGTTGCCCGACAGAAACACCGCCTGACCCGAGGTGTTCACACAGGTGAAGGCGCCCGCGCTCGGTCCGGGGCCCCACACATCCCCGATCAGCCCGCCCCAACCGGTGGTGCCGCCCTCCGGCGCATACGACTGCCACACCGCCTGCTGGTCATTGTGCGAGAACAGCCGGGGTGGCAGATTCCGCCCCTGCCGGAAGTCCGCCACCGTGATCGGCTTGACCAGCGGGCCGATGTTGAGCAACACGCCCAGGCGCTGCGCCTCGAAGAGCGGCTTGAGCAGGGCCAGCGACGGCGCCAGCGCCATCTGCCGCCCCTCGGGCAAACCGCGTGTCGACAACACGGTGGCCGCCAGATCGGCCCGCGCCGTGGCCAGGTTGGTGCGTGCCGCGGCGTAGGCCTGGTGGCTGTCGAGGTCGTAGGGCACCAGGGTGTTGGCATGGTCATTGCCCCCCACCAGGAACACGCACACCAGGGCCTTGTAATCGGTGCTGTCGCTGGACGAGTCCACCGTGGCTGCGGATGCATCGGCCAAGGCCGCCAGATTCATGGCCCAGGGGGCCGCCGCCCCCATGATGGACAAGGCCGCGCTGCGACGCAGGAAGGTCCGGCGATCCGGATGGAACATGGGCTTGCTCATCGTTGCACCAGGAAATCAGGGCTGCACAAGATCAGCAGCGTGGCCGTGACCACGCGCGTGAACGCGCCGTCGGCCCAGCGAGCGCCCGAGGGGGATTCGATGGCATAGCGCCTGTCGGCATCCAGGCTGATCTCGGCCAGCGCGTCGGTGATGCGCTGCACGGCATCCACGGGGCGGATGCCGTCCATGAGGGCTTGCCCAGCATCCAGCACGGCCTGGCCCGTGAGCAGGGCCCCGCCCGTCAGCAGCAGATTGAGCCGGTCCACCAGCGCTCGGGGCCCCTCCTCGGCGGCCAGCGTCAGCCAGCCATCGGTGCGGTAGTCTGGCACGACATCGGCCCCGCCAAAGCCCACGATCTTGTGCATGAAGTTGACATAGCCGATCACCGAGGCTTCGTCGGTGATCTGGAACTCGGGTGCGACCCAGCCCTCCCAGGCCATGGCGGTGTTGGGTGGCACATAGCCTGGGCGGAAGAAGTTGAACACCGACGGCGCCCGCAGGGGGCTTTGCGCCAGCGCCGTGCTGGGCGCCTGGTTGGCGATCTGCCACCGCTTGAGGCCACTGACGGGATCGGGCGTCGCATCCACCCGAAACAACCGTGCCCAGTGCACAAAGCGCAGCATGGGCTCACGCAGCTTGCCATGGGTCAGCGCCTGATCGCCAAACAAGGGCGGGCGGGCATCGGCGTCCAGCACGATGGCGCGCAGCACGGCCTGGATGTCCCCCCGCACGCGCCGCCCGTTGTCGGCAAACACCTGTGCCACCCGAGCCACATAGGCAGGCGCCGGGTTGCTGGTCACGAGTTGCTGAATCAGCCGTCGTGCGATGAAAGGCCCCACATTGGCATGCGCAAAAATCGTGTCCAGCGCGATCCGCAGGGACTCGGGGCCCGACGTGCCCGCCGGGATGGTCACGCCCAGAAAGGTCTTGGCACCGGGCTCATGGCGATCAGCGAAGTGCCGCATCGACAGACGCAGGTGATCGGGGCCCTGGGCCTGATCACTCACCCCGGCGCGGAACGCCGAGGTGTCCAGATCCCAGCCGGTGAACACCCGGGCCAGACCGCTGATGTCGGCATTGCTGTAGGTGGGCTGGGTCTGCCCGGCCACCAGCCGCTCGGTGCCATCGCTCTGGAGCTCACTCAGGCCGATGGTGAAGAGCTGAAGCACCTCGCGGGCATAGTTTTCGTCGGGCTGGCGACCACTGCCCGCATCGGCCTTGCGGCTGCCGCGCATGCTCAGGTAGACCCCCATGGCGGGCGACAGGGTCACGGCCTCCAGCAGGTCGCGGAAATTGCCCAGGGCGTGGGCCTCGAGCACATCCCAATAGGCCATGGCGGCAAACTGGCCCCAGGGCGTGGCCATGTTGTTGGCCGACACCACGAAGATCTGCGACCAGGCCAGCGCCATGCGCTGGCGCACCACATCGCGCGCGCCCAGCAGCCGTGCCCACAGGGCGTTGTCGACCCCTTCGTCCGAGCCGTAGTACTGCGGCTGGGCAAAGCCCCGGGCCTTGGCCCAGTCGAACACGGTGGGGGTGCTCAGGCAGGCATTGAACTGATCGTCCAGCCAGGCGCCATAACCCCGATTGACCACATCCAGCACATCCGGGACGGTGGCGCCCAGGCCCACCTGCGCCAGGAAGCGGGCCGCTGTGGCGGCGTCCGGGGCGGGCAAGGCGCGGTCGTTCGACGGGGTGGTCGTGGCCGAGGGCTTGAGGCAGGCCCCTGCAGCAGGCACCCCATCGACCTGGAGGGGATCCTCGCCAGCACCGCCTCCGCAGGCCGCCAGGGTGAGGCTGGACAAGGCGGCCAGGCCGATGCCAGAGGCTCCCCCTACCGCGCCGGGGGCACCCTGCTGCTGCGCCACTTCCATGATCTCACCCTGGTTTTTGAACTGCCCACACTGTAGCGACTTCCCGCCGACCTCCAGCCACCGCCAGGGGCAGACACACCCATTCAAGGGGCTCGACCGCCCCTGCCCCTCACCAGGCGTCCACAAACGGACGCTTGCGCCCCTGACGAGGCGCAGGCAAGGGCATGGAGGCCAGGCCACGCACCAGCCATCGTCGCGTGTCGGCCGGGTCGATCACATCGTCCAACTCCAGGTGCGCCGCCATGTTGAGGGCCTTGCCCCGCTCGTAGGCCGCTGCCACCAGGCCATCGAACACCTGCTGACGCTGCACCGGATCGGCGATGGCTTCGAGCTGCTTGCCAAAGCCCAGGCGCACGGCCCCTTCAAAACCCATGGGTCCGAACTCGCCCGTGGGCCAGGACACGGTGAACTCGGGGGCCAGCAGGCTGCCCGCCGTCATGGCCTGCGCGCCCAGGCCATAGCCCTTGCGCAGCACCACCACGAAGAAGGGCACCGTCAGGCTGGCCGCGGCCAGGAACATGCGCGAGAAATGCCGCACGGTGGCCGTCTTCTCGGCATCGGGGCCCACCATGAAGCCGGGGGTGTCGCACAGCGAGATCAGTGGGATATCGAAGGCATCGCACAGTTGCATGAAGCGCGAGGCCTTGTCGGCCCCATGCGCGTCGATGGCACCGCCCAGGTGGCGCGGATCATTGGCGATGATCCCTACCGGGCGCCCCTCCAACCGGGCCAGGGCCGTGATCATGCCGGGCGCAAAACGGGGCCTCAAGGCCAGCACCGAGCCTTCGTCGAACAGGGTGTGCACCACCTCGTGGATGTCATAGACGCGCGTGCGCTTGTCGGGCACCACATGGCGCAGCACACGCTGGTCGGCGCAGGTCCACTGCGTGGTGCGGCCCTGGAAATAGCCCAGGTACTGCTGGGCCACACGCACCGCCTCTGCTTCGTCCTCGACCACGATGTCGATCACGCCATTGGGCTCCTGCATGCTCACAGGGCCCACCTCCTCAGGTGCAAACTTGCCCAGCCCGCCCCCCTCGATCATGGCGGGGCCCGCCATGCCGATGGTGGTATCCCGGGTCGCGATGATGACATCGCAGCACCCCGCCAGCGAGGCATTGCCCGCAAAGCAGCGCCCGTTGACGATGGCGACCGTGGGCACCAGCCCGCTCAGGCGCGCCATGCCCAGGAAGGTCATGTTGTCGAGCAGGCTCACGCCGGGGTATTCGTCGTTGGGGCGCCCGCCCCCGCCTTCGGCCCACAGCACCAGGGGCAGTTGACGCTGCAAGGCCAGGTGCAACATGCGGTCGGTCTTCTTGTGATTGACGACGCCTTGCGTGCCGGCGAACACGGTGTAGTCATACGCCAGCACCATGCAGCGCGCGGCCTGTTCGCCAAACTGACGGGCGTTGACCGTGCCCAGGCCCGCCACCAGGCCGTCTGCGGGACTGCGCACGATGAGCTCGGCCTCCTTGTGCCGTGCCCGCTGCGAGGCCAGCGCCAGCGCGCCGTACTCGATGAAGCTGCCTTCGTCCAGAAAGCTGCTCACGTTCTCGCGGGCCGTGCGGTGGCCCTTGGCATGGCGCCGTGCCACCGCCTCGGGGCGGCGGGCATCGAGCGTCACGGCATGGCGCTCGATCACCTCGGCCAGGTCGGCGCGGATGTGATCCGGGTCCACCGCCTGCTCACCGCTGTCGTGCACCTGGCCATCGTCATGGCTTGGGTCCAGGGCCAGCAGGGGCTGCCCTTCGCCCACCACGGAGCCCACCTCGGCCAGGGCCGCCTCCACCCGACCGCCCTGCTCGGCCAGGACCTCGAACTCCATCTTCATGGCCTCGATCACCGCCACACGCTGGCCAGCTCGCACCCGATCCCCGGGCTGCACCAGCAGGGTCACCAGCGAGCCTGGCACATGGGCGCACACCGCCACGCAGCCCTCGGGCACCTCGGCGCGGCCTGCCCCGAGCGGATGGGCCGCCACGGCCGAGGGGTCCAGGTGAGGCAGGGGCCGTGGGCGCGGCTGTTGTTGTGCGGCCTCCAGCAAAGGGCCGATCTGCTGCTGCAACCAGCGCGTGCTGACCTGGCAGGTGGACACATCGGCATGCGACAGCAAGGCCTGTGCGAAGGCGATGTTGCTGTCCACACCGTCGAGACGGAACTCGGCCAGGGCACGGCGAGTGCGCTGCAAGGCCTGATCGAAGCCCTGGCGGTGGTGCACGATGACCTTGGCCACCAGGGTATCGAAGCCGGGGTGGGGCCTCATCCCGGCATGGCCATGACCATCGACCCGGATGCCCGGCCCCGCCGGGGGCTCATAGGCCAGCACCAGGCCTCCGGCAGGCAGCGCCCGGCCATCGGCCCCCATGCGCTCCGTGTTGATGCGCACCTGCACGGCGCAACCATGTGGGCGGGGAATCTCGGCCTGCGTCATGCCCAGCTCGGCCAGGGTGGCGCCTTGCGACAGTCGCAACTGGGTCTGCACCAGGTCCAGCCCCGTCACCTCTTCAGTGACCGTGTGCTCGACCTGCAGGCGCGGGTTGGCCTCCATGAAGTAACAGGCGCGGGTGCCCTGGCGATCCAGGTCCACCAGAAACTCGAAGGTGCACAAGCCGCGCAACCGCACCGCCTGGCCCAGCACCACGGCAGCATCCAGCAGGTGCTGTCGCACGGCGGGATCCAGTTGGGGCGCCGGGGCGATCTCCACCAGCTTCTGGTGGTTGCGCTGCACAGTGCAATCGCGCTCCCAGACGTGGCTGACGGCGCCACTGCCATCGCCCAGGGCCTGCACCTCGATGTGGCGTGCACGGCGCACCAGTTGCTCCACATAGAGCGCGTCCCGCCCGAACGCCGCCAGCGCTTCCGACTGGCACTGCTCATAGGCTGGCGCGACCTCGTCCAGGGACTCGACCACGCGCATGCCCCGGCCTCCCCCGCCCGCCAGGGCCTTGATCATCATGGCGCCGCCCTCGCCCAGCGAGCGCAGGAAATCCTGCGCCTGCGCCAGACTGACGGCACTGTCGATGCCCGCCGTGACCGGCACCTGACAGCGGCGCGCCAGGGCGCGCGCCTCGGCCTTGTCGCCCAACAGATCCAGCACCTCGGGGGCCGGGCCCACAAAGGTCAGCCCCGCGTGTGCACAAGCGCGCGCAAAGTCGGCGTTCTCGCTGAGCAGGCCATAGCCCGGGTGTACATGGGTGCAGCCCTGGGCCTGCGCCGCAGCCAGCACCTGAGCCATGTCCAGATAGGCGGGCACGCCCCGGCCCGGCAGCGTGTGCACCGCATCGACATGCTCCACGTGCAGGGGATGGCCTTCATCCGACGCCATCAACCCCACCGTGCGCCAGCCCAGTTCGGTGGCAGCGCGCGCAATGCGGATGGCGATCTCGCCGCGATTGGCGATCAGCAGGACAGGCTGAGCGTGTGGGGTCGGGTGTGTCATGAGCAGAGGCCAGCGATGCGGACAAGAGACAAGCATCGTAGCCGCCCCGAACGCACCTCGGACCAGCCCGTCGACAGGCGCCTGGGGCCCACAACCCTGAGACGCACACCCCTCAAGCGTCGACTACATGACACTGATCCATCCCACGTTCTGGGGGGGCCGGTGACACAACCGGGGAAACCCCGAGGCCAAACGATAGCGACAACTCTTCACACTGAATCCATCGACACACCGATTGACGGAGCCCCCATGAACATCCGCCCACTCTTGAGCACAGCGGCCAAGGCCTTGGCCACCTCGCTGCTGACCAGCCTGGCCGCCCACGCGGCCTACTTCCAATGGGAAATGATCGAGCTGCCCGCCTCCAGCGGCGCCAGCTGCGGTAACGGCACGCCCTACCGCTTCTTCGTCAACCGCACCCCCTTCACCAGCAAGACCGTGGTGATGTTCGAAGGCGGCGGCGCCTGCTGGGATCAGGGCGCCTGCAAGGGTGGCACGCTGCTGGACGCGGTCAACCCCGACGGCATCCCCACCAATTACATGACGGACTGGAATCGCCAGGCTCACCTGGGTCTGGTCACGCCCTTCACGATGCGCGTGCACCCCCTGCAATCCGTGCAGACGCAGAGCTGGAACATCGTCTACCTGACCTATTGCACGGGCGATGTGCACACGGGCAACAAGACCGCCGTCTACAACAATGTGGACCCGGCCAACCCCATGCCCTACAACCACCGTGGCGCAGTCAATGCCAAGGCCGTGGCCAAGTGGCTGGCGGCCAACCTCAAGCAGCCCGATCACCTGCTGCTGACGGGCTTCTCGGCCGGTGGTGTGGGCTCGACCGCCAACTACCCGGCCTTCCGCGAGATCCTCAAGCCCAAGAAGATGGCCCTGATGGCCGACTCTGGCCCGCTGTTCGATGTGCCACGCAATGCCACGCCTGAACAGGCACCGTCGGTGCTGCTGCACAACAAGATCCGCGGCGTGTGGGGTCTGGACGGTCCAGAGGGTCTGGTGACCGAACTGATTGCCAAGTATCCAACCGCAGGCAATGCCGACAACCTGGGTTCCGTCACCGCGGGCATCGGCAAGATGTTCCCCAACGACCGCATCGGCTACACGATGTTCCAGGAGGACACCAACTTCTCGGCCTTCTCCTACCAGAAGTTCTATCCCGAGATTGCCGCTGCACCCACCAATGAGGAGCGTCTGAAGATGCTCAACGTGAAGTGGCGTCAGGAAATCACCCCCTGGATCGATGGCATGCGGCCCTTCTCCAACGTGGGCTGGTTCATCCCCAACAAGCGTGACATCAATGGCTCGCACTGCACCACCATCGTGACCTTCGGTGGCACCAGCATCGTGGAGAACGGCCACAAGTCGGTGGGGGTCTTCCTGGACAACCTGCTGGACGGCAAGGGCCCGGTGCTGCGCTCCTATGAGACCAAGCCCACCACCCAGCGCGTACTGCTGTCGGACATGTTCGCCGACTGGCTCGCACCGCTGGTGCCCTGAGGCCAGCATTCACGGCCGCAAGCGGCTGTGGTCTGAGCGGGCCTTCGGGCCCGTTTTTTTTGCTTCATCGCGGAATGTCGGTGCCATGCTTTTCATGCGCCGTGATCTTGTGTTTTTGCGGTACAGCGCGGGGCGCGGGGTGAAGGAGCACGCGGCCGGGCATGCCATGGTCTCTGCGCTTTCGCAACCAGGGTCGAACGACACAGCCCTTCGTGTTGTCGCGCCCAATTCATTCATCTGCCCCCCTGGCTTTCACTTCCAAAACGCGCGAGCCGTGGCCGTGCCATCTCGGCATACCACCAGCGGGGCGAAGAAGGGCTGAGCCGGCTTCCGGGAGGGCGCCTTGTGGGTGCCGAGGAGCGCAGCCATGGGCTTGGCGTGCGCAGCACGCTTCGTCCTCTGACTTGCCGTGGTTGTTTGAGCGCAGCGGCGTCAGCCGCGCAGCGAGTTCCACGGCACAAGCCCATGGCGAGCACCGGAGGGGCGTCCCGTCGAAGACGGGACCACCCACATTGAAGCCCGCCCGGAAGTTGGCTCAGCCCGCGCTCCGCGTTGCATCGACAAAGCGCGCATCAGATGCCACGCCGGAAATGCGTGATGATGCTCAGACTCAACTCAGCTCAGCGACCACCGCGCCGAAGCATGAAGCCCACGATCCCCAGACCGGCCAGGGCCAACAACAGCGATGTGGGCTCAGGTACGGGCCCAGGCGTGGCCTGGGCGCTGGCGTACACCGAGCCTGTGTAAGCGGCCACACCGGGAAACGGCGGCACGCTGAACGTCCCCGTGATC
Organism: Aquabacterium sp.; assembly: GCF_036279655.1. GTDB lineage: Bacteria > Pseudomonadota > Gammaproteobacteria > Burkholderiales > Burkholderiaceae_C > Aquabacterium. Next base: position 33,031 of record NZ_DASUIT010000047.1, on the reverse strand, counting down.
GTCAGGGTGTAGTTGCCGGGGCCCACGTCAGCGAAGGAAAAATGCCCCAAGGCATCGATGGCCACCGACTGCAGCAACCCCACAGACGCATTGGCAAAGGTCACCACGCCCGGGGCAAAGCCCAACTGGGTCAGCAAGGGGCTGCCACTGTTGTCGCTCACCGAGCCGAACACATCCGACAGGGTGTTCAGACTGAAGCCATAACTGTCCGAAAAGGAGCCGCTGACGATGGCACCTGATTCGAAATTGGAGGGGTTGGCCGAGAGCACCCCCAGGGATCCGCCTGGATACGTGGTCGCCCAGGCCGGAACGGCCGCTGCCACCGCCACCGCGGCCAGCACATGTTTGATGTTCATTGCGCACCCCTCGAAGACACACCAGACCCGATCCGAAGCAGATCAGACCCCTCAGGCGTTGATTGGGCTCACATCCAGACGGCGATGCGGCATCGTTGCAGCGACTGTAAACAGCGCCAACGATCAGTAGTATCCCTCATACTGGGGGCAGACAAAAAAAGCCCGCGTCACCGCGGGCTTTTGAGAGAGCGCCAAAACGCCCCCAAACGATCAGGCGGCCAGGCGCTGCTCGATCTTGGCCTTGGTGGCGGGCATTTCAGCCGGCAGGTGGTAGGCGAGCTGGGTGAACAGCTCTTCGTGCAGCTTGAGTTCCTGCGTCCAGGCGGCCTTGTCCACGCCGATGACAGACTGGAACTGCTCCTGGGTGAAATTCAGGCCATTCCAGTTGATGTCTTCGTAGTTCGGGCTGATGCCGAAGGCGTTCTCGGTGCCCTTAGCGGTGCCACCGATGCGGCCCAGGATCCATTCCAGGACACGCATGTTCTCGCCGTAGCCAGGCCACACGAACTTGCCATCGGCGCCCTTGCGGAACCAGTTCACACAGTACACCGGCGGCACCTTGTGACCGGCGGCTTGCAGCTTGGCACCCACGTTCAGCCAGTGCTGGAAGTAGTCGCTCATGTTGTAGCCCATGAAGGGCAGCATGGCGAAGGGGTCGCGGCGGACCACGCCTTGCGCGCCAAAGGCGGCAGCGGTGGTCTCCGAGCCCATGGTGGCGGCCATGTAGACGCCTTCGGTCCAGTCACGGGCCTCGGTCACCAGCGGCACGGTCGTGGAGCGACGGCCACCGAAGATGAAGGCGTCGATCGCCACACCGGCGGGGTTGTCCCACTCGGGATCCAGTGCGGGGTTGTTGGTGGCGGCCACGGTGAAGCGGGCGTTGGGGTGAGCGGCCTTGGCACCGGTTTCCTTGGCGATCTGGGGCGTCCAGTCCTTGCCTTGCCAGTCGATCAGGTGGGCCGGGGGCGTGTCGGTCATGCTTTCCCACCACACATCGCCGTCGTCGGTCAGGGCCACGTTCGTGAAGATCACGTCGCGGTTGAGCGAGTTCATGCAGTTCAGGTTGGTCAGCGTGTTGGTACCAGGGGCCACGCCGAAGTAACCGGCTTCGGGGTTGATGGCGTACAGCTTGCCGTCGGCACCGGGCTTGATCCAGGCGATGTCGTCACCGATGGTGGTGACCTTCCAGCCGTTGTAGCCCTCGGGCGGGATCAGCATGGAGAAGTTGGTCTTGCCGCAAGCGCTGGGGAAGGCGGCTGCCACGTGGAACTTCTGGCCCTGGGGGTTGGTCACGCCCAGCAGCAACATGTGCTCAGCCAGCCAGCCTTGCTCGCGGCCCATGGTGGAGGCGATGCGCAGGGCGAAGCACTTCTTGCCCAGCAGCGCGTTGCCGCCGTAACCCGAGCCATACGACCAGATTTCGCGGGTGGCGGGGTAGTGCACGATGTACTTGACGGTGGGGTTGCAAGGCCAGGCCACATCCTTCTGACCGGCTTCCAGCGGGGCACCCACGGTGTGCATGCAGGGCACGAAGTCGCCATCGGTGCCCAGCACCTCGATCACGCCCTTGCCCATGCGGGTCATGAGCTTCATGTTGACGGCCACATAGGCGCTGTCAGACAGCTCCACGCCGATGTGGGCGATGTTGGAACCCAGGGGGCCCATCGAGAAGGGCACCACGTACATGGTGCGGCCCTTCATGCAGCCCTTGAACAGGGCGCCTTCGCCCGTCTGCAGCTTGGCACGCATCTCGGCGGGCTCACACCAGTTGTTGGTGGGGCCGGCGTCTTCCTTGCGCTCGGAGCAGATGAAGGTGCGATCTTCCACGCGGGCCACGTCCGACGGGTCGGTGATGGCCAGGAAGCTGTTGGGGCGCAGCTCGGGGTTGAGCTTCTTGAAGGAGCCGGCAGCCACCAACTGGGCGCACAGGCGGTCGTACTCTTCTTGCGAACCGTCGCACCAGACAATGTCCTTGGGGGTGGTCAGGGCGGCCATCTCGGCCACCCAGGCAATCAGTTTTGTATTTTTGACGTAGGCAGGTGCGTTCACCTGTGCCGCAGTGGCGGTGTTGGTCATGACAAAAAGCTCCAAAGTTAAAAACAGGGTCTCGACAACACCAAACCCTTGCCCACCAAGGAGTTGCGCGTTCTCGACACCCTGCCCTGCGGCTCAAGCAGACAGGCTGTGTTCCAGCCGTCCTGTATTGAACCGAGCCCTATAGTTTAGTTCAGTCCTGATTTTTTGTGTGGCCCCCCGGATCGAGGGGGCTGCGTGCCCGGTGTGGCCTTTGACACGCTGTGACACATCGCCCCCCCGCGAACGAGCGGGCAGCCACCACAATACGAGAGAGACGAGCCACGCCACATCCATGACCTCCTACGAGTTTGACGCGCTGACCCTGAGTGCCTTGATCGCCGCTGCGACGGTCCTGCTGTGCTTTCCCGTGGCCTTGTGGGTGGCGTCCTGGGCGGGACGCCAGGGGCCGGGAGGGCGTTGGACCCTGGATGCCCTGCTGCTGATGCCCCTGGCCCTGTCACCGGCCGTGGTGGGCTGGGCGGTGGTCACGGCCCTGGCCCCCCAGTCACCCGCCGGCGTCTGGCTGGCCGAATGGACCCAATGGCGGCTGCGGCTCGTGCCCGAGGGGCTCATCCTGATCAATCTGGTGCTGACCCTGCCTCTGATGATCCGCACCATGCGGCCCGCCTTCGAGACGGTGGACCACTCCATGGTGCTGACCGCGCGCACCCTGGGGGCCAGTCGCTGGTCCGCCTGGTGGAGCATCACCGTGGCGCAGACCTCGCCCATGCTGCTGTCGGCCGTCGTGCTGGGGTTCGCCGCAGCCTGGGGTGAATGCGGCGCATCCATGGTGGTGGCGGCGGCACTGCAGTCGCCGCTGGGTGCCCAGCAGCCCGGCGCGGTGGCCGGCACCGTACCCCTGACCCTGATGAGTGCCATGCAGACCACCCGCGGCCAGGACATCGCCTGGCGCATGAGCATGGTCTCCCTGGGCGTAGCGGCCCTGGCCATGCTGGGCAGCGAATGGGCGCGCCGACGCTGGCGCCGCCGCGCCCTGCCCCCGCAAGCCCGGGGTGTGGCGGCATGAGCGCCGCCCTGCCCCCGCCTCTGGCGGTCGAGCTGCGGCTGCGCCAGCCCGGGCTGGACATCCAGGCGCAGTTCCGCGTCCCACCCGGCCATGTCTGCGCCCTGGTGGGTCGTCCTGGCTCGGGCACCACCGCTGTCATGCAATGTGCGGCCGGACTGATCCCGGCCCAATCCGGCCGCGTGACCGTGGGCAACCAGGTGCTCTATGACACCCCCACCGGCGTCAACCTCAAGCCACAGGACCGCCGCTTTGCCTGGGTCGACGGACGCGGGCAGCTCTTTCCCCACATGACCGTGCAGGGCAATCTGTCTTATGGCCACCGCCACGCACAGAGCCGCGGTCTGCAGGGGCCCGAGATGGCCACGGTGGTCGAGTGGCTGGGCCTGGGTCCGGCCCTGGCGCTGTGGCCCAATCAGCTGGACGTGGCCACGCGGCAGAAAGTCGCCCTGGGCCGGGCCCTGCTGTCCTGCCCCCAGGCCCTGATGCTGCATGACCCGCTGGCCGAGGCCCCGGCGCACGAGCAGCCCGCCTTGCTGGACCTGCTCACTGAGCAGCATCTGCGCTTCAAGATCCCCACTGTGCTGTCGACCCCGCGCATGGACGAAGTCATCCGCCTAGCCGACGATGTGGTGATCCTGCACGAAGGCCGCGTGGCCAGCGCGGGGCCTTTGAGCCGCATCCTGTCCGACGTCTCGCTGTCGACCTTTCTGGAAGGGGTGCATGCGGGAGCCGTGCTGGAAGGCGTCGTGCGCCAGCACGACATCCAGTGGCTGCTGACCGACGTCAATGTGGCGGGTCAGCGCGTCACCGTGCCGGCGGTGCTGCACAACGAGGGCCGGCGCGTGCGGCTGAAAGTCCGTGCACGCGACATCAACATTCACCGCGAGCCCCTGCAGGACTCCAGCGTGAGCAACCAGCTGCGCGCCCGCATCACCCAGGTCATGCTGGCCGGGGACCACGGCTCCTATGGCGCCGTGGCGGTCGATCTGCTGCACACCCTGGACACCGCCGCCCGGCCCCACAGCGGGGGCGACCAGCTCTGGGCCCTGATGACACGCCGCTCCATCCAGCAAATGGCCCTGGAGCCGGGTCAGGATTGCTATGTCAGTTTCAAATCGATGGCTGTGACGGTGGCGCCGCGCTGAGGGCCACCGTCTGCCCAGCACCCCCATGGATCCCTGCCTCATGAGCCCCCTTCGCCACATCCTCTCCATCAACGTCGCCCAGGCCAGCCCCATGGTCATCGAGGGGCGCACCCTCATGAGCGCCATCCGCAAGCAGCCCGTGAGCACCCTGGCCGATCCGGCACGCATCGAGGTTCACCCCCTGGGCTTGAGCGGCGATGATCAGGCCGACCCCGAGGTGCACGGCGGCCTGTCCAAGGCGGTGTACGCCTACCCGCACGAGCACTACGCCTTCTGGCAGACGGTGCGGGCCCAGGCGGGCGTGACGCCGTGGGGCGAGGCGATGCCGCATGGCCTGCCCGGCGAGAACCTGACGATCACCGGCCTGCTGGAGTCGAACGCCTGGGTCGGTGACGTGCTGGCCTTTCCCGACTGCGCGCTGGCCATCAGCGAGCCTCGCCGCCCCTGCTACAAGTTCGCAGCGGTGATGGGCTTTCGGCAGGCCGTCAAGATGATGCAGCAGTCGGCTTATTGCGGCTTTTACCTGTCGGTGCGGCGAGCTGGCACCCTCGCCGCCGGGGAGACCTTCGAGATCATCCCCGGGCCGCGCGAGGTCAGCGTGGCCGAGCTCTTCAAGGCCCGGCTGTCCCGGCGCTGATCAGCGCTTGCGCAAGGCCACGGCCACCACGCCCAGACCGGCCAGCAGCAGGGCGACCGATTCAGGTTCGGGCACGGCACTCACGGACAACTGTCCGGTGACCAGGGTGGTCTGGCTCAAGGACACGGACTGCCCCGCCACCATCGCCAGCCCCACCGTCTGCGTGGTTTGCCGGTGCGCAATCCAGCTCAGATCCAGCACATCCCCCACGGCCGCCAGAAAGGTGAACTGACCAGGCTGCGTGTTGGTGTCCGACACCTGCACACTGTGAGAGCCCAGCACCACACCCTGGCGGCTGACCACCAGATCCACCGCCCCGTCCGTGGACAGCGGCAGCTCACCGGTCGACGTCCCGCCGATCAGGCCCGACCAATTCACTCGCACCAACTGGCCGCTCAGATCACCGGCATCCGCCGCGATCTGCACTTGCAGTTGATCGATGAACAGGTCCTGCGTCAGTTCATAGCCCGACACCTCGCCCGCGCTCGTGGCGGTATAGGTCCAGCTGGTCGCGGCCGACAGCGTCATGTCGATCAGCGAAGGATCGGTCTGGGCATCCAGTCCGATGAAGTGATTGACAGCCTGCGTGCTGCCGCCCACATCGGCCTGCGCGTCCGAGAACCAGCTCACCACCTGCCCGGACGCGCCCTGCGTCAAGGGCTCTCCCGACAGCGACACGCTGCCCGGCGTCCCGTCGATCGACGCCCCTTGCTCGAACACCTGCCCGGCCTGACCCGCCGAGATCACTGTCAGCCGGGCCGCGAGTGCGGCATCCACCGCCGACAGGGACCACAGGGCGACACCGGCGATGGCCACAGACTTCTTGATCATGATTCATCTCTCCTTGGAGCCTGGCCTTCAAGGCAGGCGGGTGATGCGGTTCTGGGGGCCCGGCGCCACGCCAGCGGGATGGGCCTGCAGATAAGCCTCGAAAGCGTCCGTGTCCACGGCGCCTCCCAGGCGATCGGTGCCCGACTTCAGCACGGTGAAACCATCACCACCATCGGCCAGGAAGCTGTTGACGGTGACGCGGTAGTGGCTGTCCGGGGCCACGGGCACCCCATGGATCGCGATGTCACTCACACGCGCGTCGCAGCCCGCCGAGGCCAAGTAGCTGTAGGTCAGGCCTGTCGAGATCTGCAAGATGCGTTGCTGGGTCTGGCCATGGCAGCCCACGAACTGGGTTTCCAGCAAGGTCTTGATCTGAGCTCCCGACAGGGTCAGCGTCACCAGCGAATTGCCGAAGGGCTGCACCGTGAAGGCATTGCCATACGTCACCAGACCGTCGGCGTTGTAGGGCAGGTCGGCACGGATGCCGCCCGGATTCATCAGCGCCATCACCGCATCGCCGAAGCCTGCATCGTTGGTGGCGTCCAGTTGCGCATCGGCAATCACGTCACCCAGGGCCGATTCGCCAGCGGCGTTGGCCGTGCGGCTGATGGCCGCCGTGATCTTGCCGATGACGCGGCTGGCAGGCACGGCCGACTCGGCCTGGTAGTGCGCCACCAGGGGCGTGAGGTTCGGGTGCTCGATCACGGCCGTGGTGTTGGGCACGGCCACATTGCTGGCCGTGACGCTCACCATGTCCTTGGTGCGGGTGTCCAGCGTCAGGTCGATGTCGCTCAGGTAACGCCCATACTGGCCGGCCGACGTGACACGCACCGGCTGGCCAGCACGGTTGGGAATCAGACAGTTATAGGCCGCATGGGTGTGACCGGAGATCACCAGATCGATGGCGGGATCCAGGCGGTTGACGATGTCGACAATGGGGCCGGACACGCCCGTGCAGCCATTGATGCCACCGGCTGCCGAGCCGCCTTCGTGGATCAGCACGATCACGGTCTCGATGCCCTGCGCCTTGATCTGTGGGACCAGGGCGTTGACGGTGTCGGCCTCGTCACGGAAGGTCAGACCGGCCACGCCAGAAGGCGACACGATGGTGGGCGTGGCCTCCAGGGTCATGCCCACAAAGGCCACCTTGTTGCCCAGGAAGTTCTTGACACCCACGCCGGGCAGCAAGGTCTCGCCAGAGGCGGTGTGCTGCACATTGGCGGCCAGGAACTGGAACCGCGCCCCGGCGAACTGGCCCACGCTGTTGAGGTCCTGCGGCAAGCCCTTGCCGCTGAAGATGTCAGTGGGGTGGTTGCCACCGTGTTGCATGCGCAGGATCTCGGCCGCACCTTCGTCGAACTCATGGTTGCCCACGGCATTGAAGTCGATGCCGATGCGGTTCATGGCCTCGATGGTGGGCTCGTCATGGAACAGCGCCGACACCAGCGGGCTGGCGCCGATCATGTCGCCGGCCGACACCACCGCGTGCAGAGGGTTGAGGGCCTTGAGCTCGGCCACCTTGGTGGCAAAGCGCGCCACCCCGGGGTTGCCCGCCGGGCTGCTGAGCGCCGCCGACTCCAGATTGCCGTGGAAGTCATTGAAGCCAATGAGCTTGACGGTCAAGCGTGTGCCGACGCCCGACGCCGTGGCAGCCTGCAGCAGCTTGATGCGCTCGGTGGACGACAACTGGCCCGCCTTCTGCAGATCAAACGACACCCGAGAAACATGGGCCACGAAGCTGCCCTGGTTACCCCAGGCCTGCTCGTCCAGGAAGGCATCGTCCAGCGTGGCGCAATCCACGCTGGTGACGCGGTTGGGCACCGCCGTCGTGAAACTGCCAAAGGTGATCTGTCCCTGGCTGCTGCCAGGGACACAGGCGGCGGACGCTGCAGCGCTCGCACCAAAAGCCAGCAAGGCGGTCGACAGGACCACGACAGAAGGGAAGGACATGATGCGAACTCCACGACCTGCCCATGCAGGTTCTGAAGTGCATCCTAGGAAGCCCCTTTGACCCCTTCATGACACACCATGGTCCGAACGCGCGCACCCCGCGTCAAGGGGTATTGGCCACGCCCGCCGCCACATGGCCCGAAGGCACATGCGGTGCCGCATTCTCGACATGCCCGGTCTGGTCGTCGAAGAAGAAATCCGGTTCGAACTCGCGCAGGAAGGTCCCCTTGGGCAAGCCGCCCAGGAACATGGCCTCGTCCACGTCGATGCCCCAGCCCATGAGTGTGCGGATGGCGCGTTCGTGCGCGGGCGCGCTGCGTGCCGTGACCAGGGCCGTGCGGATGCGCATGGGGCTGGCCGCGTCGCCCGCCTCACCCGATTGCTGCAAGGCGTGCAGGGCCGTCAGCAGAGGCTTGAAGGGCCCGGCCGGCAGAGGCTTGGTGGCGCGCTCCACCTCATGCTGTTGAAAGGCATTGAGCCCGCCTTGCTGAAAGACTTGTTCGGCCTCGTCTGAAAACAACACGGCATCCCCGTCGAAGGCCACGCGAACTTCCAGCGGATGCCCATCCCCGCCGCGTGCGGCATGGGGCAGCACCCGCGCTGCGGGGACGCCGGCGGCCAGTGCCGAGCGCACATCCGCGTCATTGGCACTCAGAAACAAGTTGGCATTCAGCGGCCGCAGGTACTGCCAGGGCGCTCGCCCGCGGGTGAACACCCCGCGCTCGATGCGCAGGCCGTAGTGCTGGGCCGAGCGAAAGACCCGCAGGCCCGACCCCGGGTCGTTGCGCGACAGGATGACCACCTCGACACGTTGCGTCTCGGGCGTGTTGAACGACAGCAGCTTGTGCACCAGTTGGAAAGCCACCCCCGGGCGGGCAGGCACCTCCAGACGGTCCATCTGCAGTTGCATGTAGGCGCGGTCGTCCCGGGCCTCGAAGAGCTTGTTTTCTTCTTCGAAGTCGAACAGGGCACGCGATGAAATGGCCACGACCAGTTGGCCGTCAAGTGAGGCAGGCATGCGCGTCAGTGTAGCCACTCACGGCAGGCTCACGCTCCACTCACTGCACGAAGCCGATGGGCGAGCGCCGCGCGTTCGGGTTGGGCAGATCCCGTGGCTCCAGCGTGTCGCGACCATCGAGCTTGGCATTGCCGAAGGCCGTCATCAGAGCCCGGCGCATCTCGCGTGGCGCCAGGGCCGACAAACCGTCCAGCACCGCCTCACTCAACTCCGGTGCAAAGCGGCGTCCCCAGGCATGATCGGCCCGGATGCTGCGATAGAGCTTGCTGGCGATCTTGCGCGAGGCCTCCTCATCGGGCATCTCGATCTCGAAGACATTGACCCGGTTGAGGATGGGGTCGGGAATGCTGCGCACCTCATTGGCCGTGGCCACCCAGATCACCTGGCTGGCATCGATGGGCACCTCGGCGAACTCATCGGTGAAGCTGTGCGCCGTGTCATGCTCCAGCAAACTGTAGAGCGATCCCAAGGGATCGTAGGCGTGCTCACCTCCGGCCTTGTCGATTTCGTCGACCACCATGACCGGGTTGGCATATTGCCCATCGACCAGGGTCTCAAAGACCTTGCCCGGCCGGGCGCCCTTCCACTGGCTGGACGCCCCCGAGAGCACCCAGCCCGCCGTCATCGAACTCATCGAGATGAAGCCCAGGCCGGTGCCCAGCAATTGCGACACCTCGCGGGCAAAGTGCGTCTTGCCCACTCCGGGCGGTCCCAGCAGCAGCATCGGCGTGATCTCCAGGGCATCATGGCTGTCGGTGCACAAGGCCAACTGGCGCCTCAGGTCATCGAGCACCTCGTGGAAATTGGGCAGTTCGTCATAGAGGTGGTCCATGGCCGGCAGGCCCGAGGGTTTGACCTGGAAGCGGTCCGGCCCCATCTCCAGCATGCGCTCGTAGGTGGCACGCAGGGATTCGTGCTCTCGCGGCGGGAGCTTGCCCAGGCGCTTTTCAACCTCGTCGAGCCGGTAGACATGGCGCATGTGCGCGATGGGAAGTCGCCCATGACGGGCCGAGCTGTCCACGGGAACCAGTTCACTGCCTGCACTCATCGTCCACCTCCATCACCCACCTGACAACACCGGGTGTTGATGCCCCTATTGCAGCAAAGCGGCGCGCGCCCAAGCCCTCGAACAAGGGGGCAAGCCGCCCCCACATCCGAGGATCCAGACGCGACAATCCCGGATCCATGTCATCACGCGCTGCCCCCTCACTCCACACGCTGTCGAGCTGGCTCATGACCCGGCTCAAGCGCCTGACCGAACGGGTCTGGGTGGGCGCAGCCATCCTGGTGGCCTTGCTGGCCCTGGGTGTTCTGGAGTGGTCCCTGCCCGAGCCCAGCTCTCACCCTGGCGTGCAATGGCTGGAGCACCGTTTCACCTGGTTGTCGCCGATGACGGACCGCATGGACGACCCACCCTCCCGCGAGCAGATCGTCACCCTGCCCGATGGTTGGAAATCCCGCGGCCTGCCCATGGTCGGCATGGGCCGCTATGCCTCGACCTTCCTCGTCACGGCGGAGACCCCGCTCGACGACGAGAACCCCTGGTCGCTGCGCATCGATCGGCTCTGCACCGAACACCGCATCCGCCTGAACGGGCAATTGCTGGTCACCACCTTCCCGGAGCGCCACACCCCGGGGCAGATGGAGCCCGCGCTGATCGACGTGCCGACGCGCCTGCTGCGCCCCGGCCGCAACGAACTGATCCTGGATGTCTCGTGCTCCATCCAGGGCGGTCTGTCACAACCGGCCCTGGCACCCAAGATGGACCTGAAGTCCGACTTTGCACTCAAGCGGCAATTGCTGATCACCCTGCCTCTGGCGCTGAACATCGGCAGCCTGGGCTTCGCCATCTTCCTGATCAATCTGTGGTGGCTGCGCCGCGAGGACGCCAGCATCGGCCTGCTGGGCGCTGTCACCATCGTCTGGGCTCTGCGCAACTGCAGCTACTACATGGGCTACGACCCCGGCTGGAGCCTGAGTGTGAGCAGCTGGCTGCACTTCAATGCCCATGTGCTGGTGGCCAATCTGTTCGGCTTTTACGCGCAGGCCCTGACCGGCACCCACCTGCCCTGGTTCCGCCGCTGGCTGTGGACGCAGCAGTTGGCCTTCCCGGTGATCGCCACACTGGCCCTGGCCTTCGACCCTCACCTGGACATGGTGAGGAGCACCCTGCAGGGGGCCCTTCTGATGTCCGGCATGGTCAGCCTCAGCCTGGTGGCACGCTACGTGTGGCAGATGCAGTTGCGCTCGGTGCTGGGCTTTGGCATGGGCACCCTGGCCATGTCGGCCAGCACCTTCCACGACTTCGTGATGATCCGCCTGCTGGGCGATCCGATGGCGGCCTATTGGGCCACCGTGGGTTTTCCGATGGTGCTGCCCGGGCTCTACATGGTGCTGGCCGAGCGCTTCGCCGATGCCATCCGCGAGGTCGAGCAGATCAACCAGACCCTGGAGGAGCGGGTCAAGGCCCGCACGGCCGATCTGGCCGCGGCCAATGCCGCCAAGAGCGAGTTTCTGGCTGCGGCCAGCCATGACCTGCGGCAGCCCATGGTGGCCATTGCCCTGACGACCGGCCTGCTCAAGGATCGGCTCAAGAGCCCGGACACCGTGGCCATGGTCTCGCGACTGTCCGATGCGGTCGGCTCCATGGAAAACCTGCTCAGTCGCCTGCTCGATCTCTCGCGCATGGAAGCGGGGGCTGTGGACCTGCATCCTCAACGCGTGGCCTTGCAACCTCTGCTGAGCACCATCATCGCCAGCGAGTTCGAAACCGCCCGACTCAAGGGCATCCGTCTGCGCATGCACCCCACCATGGCGGCGGTCTGGGTCGACCCCATCCTGCTGGAGCAGATCCTGCGCAACCTGATCGGCAATGCCGTGCGCTACACCGAGCACGGCGGTGTGCTGGTCGCCGCACGCCGACGCGGCTCGCGCTGGCTGATCCAGGTCTGGGACACCGGTGTGGGCATCGCCCAGGCGGATCAAAAACGCATCTTCGACGACTTTGTTCAGCTCAAGACCCCCGGGAGAACCAGCCACGGCGGCCTGGGTCTGGGTTTGGCACTGGTCCAGCGGGCGGCTCGTCTTCTCAACGCCGAGGTGCGTCTGCGCTCGCGGCTGGGTCGTGGCTCCTGCTTCAGCGTGACCCTGCCCATGGCCGCCACACCCCGTGGCCACGACCTGCGTCAGGACGATGCGGCCCCCGCCCTGTCGCCCACGCCCCTTCAGGGTCGCAAGATCCTGCTGCTGGAGGACGATCTGGCCGTGCGGCAGGCGCTGGAGCGCCGCCTCAAGGCCTGGGGTGCTTTCGTGACCCCCCTGTCCAGTCTGAGCGATCTCGACGACGCCCTGCAGCGCGTCCACGCACCCGACCTGCTCCTGACCGACTACAGCCTGGGCGATGGCACCGGCCTGCAAGCCATGCAACGCGCCCAAGCCGCCTGGCCCGCACTGGGCACGGTGATCATCACGGGAGACACCTCGCCCGCCCGCCTGCACGCCCTGGCCGATTGCGGTGCCCCGGTCCTGCACAAGCCTTTCAAGATCGACGAACTGGCGCGCGCCCTGCTAAGACAGACCCCCCTACATTGAACGATCTTCAATGCATGCCGAAACGGCGACAATCCCGGGCAAACAACATCAGACTGGAATGGGGAACCCGAGATGAGCACCCGCACCGCGCCCGCGCCATTGCCTCCCAGCATCAGCCTGCCAGGCAGCCACGCGCATCGCCGGCGTTGGCTGGCCCTGCTGGGCTGGATGGTCTTTGCCACCCTGCTGACGCTGACCGTGTGGTCGGTCCACCCCTGGTTCATCACCCAGTCCTCGCACCCGGCCGTCTCGTTCACGCAGCAGCGCTTCAAGCTGCTGCCTGAGGCCGCCAGCCCGGGCTCGGACTGGCAGGACGTGCAGTTGCCCGACACCTGGGCGGCCCGCGGCCTCACCACCAGCGGCTCGGGTCGCTACGAAATCCTCTTCAACCTCTCGCAGCACCCCGATACCCTGGACGACACCCCCTGGGCCATCCGCATCGACCGCATGAGCTTTCAGCACAAAGTCTGGCTCAACGGGCAACTGATCCACGCCGATCTCCAATCCGAGCGCGCCACAGGACGCCCCATGGCCTACATGGCCCAGATCCCGGCCAGGCTCTTCGTGCCTGGCATCAACAAGCTGGAGATCGAGGTCCGCTACGGCAGCCTGGGCGGTTTGTCCACGCCCCTCATCGGTCGCGTCTCCGACGTGAATGCCGGGCACCAGGCGCAGGAGTTTCTCACCCAGGTGCTGCCCCGCTCGATCAACGTCGTGGCAGGCTCCTTCGCCGCCTTCCTCACCCTCATCTGGCTCAAGCGCCGCAAAGAGGTGGCCATCGGCATGCTGGGGCTGCTGTGCATCGTCGTGTCCGTTCGCAACTGGACCTACTACGTGGTGCACGGCCCCACCCTGCACCCTGAACTCAGCGCCTTGCTGTACTTCAGCGCCCAGACCCTGGCCACCGTGCTGCTGTGCGCCTTTGCCATGGCCATCTCGCGGCGCTGGTGGCCCTGGCTGACACGCCTGCTGTGGATCACCCTGATCGTCTTTCCCATCGTGGGGGGCATCGCGGCCACACACGGCCAACTGGCCCAGGCGCGTGCCGTGCTCTACCCGGCCTTGCTGTGCCTCATGCTGCCTGCATTGACCCTGCTGCTGCGTGTGCCCACCCAATACGGAGGCCTGTCGGCCCTGGGCATGGTGCTGGGCATCGCCGTCTCCCTGGTGGCCGGCATCCACGACTACCTGCGACTGCAGGGCGTGGTGTCCGTGATGCACACCTTCTGGCTGCCCCTGGCCTCCCCGATCACCCTGGCCAGCTACGGCATCGTGCTGATCAACCGCTTCGTGCAGGCCGTCGGCGAAGTCGAACAACACAACACCCAGCTGGAAGCACGCGTCGAAGAGCGCACACGGGACCTGGTGGCCGCCAATGCAGCCAAAGGCCATTTCCTGGCCGCTGCCAGCCATGATCTGCGCCAACCGGTGGCCGCCGTGGGCCTGTTGTCCGGTTTGCTGCGAGAGCGCCTCAAACACACCGATCTGCAGGACATGACCCAGCGCCTGAGCGACGCCGTGCGCTCCATGGAGAGCCTGCTCAGCGGCCTGCTGGACCTCTCCCGGCTGGAGGCGGGCGCCATCAAGCCCCACCGTCAGGCCGTCGATCTGGGCCACATGCTCAAGCGCATCGCCAGCCACGAGCGCGAAGCCGCCGCCCTCAAGGGCGTGGCCTTGCGCGTGCACCCCACCCGCGCCACGGCCTTCAGCGACCCGGTCCTGCTGGAGCAGATGGTGCGCAACCTCATCGGCAATGCCGTGCGCTACACGCAGCAAGGCGGTGTGCTGGTGGGTGTGCGCCACCGGGGCGATCGCCTATCGATCCAGATCTGGGACACCGGTGCGGGGATCGCTCCGGCCGATCAGGCGCGCATCTTCGAGGACTTCGTTCAACTGGGCAACCCTGAGCGCAACCAGGCCAAGGGCCTGGGGCTGGGGCTGGCGATCGTGCAGCGCGCCTCGCGCCTGCTGGACCACCCCATCGGACTGCAGTCGCGCGTGGGTCGTGGCTCGTGCTTCACCATCGATGTGCCGACCCACCAGCATGGCGGCCTGATCAGCCCGCCCGTGGCGCCTCAGGCCGAACAGGGCAGCGCATCGACCGACAAACCGCTGGCCGATCGCCACATCGTCGTGCTGGACGACGATGATGCCGTGCGCCACGCCCTGGCCGCACGCCTCAAGTCCTGGGGCGCCTACGTCAGCGCGCTGGATTCCGTCGACGCCCTGGACGAGCTGCTGCAGCGCGTGATGTCGATCGACATGCTGATCACCGACCACCAGCTGTGTGACGGCGATGGCGTGAGCGCCATCCGCATGAGCCGCGAGCTGCACCCGCAACTGGCGGTGCTGCTGATCACAGGCGACACCGCCACGCCGCATCTTCAGAACCTGATGATCAGCGGGGTGCCCGTGCTGTACAAACCGTTCCAGGCCGACGAACTGCTCAAGGTCATCGAGCTGCAACTGGACGTGCGCGGAGGCCAGGCCTCGACGCCGACCCAACGACAGAGCGCGTGACTCACTTCACCCAGGTGTTCATCTGCATGATGGGCAGCATCACGGACATCACGATCAGCATCACCATCAGGCCCATGGCCACGATCAGCAAGGGCTCCAGGATGGTGGCAATGGCCAGGGCCTTGCGCTGCACCTCGCCCGACAGCTGATTGGCCGCGCGCTGCAGCATCACGGGCAACTGTCCGGTCTGCTCACCCAGTCGGGCGAACATCGACAGCAAGCCCGGAAAGCGCTTCTTGGCCGCCAGTGCCGACGCCAGGGGGGCTCCTTCGCGCACCTGCACCAGGGCATCGAGCGCATCGGCCCGCATGGCCCGGTTGGACAAGGTCTCGGCCGCGGCCTGCAAGGCCTTGAGGATGGGCACGCCCGAGCCCGCCAGCATGGCCAGCGTGCCCGCAAAGCGCGCGGCGTTGTAACCCCGTGACAGGCGCCCGATCAGGGGCAGGCCCAACCAGAAGGCATCGAACTTGAGACGGAAGGCTTCCTGGCGCCGCGCCATGATCAGCGCCGTCACACCGCCCCCGAACACCAGGGCGATCAGCCAGCCCCAGTTGCGCATCAGCGCACTCAGGCCCAGCATGAACTGCGTCAGCATGGGCAGCGCCCGCTTGCTGCTGGAGAACACCTGCGCCACCTGAGGCACCACGAACACCAGCAGGGCGATCACGATCAGCACCGCGAACACCGACACGATGGCCGGGTACAGGGTGGCGCCGATCAGCTTGGCCTTGAGCTGCTGCTGCTCTTCCAGGTCATTGGCCAGCTTCTCCAGCACCAGGCCCAACTGACCACTTTGCTCGCCCGCTGCCACCACCCCGCGGTACACCTCATCGAACTCGCGGGGTGAGCCCGACAAGGCCTGGGCAAACGGTGCACCGGCATTGACCTCGGAGCGCAGATGCGCCACCAGTTCACGCTGCTTGGGATCTTCGGCCTCGTCGGCCAGGGCTGTCAGGGCCCGCTCCAGCGGCAGACCGGCCACCACCAGCCCCGAGAGCTGCCGCGTCCAGATCGCCAGAGCCGACGCATTGAACACCCGGCCCACGAACAGGCCGGACTTGGCCGCGCTCCCGGGCTCCTGCGCAGCCGACACCGCGTCCACCTTGAGGGGCACGAGATTCTGCCCTCGCAGTTGGGCCCGTGCCGCCTTGGGGTTGTCCGCATCGACCAGACCATTCACGGTCTTGCCGGAGGCGTCAAGGGCTTCGAATCGAAAGGCCGCCATGGTGAGTGTGGATGGGTTGGAGGCTGTGGATCACTCGCGCGTGACGCGCAAGACTTCTTCCAGCGAGGTCACGCCTTCGGCCACCAGGCGATCACCATCGTCACGCATGGACTTCATGCCATGGCGCTGGGCATGCTCGACCAGTCGCGACTCGGAGGCCTGGCCGTGGATCAGGCTGCGCACCTCGTCGTCGGCCACCAGCAGCTCGTAGACGCCCGTGCGGCCCTTGTAACCGGTCATGCCGCACTCGGTACACCCCACCGGGTGCCAGCGGCCCTGGCCATCGTCACGCTTGCAATGCGGACACAGCTTGCGCACCAGGCGCTGGGCCAGCACGCCCAGCAGGCTCGATGACAGCAGGAAAGGCTCAATCCCCATGTCGGTCAGGCGGGTGACCGCGCTGGGCGCATCGTTGGTGTGCAGCGTGGCCAGCACCAGGTGGCCCGTCAGCGAGGCCTGCACGGCGATCTGCGCCGTCTCGAAGTCGCGGATTTCACCGATCATGATGACATCCGGGTCCTGACGCAGGATGGCGCGCAGGGCCTTGGCAAAGGTCAGCTCGATCTTGGCATTGACCTGGGTCTGACCGATGCCGGGCAGCTCGTATTCGACCGGGTCTTCCACCGTCAGCACATTGGTCGTGGCCGCATCCACCGTGCTCAGGCCTGCGTACAGCGTGGTGGTCTTGCCCGAACCCGTCGGGCCGGTCACCAGCACGATGCCATGGGGCTGACGCAGCAGCCGCTTGAACTTGTCGAGCGACTCCCCGCTCATGCCCAGGGATTCGAGCGTGAACTTGTTGGCATCGCCCTTGTCCAGGATACGCAGCACGGCGCGCTCGCCATGGGCCGAGGGCAGGGTCGACACCCGCACATCCACCGCGCGGCCACCGATGCGCAGACTGATGCGACCGTCCTGCGGCAAGCGCTTCTCGGAAATATCGAGTTCGGCCATGATCTTCAGGCGCGAGATCAGCGCCGCATGCAGGGCCTTATTGGGCTGCACCACCTCGCGCAGCGTGCCGTCCACGCGGAAGCGCACCGCCGACGAGCGCTCGTAAGGTTCGATGTGGATGTCGGACGCGCCATCCTTGGCCGCCTGCGTCAACAGGGCATTGAGCATGCGGATGATGGGCGCATCGTTGCTGGACTCCAGCAGGTCTTCGACCGCGGGCAGGTCCTGCATCATGCGCGACAGGTCCACGGCGTTCTCGACCTCACCCACCACGGCGGCAGCGCTGCCACCGCCACCGGCATAGGCCGTGGCAATGCGCTGCGACAGGGAATCGGCCGGTTCACGCTCGATGGCATTGACCACGTACAGGCGCATCACCTCGGACAGCGCCGTCAAGGGCACGCCCTCGCTGGCCCACAAGGTGGTCTGCTCGCCATCGGACTCCAGCAGGATCCCGTTGGCACGCGCAAAGGCATAAGGAAGGGGGTGGCGGGCGGCCATGGTGTGTCGATCCTCGCGCGCAATCAGGGCGCGGCCTTGGCGGCCGGCAGGGGAGTAGCCTGCGGTGCCGTCGGCTCGGGCACCGGTGTCAGACGAGGCGCATAGCCCGACTGAGGCGGCATGACGATGGTGGGCGCAGGCGCCTTGGGGTCGTCCAGGGGGTGTGCCACATCAGGAGTAGGCAAGGGAGGCGCCAACTTCAAGGAGGGCAACTCCACCGACCCATTGACCGGAAAGAGGATGTTGTTGGGCGGCGTGATGGCCGACTGCTCCTTGCGCATGTAGTCGTAGCGATCCAGGGTCAGCGCCGTGCTGGCCTCCTGGGTGCGCATGACCACGGGGCGCAGGAAGACCATCAGGTTCTTTTTGCTACGTTCCCGGTTTTCAGAGCGAAACAGATGTCCCACCAGAGGCGCGTCACCCAGCAAGGGCACCTTGGTCTGGTTGATGCTGGTCTGGTCCTTGATCAGCCCCCCCAGCACCAGCAACGTGCCATCGTCCACCACCACTGAGGTTTCGATGGCGCTCTTGGACGTGGTCGGACCATTCGGATCCGAGGTCGAATTGCTCTTGACCGACGAGTTCTCCTGGAACACGGTCATGCGGATGGTACCGTTCTCGCCAATCTGCGGCTTGACACGCAGGGTCAGACCCACGTCCTTGCGCTCCACCGTCGTGAAAGGATTGACATTGTTGGAAGAGCTGTTGGTGTACTGCCCTGTCGGGAAAGGCACGTTCTCGCCGCTGACGATCTTGGCCTCTTCGTTGTCCAGCACCACCAGATTGGGCGTGGACAGCACGTTGCCATCCGCCTTGGTCTGCAGGAAATTGGCCAGCGCCGCCAGGCCATACTGGCCATTGCCGAAGTCATGCACCACGCCGATGTTGAGGCCACTGCCCAGGGTGGTTCCGCTGGGATTGATGGCGGCAGTCAAGAGACTCGGCGTCTTGTTGGTGCCCAGATTGGTCCCGATGCCCACCAGATTGCGATCACCCTCCTTGCCCAGGATGCCCTGCCACTGCACGCCCACTTCGGCAAACTTGACAGCATCGACCTCGACAATCATGGACTCGATGTAGACCTGAGCCCGACGTCCATCCAACTGGTCGATCACCGCACGCAACTGGCGATACAACGCGTCTGGCGCTGTGATGATGAGCGAGTTCGTGGCCGGATCGGCCTGGATGAAACCGCCGGTCGAAGGCCCTGCCGAAGCCGACACGGGTGCCGTGGCCTGCGCCGATGCGCCCGAATTGCTCGCCGCGTTGGTGGTGGAGGCCGACGGCGTGACCGACGCAGGCGACGAACTGCCGCCACCGGACGACGCACCACTGCCTGCGCTGCTGGGGAACGCCGCCCGCAGCACCTGCGCCAGCTTCACCGCATCGGCGTTCTTGAGGTAGACCACATTGATGCCGCTGCCGCCCAGGCCGTTGGCCCCGGGGCGATCCAGCTTCTGCACCAGGGTCTTGATCATGGCCAGGCGGGCCGGATTGGCCGCGCGCACCAGCAAGGCATTGGTGCGCGACTCGGGCATGATCAGAGAGGCCTGTGCCGCCACGCCACCCGGTGTGGATCCGCCATCGGACAGACGCTGCACCATCGGCGCCAGGTCCGCCGCGATCGCGTACTGCAACGGAATGGCCTCCATATCAGATGACGAGGGCACATCCATCGCCGCGATGATCTGCCCGATGCGCTTGAGGTTGTCGGCGTAATCGGTGATCACCAGCGTGTTGGTGCTGGGATTGGCATTGATGGTGTTGTTGGGACTGATCAGGGGGCGCAGCACCGTCACCAGGCTATTGGCGCTCTCGAACTGCAGCTTGAAGATCTGCGTGAGGATCTGATCGCCCGAGCGCTTGCTGTCGTTGCCGACCTCCACGGTGCCGGTCTGCAGCTTGGCATCGGCCTCGGGCACCACCTTGAGCAGGCCCGACACCTCGACCAGGGCAAAGCCCTGGCCCCGCAGGGCCGACAGGAAGTTCAGGTAGGCTTCGCGCGGCGTCAGGGGCTGCTCGCTGTACAGGGTGACCGTGCCCTTGACACGGGGGTCCACCATGATCTGACGATCGATGACGGCCGACAGAGCCCGGGCCACCCCTTCGATGTCGGCATTGACGAAGTTCATGGTCACGGTGGCCGCCGCTTTCCTGGCTGGCGCGGCATGCGCCAGCCCGACGGCGGGGAGCAGGCCCGTGGGTCCCAGGCCGATGGCCAGGATCGTGGCCAGGGCCACAGCACGGGGGCGGGTGAACATGGGATGGGTCATCATGACTTATCCGATCGAAATGACAGAGCGGTCGCCCACACGGCGGCCGATGATGTTCAACAAATTGTTCAGGGCGCCACGATCAGCATCGCTGGCCGTGGCTTCACCCCTGAAACGCAGGCCCGTCGGGCCGATCTGGCCGGAGCCACTGAGCTGCAGGGCACCTTCTTGCGTGCGCAGATCCAGGGCCACCTGGCTTTGCGCCTGGCCGACCAGCGACAGGCGATAGGTCCCCAGGTGGTCCAGCGTGGTCACGCGCGAAGCCACGTCGCGCAACACGATCTGGGCCGAGCCATCGACCAGCAGACGCCCCTGCACCCACTCCATGCGCAAGCCCTGTGCATGGAGCTGCAATTGACCGTTGAGCTGCAAGGTGTTCCACGGGGCGCCCAGGCCGGACAGCCAGGCCGCAGGCCACTGCCCCACCGGCATCCCACTGGGTGCCGCACTGCCCAACTGAAGGCCCACACGCTTCCAGCCCGGCTTGAGATCCAGGGTCATGGGCGCCGGCAGGCAGCAATCCTGGGTCAAGGTCAGGCGCAGGCCCAACCCCTGGGTACGCCATTGCCAGCCCAGGCGACCCGGCAAGGCCCGAGCATCCCGGCTGCCCGGGCCGCCGGTCAGCACCGCCACAGCCGAGCCTGTCCAGACGGTGCCCTCGGCCTCGGCCAGCAAGACACGGCCTCCGCTGGCCCGATCCACGACCTGAGCCAGCCAGGACGCAGGCGCAAACAGGACCACACCGGCGATGGCACCCAGGGCCCCGCCCCACCAGCCCCAGCGTCGCCCAGCCTGCAGCATGTTCTCCCAGCGCGCGACCTCCAGGGTCGAATCGAGCCAGCGCGAGGTGGACTCGAAACCCCGGGAGAGGCCCTGACCGGATCGTTTGAAGGCAGACAGCATGGACATCGTGCGTGTCGATCTCAACGGTTCTTGCCGGCAGCCGACGTCATTGCCAGCGTGACGGTGCCGGAATACATCCCTGGAGACACCTGAATCAGGTTGGCCTCGATGGGGCGCACCCGCGCGCTGGAGCGCACCTCCTGCAGCCACTCGCTCAGCCGCCCGCCGGGCACCTTGGTCAGGGTCACGGTGGCGCGATCGGTCTGCAGACTCAGGCGAGCACCTTCACCCAGTTGCTGCGTGGCACTGTTCAAAGCGGCCTCCGCCTGGGAAGGCGGCACGGGCGGCAATTGCCGCAGGGCCTTGACCTCGTCGGCCTGCCGGCGCATGTCATCCAGCACCGCATTGACCTCACGCAATTGCACAGGGGTCTGCTGCAGGCTGCGCCACGCAGGGCGGATCCCCACCATGAACAGCAAGGTCAGGCCCACGGCCCAGGCCATCACGGTGATCATCTGACGCTCGCGCGGCGCCAGGGCCTGCCACTTGGCCAGGGCCTGACCGCGTGCGGCATCGAAAGAGGCCATCTGGGCACTCATGCTCGGCTGTCCTTCACGTCACTCAACTGCGTGCAGCACGGCGGACGGTCAACTGACCATCGCCGGGCTCCACGGTGAAACCCGCGCCTTGCATGCGGCTGCGGAACTGCTCGATGTCCGACGGACTCCACTCCGCGGGCACGCCCACGATGAGGCTGCTGCCGTCGTACAGCAGGCCCTTGGAGGGCTGCTCACCCAGCCAGGCGCTGGCCACGGCCTGCATGAGGGACTCCAGATCGTTGTCCCCCAACTGTCCTGCGGCGGCACGCAGGGACTCGGTCTCGCGGCGCATCTGCACGGCCGGGTCAAGGATCACTTGCACCTGCGGATGGGCCGACTTGAGCACGCTGGTCATCTCGGCGCGCTTGAGCTTGACCTCGCGCTGCTGGTGCCAGGCCCAGACATTGAGCCCCACCACCTGAGCCACCACCAGCATCACCAGCCCGGCACGCACGGGACGCCACTGAGGGCTGCGAAACTGTCGCCACTGGTCCGTCACCGCCTGCCAGCCCTTGCTGCTGGGCGTGAGTTCAAACTGCAGCAGGTTCCACATCGAACGCGCCGACTGCATCAGGTGCTCGGCCGGCAGTTGGGCCTGCACAGCGTGGCCCAGCCAGCGCTCGGCGGGCGCCGCGGCGGCCGGTGTGGCAAAAAAGCGCGACCCAGGCGGCAGGGGCTCGGGCAGCATGGGGCGTGCCAGCGAACCGTGCAGCGGCCAGGTGGCCACCCCGTCGGGGGTCGACCAGGTCAGCATCAGCTCCAGGCTGCGCTCACCTTGCTGGCTGCCGGTGTCATGCAGCTCATGGAAGTAGCCCGTTGGCGGCGCGTCAGGCCAGACGGCCGGCACCACGCGGTCCACCCGGACCTTGGCCTTCTCCAGGGCCATCAAATGCCCCGTGAGCCAGGTGTGATCGCAAGCCGCCACCCAGGTTGGCTCACCCGCCTTGGCCCCCGGGGCCACGGCCAGGTGCATGTCTTCCGGATCGGCCAGCAGTTGCTCTTCCAGCATGCCGCCCAGCGCCTGACGCAGACGCGCCGAGGGCGCCTTGGGCAGGGACAGCCGGTGCCAGCTCACATCGGTCGGCGCAGTGACCACCACCACCGTTTCGGCGCGGGGCAGGGCCGAGATCGCGCTCATGCCCTGACGCGCCGCCGTCTGCCCATTGGCCGTCAGCACATAGAAGACTTCTTTCTGAGCCGACGCGGAGGCACCCGCTGCCGTATCCGCCGAAGCGGGGTCAGAAGACTGGCGCTGATGCGCCGGGAGCTGGATGATGAGAGTGGTCATGCCCCGGACAGACAGGGTGTCGAAAAATGCCAAGAAGCCAGACTACCCTGGCAGTCTGGCGATTCAGCCATTGTAGAAGGCCCGAAATAGCGGTCGTTTAAGGATTGATACCCGTTTTGCAACATCAGCGCCCCCCCGCATCGGGGTCGGCCAGCTCCACACCGGCCACCTGGTTCTCAAACAGCACCGTCACCGACGCCTCATTGCCCGAAGAACGCTCAACGAGGTAACGCTGCGCGAGCACCCGATCCTCCAGGCGCAAACGCCCCTGGATCTCGAAATAGTTGGACGTGGTCGCCAGAGCGACCTCACCCAGATCGATGTTGCCCACCGCATCCTTGACCGCCCCGATGTCCTTGAAGGGATTGCGCTGGCGGACCTGCACCAGGCGATCGGCACGGCCCACATCCGTCCCCAGGACCGCTGCGATCACCTCGCGGGAGGCCGTGTTGACATTGATGGGCGTGAGGGTGTCCGCCGGCAGCAGGGTCACGTAGGGGCGCAAGCGCTCCACGGTGCCGGCATCCAGGCCCAGCCAGACCAGTTGGTCAATCGTCTGGGGCACCAGGGGTGCGGCACGTCGTCCTTCCTCGCCACCGAGCTTTTCCAGCTTGTCCGCATCTTGATAGGCAATGGCCAGCATGGCCTTGCGCAGGCCCTGCGCCACCGTGTCCGCCAGCGCGGGCGACAAGGCCGCAAATTCGCACAGGCGCTTGAAGACCAGCAACTGCTTGGGATCGATGTCCCCGGTCTGGCGGTCGATCAGGTTGTAGAGGTTGTAGCGTGAGCTGGCATCCACGATCTGCCCGGACAGGAAGCCCTCCGGGGCATCGTCGGTGTTTTCTCGGTCTGCCGCCAGGAAACTGGAGATGCGGGACTCGGCCAGGCCCACGGCCCACTGCTCGCCCAGGTGGTCCGAACCGCCATTGCGCGAATCTTCACGCAGGAACAGACGGCCATAGTCCAGCGCACCACGCAGGATCCATTGCGACTGCACCAAGGCGCGCTCGGCCGACTCCACCTGCACGGAGCGCCACTGCTGCCACACCATGGACGCGGCGATGGTGGTCACCAGGGTGACGATGACCATGGCCGTCAACAGGGCCGCGCCACGCTGAGTGTGGCGTTGTGAACGTCGATCAAAGCGGAGGTCACGCATCCTGAATCTCCTCAGTTCTGCCCTGGCTGCGAGGCCAGACTGACATCGCGCGTGATCGCGCCCTCGTGACCACTGCCCTCACCCAGGGTCAGCACACAGCGCACGCCCATGGGCAGGGATTCCGGTGTCGCCGCACTGGCCAGGGCCGCCGTCTCGCTCTGGCGGACCACATCGCCGCTGGACTGCGCATTGGTCCACGAACCACCCCGGAAGAAATACACCTGCCATTGCTGCACGCCCTTGAGCGCCGCCAGCGTCCCCGGCTCACGCCCCTGGAACTGCATGGAACGATCCCACTGCGACTGCAACTCGCCCACGGTGGTGACGGGCTCGCCCGCCCACCGCACCCAGCGGCCACTGCGCAAGGCCCACACCACCACCTGGACGCCGCCCTGGGCGCGACGCGTCATGCGCAAGGTGGCCCCATCGAACTGCAAGGCCCGCACGCTGCGCGTATCGAGCACGGCATTGAGGTCAGCCTGCCACTGCACCATCACCGATTGCAGACGCAAGGTCCGCTTGACGGCACCGTCGGCGATCTCACGCGAACGCACGATGCCATCGAGCCCCTTCCAGGCCATGGTGGCCATCACGGCCAGGATGAGCAGGGAGACCATCACCTCGATCAGTGTGAAGCCTCGGGACGCCTGGCGGTGGGACATGGTGGACGGGAGCATCAGAGCGACTCAATACCGCGACAGCACGGTGGACAGCCGCACGATGGGCTGCTGGTTCTCGTCATAGATCTGGGCATCGATCTGCCGGAAATTGGGATTGAGCGTGGGCCGCACACGCTGCACGCCCTTGAGCTGACGCCCCAGTTGCTGGCACTGGAACTCGCTCTCCCCCGGGGCCGGCCAGGGTTTGGACAAGCGCAGGTAGGTCAGCTGGTTCTCCGCGCACCAATGGGCCACGGTCAGATCGGACAGACGCTGCGCATTCACGGTCAGCCCACCCGCCGCCTTGAAGCCGGCCGCCAGGGTGATTGCCACAATGGCCAAGGCCACCAGCACCTCGATCAGGGTCATGCCACGGTCGGAATGTCGCTCACTCACCGGACACCCCCTGCAGCACAGGCGTGGCAGGGGCGCCATCGCCCGGCAGATCCACCTCGGGCTGCTGCCCCAGCACCGTGTCGAACGGCGACAACCCATCGGTGGCGATCACCAGTTGCTGATCGTCCAGTCGCAGCACGATGCTCTGCGCGCCGATCACAGGCTCAGGCCCCAGCACGATGCTGCGCCCACCCACCACCTCGGCCTTGACCTCACGCTCCATCCAGGTGAGCGACGGCGTCATGGATGGCGGCAAGCCCAGGAACTGAAAGTCCTTGTCGGCGGT
This sequence comes from Aquabacterium sp., assembly GCF_036279655.1. Classification (GTDB taxonomy): domain Bacteria; phylum Pseudomonadota; class Gammaproteobacteria; order Burkholderiales; family Burkholderiaceae_C; genus Aquabacterium. The sequence continues at coordinate 7,697 of NZ_DASUIT010000047.1, read as the reverse complement.
GTCGGCACGGGGGATCCAGATCACGGTCAGACCGCCGGCGCGAGCCTCGGCACGCGCCGACTCCAGAAAGGCGATCAGACGCGCCGCCTCACGCTCCAGACGCGAACCGGCAGGATTGGGCAGGGCCAGCGACGCCACCGCCGTCGTGATGGCGATGATCGCCACCACCACCATCAACTCCAGCAGCGTGAACCCGCGCTGGCGCAATTTATTGCCAGGAGCCGATATCGGCATCCATGCCTTCACCGCCGCTCTGGCCATCGGCACCGAAGCTGAACACATCGACTTCACCCTTCACGCCAGGATTGACGTACTGGTAGGGCGCCCCCCAGGGGTCGGTGGGCAGCTTTTCCAGGTAGACCTTCCAGTTGGCCGGGATCGGGCCGGCGGTGGGCTTGGTGACCAGGGCCGCCAGACCTTGCTCGGCCGTGGGATAACGCTGGTTGTCCAGACGGTAGAGCTTGAGCGCCTGCATGACATTGCTCACGTCGGTCTTGGCAGCCGTGACCCGCGCATCATCCGCGCGGTTGAGGACATTGGGCACGATCAGGGCGGCCAGCAAACCGATGATGACGAGCACGACCATCAGCTCGATCAGGGTGAAGCCACGTTGGACGGTTGCGGTGATGCGGTTTGTCGTACTCATGAAACACTCGGCTAGGTCAATCAATGCATTCAGGTGCCAGGCAGCCCCTCTTTGCAGCAAGGGGGGCCAGCATGCCTGACATTTTGGCCCCACCACCGCAGGATCTACCCGCAGTGTTGGGGACATCTCGGGCCACTTGGTTCCCTGCCAAGCATGATAATGTGCGACACCATGGTATCTCGCATCCTTGCCCTGCTCGTGTGGGCCGCAGTCGCGGCCAGTGTGGCCTATTGGGGTCTGCGCTGGTTTTCCCGGCCCATGGCCGTCCCACCGGGGACCGGCTCGGTGTCCATGAGCAGCACCCCTCGGGGTGACATCGGCAAGTTGCTGACCGCCCCGATGAGCGCCGAGGAGGCCGAACAGGCCAACCCCACCGCACAATCCGCCCTCGCGGCACGGCTGCAGTTGCTGGGCGTGCTGGCCCCCCGCGCTGGCGAATCTGGCCCCGGCGTGGCCCTGCTGGTCGTCGACGGCAAACCCGCCCAGGCCTTCAAGATCGGTCACGTGGTCGATGGCGACCAGATCGTGCAGTCCATCAGCCAGCAAGGCGTGCAGATCGGCCCGCAAGGCGGCCCCGCATCCGTGGATCTGAGCCTGCCCTTGCTGCCCCCCGCTGCCACGGGCACCCTGCCCAGCGTGAGCAGCTTCAGTGGCGCCCCAAGCCACCAGGCCAACCGACCTGCCGGGACCTATGGCGCTGCAGCACAGGCACCCTCGCCCGTGGCCACGGATGTCGAAGGCACCCCTGCGGGTGAGCGCCCCCGTCGCTTGCCGCCGCGCCTGCGGCGCCAGCAAATGCAGCAACAGCAGCAAGGCGGCGCTCAGGAACAGACCGAGCCCGCAGCACCCTCGATGTGAGCGATCGCCTGCGCGTCCCGCAGGTCAGCGCAAGAACAGTCGATACACCGGATTGCGTGTTTCGTCCACGAACTGGTAGCCCAGGGATTCCAGCACCTTCGGGATGGACGTGATCTCATCCTTGGGCACCTGCAGACCCACCAGAATGCGCCCGTAATCGGCCCCCTGGTTGCGGTAGTGGAAGAGGCTGATGTTCCAGCCTGGTGGCATGCTGGTCAAAAAGCGCATCAGGGCACCCGGGCGCTCCGGGAACACAAAGCTGTACAGACGCTCGCCTTCCGCCAGGGCCGAACGCCCGCCCACCATGTGCCGGACATGGGTCTTGGCCAGTTCATCGTGGCTCAGGTCGACCGTGGCAAAACCATGGGACTCGAAATCCTTGGCAATCTGGCGCGAATCGCCCTTGCGCGCGGTGCTCAGTCCCACGAACACATGGGCCTGCCGCTCATCAGAGATGCGGTAGTTGAACTCGGTCACGCTGCGCGGGCCGATCAACTCGCAAAAACGCTTGAAGGAGCCGCGCTCTTCGGGGATGGTCACGGCATAAAGCGCCTCGCGGTCCTCACCCACCTCGGCCCGCTCGGCGACAAAACGCAGGCGGTCGAAGTTCATGTTGGCGCCGCAGTTGATGGCGATGTAGGTCTTGCCCTTGCCGCCATGGCGTGCCGCGTACTGCTTGACCGCCGCCACCCCCAGGGCCCCCGCAGGCTCGACAATGGAGCGTGTGTCCTGATAGATGTCCTTGATGGCCGCGCACACTGCATCGGTGTTGACGATCACGAAGTCGTCCACATGCTTGCGCACCAGCCGCAAGGTTTCCTCGCCCACCAGCTTGACCGCGGTCCCGTCCGAAAAGAGGCCCACGTCGGCCAGCGTGATGCGCTTGCCGGCCTTGACCGATCGGGCCATGGCGTCGGAGTCGTTCATCTGCACACCGATCACCTTGATCTCCGGCCGCAGCGCCTTGATGTAGGCCGCCACCCCGCTGATGAGGCCGCCACCGCCAATGGCCACGAAGATGGCATCGATGGGGCCGGCGTGCTGACGCAGGATCTCCATGGCCACGGTCCCCTGACCTGCGATCACATCAGGATCATCGAAGGGGTGCACAAAGGTCATGCCCTTCTTCTTTTCGAGCATCTTGGCGTGCAGCGCGGCATCGGAGTAGCTCTCGCCATGCAGCACGATCTCGACGTTGTCGCCACCAAAGGCTGCCACGGCATCGATCTTGACCTGGGGGGTGGTCACCGGCATGACGATGGTGGCCTTGCACCCCAGACGCCGTGCCCCCATGGCCACCCCTTGGGCATGGTTGCCTGCCGAAGCACACAGTACCCCCTTGGCCAGGGCTTTGGGGCTGAGCTGGGCCATCTTGTTGTACGCGCCGCGCAGCTTGAAGCTGAACACCGGCTGCGTGTCTTCTCGCTTGAGAAAGACCTCATGGCCCAGGCGACGTGACAGGTTGGGCGCGCGCTCCAGGGCCGTCTCGATGGCCACGTCGTAGACGCGGCTGGTCAGGATCTTTTGCAGGTAATCGGCCAGACCCAGGGGCTTGATCCTGGCGGTATTGGGGGCGGCTTGGGCGGGCATGCATCTCTCTCCTGGGGTGCCATGTTCGCACACCCTGAAAAACAAACAGGCCCGCGGCTCAAAAGCGGCGGGCCTGCGATGGACCTGGGCAACGCCCGGTGGGCGTCCTGGGTTTCGTTCAGATCACTTCTTGCGCAGGCGGCGGATGGCGGCCAGTTGAGCCACCAGTTCGGTCAGCTCGCTCTGTGCGCGCGCCAGATCCAGATCGCCCTTGGCGTTCTGAACCGCTTCTTCAGCCAGGCGCTTGGCTTCGGAAGCCTTGGCCTCGTCCAGATCCTTGCCGCGGATGGCGGTGTCGGCCAGAACGGTCACGCAGTTGGGCTGCACCTCCAGGATGCCGCCAGCCACGAAGACAAACTCTTCTTCGTTGTTGTCGGCGCGCTGGATGCGCACGGCGCCCGGCTTGATGCGGGTGATCAGCGGAGTGTGACGCGGCAGGATGCCAAGCTCACCCACCTCACCCGGCAGGGACACCAGCGTGGCTTCACCCGAGAAGATCGACTCTTCGGCGGAGACCACATCAACGTGAATGGTGGACATACGGAGCTTTCAAATAAGGTTCAACGATTTGCACCGTCCGGCGCAGCAAAACATCACAACAGACCAGACGGCACAAGAAGCAAGCGATTGGCCCTGAATCAAGGCGCCGCGCACAGACATAGCGGAAGCTATGGCAAGCACGGCACCGCCGAGTCAGAGTCAAGCGCGCCGCTTATTGCATCGTCTTGGCTTTTTCGAAGGCTTCGTCGATCGTTCCAACCATGTAGAACGCTTGCTCAGGCAGGCTGTCGCACTCGCCGTTCACAATCATCTTGAAGCCACGGATGGTTTCCTTCAGGGGCACGTACTTGCCAGGCGCGCCAGTGAACACTTCGGCGACGTGGAAAGGCTGCGACAGGAAGCGCTGGATCTTGCGAGCGCGAGCCACCAGCAGCTTGTCTTCCGGAGCCAGTTCGTCCATGCCCAGAATGGCGATGATGTCGCGCAGTTCCTTGTAGCGCTGCAGCGTGTTCTGCACGGCGCGTGCCACAGAGTAGTGCTCTTCGCCCACCACATTGGGGTCCAGCTGACGCGAGGTCGAGTCCAGCGGATCCACGGCGGGGTAGATACCCAGCGAAGCGATGTCACGAGACAGCACGACGGTGGAGTCCAAGTGAGCAAACGTCGTGGCAGGCGACGGGTCGGTCAAGTCGTCCGCAGGGACGTAGACGGCCTGAATCGACGTGATCGAGCCGACCTTGGTCGAGGTGATGCGCTCTTGCAGACGGCCCATTTCTTCGGCCAGCGTAGGCTGATAGCCCACAGCCGAAGGCATACGGCCCAGCAGAGCGGACACTTCGGTACCGGCCAGGGTGTAGCGGTAGATGTTGTCCACGAAGAACAGCACGTCACGGCCTTCGTCACGGAAGGACTCGGCGATCGTCAGACCGGTCAGGGCCACGCGCAGACGGTTGCCCGGGGGCTCGTTCATCTGACCGTAGACCATGGCGACCTTGGACTCGCCCAGGTTCTCCAGGTTCACGACGCCGGAATCGGCCATTTCGTGATAGAAGTCGTTGCCCTCACGGGTACGCTCGCCCACACCAGCGAACACCGACAGACCCGAGTGAGCCTTGGCGATGTTGTTGATGAGCTCCATCATGTTCACGGTCTTGCCCACACCGGCGCCACCGAACAGACCCACCTTGCCGCCCTTGGCGAACGGGCAGACCAGGTCAATCACCTTGATGCCGGTTTCCAGCAGCTCTTGCGAGGGCGACAGTTCGTCGTACGCAGGGGCCTTGCGGTGGATGGGGGCGGTTTGAGCCTGATCCACGGGACCACGTTCGTCAATGGGCGCGCCCAGCACGTCCATGATGCGACCCAGGGTCGCCGGGCCCACGGGCACGGTGATCTGAGCGTGGGTGTTGGTCACTTGCATGCCGCGGCGCAGGCCGTCGGACGAGCCCAGCGCGATGGTACGGACGATGCCGTCACCCAGCTGCTGTTGCACTTCGAGGGTCAGCGCGGAGCCTTCCATCTTCAGGGCGTCGTACACCTTGGGCATCTGGTTACGTGGGAACTCCACGTCCACCACGGCGCCGATGCACTGAACGATCTTGCCCACTGTTTGCGTGTCAGCCATTTTTCGTTCCTTCAATCAATTCAAAATCTTCGGATCAGACCGCAGCCGCACCGGCAACGATCTCGGACAGTTCGGTCGTGATGGCGGCCTGACGGGTCTTGTTGTAGACCAGCTTCAGTTCCTTGATCACGTTGCCGGCATTGTCGGTAGCGGCCTTCATGGCCACCATGCGGGCCGACTGCTCCGAAGCCATGTTCTCTGCCACAGCCTGGTACACCAGCGCTTCAACATAACGGGTCATCAACTCGTCGATCACCAGCTTGGCGTCAGGCTCATAGATGTATTCCCATGCATGAGTCTTTTCACCTTCGAACTCGTTGGCCTTGAGAGGCAGCAGCTGTTCGACCAGGGGCTCCTGCTTCATCGTGTTGATGAAGCGCGTGAAGCACAGGTAGACCGCGCTGAGTTCGCCAGCGATGTATGCGTCGAGCAGCACCTTGACCGGGCCAATGAGCTTTTCCAGATGGGGGGTGTCACCCATGCCGACCACTTGCGCGACGACATTGGCACCGATCCGGTTGAAGAAGCCCGTGGCCTTGTTGCCGATGGAGACCACGTCGGCCTTGACGCCCTCACCTTCAAGCTCGCGGAGCTTGTTGGTGACGGCGCGCAGCACGTTCGTGTTCAGACCACCGCACAGACCCTTGTCCGTGCTCACCACGATGAAGCCCACCTTCTTGCCGCCCTGACCGGGCAGCATGAAGGGGTGGACGTACTCGGGGTTGGCCTTGGCCAGGTTCGCCGTGATGTTGCGCACCTTTTCAGCGTAGGGGCGAGCCGCAAGCATGCGATCCTGCGCCTTGCGCATCTTCGAAGCCGCGACCATTTCCATGGCCTTGGTGATCTTCTTGGTGTTCTCGACGCTCTTGATCTTGTTGCGTATTTCCTTGCCTACCGCCATGGTGCGCTCCTTTAGGCGAAGGTCTTCTTGAACGCGACGACAGCCGATTGCAGTTCTGCTTCGGCTTCCTTGTCCAGAGCCTTCTTCTCCTCGATCTTGGCGAGCAGCGCGGCGTGGCTGGTCTTCAGGAACTGGTGCAGACCAGCTTCGAAGGCCAGGATCTTCTTGACGTCCACGTCGTCCATGTAGCCCTTGTTCACGGCAAACAGGGTCGCGCCCATCAGGGAGATCGACAGCGGCTGGTACTGAGCCTGCTTGAGCAGTTCGGTCACGCGGGCACCGCGGTCGAGCTGCTTGCGGGTGGCCGCGTCCAGATCGGAGGCGAACTGCGCGAAGGCAGCCAGTTCACGGTACTGCGCCAGGTCGGTACGGATACCGCCGGACAGGCCCTTGATCACCTTGGTCTGAGCCGCACCACCCACACGCGACACCGAGATACCGGCGTTGATGGCGGGACGGATACCAGCGTTGAACAGGTTGGTTTCCAGGAAGATCTGACCGTCGGTGATCGAGATCACGTTGGTCGGAACGAATGCGGACACGTCACCGGCTTGCGTTTCAATGATGGGCAGAGCGGTCAGGGAACCGGTCTTGCCCTTCACTTCACCCTTGGTGAACGCTTCGACGTAGTCGGCGTTCACGCGGGCTGCACGCTCCAGCAGGCGCGAGTGGATGTAGAACACGTCGCCAGGGAAGGCTTCGCGTCCGGGAGGACGGCGCAGCAGCAGCGACACTTGACGGTAAGCCACGGCCTGCTTGGACAGATCGTCATACACGATCAGGGCGTCTTGGCCACGGTCGCGGAAGTACTCGCCCATGGCGCAACCGGAGTAGGCCGACACGAACTGCATGGCAGCCGAGTCAGAGGCCGAAGCGGCGACGACGATGGTGTATTCCATGGCACCGGCATTTTCCAGAGCGCGCACGACGTTCTTGATCGACGAAGCCTTCTGACCGATGGCGACGTAGATACAGGTGACGCCCTGGCCCTTCTGGTTGATGATCGCGTCGATGGCGACGGCGGTCTTGCCGGTCTGACGGTCACCAATGATCAGCTCGCGCTGACCACGGCCGACGGGCACCATCGAGTCGATGGACTTGATGCCGGTCTGCAGGGGTTGATCCACGGATTGACGCGCGATCACGCCGGGGGCGATCTTCTCGATGGGAGAAGACAGCTTGGCATTGATCGGGCCCTTGCCGTCGATGGGCTGACCCAGGGCGTTCACCACGCGGCCCACCAGTTCGGGGCCCACGGGCACTTCCAGGATGCGGCCCGTCGTCTTGACGGTGTCACCTTCGGAGATGTGCTCGTAGCCGCCCAGGATCACGGCGCCGACGGAGTCGCGCTCCAGGTTCAGGGCCAGACCGTAGGTGGGGACGCCGGAGGCGTCAGCGGGGAACTCCAACATTTCGCCCTGCATGGCATCGGACAGGCCGTGCACGCGGACGATACCGTCGGTCACGGAGATGACGGTACCTTGGTTGCGAATGTCGGCAGCCGCGCCGAGACCTTCGATGCGGCTCTTGATCAGTTCGGAAATTTCTGCGGGATTCAGTTGCATTGCTTTGCTCCC
>NZ_DASUIT010000046.1:0-38995 GCF_036279655.1 Aquabacterium sp. | reverse complement strand
GTATTGCTTGAACACCGGCAGATCGGCCTTGCCCGCCTGGGCCTTGCCAACCTGCGGCTGCCCCACGGAGACCGCGGTGCGCAAGCCCACAGCATGGCGCAGCTCGGCCAGAAACGGTGCCGACTGGGCCCGTGCCTTGTGGGCACCCGCCTGCAGGACGTCCTCAATGTGGGATGGGTGGGCCATCAGCTCGGCATAGCGCTCGCGCATGGGGCCCACATGGGCCTCGATCAACTGCACCACGCGCTGCTTGGCCTCCCCCCAGCCCAGGCCCGCGCGCAGGTCGGCATGAAAGGCGCCGCGGGTGGCCGCATCAGCAAAGGCATCGTGGATGGTGACCAGATGGGCGCTTTCGGGGTCCTTGGGCTCACCGGGCAGGCGCGAATCGGTCACGATGCGGGCGATGGCGTCCTTGAGCGCCTTGGCGCCCCCTTCGAACAAGGGCACCGTGTTGTCATAGCTCTTGGACATCTTGCGGCCGTCCAGGCCTGGCAGCGTGGCCACGCTGTCTTCGACCTCGGCCTGAGGCAGCACGAACAACTCCTTGCCCTGGCCATAGAGGTGATTGAAGCGCTGGGCCACATCCCGCGCCATCTCGATGTGCTGCACCTGATCCCGCCCGACGGGCACCCGGTGGGCATTGAACAGCAGGATGTCGGCCGCCATCAGGATGGGGTAGCAGTACAGCCCCATGGTCACGCCCGCATCGGGCTCTTCACCGGCGGCCTCATTGGCATCCACCGACGCCTTGTAGGCGTGGGCGCGGTTCATCTGGCCCTTGGCCGTCACACAGGTCAGCAACCAGCTCAGCTCGGTGGTCTCGGGGATGTCGCTCTGGCGGTAGAAGGTGACCCGGTCGGTGTCCAGTCCGGCGGCCATCCAGGTGGCGGCGATCTCCAGGCGCGAGCGGGCAATGCGGGCCGGGTCGTCGCACTTGATCAAGGCATGGTAGTCGGCCATGAAGAAGAAGCTCTCGACCCCAGGCTCGCGGCTGGCAGCGATGGCGGGCCGGATGGCTCCGACGTAGTTGCCCAGGTGGGGCGTGCCGGTCGTGGTGATGCCGGTGAGGACACGTTGGGTCATGGCGGGATCTGGCGCGTTCTGATCAGGGACAAAGAGCGTCAATTGTAGGCGTGCGAGGCTTCCAGCCGCATCTGGCGGGCCACCATGAACAACGGGAACATCACGCTGATGGCGATCGCAAACGACAGGATCACATAGACCCAGACAAAACGGATGCCCAGACGACGCGCCTCGATGAACATGAACACCGTGCAGGCGGCCCCCAGCAGGAACAGGTCATTGGTCAGAGAGGCGGCCGCCGGGTTGGCATAGCCCCCGCGCACAAATCCGATGAGCCCACCGTTGTCGGGCAAGGCAAAGAACTGCAGGTTGAAGGACCAGGTGGCCACCAGGGCGACCACGGCCAGGACCACATAGAAGGCACACAGGGCCTTGCCAGACGGGGACAATTGCTTCATGAGGGGGCTCCTGAACGGTGAATCTGCGCATTGTGACGCGCGCGCGCTCAGTCGCCACTACACTCTAGGCCGCATGAAAAACATCGTTCTTCTGATTTCCGGACGCGGCTCCAACATGGAAGCCATCGTCCACGCCTGCGCCCGCGAGGGCTGGCCCGCGCGCATCGCGGCCGTGATCAGCAACAAGGCCACGGCCGCCGGGCTGGCGTTTGCTGCCGGGCATGGCATCCCCACCGCCGTGGTGGACCACAAGGGGTTCGACAGCCGCGAGGCCTTTGATGCCGAACTGGCCCGTGTGATCGATGGCTTTGCACCCGATGTGGTGGTGCTGGCCGGTTTCATGCGCATCCTGACCGAAGGATTCGTGCGCCACTACGAAGGGCGACTGCTCAACATCCATCCCTCCCTGCTGCCGGCCTTCCCGGGGCTGCACACGCACCAGCGCGCCATCGACGCAGGGTGCAAGGTGGCAGGCGCCACGGTGCATTTTGTGACGCCCGAGCTGGACCATGGGCCCATCGTCGCCCAGGCGGTGGTGCCCGTGCAGCCCGACGACACCGAAGAGTCCCTCTCGGCCCGCGTGCTGAGCCAGGAACACCTGATCTACCCGCAAGCCGTGCGCTGGTTGGTCGAAGGTGCCCTGTCGGTGGACCCGCAAGGGCGGGTCAGCCACCGGCAAGGGCAGGCTCAGGCGGTTTTCAAAGCCTGAGCGCGGCGACGGGCACCGCCTGCGCCCACCACGGCCAGCCCCGCCAGCATCAAGGCCAGGGACTCGGGTTCCGGCACGGGTGCAGCCACGGCCGTCACCTTGAAGTTGTCGAAGCCATTGACCTCGCTGTCGGCGCCGCCAAAGCCGTTGTGGGACTCCAGCACGATGGACACCTGGGTCACCTGCCCCAGCACGGAAGCGATGGTGGGCCCCCAGGTGGCCGAGTCAAGCACCGTCGAGTAGGTGGTCCAGGCGCCCGTGGGATCCGTACCCAGTACCACATCGCGGGAGATGCTGCCCGTGGCGCCCGTCAAGGTGATGGTGCCAAAGGCGTTGTAGTCAGAAGCCACCCCGCTGAGGTTGCGCGAATCGAAGGACAAGGTGCCCCCCAGGAAGCCGGACCAGTCTCCCAGCAAGGCGCCGGACACGAGCACCGCCATGTCCTGACCGTCGATGTCGGTTTGCGCCAGGAAACCGCCGGCGTCATGCGCCAGCGTGCCGCCGGACGTGGTGCCAAAGCCCTCCAGGCCGGCATCGAACGTGACGTGGATGTTGGCGGCCTGGGCGCCACCTGAGATGGCCGTCAGGCAGGCCAGGGCCAGTGGATAGATCAGCTTCTTCATGGGTCTCTCCTGGTGGTACTGCGTGTGATCTGGCAGTCTATGGCGCCAGCGCGGCAGCGACAAGAGCATCGCGCCAGCCCGTTACCACTGGAATCAAAGTCACCCTCGGCATGTCAGCGCGGCCCATCATCGCCACCATTCTCTATTCGCAAATAGCAAACAACAGATTACACTGCGTGCATGGCCCGCCCCATATCCAACCCTCAGGTCACGCTGCGCCCTCAAGACGTGGTGGTGCTGTTGCGCCTGGCACTGCAAACCGGGGCGGCCCCCAGCTACGCCACCTTGGCCACCGAACTCAAGCTCACAGCCTCTGAGATCCATGCAGGCGTCGAGCGGGCACAGGTGGCGCAGTTGCTGCGCAAAGATGACTCGGGCAAACCCGTTGCCTTGCTGGAGCCACTGCGCTTGTTCTTGCAGCACGGGTTACGCTATTGTTTCCCGGCCACCCGAGGCGAGTTGACGCGTGGTGTACCCACCGGCCATGCGGCTCCACCGCTGCTGGCAAAGATTGCACAGCCCAACGAGCCCCCACCCGTATGGCCCCACCCCGAGGGCACGGTACGCGGCATGACGCTACACCCTCTGTATCCCACAGTACCCATGGCCGCCTTGGCCAACCCAGCCTTGTACGAGCTGCTGGTGCTGGTGGACGCCATACGCGGAGGCAGCCCGCGCGAGCGAGCCCTCGCCGTGGCCGAACTGGACAGGCGACTGGTCTCATCATGAACGCCTTGTTCAACCCGAACGACCCCAATGTGGCCATGCTGGAACGGGTAGCCAAACGCCTTGGCCCGCAACTGTGCAGCAAGTTTGCGTTTGTCGGCGGTGCCGTGGCAGGCTTGCTGATCACGGACCCAGCCCACCCATCCATCAGGCCGACACTGGATGTCGACATCGTGGTCGAAGTGCTGGCCTTGACGGACTACCATCAGATTGAAAACGCCCTGCGTGAACGCGGCTTCGCACCCGACATGCATCCCGACGCACCACTTTGCCGCTGGCAGATTGATGGCGTGACCGTTGATGTGATGCCAACCGATGAAGCCATTTTGGGCTTTGCCAACCGTTGGTACCCCATGTGCGTATCGTCTGCACAGGCACTGACCTTACCCGGCGGTACCCTATTACGGGTGATTCGTGCTCCGCTGTTTGTGGCGACGAAGCTGGAGGCATTTCATGGCCGGGGGGCAGGTGACTACCTGTTCAGCCACGACCTGGGCGACATCGTGAGCCTGCTGGATGGGCGTCAAAGCCTGCTCGATGAGTGCAGGCAGATGCCCCTTGATCTGCAAACTTATCTCGGCGACCAGTTCACGGCCTTGCTGGCAAACCGCAACTTCCTCGACGCCCTGCCAGGTCATCTGCCTACCGACCCTGCCAGCCAGCGCCGCGTGGGCATCCTGCAAGCCGTTTTGCGGCAGATGGCTGCACTTGGCAAGGCATGAGGCCCCGCGTATTCATACTCGCTCCATGATCAAACTCCTTCTATTGCTGCTTGGCGGCGCCAAATTTGGCAAGCTGCTCACCACGGGCGGCACCATGCTGATCTCCCTGGTGGTCTATGGCTGGATGTTCGGCTGGCGCTATGCCGCCGGCTTCATCGCCCTGCTCTTTCTGCACGAGATGGGTCATTACCTGGCCGCACGCCAGCGCGGGCTGGATGTGGGAGCGCCCACCTTCATCCCGTTTCTGGGCGCCTGGATCGAAATGAAACAGCTGCCCCACAACGCCGAGACCGAGGCCTGGGTCGGGCTGGGCGGCCCGCTGATCGGCAGCATCGGTGCGCTGGCCTGTTATCTGGTGGCCGCCAATGCGGGCCCCGACATGCTCTGGCTGCTGGCCGTGTCCTATGCCGGTTTCTTCCTGAACCTGTTCAACCTGATCCCCATCTCGCCCCTGGATGGCGGGCGCATCACGGCTGTGCTCTCCCCCCGCATCTGGCTGCTGGGCGCTCCTGTGCTGGTCGGCGTGTTCATGCTGAACCCCAGCCCTGTGCTCATCCTGGTGGCCCTGATGGCGGCACCTCAGTTGATGAAGGCCTGGCGTTATCGCGCCGATGACCCGGCCAACGCCATCTACTACCAGACCACCTTGCAGGAAAAGATCACCTACAGCACGGCCTACCTGGGTCTGCTGATTTTCCTGTCCGTGATGACGCACGACGTGCACGAGATGCTGCAGGCCGCACGCCCCTGAACGGCATCACCGCGCGTCAAGCCGAGATGGCGCGGCTGGCCAAGGCCGCCGCCGCCGCCCGCGTCTCGACGCCCAGCTTCTCGAAGATGTGCTCCAGGTGCTTGTTCACCGTGCGGTGGCTCATGCCCAGGATGTCGGCGATGTCCCGGTTGGTCTTGCCCTTGGCCAGCCAGGACAGCACCTCGGTCTCACGCGGTGTGAGCGCGGCGATGTCCAGGCGGCTGGACGAGACGTCATCACGCCCGGTGCCCGTGGCCCCGGCGGCACTCAAGGCCTCGCGCGCCAGCCGTGTCAGTCGGGCATTGCGCACATGCGTGCTCAATCTCGCCAGCACTTCTTCGATGCGCACGGGCTTGACCACATAGTCCACGCCACCGGCGGCAAAGCCAGCAACGATGTCGGCCGTCTCCGACAGCCCGGTCATGAAGATCACCGGCACATGGGCCCAGTCCTCACGGGCCTTGATGCGCTCGCAGGTTTCAAAACCCGACAGCCCCGGCATGACGGCGTCCAGCAAGATGGCGTCCGGCACCATCAGCGCCATGCGCTGCAGCGCCTGCGTGCCATCACGCGCCACCAGCACGGTGTAACCCTCGCGGGCCAGGGCATCACACAACATGCGCAGGGTGTCTGGCGCATCGTCCACCACAAGCAGCGTCCCCCGCTGCTGATCAGGGTTGAGGCTCATCGATCACATCCTTTGGCAGACAGGGCGCCAGGCGCTCGGCCAGCTCATCCAGGTCAAAGTCATCGGCCAGGGTGCGCAAGGCTTGCCACTGCGCATCCAGCTCGGGGTGGGCCTGCGCCCATCGGTTCAGCTCTTCCTGCAGCCCCTGCACATGGCCCAGCATGGCCAGGCGCGTCAGGGACCGAGCCGCCTCCACGGGCAGCTCGGCAAAGGACAAGGGGGAACGCGCCGACATGCCCAACGGCAAAGGCAAGGCCTGGTGCTCCAGCACCCACTCCAGTTGCAGGTGCTGGGCCAGCGTGTCGAGCAGCTCGGACTCCATCACCGGCTTGGCCACAAAGGCCTGGCACAAGGCCGCACTCAGGTTCTCCGGCCGGTTCTCGAACACATTGGCCGACACCATGATCACCGGCACGTCCACCAGGCCAGCTCGTCGGATCTCGCGGGAGGTGTGCCAGCCGTCCATGTCGTCCATGCTCACATCCAGCAGCACGGCATCGGGGCAGGCATCCCGCACACTCTCCAGGCACTCCCGGCCACTGGCGGCCTCGCGCACCACAAAACCCAGAGGCAGCAGCATGCCGGCCAGCATCTGGCGCTGGATGGGCTGGTCATCCACCACCAGCAGGGTTTTGCGCGGCCCGACATAGCCGGTCACCGGGCGGTGCCGAGGGCGGGCCGGGGCCAGCGCTTCGGCAGCCTGGGCCGGGGCGGCCATCTCACGCAGATACATCCGCACACTGAAGGTGCTGCCCTGCCCCATCACGCTCTGCACGCTCAACTCGCCCCCCATCAGCTCCGACAGCAGGTGCGTGATGGTCAGGCCCAGGCCCGTGCCCGGCTCGCTGCTGCGCCGCCCGGCACTGCCCCGCTCGAAAGGCAGGAAGATGCGCTCCAGATCCTGCGGCGCAATGCCGATGCCGGTGTCCTCGACCTCGAAGCGCAGCACCTCGCGACGGGCATCGACGCGCAGGACCACACGCCCCCGCTCGGTGAAGCGCACCGCATTGCTCAAAAGATTGAGCAGGATCTGCCGCAGGCGCTTGGCATCGGCATGCACCCACTCGGGCACGCGCCCCCGGGTTTCCAGCGCGAACTCCAAGCCCTTGGCCTGTGCCTGGGGCTGCACCATGTGCACGACGTCATCGAGAAACTCGCGCAGGGGCACGGGCCCCGGGTCCAGGCGCAGGCGCCCCGCCTCGATGCGGGCCAGGTCCAGCAGACCATCGATCAGGCCCATCAGGTGCTCACCGCTGCGCTGGATGGTGGTCAAGGCGCCACGGCGGGGGCCCTGGGGTGCCTCGTCCTTGAGCAGGATCTGCGCATACCCCATGATGCTGTTGAGGGGCGTGCGTAACTCATGCGTCATGCCCGCCACATAGCGGGTCTTGGCCTGGTTGGCAGCTTCCGCCAGCTCCTTCGCAGCCTGCAGGGCCACGTCGGTGCGGCGGTGCGCATCGATTTCCAGCTGCAGCAACTGGTTGTGGCGATTGGAGTCATCCTGGGCCATGCGCCGGCTCTCGGAGGCCAGCACCACCCACCACGAGCACACGGCCGCCGCCAGCAGCAACAGGGCGTACACCTTCATGAAGGGGCCATCCAGCAAGCCATGGCCATGCGCCATGGCGCCGGCCTGATCGATCAAGGAGGCATTGACCACACCCTCCTGATAGTAGACGACCCCCAGCACAAAGCCCAGCATCACGGCCAGAGACAGGAACACCACCAGGTAGTGCCCCACGCGGAAGTTGATGCGCCGGGCCCAGGGCACGGGCAGCACCGTCGTGAGGGCGTCAGACACCTGCTCAGCGGCGCGTGACCGGGTCTTGCAGCGGTCATGACAGCGCGACTCCAGGGTGCAGCACAAGGAGCAGATCGGTGCGTCATAGGCCGGGCAATGGGCCATGTCCTCGGCCTCGAAATGGTTGTCGCACACCGAGCACTGCACCATCTGCCCCGGGGCCCAGATCGTGCGCTGGCGGCGCGCCAGGTAATAGCGCCCCTGCGTCCCCCAGGCCAGCAGCGGCGACACCAGCAAGGCAATGCCCAGGGCGATGAAGGGCGACCAGGCTGCCGCCATCGGGCCCATCACGCCGGTGTGGGCCACGATGGCCACGAGCGCGGCCAGCAGGGTGGCACCCAGCCCGACCGGATTGAGGTCGTACAGATAGGCCCGCTTGAACTCGATGCCCCGAGGCGACCAGCCCATGGGCTTGTTGATGACCAGATCGGCCACCAGGGCCCCCACCCAGGCGATGGCCACATTGCTGTAGAGCCCCAGCACACGCTCCAGCGCGCCGAACACGCCCAGGGTCATCAGGAGCACGGCGATCAGCACATTGAAGACCAGCCACACCACCCGCCCCGGGTGACTGTGCGTGAGGCGGGCAAAGAAGTTGGACCAGGCCAGCGAGCCCGCGTAGGCGTTCGTCACATTGATCTTGACCTGCGAGACGATCACGAAAAGCACGGTGGCGCCCAGGGCCCAGGCAGGCGACGAAAACACCTCGCTGAAGCCGGCCAGGTACATCTGCGTGGGCTCGATGGCCTTGTCCACCGGCACCTCGCGCTGCAGCACCAGAAAAGCCAGAAAGGCCCCGGCCAGCATCTTGAGCATGCCGGGCACCACCCAGCCGGGCCCGGCGATCAGCACGGCGCTCCACCAGCGCACGCGGTTGGCGCGCGTCTTCTCGGGCAAAAAGCGCAGAAAGTCTACCTGCTCGCCCACCTGCACGATGAGCGAGAAGGCCACGGTGGCCGCCATGCCGAAGGCCAGGGGCGTGAACTCGCTCTGCCCCGAACTGCGCCCCACCAGCGAGGTGAACTCGACATAGGCCTGCGGGTTCTTGAAGGCCACCACGATGAAAGGGCACACCCACAGCGCCAGCCACAGGGGCTGCGTCCACAACTGCAGGCGCGAGATCAAGGTGATGCCATGCGTCACCAGGGGAATGATGACCAGCGACGACACCAGATAGCACCAAGGCAGAGGCCAGCCCAGCAGCATCTGCAGCGCCAGGCCCATGATGGCCGCCTCCAGCGCAAAAAAGATGAAGGTGAAGCTGGCGTAGATCAGTGACGTCAGCGTGGAGCCCAGGTAGCCAAAGCCCGCGCCACGGGTCAGCAGGTCCATGTCCACGCCGTACTTGGCCGCGTAGTAGCTGATGGGCAGGCCCGTCAGGAAGGTGATCAGGCCCACGATCAGGATGGCCCACAGCGCATTGGAAAAACCGTAGTTCAGCGCGATGGCCCCACCGATGGCCTCCAGCGCCAGGAAGGACACGGCGCCAAACGCCGTGTTGGCCACACGGAACTCGCTCCATTTGCGGAAGGTGCGCGGGGTGTAGCGCAGCGCGTAGTCCTCCAGGGTCTCGTTGGCCACCCATGAGTTGTAGTCGCGACGGATGCGAAAGATCTTCTGGCGGGCAACGGACACGAACGGGCTCCGTGAAGGACACAGCCCACCCTGTCAGCAAGAAGCGATCCACCAGGGGCACGCCGCCGTGATGCGCATGCCACTACGTTGAATGACGTATTCATGGAAAACCCGCTGCTGCGTAACGTGGAGCCCATGACTGCAGACCGACACGCACCGGAATGCAGCGTTGGCAACCCGTTTTTGTGCAAGGAGCCCTCTCATGTCGCATGACCAGAACGATACCCCCCTGGACCCCACCACCATGGACCGCAAGCGTCGCCATCTGCTGCAAGGCCTCGGTGCCCTGCCCCTCGTGGGCCTGCCCACCCTGGGACACGCTGCGCCACCGCCCACTTCGGCCGTGAACACGACCAAGCTGGCCGTGACCGACACCGAAGTCATCGTGGGCCAGTTGCACTCGGCCACCGGCACCATGGCCATCTCGGAGACGGGCTCCATCCAGGCGGAACAGCTGGCCATCGACCAGATCAACGCCATGGGCGGCATCCTGGGCCGCAAGATCAAGGTCATCAAGGAAGACGGCGCCTCCGACTGGCCGACCTTTGCCGAGAAATCGAAAAAGCTGCTGGTCAATGACCGCGTGGCCTGTGTCTTCGGCTGCTGGACATCGGCCTCGCGCAAGGCTGTGCTGCCCGTGTTCGAGAAAGAAAACGGCCTGCTGTACTACCCCACCTTCTATGAAGGCCTGGAGCAGTCCAAGAACGTGATCTACACCGGCCAGGAGGCCACACAGCAGATCATCTACGGCCTGGACTGGGGTGCCAAGGAGAAGAAGGCCAAGACCTTCTTCCTGGTGGGCTCCGACTACATCTGGCCGCGCACCTCCATGAAGATCGCCCGCAAGCACATCGAGAGCGTGGGCAAGCTGGGCAAGGTGGTCGGCGAGGAGTACTACCCCCTGGGCCACACCAACTTCAACTCCCTGATCAACAAGATCAAGGTGGCCAAGCCCGACTGCATCTTCGCCGCCGTGGTGGGCGGCTCCAATGTGGCCTTCTACAAGCAGCTCAAGGCGGCCGGCATCACCGGCGCCAAGCAGTTCCTGCTGACCCTGTCGGTGACCGAGGACGAGATGATGGGCGTGGGCGGCGAGAACTTCGCCGGCTTCTACTCATCGATGAAGTATTTCCAGACCCTGACCAACGACAACAACAAGAAGTTTGTCGCGGCCTTCAAGGCCAAGTACGGCCCCAATGCCGTGATCGGCGACGTCACGCAGGCCGGCTACCTCGGCCCCTGGCTGTGGAAGGCCGCCGTCGAGAAGGCCGGCAGCTTCGATGTGGACAAGGTGGTGGCGGCCTCACCCGGCATCGAGCTCAAGACGGCCCCCGAGGGCTATGTGAAGGTGCACGCCAACCACCACCTGTGGAGTAAATCGCGCATCGCCCAGGGGCAGCCCAACGGCACCTTCAAGGTGGTGGCCGAGTCGCCGGAGCTGATCGAGCCCAACCCCTTCCCCAAGGGATATCAGTGACCACGGGGGGGTGATGCCCCCTGTTTCCTGCCCTGGCCCGGTTGGCTGGATCGCCGGGCCACGCAGGTTCTTTCGGATGCAAGGGTGATACACATGACATTGACCGACATGCTCAACATCGGGCTCATGCAAGGCTTCGCCGGCCTGAGTCTGTTTTCCGTGCTGCTGCTCATGGGCCTTGGCCTGGCAGTGATCTTCGGCCAGATGGGTGTGATCAACATGGCTCACGGCGAGTTCATGACGATTGGTGCCTACACGATCTACCTGGCATCCACCTTGACGGAGACCTATGCGCCCGGCCTGGTGCAGCTGTACTTTCCCGCAGCCATTGCCGTGGCCTTCTTGCTGGCGTTCGCGGTCGGCTGGTTCACCGAATGGGCCCTGATCCGCCACCTCTACAAGCGCCCGCTGGACACGCTGCTGGCCACCTGGGGTCTGAGCCTGGGCATGCAGCAGGTCTTTCGCTCCACCTTCGGACCCAAGGAAGTCAGCCCCACCCTGCCCGACTGGCTGATGGGCTCCTGGGCCCCTCAGGAAGGCCTGGACATCCCCATCAACGGCATGTTCGTCATGGGCCTGACAGCCCTGGTCACCGCCTTGCTGCTGCTGGCACTCTACAAGGCGCGCTGGGGCCTGCGAGTGCGCGCCACCGTGAGCAACCGCGTGATGGCCAATGCCATCGGCATCAACACCAAGCAGACCGACCGACTGACCTTCGCCATCGGCTGCGGCATCGCCGGTGTCGCCGGTGCAGCCTTCACCACCATCGGCTCGACCGGGCCCACCAGTGGATCGCTCTACATCGTCGACTCCTTCCTGGTGGTCACCTTCGGCGGCGCGGCCAGTCTGCTGGGCACCGTGGCCTCGGCCTTCGGCATCGCCCAGACCCAGTCCATCAGCGAGTTCTTCATGAGCGGATCGAACGCCAAGGTGCTGACCCTGATGCTGGTGGTCACCATCCTGATGATCCGCCCGCAAGGCCTGTTCGCCGCCAAGGTGCGCCGCTGAGCCTCACGCCGCCACGCCGAATCCCGCAGGTATCCAAGGAGTCCCTCTCATGAACGCCATCCCATCGTGGATCACCCAGCGCAAGCTTGGCAGCATCCTGCTGCTGGCCCTGCTGCTGCTCGTGGTCTTTCCCCTCGTGCTGGACACCTTCCGGCTCAATCTGGTGGGCAAGTACCTCACCTATGCCTTTGTGGCCCTGGGCCTGGTCATGCTGTGGGGGCACGCCGGTGTGCTCAGCCTGGGCCAGGGCGTCTTCTTTGGTCTGGGCGGCTACATGATGGCCATGTTCCTCAAGCTGGAGGCCTCGGATCCCATCAGCACCAAGATCCAGTCCACGCCGGGCATCCCCGACTTCATGGACTGGAACCAGTTGACCGAGCTGCCGCTGTGGTGGCTGCCCTTCAAGAGCTTCCCGCTGGCCGTGATCGCGGTGCTGGTGGTGCCCACGCTGCTGGCCTTCATCATCAGTTACGCCATGTTCAAACGGCGTGTGGGCGGGGTGTACTTCGCCATCATCACGCAGGCGGTGGCGCTGATCCTGACGGTGCTGATCATCGGCCAGCAGGGCTACACCGGCGGCGTCAACGGCATCACCGATCTCAAGACCCTGCTGGGCTGGGACATCCGCACCGACGGTGCCCGACTGATCCTGTACTACGTGTGCGCCGCCCTGCTGCTGGGCAGTGTGCTGCTGTGCCGCTGGGTGCAAAGCAGCAAGCTGGGCACCCTGCTGCTGGCCATGCGCGACAAGGAAGACCGCGTGCGCTTTTCCGGCTACGACGTGGCCATGTTCAAGGTCTTTGCCTTCTGCCTGGCCGCCATGCTCTCGGCCATCGGCGGCGCCATGTTCACGCTGCAGGTGGGCTTCATGTCGCCCTCCTTTGTCGGCATCGTGCCCTCTATCGAGATGGTGATCTTTGCGGCCGTGGGTGGGCGCATGAGCCTGGTCGGCGCCATCTACGGGGCCCTGCTGGTCAATTTCGGCAAGACCTATTTCTCGGAGAGCGCACCGGATCTGTGGCTCTTCCTGATGGCGGCGCTCTTCATTGGTGTGACCATGGCCTTCCCCGATGGCCTGGCCGGCCTGTGGGAGCAAAAGATCAAACCCTGGTGGGCCCGTCAGCAAGCCTCCCGCCGCCTCATCCGCGAACGCGTGGCCGCCGCTCATGCCGCCTACCCCGAGGCCCCGCCCCCGCGCAAGGACAGCACCGCCAGCCCCGTGCTGCCCAAGGGCATCAGCGGACAGCAGGCCTGAGCCCCCAACCCACACGATCTGAAAGGACCCCACCATGAGTGCCAAAGAGTTCGTGCTCTACATCGAAGACCTCACGGTCTCCTTCGATGGTTTCAAGGCCATCGACAAGCTCAACCTCTATGTCGACAAGAACGAGCTGCGCGTGATCATTGGCCCCAACGGCGCGGGCAAGACCACGCTGCTGGACCTGATCTGCGGCAAGACCCGCGCCAGCGCGGGCAGCATCCTCTTCAAGGATCAGGAACTGACGAAAAAGCCCGAGCACCAGATCGTGCGGTCGGGGGTGGGCCGCAAGTTCCAGACGCCATCGATCTACGAGAACCTGTCGGTGTTCCAGAACCTGGAGGTGTCCTTCCCGCAGGGCCGCTCGGTGCTGGGCGCCCTGGGCTTCAAGCGCACCCACGAGGTCCAGGCTCGCGTTCAGGCGGTGGCCGAGGAGATCGGCCTGCAGGACAAGCTCGACAGCGAGGCCGGCCTGCTCTCGCACGGCCAGAAGCAATGGCTGGAGATCGGCATGCTGCTCATGCAGGAGCCCGAGCTGCTGATGCTCGACGAGCCCATCGCCGGCATGAGCGCTCGCGAGCGCGAACTCACCGCCGACCTGCTCAAGCGCATCTGCAAGAACCGCTCGATGATCGTGATCGAACACGACATGGAGTTCGTCAAGCAGATCGCCTCCAAAGTCACCGTGATGCACCAGGGAAAGATCCTCGCCGAGGGCTCGATGGACGAGGTGCAGAACGACCCCCAAGTGATCGACGTCTACCTGGGCCACTGATGGACCACCCCCTGCGGCCTGGCGCACGCCGGGTCGACACCAACGCTGCATGAGCAAGATAGGAGCACATCGATGCTGGACGTGAAAGACCTGTACGTGAGCTATGGCCAGAGCGAGGCGCTGCACGGCATCTCCTTCGAGGCCCGCCAGAACGAGACGGTGGCCATCATGGGCCGCAACGGCATGGGCAAGACCACGCTGTTCAAGAGCCTGATGGGCGTGCTGCCCACCAAGTCCGGCCAGATCCATGTGGCCGGCAGCGATGTCTCGAAGATCGAAAGCTACCAGCGCGTGGCCCGTGGCATTGCCTATGTACCCCAGGGCCGCATGATCTTCCCCACCCTGACGGTGGAGGAGAACATCCAGACCGGCCTGGAAAACAGCAAGACCCGCAAGATCCCTGACGACATCTATGCGCTCTTCCCGGTGCTCTTCGACATGAAGCACCGCAAGGGGGGCAACCTCTCGGGCGGGCAGCAACAGCAACTGGCCATCGCCCGGGCCCTGGTGACCGACCCCAAGGTGCTGCTGCTCGACGAGCCCACCGAAGGCATCCAGCCGTCCATCATCAAGGACATCGCCAAGGCGCTCAACGAGATTCGCAAGCTGCGCCAGATCACCATCGTCGTGTCCGAGCAGGTGCTGTCCTTCGCCATGGACGTGGCCGACCGACTCTTCGTGATCGAAGGCGGCCGCCTGGTCCATGAAACCAAGCGCGCGGACACCGACGTCGCCCACATCAAGCAATACCTCTCAGTTTGACGCAAAGGAGCACCCCATGGCTGACACCCTGATCTCGGTCGATCTGACCCAATCGCCCACCCTGAACGAAAACATCCACAACCGCTGGCACCCCGACATCCCGATGGCCTGCTGGGTCAACCCCGGCGACGAGTTCATCCTGGAGACCTTCGACTGGACGGGCGGCTTCATCAAGAACAACGACAGTGCCGATGACGTGCGCGACATCGACCTGAGCACCGTGCACTACCTCAGCGGCCCTGTGGGCGTCAAAGGTGCCGAACCTGGCGACCTGCTGGTGGTGGACCTGCTGGACATTGGCGCCAAGCAAGACAGCCTGTGGGGCTTCAACGGCTTCTTCAGCAAGCAAAACGGTGGTGGCTTCCTGACAGAGCACTTCCCGCTGGCACAAAAATCCATCTGGGACATCCACGGCATGTTCACCAAGAGCCGCCACGTGCCCGGTGTGAGCTACGCAGGCCTGATCCACCCCGGTCTGATCGGCTGCCTGCCTGACCACAAGATGCTGGAGATGTGGAACACCCGCGAGCAGGAGCTGATCGACTCCGCGCCAGGCGTCACCGGCCTGGCCAACCCACCCTTCGCAGGCACGGCCCACATGGGCAAGCTCACCGGCGAGGCCAAGGAGAAAGCCGCGGCCACCGCAGCGCGCACCGTGCCTCCACGCGAGCACGGCGGCAACTGCGACATCAAGGATTTGTCGCGCGGCTCCAAGGTCTACTTCCCCGTTTATGTCGATGGCGCGGGGCTGAGCGTGGGCGATCTGCACTTCTCGCAAGGCGACGGTGAGATCACCTTCTGCGGCGCCATCGAAATGGCCGGCTGGGTGCACATGAAGGTCACGCTGATCAAGGGCGGCATGGCCAAGTACGGCATCAAGAACCCCATCTTCAAGCCCAGCCCCATCAAGCCGGTCTACAACGACTACCTGATCTTCGAAGGCATCTCGGTGGACGAGCAAGGCAAGCAGCTCTATCTGGATGTGAACGTGGCCTACCGCCAGGCCTGCCTGAACGCGATCGAGTACCTCAAGAAGTTCGGCTACAGCGGCGCGCAGGCCTATTCCATCCTGGGTACGGCGCCTGTGCAGGGTCACATCAGCGGCGTGGTCGATGTGCCCAATGCCTGCGCCACGCTCTGGCTGCCGACCGAGATCTTCGATTTCGACATCAACCCCACCGCGGCCGGCCCCATCAAGATGCTCGATGGCAGCATCGACATGCCCATCTCGCCCGACATCAAGTGAGCCCAGGAGAGCGCCCATGCCGACCTATGACTACGCCTGTCCGGACTGCGGGGGCTTCGATGCCTTGCGCAGCCTGGCGCAACGCAATGAACCGGCTCTGTGCCCCGACTGTGGCACGGCCTCTCCCCGCGTGTTCGTGAGCGCACCGCGACTGGCCTGTCTGAGCAGCAGCACCCGGCTGGCCATGGACACCAACGAGCGAGCTCGCCATGAGCCCCGCTCCTCGCGGGACCAGGGCAGCTATGGTCGGCTGCGGCATCCCGCGGGTTGCGGCTGCTGCAGCACTGGCTCTGGCCGACGCAGCGCCACGGTGACCGCCGCCAATGGTGCCAAGACCTTCCCGAGCAAACGGCCCTGGATGATCAGTCACTGAGCATGGCCCCATCAGGACCCCGTTTACCATCGGGGCCCCTGTCCATGCCCTTGACTCATGTCTCTGGAGACCCTCGCCCGCCTGCAGTCCGGCCAGCTGGCCGGCGCACAGCGCCTGACGCTGCGCGCCGGCCTGACGCATTTTCCACGCGAGATCTTCGATCTGGCCGACACCCTGGAAGTGCTCGACCTCAGCGGCAACGCCCTGAGCGATCTGCCCCATGACCTGAGCCGACTGCACCGCCTGCGCGTGCTGTTCTGCTCGGACAATGCCTTCACGCACCTGCCCTCCTGCCTGGGAGACTGCGCTCAGCTCGACATGGTGGGCTTCAAGGCCAACCAGATCGTCGACGTTCCTGCCGCGGCCCTGCCCCCCAGGCTGCGCTGGCTGATCCTCACGGACAATCGCATCGCACATCTGCCCGCGGAGCTGGGCCAACGCCCCCGCCTGGAAAAGCTGATGCTGGCAGGCAACCAACTGACCCACCTGCCCGACACCCTCGCGCAATGCCAGCAACTGGCCTTGCTGCGCATCGCGGCCAACCGCTTCGATGCCCTGCCCCCCTGGTTGTCCACCCTGCCACGGCTGGCCTGGCTGGCCTGGGCAGGCAACCCCCTGAGCCTGCCGGTGGAGTCCCTGGCCCTGAGCCAGGCGCAAGCGCAGCGCATCGCCCCGGACACGGTGGACATCGGCCAGCCCCTCGGAGAGGGCGCATCGGGTGTCATCCATGCGGCCACCTGGCACACCCCGACGGGCGCTCGGCCCGTGGCCATCAAGCATTTCAAAGGCCTCATGACCAGTGATGGTCTGCCCAGCAGCGAGATCGCCGCCAGCGTGCGCGCCGGCACCCACCCCCACCTGATCGGCGTGCACGGTCTGCTGGCCGCGCCCGCATCCGCCCAGGTCAACACCCGCCTGGTCATGCAGCGCATCGACACGGGCTATCGGTCCCTGGCGGGCCCTCCCAGCCTGGCCTCGTGCTCCCGCGATGTCTACGCCGATGAACTGCGCCTGCCCTGGGCGAATGCCCTTGCACTGCTCATGGGCATGGCCTCGGCGGCCACACACCTGCATGCCCAGGGCATCTTGCATGGCGACCTCTACGCGCACAACATCCTGTGGGACGGACAAGGGCACGGCCTGCTGGGTGATTTCGGGGCGGCCTCGCTCCTGCCAGCCGCCCAGGTGGACCTGGCACCCGCCCTGATGCGCCAGGAAGTGCTGGCCCTGGGGTATCTGATGCAGGAATTGCTGGCGCGCAGCACGCCCACCCCGGACGACACCCGTGACACCCGATCCGCCGTTGAAGGCCTGTGCGCGCGCTGCCTTCAGCCCCAGGTCCTGCTGCGCCCCGGCATGGCCGATGTCGCCGACACCCTGAGGCAGCTCACCGCCGCGTGAACATCCCGTCAAGGACTGTTTCAAACCTGTCATCGACGAAACAGCCGACAAGGCTTACATTGGCCCCAGATCAACCCAGGTCAGGTGCCCCATGAACGGTCTCGTAGCCCCCCGGCGGCGTGATGACGGCTGTCCCCGCACCGCCCTGCGCGCGCGCTTTCAGGCGGTCCGCGCGCACAGCCTGGCCCTGGCCGCGCCGCTCAGCCCGGAAGACCAGTGCGTGCAGTCCATGCCCGATGCCAGCCCCACCAAATGGCATCTGGCCCACACCACCTGGTTTTTCGAAGCCGTGGTGCTCGCGCCGCACATGCAGGGCTTCAAGCTCTTCGACGAGGGCTTTGCCGTCCTGTTCAACTCGTACTACGAGGCCCTCGGGCCCCGGCATCCACGGCCACTGCGGGGCATGCTGACCCGTCCCTCGCTGAGCGAGGTGCTGGACTACCGTGCCGCAGTCGAGCACTGGATCCACACCCTGATCACCGATGCCGACGACGACACCTGGCGGCAAACCGCAGGGCTGATCGAGTTGGGCCTGCACCACGAGCAACAGCACCAGGAACTGCTGCTCACCGACATCCTGCATGCCCTGTCGCTCAACCCCCTGGCCCCGGTCTATCGACCCGAAGCCATGGCACGACCCGCACCGCAGCCCATGGGCCACACGCCCCCCTGGCAGCCCATCCCCGGCGGCATCCACCGCATCGGTCATCAGGATGACACCTTCGCCTTCGACAACGAAACACCCGCCCACGAGGTGCTCCTCCAGGACGCCTTCATCGGCACCGCACTGGTGACGCAAGGCGACTACCTCGATTTCATGGCCGACGGTGGCTACCGGCAACCCCGGCTGTGGCTCAGCGATGGCTGGGCCCTGGTCCAGAGCCAGGGCTGGCAGGCTCCCCTGTACTGGCATCAAGAACGCGACGGGGCCTGGCAGACCTTTTCTCTGCAGGGCCGGGTACCCTGCGACCGGCAGGCCCCGGTGTGCCATCTCAGCTTCTACGAAGCGGCCGCCTACGCGGAGTGGGCGGGCGCGCGCCTGCCCACCGAGTTCGAGTGGGAAGCCGCCGTCAGGCACCTGGGCATCACGGCAGCCTCGTTCTTCGGCAGCGTCTGGCAGTGGACACGCTCCTCCTACGACCCCTACCCCCGCTTTCGCCCCTGGCCGGGTGCCGTGGGCGAATACAACGGCAAGTTCATGTGTGGGCAGATGGTGCTGCGCGGCAGCAGCGCCGCCACCCCGGCGGGTCACGCACGCATCAGCTACCGCAACTTCTTCCCCCCATCCGCGCGCTGGCAATTCAGCGGGCTGAGACTGGCCAAGGATGCCTGAGCCCATGAACACCCCACACCACCAACGGCCCGCGGTCATGGACGCGCCCACACCAGGCTTTGCGACCGAACTGATCCAGGGGCTGAGCCGCACGCCCCGCCAGCTGTCCCCCAAGTGGTTCTACGACGAACGAGGCTCCCGCCTGTTCGAACGCATCTGCGAGCTGCCCGAGTACTACCCCACGCGCACAGAACTGGCCCTGATGCGCCGCCACGCCGTGGACATGGCCCGCCACATCGGTCCACAGGCCGATGTGGTCGAGTTCGGCGCTGGCGCCAGCCGCAAGATCCGCCTCCTGCTGGACGCACTGGAGGCGCCGCGCCGCTTCATCCCCATCGACATCTCGGGCACGCACTTGCTGGCAGCCGCACGCCAGCTCAGCCGGGACTACCCCGATCTGCTGATCGAGCCCATGGCGGCCGACTTCACGCAGCCGCTGTACCTGTCGCGTCCTGTGGGGCGACGCATCGGTTTCTTTCCGGGCAGCTCCATCGGCAACTTCGAGCCCACCGAGGCCCTGGCCTTGCTGAAGCACATGGCCAGTCTGCTCGAAGGCGGTGGCCTGCTGATCGGTGTCGACTTGATCAAGCCCCCCGCCACGCTGCACGCTGCCTACAACGACTCACAAGGCGTCACGGCGGCCTTCAATCTCAATGTGCTGGCCCGTGCCAACGCCGAACTCGGTGCGAACTTCCAGCTCGATCGGTTCGCTCACAGTGCGTTCTACAACCCGCCCGAACGCCGCATCGAGATGCATCTGATCAGCCGCTGTCGCCAGGTGGTCACGGTCGCGAGCACACGTTTCGAGTTCCAGGAAGGCGACAGCATCCACACCGAGAACTCCTACAAATACACTGTCGAGCAATTTCAAGCCCTGGCCCGGCATGCGGGCTTCGACCCTCAGGCGGTGTGGCAGGACGATGCCGGGGCCTTTTCCATCCATTGGCTGGCCCATGCACACCCGCCAGCCCACTCTCACAGATCCATCCCATGAAAGCCATCTGGAAAGACACCGTCGTGGCCGAGAGCGACGACACCATCGTGATCGAAGGCAACCACTACTTCCCGGCCGACTCGCTCAAGCGCGAGTACACCTTGAGCAGCAACCACAAGACCATGTGCTCGTGGAAGGGCCAGGCCAGCTACCTGAGCCTCTTCGTCAACGGCGACGTCAACCCGGATGCAGTGTGGTTCTACCCGAACCCGCTGGAAGCCGCCGCCGAGATCAAGGACCGCGTGGCCTTTTACAAGGGGGTTCAGGTCATCGATTGACCATGGAGCCCCCCGCAGACCTCAGCCCTCGCGCCGACGCGAGCGGATGCCCAGGACCACGGCCAGACCGGCCAGCATCAGGGCATAGGCCTCGGGTTCCGGCACGGGTGGCGATCCGCCCTGACTTTGCAGGAAGGAAAAGGTGTTGAGCGCGTAGATGCCGTTGTCATTGAGCGGTGCGAACGAGGCCCCGCACACCGCCAGACCACACGCCGTGGTGGTGGCGATCATGTCAATGTCGGCAATGATGAACAAGGCGCCCGCGCCGGGCGCATATTCGCCGGCCTTCCAGTAGGCCGATGTCACCTGTCCGTCGGCGTTCGTGCCACCCACATGCCCATTCTTGGCCGCAATCGCCAAGGGATCCAGTTGGCCCACGGCATAGAGCTGAGCCACATTCGTGGCCACGCCAAACGGTCCATCGAACAAGGGCGCACCACCGTTGGAGACGCTGCCCGTGCTGGTGGTCGTGCTCAAGCCCAGGCTGGCGCCCAGACCATCGTGGCTGCTGTCATCCTGCAGCAGGAACAGATCACCGCCACTGAGGAAGAAATCCGTCACCGCTGTGTTCATGGCGATCGCATGGCCATCCGAAATCCATGTCGCCACAAACATGTCCACTCCGGCCAGCGAGACCGCATCCACACTGGAGAGCGTGACCGTCTGGATGGTGCGGTCCACCGTGCCCGTGGGGCCGAAGTTGGCCGGGTTCTCCAGGGCGGACCGGAACCCTGTCAGGTAATCCCCATCCCAGGACCACTCCCCGCTGCCACTACCGATGAGGCTCTCTGAAGCCCCCCCCACCACATACGGTGCAGCCGACACGGCCGACGTGCCCCCCACCAGTGCCACCGCCAGTGCCATGCACCGGATCACATTCTTGAGCGCCATGGAAGCCTCCTTGATGAAAACAGACGCCCATTGCGCCCTGAGCCATTGTGAAGAGCGGGCCCCACCGCACCACCCCTATCACTAGGGGCACCCAGTGCTTGATCTAGGGGGATGGCACACTGTCCACACCATGCACCGCATCCCCGAGCACGAAATCGAGATCACGGCCATTCGCGCCCAGGGCGCGGGCGGCCAGAATGTCAACAAGGTCTCCAGCGCCATCCACCTGCGCTTCGACATCCGCGCATCCTCACTGCGCGAGGACATCAAGGAGCGCCTGCTGAGCCTGCATGACCGGCGCATCACCGCCGAAGGCGTGCTGATCATCAAGGCGCAGACCCACCGCACCCAGGAGATGAACCGCGCCGATGCCCTGAGGCGTCTGCACGAGATCATCGACAGCGTGGCTCATGCACCGCGCATCCGCCGGGCCACCCGCCCCACCCTGGCCTCCAGGAAGCGCCGCCTCGAAGGCAAGAGCCAGCGCTCGGCCATCAAGGCCCACCGCAGTCGCGTGCAGGACTGAGACCGGCTCGCGCCTACGTCAATCAACGTATTGAGACGCCGCCCAGGACTGGGCAATCTGAGCGCTCCTATCGGTGACCTCAGGAGTCTCAACATGCTTCACGGCGATATCTCAAGCAGCGACGACACCGTCGGCGTCGCAGTGGTCAACTACAAGATGCCCCGCCTGCACACCCGAGCGGAGGTGCTGGCCAATGCCCACAAGATCCGGCAGATGATCGAAGGCATGAAGCTGGGCCTGCCCGGGCTGGATCTGGTGATCTTTCCCGAGTACAGCACCCACGGCATCATGTACGACAAGCAGGAGATGATGGAGACGGCCTCCACCATTCCGGGCGAGGAGACCGAGGTCTTTGCCCAGGCCTGCCGCAACGCCAAGGTCTGGGGGGTGTTTTCGCTGACCGGCGAGCGCCACGAAGAGCATCCCCACAAGGTGCCCTACAACACCCTCATCCTCATGAACCCCGAGGGCGAGATCGTCCAGAAGTACCGCAAGATCATGCCCTGGACGCCCATCGAGGGCTGGTACCCTGGTGACAAGACCTATGTGTCCGACGGCCCCAAGGGCCTCAAGATCAGTCTGATCATCTGCGACGACGGCAACTACCCCGAGATCTGGCGCGACTGCGCCATGAAGGGTGCCGAGCTGATCGTGCGCTGTCAGGGCTATATGTACCCGGCCAAGGACCAGCAGGTGCTCATGGCCAAGGCGATGGCCTGGGCCAACAACAGCTATGTGGCTGTGGCCAATGCCTCGGGCTTCGATGGGGTCTACAGCTACTTCGGCCACTCGGCCATCATCGGCTTTGACGGTCGCACCCTGGGCGAATGCGGCGAAGAGGACTACGGCATCCAGTACGCCCAGCTCAGCAAGCGCCTCATCCGCGACGCGCGCTCCACCGCCCAGTCCCAGAACCACCTCTTCAAGCTGCTGCACCGTGGCTACACCGGGGTGCTCAACTCCGGCGAGGGCGACCGGGGCAAGGCCACCTGTCCCTACGAGTTCTACGATCAATGGATCAAGGACCCGGAAGGCACCCGCCAGCGCGTGGAAGCCATCACTCGGCCCACCATCGGAACCGCCGAGTGCCCCATCGAAGGCATCCCCAATGACGCGCGCCTGAAATACGAGTGAGCCCCTGGGCTCACCACAGGGAGCGGTGGTCCTCGGTCACCCCCAGCAGGCCTTGGACCACCACGGGCGACTCGCCCGCCGAGCGGCTCACCTGCCCATGGAAGGTGCCCACCGGCTGGATGTAGTCACTGACCACCACCCCCAGGTCCCGATGCTGCTCGCGCGCGCCCTCCGGCGTGAACATCAGGTCCAGCAAGCCATCGTCGGTGTGCACATGCCAGGGCTGCAGTGGCACCCGAGGATCGAAGTCGAAGTGCGCTGCGCCCAGCAGGATCATCTCGCCGTGCAGCCACAGCACGTTCTCGCAGGCACCGAAATAGCCCTGCTGCAGGTTGAAGCCCAACTGCTCGCCATGCGCGCAAGCCCAGTGCCAGCGGGTGTCACGGGCGAGCAGGCCATTGGAGCTGTCCAGACAGGCCACGGCGCGGTCCAGACACCAGCGCTGAGCCCCCACCTGCACCGAGCCTCGCACCGCCAGGGCCGGGGACTTCTGCGTGGCATGCGCCACCCCGCCGGCAATGGGCCCCACCGCACACAGATACGGTGAGGCACTGTGCGTCTGCACCTCTGCCTCCAGACGCATGCCCGGCACCACGACCACCACCTGCAAAGCCCCCGTGGCCTCGTCCTGCGTCAGTGACAGGCGCCCTCCCAGCCCCCTGAAGTGGCTGCGCAGGCCCGCCACGGGCTGATCCGACACGGCGCCCGCCAGACCGGGCAGTCCTTCCTGTGACCAGTCCACCAGAACCCGGCGCTGGCGTCGATCAAACACATAGGCAAAGGCCGACAGACACCAGCCCACATGCACGATGGCCAGACCGACGAAGACCTCGTCCGAGCCCAGGCCCACGTACTGCCAGCGCTTGTGATGCAGGGCGCGCCACCACGCCGGTCGACGATGCTCGCCACGCAAGGCCGACCAGTCGAATCGCGGCATCACACCGGCATAACGCCCGTGGGCGGGCCCACCCTCGGGGGTGACCAGGGACGCAGGCGGGGCCTGCAGGCCGCTGCCCTCACGCCCCTCGCTCATGACGACGCCTCGCTCTGGCGCAGCTTGCGCCACTGGGCGGGGCTCTCGCCGGTCCAGGCCTTGAACGCGCGGGTGAAGGCGCTCTGCTCCGAATAACCCAGCAGCAAAGCGATTTCGGCCAGATCGAGCGAGGGCTCCCGCAGATGCCCCTCGGCCAGGTGCTGACGCGTGCGGTCCAGCAGTTGCTGAAAGCTCATGCCCTGCTCGGCCAAGCGGCGCTGCAGACTGCGAGCGCTCATGTGCTGGGAGTCGGCCAGTGCCGCCAGAGACATGCGCCCCTCACGGATCAGGGGCACCAGGGCCCGTCGCCAGTGGTCCACGGCCGCAGGCAGGGCCGCCACCCTGGCCAGCAAGGCCTCGGCCTGCTGGTCGAGCAGAGCCAGCAAGGCCGGGTCGGACTTGCGCAGCGGCAGGGCCAGATAGGTCGGCGCGATCACCACCCGGGTGGTGGGACGATCAAAACGAACCTCACCGCCAAAGAAATCCCTGTAAGGACGGACATCGGCAGGCGCGGGATTGACGAAGTCCACGGCCTGCACAGGCAGGCAACGTCCGGTCATGTCCCGGGCCAGTTGAACCAGCGAGGCAATCGCCGTCTCGTCGACCAAGGCGCCCGGACGCCCGCGCTCGACGCCCCATTCAATGACCAGGCAGCCCGCCTGCTCATGGATGGTGGCCGGGTTCACGTCATACACGGCCACATGGTGGCGCTCCAGCCTCAGCAAGGCCTCGGCCAGGGTCGAGCACGCCAGCGCGGCATAACCGACCACACCGAAATGACGCGCCGCCACGCCCTCGGCGATGCGCAAACCCAAGGCCGGCCGCTGCTCCAGCGCGTCAACCCGGCGCAGCATGCGTTGCCAGGTCGGCAAAGAAACGAAGTGCTCGTCAGCCCCCGGCGCAGGCCCGAGCAACTGGACAGGATCCAGCCCCTGGCCTTGCAGGTACTCGAAGAGCAGTTGCACATAGGTGCTGGCAATGCGGGTGTCGACCATGCGCGCAGCGGAGATGAGAGGTGCACATCATGCCCCGCCCCCTCGCCCACCGCCACCCCGGGGATCACAGGAGATGCGGCAGACCACCTTGGCGTGATATGTCAAGAAATTGACCGCGCTTGTCCATCCAATCAAGGCAGGAATCGACACCATCACGACTGTCTTCCATGTGAGTACCCTGCCCATGACCGACTGGCCCGCCTTGTCCTCCTTCTGGTCCACCCTGATGAGCCACACCGATGTGCGTGAGTGGCTGCTGGTGCTGCTCTCGCCCGTTTTCCTGGTGCTGATCGCCATCGAGTGCTGGGGCCTGCGGAGCCGGGGCCTGTACGACTGGCGCGATTCGTTCGACAGCCTCAACCTGGGCGGGGTGTACGCCCTGCTGGATGTCCTGTTCCTGGCTTTCGGGGTGCTGCCCGCCATGACCTGGCTGTCTCAATGGCGCTTGGCCACCATCGAGATCACCCCCTGGAGCTTCGCGGCCCTCTTCCTGGGCGTGGAGTTCTGCTACTACTGGTTCCACCGCGCCAGCCACCGCATCCGCTGGTTCTGGTGCGCTCACGTGGTGCACCACGGCTCGGAGCACATGAACTTCACCACCGCGCTGCGACAGAGCTGGCTGTATGCCTTCGCCGGCAACTGGCTGTTCTACCTGCCCATGGTGTGGCTGGGCTTCGATCCCCGCTGGGTGATGTTCGCCCTGGCCATCAGCCTGGCCTACCAGTTCTTCGTGCACACCCAATGGGTCGGTCGCCTGCCCGCACCCATCGAGTTCATCTTCAATACGCCCTCGCACCACCGCGCTCATCACGGCCGCAACCCGATCTACATCGATCGCAACTACGGCGGCATGCTCATCGTCTTCGATCGGCTGTTCGGCACCTTCGTGCCAGAGAACGAGGCGGTCGACTATGGCCTCGTTCACCCAGTGCACAGCCACAACCCGCTGTGGCTGACCGTGCATGAATGGGTGGCCATGGTTCGTGATGTCTGCCGCCCCGGCCCACTGCCCGATCGACTGAAACACCTCTGGGCCCCCCCGGAATGGCAGCGTCCGCGAGATAATGCGCCCCATGCATCCGAACGCCCTTCTCGACCTCACGACGCATCTTGTCCATGAGGTCCTCAAGCTCGACGCCCCGGCCGACAGCATCGTTTCCTACTTTTTCCGCAAGCACAAGGCGCTGGGCTCACGCGAGCGCCATGCCCTGGCCGAGACCGCCTACGCGGTGCTGCGCCAGCGTCTGCTGTGGGCCCACCTGGCCCAGTCCGGTCACGGCCACATGGAGCGCCGCCTGGCCATCCTGGCCTGGCAAGGCCAGCCCCATGTGCTGAAAAACGCCATGACGGCCGATGAGGCCGCCTGGCTGGAGCGCAGCAACACCATCGACCGCAGCACCCTGGCTGACAAGCTGCGCCACAACCTGCCCGACTGGCTGTCCAACAGCCTGCGCGAGCAGTTGGGCACCGAGGAGTTCTGGGCCCTGGTCGAGACCCTGTCTGGCGGCGCCCCGCTGGATCTGCGTGTCAACACGCTCAAATCCAAGCGCGAAACCGTGATGGAAGAGCTGGCCACCGCCGGCATCGAATCCGAGGTCACGCCCTTCTCGCCCTGGGGCATCCGCATCCACGGCAAACCGGCCCTGCAGAAGCTGGCGCTCTACACGGGCGGCCACGTCGAGGTGCAAGATGAAGGCAGCCAGTTGCTGGCCTTGCTGACCGGTGCCAAGCGAGGCGAAATGGTGGTGGATTTCTGCGCCGGCGCTGGCGGCAAGACCCTGGCCCTGGGCGCCATGATGCGCAACACGGGGCGGCTCTATGCCTTCGACGTGTCCGCGCACCGCCTGGAAAAGCTCAAACCGCGCCTGGCGCGCAGCGGCCTGTCCAATGTCTATCCCAGCCAGATCGCCCACGAACGCGACGACCGCATCAAACGCCTGAGCGGCAAGATCGACCGGGTGCTGGTGGACGCTCCCTGTTCGGGCCTGGGCACCCTGCGCCGCAACCCCGACCTGAAGTGGCGCCAGAGCCCGCAGGCCGTGGCCGAGCTGCAAGTCAAGCAGCAGGCCATCCTTCACAGCGCCGCGCGCCTGCTCAAGCCGGGCGGCCGCCTGGTGTACGCCACCTGCAGCCTGATGCCCGCCGAGAACGAGGTCGTGGCCGCCGCATTCAGCGAACAACACAAGGACATGATCCCGGTGGACGCCCGCGAGGTGCTGGAGCGCAACGGGGTGACCGACGCCGAAGCATTGGTCACCCCGCTGGGTCATCTGCGACTGTGGCCTCATCGTCACGCCACGGACGGCTTCTATGCCGCCGTGTGGGACAAGAAGGCCTGAGCCTTCAGCCTGTTCTGATCAGAACAGGCTTTCCTTGACGTAGACCACGTCGTCCTTCTGCAGCTTGTCGTTCATGCCGGGCTGCACAACCTGGACGACGCCATTGGCGTCGCGGCGGTGCACACGGATGCCTTTTTCGGTACCGCGCAGGTTCAGACCACCCGAGGCTGCCAGGGCCTGCAGCAAGGTCATGTCGCGCTGCAGGGTCTTGGTGCCGGGGCTCTGCACTTCACCATAGACATACACATAAGGCACACGGTCCACGTAGACGGTGTCGCCGTTCTGCATGATCATGTCTTCTTCCGGGTTGTTGGCCGCGAAGATCAAGGGGAAATCCACTTCCTTGCGGAATGGCTTGCCGTTGCGCAGGCCTGTGACCACGATCACCTCGGACGCACTGCCCGCCGCCAGACCACCTGCCTGCGCCAAAACCTCGCTCAGCCTAGTGTTGGCCACCTCCAGGGGGAAGCGACCCGGGCGGTTGACCAGCCCCAAAACGGACACCTGGTTGCCCTTGACCTGGGCCACCAGGATGGACACCTGAGGTTGCTTGAGGTAGTTGCCATCACGCAGACCGGCGGCGATCTTCTTTTCTGCATCGCTGACCGACAGACCACCGATCTTGACCGTGCCCAGCAGGGGGTAGGAGATCGCTCCCCCTTCTGACACCCGGGTATCCAGGGTCAGGTCGGGGTTCTGGTAAACCGAAATCCGGATGACGTCACCGGCACCCAGGACATAGTCGCCTGTCGGCGCTGCATGAGCCATGGCGGCCATGGTCAGCATCACCGACATCAGACCGCGAACCACGTTACGCATCCACTTCATATTGAAAGATCCTCGAGTGAGAAATTAATGATCGAGCCGGTGCACTCATGCACCCCGAAATCGTCTTGGAATGTACCACTGCCCGTGGGCCAGCGCCCTCAGGCACAACGCCTAGCAGGCCCGCTCAATGCGAAGCCACCTGCTCATGCGCCGATCGGATCAGGAAATCCCGGATCTGAGGCGCCGGCATGGGCCTGGACACCAGATAGCCCTGGATGTCATCACAGCCCAGGGCGCGCAGCATGAGTTTTTGCGCCCGCGTTTCCACCCCCTCCGCCGTGGTCTCCAGATGC
The DNA here is from genome assembly GCF_036279655.1 of Aquabacterium sp. Taxonomy (GTDB): domain Bacteria; phylum Pseudomonadota; class Gammaproteobacteria; order Burkholderiales; family Burkholderiaceae_C; genus Aquabacterium. Next base: position 10,915 of record NZ_DASUIT010000046.1, on the reverse strand, counting down.
AGGGCCCGCGCCAGACTGATGATGGCGGTCACCACGGCCTGCGCCTCGGTGTCGGAGTCGAGTGAGCGCACGAAGAGGCCATCGATCTTGAGCTTGTCCATCTGGAAGTGGCGCAGGTAGGCCAGGGACGAGTAACCCGTGCCAAAGTCGTCCAGCGCCACGCGGACCCCGCGGCTGCGCAAGGCCATGAGGGTGGCCTGAGCCCCCTCGTAGTCCTCGATCAGGGCAGACTCGGTGATCTCCAGCTCCAGGCGCTCCGGGGCCAGACCGCTGTCGGCCAGGGCCTGCATGACCACCTCCACCACGGCCGAGCTGCGGAACTGCACCGCCGACAGGTTGACCGACACACGCAGGTGAGCAGGCCAGGCGGCCGCCTCGCGACAGGCCTGGCGCAACACCCAGGTGCCCAGAGGCACGATCTGCCCGGTTTCTTCGGCCACTGGAATGAACTCGGCCGGGCCGATCAGACCGCGTTCGGCGTGATGCCAGCGCACCAGGGCTTCAAAACCGACCACGGCCTGCTCGCCCAGGTGCCACTGCGGCTGGTAATAGATGGTGAACTGCTCGGAGGCCAGCGCCTCGCCCAGCTCATGCTGCAGGCGCACGCGGTTGCGCGCGCTCTCGGCCATGGCCGCATCGAACATGCGCCAGGTATTGCGTCCGGCCGCCTTGGCCGCATACAGGGCCAGATCGGCGCACTTGAGCAAGGTCTCCGGGTCATCCCCGTCAATGGGGCACAGGGCGATGCCCATGCTGGCCCGCACATCCACCCGCACGTCGTCGAGCTGACAGGGCTCGTTCATCGACGCCAGCAAGCGCTCGGCCAGCTCCGCCACGGCCTGAACGGAGGCCGGATGCGGCATCAGCAAGGCGAACTCGTCACCCCCCAGACGGGCCAGCAGCACGCTCTCGTCGACACACTGGCGGATGCGCTCACCCACGCTGCGCAAGAGCAGATCGCCCACGGCGTGGCCCAGCGAATCATTGATGTTCTTGAAATTGTCCAGATCCAGAAACATCAGGGCGCAGCGACGGGACTCCGGGCTGCCTGTCTGCGTCATCCGGCTCAAGGCCTCGCCAAAACGATGGCGGTTGGCCAACCCGGTCAGGCTGTCGAAATTGGCCAATCGGGCCAGGTCGTCGCGCGCTCGCCGGGCCGAGGTGATGTCTCGCCCCACCCCACGCCAACCCGAGGCCCGCCCCTGCTCGTCGAACAGGGGCTTGGCGGTCAGGGACCACCACCGCAGATCGTCGCCAACGAGCACTGGCAATTCCAGATCACGAAAAGCCACGCCCCTCAGCAGACACTGAGACAGATGCGCATGGGCATCCCGTGCCTCGACGTGATCGGCGGGGATCAGGGTAGCGAGCAACTCGACAAACGGGCGCTGCTGCAGTTGCTCGGCACTCATGCCGAAGGTCGAAGCCAGGTGCCGTGACACGTGGCGCAAATGGCCATGGGGCTGCGTTTCCCACAGCCAGTCACTGGCATGTTCCTCAAAATCCCGCAGCAGCAGATCGATCAGTTGCGCCTGGCGTTCGGTCTCCGCCTCGGCGCGCAGGCGGCTGAGGAACACCCTGGAGCTGGACCACACCATGCCCAGGATGGTCGAGCCATAGGCCAGGAGCAGCAGCATCAGCATCGGATACTGCCCATAGGTCGAGCGCAACAGGGCACTGACGGACGCGGCGGTCAGAATCACGATGTAGGCGCTGGCCGCCAGCACATGGGCACTGAGCAGGAAGCCTCCGGCACACAGCATGCCCACGGTCACCGTGGCCAGCAACATCTCGCCGTTGTGGTCCGCCCCCGGGAACACCAGCACCGGCACGGCCGACCAGACCAGCGTGTAGAAGGCCACGTGCCAGACGATCAGGCGCATGGCGGCGGGGCTCGCGGCCGGGCGCCCCTGCTCCTTGATCAGGGCGCCCCACCACAGGTAACCCACTCCCAGGCCCGCCACGGCCACGGTCGCCCACAGGCCCAGCCACAGCATGGGCAGGCGGTCGCCAAAGTGCGTCAGCACCGCCACGGTGTTGAACACATTGCCCAGGATGACGAGCGGAAACAGGCGACGCACGGCCTGCAGCTGGCGCGCACGGAAGTACTTGGCCTTGGGGCCATCGATGGCTTCGCCTGGCACAGCCTCATCCAGCAAGGCACGCCAGCGCGCCTTCAAAGTCATCGGTTCAGCAGAGTGATGAGGCATGGACAAATGAAAGCAGACTGATCGTCTTATTCGGCCTCGGCACGATCAACTTGAATCAAACCCGACCCTGAAACGAACGATACAACGCGTTTCACGGCAGCAATTGGCGTACTATGACGCCCCTCCCCGCTGAGAGAAGATTCGTCCATGAGTTCCGCCAAGCCCCTGTCCGACGCCGAACAATCCCTGCGCGACGCCGCGAACGAATACCACCGCCTGCCCACACGCGGCAAGATTTCGGTGACCCCGACCAAGCCGCTGTCCAATCAGCGCGATCTGGCGTTGGCCTACTCTCCCGGCGTGGCCTACCCCTGCCTGGCCATCGAGAAGGACCCGACCCTGGCGGCCGAGTACACCTCGCGCGGCAACCTGGTGGCCGTGATCACCAACGGCACCGCCGTGCTGGGTCTGGGCGACATCGGCCCACTGGCCTCCAAGCCGGTCATGGAGGGCAAGGGTTGCCTGTTCAAGAAATTTGCTGGGGTCGACGTGTTCGACATCGAGCTGGCCGAGCGCGATCCGGACAAGCTCATCGAGATCATCGCCGCGCTGGAGCCCACGCTGGGTGGCATCAACCTCGAAGACATCAAGGCCCCTGAGTGCTTCTACATCGAGAAGGAACTCAGCGCCCGCATGAACATCCCCGTGTTCCATGACGACCAGCACGGCACGGCCATCATCTCCAGCGCCGCCCTGCTCAACGGGCTGGAGCTGGTGGGCAAGAAGATCGACGAGGTCAAGCTGGCCGTCTCGGGCGCAGGTGCCGCCGCCATTGCCTGCCTGGACGTGATGGTGGGCCTGGGCGTCAAGCGCGAGAACATCTTCGTGTGCGACTCCAAGGGCGTGATCCACGCCGACCGCACCGACAAGCTCGACGCCTCCAAGCAGCGCTACCAGCAGCACACCAGTGCCCGCACCCTGGCCGACGCGGTCGACGGAGCCGATGTGTTCCTGGGCTGCTCGGCCGCCGGGGTGCTCACGGCCGACATGGTCAAGACCATGGCCCCCAGCCCGCTGATCCTGGCCCTGGCCAACCCCGAGCCCGAGATCCGCCCCGAGGTGGCCAAGGCCGCCCGCCCGGACTGCATCATCGCCACCGGCCGCTCGGACTACCCCAATCAGGTCAACAACGTCCTGTGCTTCCCCTACATCTTCCGGGGCGCGCTGGACTGCGGCGCCACCAAGATCACGGACGCCATGAAACTGGCCTGCGTGCGCCAGATCGCCGATCTGGCCAAGGCCGAGATCTCCGACGAAGTGGCCGCCGCCTACCCGGGCCGCGAGCTGCGCTTCGGCCCGGATTACCTGATCCCCACGCCCTTTGATTCGCGCCTGATCCTGCGCATCGCCCCGGCCGTGGCCGAGGCTGCCGCTGCCTCCGGCGTGGCCACCCGTCCCATCACCGACCTCAAGGCCTACCGCGATTCGCTGACGCAGTTCGTGACCAACACCGGTTTGTTCATGCGTCCGGTGTTCATGGGCGCCAAGGCCTCGCCCAAGCGCATCGCCTATGCCGAGGGTGAAGACGAGCGCGTGCTGCGCGCCGCCCAGGTCGCCATCGACGAAGGCCTGGCCCATCCCATCCTGGTGGGCCGCCCCGACGTGATCGCCACCCGCATCGAGCGGGCCGGCCTGCGCCTGGCGCCCGGGGTCAACTGCGAGATCGTCAACCCCGCCAAGGACGAGCGCTTCAAGCAGTACTACGAGACCTACCACCGCCTGCGCGCCCGTGACGGCATCACGCCTGACCTGGCCAAGGTGGTGGTGCGCCGCTCCAACTCCCTGATCGCCACGCTGATGGTCAAGCTCGGCGATGCCGACGGCATGATCTGTGGCGTCATCGGCCGCTACGACTTCCATCTGGACCACATCCGCGACGTGATCGGTGTGCGCCCCGAGGCCCATGGCCTGGCCGCGCTCAACGCCCTGATCCTGGACAACCACAATCTCTTCATCGCAGACACCTTCGTCAATGAAGACCCGACGGCCGAGCAACTGGCCGACATCGCCGTGCTGGCAGTCGAGGAAGTGCAGCGCTTTGGCCTGCCCCCCCGCGTGGCCTTCCTGTCGCACTCGATGTTCGGCTCCAGCAGCCGCCCCTCGGCCCGCAAGATGCGCGCCGCCCGCGACCTCTTTGTCGCGCGCATGCCCCACATCCCCGCCGACGGCGAGATGCAGGGCGATGCCGCGCTGAGCGAAGCCGTGCGCCACAAGCTGTTGCCCGGCTCCACGCTGGATGGCACGGCCAACATCCTGATCTGCCCGAACCTGGATGCCGCCAACATCCTGTTCAATGTGCTCAAGATGACGGGCGGCCAGGGCATCACCGTGGGCCCCATCCTGCTGGGTGCCGCCGCACCAGTGCACATCCTCAACCCCTCGGCCACGGTGCGCCGCATCGTCAACATGACGGCCATCGCCGTCACGCACGGCGCCACGCCGCTGCACACGGCGCAAAACCGTTGATGGGCAAGGGCGTTTGATCGGGGCTAGACTGCCCAGCGATGACACGCCCTTCCCTGCTCCATGGCTATCTGGCCGCCCTGGCCACCGTGGTGATCTGGGCGGGCTTCATCCTGATCTCCCGCCTGGGGGGCAAGAGCGCCCTGAGCTCCTGGGACATCGTGGCCCTGCGCCTGGGCACGGCCAGCCTGATCCTGCTGCCCTTCTCGCTCAAGATCGAGCGCCATGTCTGGCGTGACCCCAAGCTGTGGGCCCTCAGCCTGATCGGCGGCCTGCTCTTCCTGGTGCTGGCCTACGCGGGCTTCAAGTTCGCCCCGGCAGCACATGGCGCCATCCTCATGCCGGGCATGCAGCCCTTCCTGGTCACCTTGCTGGCCTGGCTGATGCTGGGGGCCATCCCCTCGCGCCAACGTCTGTGGGGCCTGTTGCCCATCGCCCTGGGCGTGGCCTGCGTGGCCGTGCCCCAGTTCATGAACGCCCATGCCGGTGCCTCCACCCTGCTGGGCGATGCGCTGCTGCTGGGCGCCTCCTTGGCCTGGGCCGCCTACAGTGTGCTGGTCAAGAAGTGGGCCTACGACCCCTGGCTGCTGACCCGGGTCGTGGCCCTGGGCTCGGCCGCCGTGTTCCTGCCGGTGTACTTTCTGGCGCTGCCCCGCCACCTGGATCAGGTGCCACTGTCCATGCTGCTGCTCCAGGGCCTGTACCAGGGCATCGGGCCCACCATCGTGGCCATGGTGCTCTTCCTGCGGGCGGTGTCCATCCTGGGGGCCGAGCGCACCGGCGCCCTGGTGGCCCTGGTGCCGGTCATGGCCGGGCTGGGGGCCGTGCCCCTGCTCGATGAGCCGCTGACAGGCTGGCTGGTGGCCGGTCTGGTCCTGGTCTCGGGCGGTGCGCTGCTGTCAGCCCGCCCGGCTCAACCCACAGTGGCACGCGCATGAGTGTCTGGCAGGCACTGGGCTGGGGGGCACTCCTGCTCTTTCTCGTCAAGACCATGGCCTGGCTGGTGCAGCGCCGCCTGGGCAACGCCGGCATCGTCGATGGCTTCTGGGCCTGGGGGCTGGGGGCACTGGCGCTGGGGTTCGCCTGGGTCGCCCCGGGTCCGCTCGAGGTGCGCGTGGCCGTGGCCCTGATGGGTGGCCTGTGGGGCCTGCGCCTGGGCACCTATCTGTGGCGACGCAACTGGCGCACAGCCGAAGACTTCCGCTATGCCAACCTGCGTGCGCAATGGGGTGCACAAGCACCCGCCAGGCTGTTCTGGTTCTTCCAGTTCCAGAACCTCTTCACCCTGGCCCTGGCCGGCAGCGCCTTCCTGCCCGCCGTCTGGCAGGACCGCTCCCCCGGTCCCTGGGCCCTGGCCGTCGCGGCCGTGGTGTGGCTGATCGCCGTGGTGGGTGAGTCGGTGGCCGATGCCCAGATGGCCGCCTTCAAGCGCCGCGCCGATCAGCATGGCCAAGTGTGCGACACCGGCCTGTGGCGCCACAGCCGGCACCCCAACTACTTCTTCGAATGCGTTCACTGGCTGGCCTATGTGCCCCTGAGCTGGGGCAGCCCGGGGTGGCCGCTCAGCCTGCTGGCGCCCGTGGTCATGGTGCTGCTGCTCAAGCGCCTGTCGGGCATCCCCCTGCTGGAAGCCCGACTGGTAGAAACCCGCCCAGCTTACCGGGACTACATGGCGCGCACCCACGCACTCCTGCCCTGGCCGCCTCGCGGTCAATCAATTGGCACGCGCCGACAGTGACAAGATCGGGGCATGAGGACATCATCACGCCCATGAACACCGAGACCCTGCCCCCCGTCGCCGGCGCCACGCCCACCGCCACACGCCAGATCTCCGATCTGCCCGGCCCCAAGCCCTGGCCCCTGGTGGGCAACAACCTGCAGGTGCGTCTGTCACGCCTGCACCAGGACATCGAACACTGGATCGACCAGTACGGTCCCATGCTGCAAGCCCGGCTCGGCCCCAACCACCTGGTGATCATTTCCGATCACGAGCTGATCACCGGCATCCTGCGTGATCGGCCCGACACCTTCCGCCGCCCTTCGCGCCTGGCCGACATCGTCGACGAAATGGGCATCCAGCCCGGCATCTTCACGGCCGAGGGCGCCTCCTGGCAGAACCAGCGCCGCATGGTCATGGCCAGCTTCTCGCCCACGCATGTGCGCAACTACTTCCCCGCACTGCTCAAGGTCACCCAGAACCTGCACCGCCGCTGGACCCAGGCGGCCCGGCAGCGCACCGCCATCGACCTGCAGGCCGACCTCATGCGCTTCACGGTGGATGCCATCTCGGGCCTGGCCTTCGGCTCGGAGACCCACACGCTGGAGTCCGACGACGACATCATCCAGCAGCACCTCAACAAGATCTTTCCGGCCCTGTTCCGCCGCCTCAACGCCCTGGTGCCCTACTGGCGCTATGTGCGCCTGCCGGCGGACCGTGCACTCGATCGCAGCGTCAAGGAGGTCAATGCCGCCATCGCGGACTTCGTCGCCCAGGCACGCCAGCGCCTGCAGGACCCGGCCCGGCGCGAGCGCCCCCAGAACCTGCTGGAAGCCATGGTCGTGGCGGCCGACGCCGAGGACAGTGGCGTGACCGACAACGAGGTCGCCGGCAATGTCTTCACCCTGCTGCTCGCGGGCGAAGACACCACCGCCACCACCTTGTCCTGGCTGCTCTACCTGCTGTCACGCCACCCACAGGCCCTGAAACTCGCCCGTGAAGAAGCCCGTCGCGTGGCGCCGCGCCTGGATGCCTTCACGCCCGAGCAGATGGCCGATCTGAACTACATCGAGGCCTGTGCACACGAGGCCATGCGCCTCAAACCGGTGGGGCCCTTCAATGCCGTCGAGGCACTGAAAGACACCGTGGTGGGTGATTTGCTCATCCCCCAAGGCACCCTGATCTTCCTGGTGCTGCGCCACGACAACCTCAACGAGCAGTATTTCAGCAAAGCAACCCAGTTCGAGCCGCAACGCTGGCTCGATGGGCAAGGCGTGAGCCAGGCCACCAATGCCAAGCGCATCTCCATGCCTTTCGGGGCCGGGCCGCGCGTGTGCCCCGGGCGCTACCTGGCCTTGCTGGAAATCAAGCTGGCCATGGCCATGATCCTCAATGCCTTCGACATCGAGGCCGTGGACACCCCCGATGGCCAGGAAGCCCAGGAACTGATGTCCTTCACGATGACGCCCGTGGGCCTGACCATGCGCCTGCGCGAGATGTCAACGGACGTGGCCCAGGCGGCCTGAGCCCGCACGTCAAGGGGTTCCAGGGGCCCGCAGCAGATCATCGATCATGGCCTTGACGGCCTTCATCTGCGGCGCAGATCGTTTCGCAAAGTTGGGCGCAGCGCTGTTGCCCGCCGCGTACTTCTCGGTATAGCCCCAGAAGTCCCAGCACCCCTTGGGGTTGAACCGATAGGGGTGATACAGATCGCCCTGGGTGCTGGGCTTGACCTGCGGATACAGCACCACGATGCGGCCCGCCTCGGCCCAGGGGTTGTAGCCCGCCCCCTGCACGAACTGCAGGCCAAAGCGCTCGCCATTCGTCTTGAAGCTCTGCCCCTGCTCGCAGCCATGGAAGGCCACATGCAAGCGGCAGCCGGCCCCCGCCTGCTCGCAGGCCTTGGGCACATACACCCAGCCGGTGCTGTCCAGGCTGTTGAACTCACCCCGGGTGCCATAGGGCGCCTGCCGGAACTGGCGCAGACGACCCGCATCGGCCTGCCCGGCCACGGCAGAGGCCATGTCGGGGTAGAGCCACTTGAGCGCCTGCTCGGCACCATCCAGATGACATTGGGTCAGGAAGGGCGTGCGCGTCGCACTGCAGGCCTGCGTGGCCTGCGGGCTGGGGAAGCCATGGCCCGCGTCGGCCACGTCCTCGCGGTGGATCTGTTCAGCAGGCACCCCCAGGCTGCGGTAGACCAGTTCGGCCGCACTCACCAGTTGGCGATGCACGACCGGATCCTTGCCCCCCGAAAACAGCCAGACGCGGTGGCGCTGCAGGTGGGCCGGATCGTCAATGGCGCCCTGATTGCCCCGGATGGCACGCTCGCTGAACACCCGGTAGACCTCCGGACTGAAGGTGTAGCAACCCAGGCCCGGAAAGGCGTTGACCAGATCCAGCACAGCGGACTTCTCGGCTGGGCAGGAACAGTTGAACATGGCAGTGGACACCGATCCGCGCGAACACCCGTAAGGCCCGCCCGCCAGCACGGCACTGCCGGACAGTGAGCCCGAATAGGCAATGCCGAACTGACCGGCCATGTAGGCCCCGGAGGACAGGCCCGAGACCGTGACGGCATCCGGGGCCAGCCCCAGCGCGGGCAGGCGTGGCAGCACATCGGCATGCGCCGTCCAGGTCGAGGCCAGCAAAACCATCATCGAGCAGCGCCGGCCCCACAAGGCAGAACGCGAAGGCAAGGTGAAACGCGTCATGAACATGACCGGGCTCCCATGTGAATCTGGATTGAATCGGCATTGCTGCACCGCAGCATATGCGGTGCGAGCATACGCCCAGCTCGGGGCGCATGTAAAGCACCCGACCCGAAATCAGTGAGCGCCGGCGAATCCCTTGCAGGGCTGACACGGGCTCCCTAAGATGGGCCGCCAGGTCAAACAGCATGTCATCAGCCCACCGCTGGCGCAAACTCTGCCAACGACAAGGTCCGTGAGCCCGTGAATGGAACTTTTTCCTTGTTTAGCACTCACTAGCCAGGAGTGCTAATATTCCTGTTGAAGGAGCCGAAAGGAGCCCATACATGACCGTGACGACGACCGCTCTTGCCCCCCGCGACCCCTGGAGTCTGGTGCCCTCGCTGGGCAATCTGGATGCGTACATCCGTGCCGTTCAAGCCATTCCCATGCTGGAAGCCGACGAGGAGCAAGCCCTGGCCCGCCGTCTGCGTGATCAGCAGGATGTGCAGGCCGCCGGGCGCCTCGTACTGTCCCACCTGCGCCTGGTGGTGTCCATTTCGCGTCAGTACATGGGCTACGGCCTGCCCCAGGGCGACCTGATCCAGGAAGGCAATGTCGGCCTGATGAAGGCCGTCAAACGCTTCGACCCTGATCAGGGTGTGCGCCTGGTGAGCTACGCCATGCACTGGATCAAGGCCGAGATCCACGAATACATCCTCAAGAACTGGCGCATGGTCAAGGTGGCCACCACCAAGGCCCAGCGCAAGCTCTTCTTCAACCTGCGCTCGCTCAAGCATCAGTTCAAGGGCGAGGCCGATGACGCCCATGTGGGCCGTGCCGCCCTGAGCGAGGCCGAGATCCACCGCGTGGCCACCGAACTCAATGTACGTCCCGAAGACGTCATCGAGATGGAAACCCGCATGGCGGGCGGCGATGTGGCCCTGGAGGCCCCTGCAGACGACGACCATGAGGGGCCGGCCGCACCACTGAACTACCTGTCGGATGATCTGCAGGAGCCCAGCCGAGTGATCGAGTCGCACCACCGCGACTGGCTCTCCAGCCACGGCATCAGCCAGGCCCTGGAAGGCCTGGATGCACGCAGCCGCCGCATCGTCGAAGAGCGCTGGCTCAAGGTCAACGACAACGGCTCGGGCGGTGCCACGCTGCACGACCTGGCCGCCGAGTACGGCGTCAGCGCCGAGCGCATCCGCCAGATTGAAGTGGCGGCGCTCAAGAAGATGCGCAAAGTGCTTGAGGCGGTCTGATGTCTGCGTGTGCCAGGCGCTTTGAGTGAGAGCGCAGGGCTGGGTCGGAGGGACCTGTAGGCCAGGCTTCAAGTGGATGGTCCCGCTGCGCGGGACTCCCTTGCGGTGCTCGACAAGAGGCAGCGTTGGCGAACTCGCTGCGCGCCCTGCGGGCTCTACGCTCAGACAACGCCAACGAGTTTGAGCTTGAGGCGTGCTGCGCACGCCTGCCTCCCGCCTCCGCTCCTCAGCACCCACTCAGGCGCCCGGCCTACAGGCCCCTCCGCCCTTGGTCGCCCTGCTCGTGGCATGCATAGGTCCCGGGGACGAGACATGCATCGCGTCGTGCGTCATGGCCCCGTAGGAAAGCGGTCTACCCCGTCAGCGTGACGCTTGTGGCATCACACCACGGGCTCGTCGCACACCACCCAGTGGGGCGACCCAAGGGCCGAGGGGGCCTCTGGCCGGGCGCCTCGGGGGCGCCGAGCAGCACAGTGTCGGGGTGGGCGCGCGCAGCGCGCATCAACAACTGACTCGTCGGGGTTGTCTGAGCGGATCGCCTGCAGGGCGAGTAGCGAGTTCCCCGAC
>NZ_DASUIT010000045.1:0-56560 GCF_036279655.1 Aquabacterium sp. | reverse complement strand
CTTCGCTACCCAGGTGCGAGGTGCTCCACACCGGGCCGTACTTGGGATGCACGAAGTTGGCGCCACGCCCCGGGTGGGGAATCTTGCCCACATCGATCAGCGCGGCCAGCTTGCCTTCCTTCATGTCCACCGCGGCAATCTTGTTGCTCTGGTTGGCCGCCACCATGAAGTAGCGCTTGGATGAGTCAAACCCACCGTCGTGCAGGAAGCGCGCCGTGCCGATCTCGGTCGTCTTGAGGGCGTTGATGTCGGAGTAGTCCACCAGCAGGGTCTTGCCGGTCTCCTTCACGTTGACCACGAACTCGGGCTTGAAGTGCGATGCCACGATCGAGGCCACGCGGGGTTCCGGGTGGTACTCCTGCGTGTCCACGGTCATGCCGCGGGTGGCCACGATCTTGAGGGGCTCCAGGGTGTCGCCCTTCATGATGGTGTACTGGGGCGGCCAGTAGCTGCCCGCGATGGCCAGCTTGTCCTCATAGCCCTTGTACTTGGAGGTGTCCACCGAACGCGCTTCCAGGCCCACGCGGATCTCGGCCACGTTGTCGGGCTTGGGCATCCACAGGTCGATCATGTTGATCTTGGCATCGCGGCCGATCACGAACAGGTAGCGACCCGAGGCCGACAGGCGCGAGATGTGCACCGCATAGCCGGTCTTGACGATGTTGATGATCTTCTTGGTGTCGCCGTCGATCAGGGCGACCTCACCGGTGTCACGCAGGGTGGTCGAGAAAATGTTGGTGATGTTGTAGTTGTTCATCTTCTTCGTCGGGCGCTTGTCAGGCGGGACGATGACCTTCCAGGTCTGCTTCATCTGCTCCAGGCCGAACTCGGGTGGCTGGGGCGGGTCTTGCTGGATGTAGCGGGCCATCAGGTCGACGTCGGCCTCGCTCATCTCGCCCGATGTCAGCCAGTTGGGCATGCCCGCCGGTGAGCCGTAGGCAATGAAGACCTTGAGGTAGTCGGTGCCCTTGCCCAGCGTGATGTCGGGCGTCAGGGCCTTGCCGGTGGCCCCTTTGCGCAGCACACCGTGACAGCCGGCACAGCGTTCGAAATAGATCTTGCGGGCCTTGTCGAACTCCGTCAGCGTCATGGGCGGCGCCTTGGGGTTGCTGCTCTGGTACATCGGCTCATTGGCGAGCGGCGAGGTGCCAGCCTGGTAGTTCATCTCGGGTTGCGTGATGCTTTTCTTGTCATCAGCCTGCGCTCCGAAGGCGAGTGCCGCCATCAAGGCAGTAGCGACTCGGACCATGCGCGGTTTAGTCATGTGAGTTCTCCATCGTTTTGGTGCCGACGGCGCGGGCGGGTCACCGCGACCCAGGGGTGGCAGCAATCCCGTCCTGGGCCATACCATGGTGGTCAGTAGGGTCTGAGCTGTCCTTGAAGCATTTCAAGAACGGCGAGGGTTTTCACCGAGTCCCTGGAGACGGTCTCCGACGTGCGCCATGAGGCCTTGAGGGGAGGGGTGACGACAACAAGGTTTCGTGGGCGACGTCACACGCGACAGTCGTGATTTGTCCCTGGGAATGGGTCTTTGGAGTTGACCTTGTTCAAGGCGACGCAGCCGTCGCCACCACGATCATGAGTTCGGCTGACCTTAAGGAGACTCATCATGAAATACCGTGGATTTGTACTGGGCGCTCTGACGTCGACCCTGACCTTGTCAGCGGCATGGACCGCTTATGCCGTCATGAACCGCGATGAGGGACCCAACAACATCGTTCAGGTCAATGGCCGCCTGGAGGTCCAGCGCGTTGAAATCGCCACCAAGTTCGCTGGCCAGGTGTCGACCGTGAATGTGAACGAGGGCGATCAGGTCAAGGTTGGCGATGTCATCGCACAGATGGACCCGTCGGACTATGTCGGGCAGCTCGAAGGCGTGTACGCCATGAAGCAGCGGGCCCTCAAGGCGCGGGCTCGAGCCGAGGGGGAGCGGGATGTGCAGAGCATTAAGGCCAGTGTGGCGCAACTGGAGCTCGACAGTGCCTATGAGCTGCGCAAGCAGGTGCTGATCTCCGACTCCGAGCTGCAAAAACGCAAGGCCCAACGCGACGGTGAGACCCGAGGCATCGGCATTGCGACCGCCGCCATGGGTGAGGCCCTGGCCGCCAGTGAGGAGGCCGATGCCGGCATCAAACGCCTGCAGACCGCGATCAAGGACCACACCCTGCGCGCGCCCGTGACGGGCCGTGTCGAGTACCGTGTGGTGGAGCCCGGCTCGGTGATCCCCGCCGGTGGCCGCGTGGCCACGGTGCTGGACACCTCGCATGTGCACATGACCATCTACCTGCCCTCGGCCGCCTCCGGTCGGGTGCGGGTGGGGGACGACGCCCGCATCGTGCTGGACGCCGCGCCCGATCTGCGCCTGCCCGCCAAGGTGGCCTTCGTATCGGCCGAGGCCCAGTTCACGCCCAAGCATGTGGAGACGCCTGCCGAGCGTGAGAAGCTGAGCTATCGCGTGAGACTGGCCCTGTCGGAAGAGACGGCCATGAAGCACGCCGGCTTGCTCAAGGCGGGGTTGACCGGCAATGGCTTTGTCAAGCTCCATTCGGAGTCGACCCAGGACGATTGGCCGGGCGACGTCAAGACCAGCGCAGCCAAGAGTGACGATGCCTGGTGATCGATCATGCAGTACGCCATCGAGATCGATCAGGTCAGTCACCGCTACGACCAGCAGGTGGCGCTCGACCAGGTCAGCCTGTCCCTGCCCATGGGGCGCACCATCGGTCTGGTGGGGCCCGATGGCGTTGGCAAGTCCACCCTGCTGGCGCTGATCTCCGGGATCAAGAAGCTGCAGTCCGGGCGCATGAGCGTGCTGGGCGGCGATGTGGCCGACAAGGCCTTCCGCCGCGAACTGGCACCTCGGGTGGCCTACATGCCCCAGGGTCTGGGACGAAATCTCTACCGATCCCTGTCGGTCTACGACAACATCGATTTTTCAGCCCGACTGTTTGGCGTGCCGCCCGCCGAGCGCGACCCGCGCATCCAGCGGCTCCTGCGCGCCACGGGGCTGGCGCCATTTCCTGACCGTCCCGCCGGCAAGCTCTCGGGGGGCATGAAGCAGAAGGTCTCCCTGTGCGGGGCCCTGGTTCACAACCCCGATCTGCTGGTGCTCGATGAGCCGACCACGGGGGTGGACCCGCTGTCACGGCGCCAGTTTTGGGCCCTGGTCGAGAGCCTGCGCGCCGAGCGCCCCCACATGACCGTGCTGGTGGCCACCGCCTACATGGAAGAGGCCGAGCGCTTCGATCACCTGGTGGCCATGGATGCCGGCCGGGTGCTGGTGTGCGCCCCCACCGTGGAGGTGCTGGAGCAGACACGCTCGGCCTCTCTGGAAGAGGCCTATGTCAAGCTCTCGCAACGGGGTGATACGGAGCCCTTGATCATTCCCCCCCTGCCACACCGCGAGGGGGCGCCGGCCATGGAGGCCGAAGGCCTGACCCGCCGCTTCGGGGATTTCACGGCGGTCAAGGACGTGAGCTTTCGCATCGAGCGCGGTGAGATCTTCGGTTTCCTGGGCTCCAATGGCTGCGGCAAGACCACCACCATGAAGATGCTCACGGGGCTGCTGGACATCACCGAAGGCAGTGCCAAGCTGCTGGGGGAGCCCGTGGACGCCAGTGACCTGAGCACCCGCCTGCACATCGGCTACATGTCTCAGCTCTTCTCGCTGTATGAGGAATTGACGGTCCGCCAGAACCTGGACCTGCACGCCAAGCTCTACCGCATGGACCCGGCCACGGCGGGTCACGCCATCGACTCGTCCATGGCGCGCTTTGAGCTCACCGAGCATGAGCATGCCTTCCCGTCCAGCCTGTCACTGGGCATCCGCCAGCGCCTGCAACTGGCCGCCGCCTGTCTGCACCAGCCGCAGGTGCTGATCCTGGACGAGCCCACCTCGGGGGTCGATCCCGCCGCGCGAGACATGTTCTGGCGCCACCTCATCCGCTTGTCGCGCGAGGAGGGCGTGACCCTCTTCGTGTCCACCCACTTCATGAACGAGGCGCACCGCTGTGACCGCATCTCCCTGATGCACCATGGCCGCGTGCTGGCCGTGGGGGCGCCTGACGAGTTGTGCGAGCGTCAGGGCTGCGAGACGCTGGAGCAGGCCTTCATCGACTACCTGGAGGCCGACACCGAGGCCGAGCACATGACGATCGAGCCCATTCAGGACGACCCGCTCGATGCGCCCATCACGGCGGCCCCCACGGCCCCGTCCAGCTCACCCGTGGCCTTGTGGTTCAGCCGCATGTGGGCCTATGCCCAGCGCGAAGCGATGGAGTTGCGTCACGACAGCATCCGCCTGGCCTTTGCCATCATCGGGCCGCTGGTGGTGCTGTGCGCCGCCACCTGGGGGCTGAGCTTTGACGTCGAGAAGATCCGCTACTCGGTCCTGGACCGCGATCAGAGCACCGACAGCCGCCGTCTGGTCGATCACTTCCGGGGCTCTCCCTACTTTGAGGAGTTGCCCACCCTGAGTGATGCCAGCGAAATCGACAAGCAGCTCAAATCGTCCGAATCGTGGCTGGTGATCGACATTCCGCCAGGGTTCGGTCGGGATCTGATCGCGCGGCGTCAACCTGAAGTCGGCTTCTTTGTCGACGGCGGCAGCCTGGTGCGCGCGGCCCACACCGCCAATTCGGCGCGGGCCGTGGCCATGGAGCACGCCCTGGCGTTTGGCAAGGCCACGCCCGGCGCCACCATCCCCGAGATGCCCATCAAGGTCGAGCCCAGCCTGTCTTTCAACCAGGAGTACCGCAGCATCTTCTCGTTCGCGCCCAGCAACCTGATGGTGGCGCTGACCCTGATTCCCGCCATGCTCACCGCCCTGGGCGTGGTGCGAGAAAAGGAGATGGGCACCATTGTCAATCTGTACGCTTCGCCCGGCTCCATCGGTGAGTTTCTGATCGGCAAGCAACTGCCTTATGTGGCCCTGACCATGATCAGCTATGTCACCCTGGTGGCCGTGCTGGCCACGGTGTTCGCCCTGCCGATCAAGGGCAGCCTGCTGGGCCTGACGCTGGGGGCGCTGTGCTATGCCTTTGCCATCACGGCCCTGGGCCTGCTGATCTCGGCCTTTGTGCAGACCCAGGTGGCCTCGCAGTTCCTTACCGCCATCCTGTGCGTGGTGCTGGCCACCAACTTTTCGGGGCTGCTCAGCCCGATCTCGACGCTCAGCGGCGGCAGCTACGGCATCGCCGTGGGTTTCCCGGCCTCGTGGTTCCAGGGCGTGAGCCTGGGCGTGATCACCAAGGGCTGG
Source organism: Aquabacterium sp. (assembly GCF_036279655.1). Taxonomy (GTDB): domain Bacteria; phylum Pseudomonadota; class Gammaproteobacteria; order Burkholderiales; family Burkholderiaceae_C; genus Aquabacterium. The sequence continues at coordinate 51,303 of NZ_DASUIT010000045.1, read as the reverse complement.
TCCCTGCAGGTCCGGCAGCTGTGGATGGCCTGTGGCGCCATGCTGGGCTTCACGGTGATCTATCTGGTCGCTGCCCGCCAGTTCGTCAGCAAGCAGGAGAAATGACATGATGATCTGGCTGATCAACGTCCTGCACCTGTGCGTCAAGGAGTTGCGCTGCGTGCTGCGTGACCGCACCATGATGGGCGCCATCGTGGTGTCCTTCACCATCGCGATCTATGTGGTGGCCACCGGGGCCAAGGCCGATGTGACCAATGTGTCCTTCGGCATCATCGACCATGACCAGTCCGGCCTGTCGATGCGCATCCGTCAGGCCATCCGCCCGCCGATGTTCCAGGAGCCAGTCGTGCTGGACCAGGAGTCGGCTCAGCAGGCCATGGAGGAGGGGCGCTTTCTCTTCATCATGGAGATCCCCCGCAACCTGGAGGCCGACATCCACGGGCAGCGCCAGGCCACCATTGGCCTGACGGTGGATGCCACTGCGATGGCCCAGGGGCAACTGGGCGTGGCCTACATCACCGAGATCGTGCTGCGCGAGACCCTGGCCGACTTCAAAGTCATGGGCATGGATGAACGCCTGCCGACCAAGGCGGTGATCCATGTCATGTTCAACCCCAACACGACGACCAGCTGGTTCACCTCGGTGATGCAGTTGATCAACAACGTCACGGTGCTGTCCGTGGTGCTGGTGGGCGCGGCCGTGATGCGTGAGCGTGAGCGCGGCACCATCGAGCACCTGCTGGTCATGCCGGTGCGTGCCAGCGAGATCGCTGTGGCCAAGATCGCCGCCAATGGCGTGGTCATCCTCCTGGCGGTGGCTGTGTCCACGCTGCTGGTCATCAAGGTCGTGCTGCAGGTGCCCGTCGAAGGCTCGGTCCTGCTCTTTCTGGCCGGCACGGGTCTGTATCTGTTCTCGCTGACGGCCCTGGGCATCATGCTGGCCACGGTGACCTCGTCCATGCCGCAGTTCGGCCTGCTGTCGGTGCCGGTCTTCGTGATCATGTACCTGCTCTCGGGCTCTGCCACGCCCGCCGAGAACATGCCAATGTGGCTGCAACACCTGATGCAGCTGTCGCCGTCCACCCACTACGTCAAGCTGGCTCAGGGCGTTTTGTACCGCGCGGCCGGGGTGGACATCGTGTGGCCGCAGATGCTGGCCGTTTCCGGGATCGGTGTGGCCTTTCTGGTCATCGCGCTGATGCGCTTCCGTCTGATGCTGGCCCGCCAGGGCTGAGGGGTTCTCATGAATGCGCTTCCTTCTGGTTGTTTTGCAGGGCGCCTGCTGGGGTGGAGTTCGCTGCTGCTCCTGAGTGCCTGTACCACGGTGAACGTGGACATCCCGCCGCTTCAGGCCACCTTGCCTGACAAGTTCGACACGGTCGATCTGGGACCGGGTCATCAGGACCCGGCCGAGATCGCCAAATGGTGGGAGAGCCTGCGCGATCCGGTGCTCACCGGGCTGATCGAGGAGGGTCTGCGCAACAACACCGATGTTCGCATCGCGCTGGCGCGCATCAAGGAAGCCCGGGCCTACCATGGCATGGCCGAATCGGCCTACTACCCCACGGTCGAGGCCATGGGTGGGGTGGCCAGAGGGCGGCAGACCTCGCAGGTCCCGGGGCAGAGCAGCTTGAGCATGCCCACCTTGCCCATCCCGCTGCCCATTCCGACACAGATTCCGCTGCCTTCCCTGAACCCCAACACGTCCACGCCCATGGGCAACACCACGGCCGCAGGCCTGCAGGTGACCTGGGAGATCGACGTCTTCGGTGGTCGCCAGGCCGATGCAGAGATGGTGCACCAGTTCATCATGGGTGCCGAGGAGCAAAAGCACGGGGCGCAGTTGCTGGTGGCCGGTGACATCGCCACGCGTTACTTCGAGGCGCGGGGGGCCGAGCAACGCATGGAGGCCCTGCAGCGGGGCGTGCTCGTGGCCGAGCGGGCCGTCCGCTATGCCCAGGGGCGCTACAAGGCCGGGCATACCAATATGAGCGAGGTGGCCAAGGCCGAGTTGCAGTTGCGCAGCGTGCAGTCCCAGATCGAGCCGCTCAAGGCGCTCCTGGCCAGTCACCTGAGGCGGATCGCCGTGCTTCGCGGGCTGGCTCCTCAGGGCGCGGCGGTCGCTGTCTTGCCACCGCGGCCGACCACCGCCCGGCGACCTCCCAGTCTGCCGGCCGTGCTGCCAGGGGATGTGCTGGAGCGTCGCCCCGATGTGCGGGGCACGGCCCGGCGGGTGAGGGCGCAGGCGGCCAAGGTGGGGTCGGCCAAGGCCGACCTGCTGCCCAAGTTCTACCTGGGCTTTTCGAACGCGGCGGGCCGACTGCACCCCGACAACATCGAAGGGACCAACTTTGGCCTGCAGACCCTGGGAGTGGGGGTTCGCATTCCCTTGTTCAATGCCGGACGCATCCGCTCCAACATCGCCGTCAACCAAGCCCAGCTCGAGGGTGTGGCGGCGGAATATGAGCAGAAAGTGCTGTCGGCGCTGGAAGACGTCGACAACGTCTACACGGCCCTCAAGGCCTTTCAGACACGCCATGAACTGATGGTGCAGGCGGCGGAGCTGGCCAAGCAGATTGCCCAGCGCAAGGCAGCGCTGTTCACGACCGGACAGGAGTTGCTGCAGGTCAGTCTGGAGGCCGATGCCGAAGCGCTGAAGCGGGAGGACGAGGCCATCCAGTCCGATGTCTCCCTCAACACCTACACCGTGCTGCTCTACAAGGCGCTGGGAGGAGGGTGGTCGGCAGAGGATGGCGAACTCTCGGCTCGTCGGCCTTGATCTGGCGCAAGCCTGGTGGCGGACTACTCCTTTCGAACGATGGGGGTGTGGCGAGATCGGCAGCCCATCGTTCTTTTGCAGTGCAGCATCCGGCCGTGAGAAGGATGGTCAGATTCCCCGGGAATTCCCACACTGGCAGACATGGAAAAGGAGAGTTCCATGTCTCAAAGAAGCAAGGCCCTGTCGGTACTGGGCGTCAGCACACTGGCTTTCACCGTGTGCTTCATGGTGTGGATGATGTTCGGGGTGATCGGGATACCGATCAAGAAATCCCTGGGCCTCAGTGCCACTGAATTCGGTCTCCTGACCGCCACCCCGGTGCTCACCGGGTCCCTGATCCGCGTGCCTCTGGGCGTGTGGACCGACCGCTTCGGCGGGCGCATCGTCCTGTTCATCACGATGATGCTGTGCGTGATCCCCATCTGGCTGATGAGCTACGCCACGCAGTACTGGCACTTCCTGGTGCTGGGGCTGTTCGTCGGTCTGGCAGGGGGCTCCTTTTCGGTGGGCACGCCTTATGTGGCTCGCTGGTTCCCCAAGCACCAGCAAGGGTTCGCCATGGGGGTGTTCGGGGCGGGCAACTCGGGCGCCGCGGTCAACAAGTTCGTGGCCCCGGCCCTGGTCGTGGCCTTCGGCTGGACCATGGTGCCCCAGGTCTACGCGGCCGTGATGCTGGGCGCCGCCCTGCTGTTCTGGGTGGGCAGCCACTCGGACCCCTCGCACCTGGTGGAATCCAAGGCCAGCTTTGCAGAGCAGCTCAAGCAGCTCAAGGATCCGCGCGTGCTCAAGTACTGCCAGTACTACAGCATCGTGTTCGGCGGTTATGTGGGCCTGAGCCTGTGGATGGTGCAGTACTACGTGGGTGAATTCGGCCTGGACATCCGCGTGGCCGCGCTGCTGGCCGCCTGCTTCTCGCTGCCTGGCGGCGTGCTGCGGGCCATCGGCGGCTACCTGTCGGACAAGCATGGCGCCCACAAGGTGACTTGGTGGGTGATGTGGGTGAGCTGGATCTGCCTGTTCCTGCTGAGCTATCCGCAGACCGACTTCACCATCCTGACGATCAACGGCCCCAAGACCTTTCACATCGGCCTGAATGTCTACACCTTCACTGCGCTGATGTTTGTCCTGGGCATCGCCTGGGCCTTCGGCAAGGCCAGCGTCTTCAAGTACATCAGCGATGACTATCCCAAGAACATCGGTGCCATCTCGGGCATCGTGGGTCTGGCCGGTGGCATGGGGGGCTTCGTGCTGCCCATCATCTTCGGCTTCCTGCTGGATGTCACCGGCATCCGCTCCAGCGCCTTCATGTTGCTCTATGGCGTGGTCTGGGTCTCGCTGATCTGGATGTATCTGACCGAAGTGCGCACCCGTGACGTGCTGGGCGGCGAGCCCCAGGGCGCCGTGGTCGGTCAACGCGCTTGAAATCCCCTCTCAAGGAAACCATCATGTCAACCACCACCACATCGGCAAGATCGGCCCGCCCGGGCAGTACCTTGACCGTCTGGACCCCTGAGGACAAGGCCTTCTGGGAAACCCAGGGTCAGGCCATTGCCAAGCTCAATCTGTGGGTGTCCGTGCCCGCGCTCTTCCTCGCGTTTGCCGTCTGGCAGCTGTGGAGCGTGGTCGCCGTCAACCTGCCGCAGATGGGCTTCAAGTACTCCACCAACCAGCTGTTCTGGCTGGCCGCGGCCCCGGCGCTCTCGGGTGCCACGCTGCGTATCTTCTACTCCTTCATGGTGCCGGTGGTGGGCGGTCGTCGCTGGACGGCCATCTCCACGGCCTCGCTGCTGATTCCGGCCATCGGCATCGGCTACGCGGTGCAAGATCCCACCACACCGTATCCCACCATGCTGATCCTGGCGCTGCTGTGCGGCCTGGGGGGCGGCAACTTCAGCTCCAGCATGGCCAACATCAGCTTCTTCTTTCCCAAGGAGCGCAAGGGCTCGGCCCTGGGGGTGAACGCCGGTCTGGGCAATCTGGGGGTGTCGGTGGTGCAGTTCCTCAGCCCCATCATCATCTCGGTGGGCCTGTTCGGTGTGTTTGGCGGTGAGTCGCAGCAGATCGTCAACAAGGCCGGTCAGCACGTCGAGATCTGGGCCCAGAACGCCGCCTTCGTGTGGGTGCCCTGGATCGTGATCGCCACGCTGGCCGCCTGGTTCTTCATGAACGACATTGCCGATGCGAAGGCCTCTTTCGCCACACAGGCGGCCATCTTTCGCAACAAGCACAACTGGCTGATGTGCATCCTGTATCTGGGCACCTTCGGCTCCTTCATCGGTTATGCCGCTGGCTTTCCCCTGCTGATCAAGTCGCAGTTCAAGGATGTGAACCCGCTGGCCTACGCCTGGATCGGTCCCCTGGTCGGCGCCCTGATCCGCCCCGTGGGTGGCTGGCTGGCCGACAAGCTCGGTGGCGCCAAGGTCACGCTGTGGAACTTCATCGTCATGGCCATCGCCGTGGTGGGCGTGCTGATCTTCCTGCCCAAGGGCTCGCACAGCGCGTACGCACTGCCCTGGGGGCCTGCTGAAGGCAGCTTCACCGGCTTTTTCCTGAGCTTCCTGGTGCTGTTCCTGACCACCGGCATCGGCAACGGCTCGACCTTCCGCATGATCCCCGTGATCTTCATGAACCTCAAGACCAGCCGCGTGGCCCGCAATGACGAGTCTGCCATGAACGCTGCGATCAAGGAGGCCAATACCGAAGCGGCCGCCGTGCTGGGCTTCACCGGTGCCTTCGCGGCTTACGGTGGCTTCTTCATCCCCAAGAGCTACGGCACCTCGATCGCCGCCACCGGCGGCCCCGAGGCGGCCCTGCTGGTCTTCATCGCCTTCTATCTGCTGTGCATCGTGACCACATGGTGGTTCTATGCCCGCGACAACGCTGAACAGCCCTGCTGATCAGAACTCGGAGAACACTCATGAGTCATTTCCTCGACCGACTGACCTTTTTCGCCCAACCCAAGCAGGGGTTCGCCGATGGTCACGGCGTCACCACGGGTGAAGATCGCACCTGGGAAGATGCCTATCGCAACCGCTGGCAGCACGACAAGATCGTGCGCTCCACCCATGGCGTGAACTGCACGGGTTCGTGCTCGTGGAAGGTCTATGTCAAGGGCGGCATCGTCACCTGGGAAACCCAGCAGACCGATTACCCCCGCACCCGCGACGATCTGCCCAACCACGAGCCCCGTGGTTGTGCCCGGGGCGCCAGCTACTCGTGGTACCTCTACAGCGCCAACCGCGTCAAGCACCCCATGGTGCGCGGTGAGCTGCTCAAGCACTGGCGTGCCGCCCGCACGGTGGCCAAGACCCCGGTGGACGCCTGGGCGGCCCTGATGAGCAACGCCGAGACCCGTCGCAGCTGGCAGAAGGAGCGTGGCCTGGGTGGCTTTGTTCGCACCACCTGGGAAGAGGTCAACGAGATCATCGCCTCGGCCAACGTCTACACCATCAAGCAGCATGGCCCTGACCGCATCATCGGCTTCTCGCCGATCCCGGCCATGTCCATGATCAGCTATGCCGCCGGCAGCCGCTACCTCAGCCTGATCGGTGGCGTGTGCATGTCCTTCTACGACTGGTATTGCGACCTGCCGCCAGCCAGCCCGCAGATCTGGGGTGAGCAGACCGACGTGCCCGAGTCGGCCGACTGGTACAACTCCAACTTCATCATCGCCTGGGGCTCCAACGTGCCCCAGACCCGCACACCCGATGCCCACTTCTTCACCGAGGTGCGCTACAAGGGGGCCAAGACGGTGGCCGTCACCCCCGACTACGCTGAGATCTCCAAGCTGGCCGACATCTGGATGCACCCCAAGCAGGGCACCGACTCGGCCGTGGCCATGGCCATGGGCCATGTGATCCTCAAGCAGTTCTACTTTGACAAGCGCAGCACCTACTTCGACGGCTACGCCCGCCGCTACACCGACCTGCCCATGCTGGTCATGCTCAAGGAGCAGGACACCCCTGCAGGCAAGGCGCTGGTGCCGGACCGCTACCTGCGCGCCAGCGACATGAGCGGCGATCTGGCCAGCGGCACCAACCCCGAGTGGAAGACCCTGGCCTATGACAGCGAAGGCGCCATCGTGCAGCCCAATGGCTCGATCGGCTTCCGCTGGGGCGCCGATGGCCGCCCCGACCAGGGCAAGTGGAACCTCGAAGACAAGGAAGCCGTGGGCGATCGCCAGATCACGCTCAAGCTGTCCGTGCTGGAGGACGCCAGCCAGGCCGAAGTGCGCCCGGCCGACGTCAACAAGGTGGCCTTCCCCTACTTTGGCGGCATCGAGACCCCCAACTTCCAGCACAACACGCAAAGCGACATCCTGCTGCGCAATGTGCCCATGCAGCGCGTGACCGTGCAGGGCAAGGATGGCCAGAGCCGCGAGGTCTGGGTGGCCACCGTGTTCGACCTGCAGGTGGCCAGCTACGGCGTGTTCCGTGGCCTCAAGGACGCCAGTGGCCAGTTGGTGGACGATGGCGCCAAGTCCTTCGACGAGAACGTGCCCTACACCCCGGCCTGGCAGGAGCAGATCACCGGGGTGCCACGCGCCCAGCTCATCACCGTGGCCAGCCAGTTCGCCGACAACGCCGACAAGACCCATGGCAAGTCCATGGTCATCATCGGCGCAGCCATGAACCACTGGTACCACTGTGACATGAACTACCGGGGCATCATCAACATGCTGATGATGTGCGGCTGTATCGGTCAGTCCGGTGGCGGCTGGGCTCACTACGTGGGCCAGGAAAAACTGCGTCCCCAGACCGGCTGGACCGCGCTGGCTTTTGCCCTGGACTGGTCGCGCCCCCCCCGTCAGCAGAACTCCACCAGCTTCTTCTACGCCCACACCGACCAGTGGCGCTACGAGAAGCTGGGCGTCGAAGAAGTGCTCTCACCGCTGGCTGACAAGGCCCAGTTCGGCGGCAGCATGATCGACTACAACGTGCGCTCCGAGCGCATGGGCTGGCTGCCCTCGGCACCCCAGCTGCAGACCAACCCGCTCAAGGTGGTTCAGGACGCCACGGCCAAGGGCCTGGATCCCAAGGACTATGTCATCGGTGCCCTCAAGGACGGCTCGCTCAAGCTGTCCTGCGAGGACCCGGACAACCCGGCCAACTGGCCGCGCAACATGTTCGTGTGGCGCTCGAACATCCTGGGCTCATCGGGCAAGGGGCACGAGTACTTCCTCAAGCATCTGCTGGGCACCACCCACGGCGTGCAAGGCAAGGACCTCGGGTCCAACGATGCCAAGCCGCTGGAAGTCAAATGGCATGACCATGCACCTGAAGGCAAGCTGGACCTGCTGGTCACGCTGGACTTCCGCATGAGCACCACTTGCCTGTACTCGGACATCGTGCTGCCCACGGCCACCTGGTACGAGAAGAACGACCTCAACACCAGCGACATGCACCCCTTCATCCACCCGCTGTCCACGGCGGTGGACCCGGCCTGGGAAGCACGCTCTGACTGGGAGATCTACAAGGGTTTTGCCAAGACCTTCTCCGAAGTCTGTGTGGGCCACCTGGGTGCCGAGAAGGAGGTCGTGATGACCCCCATCATGCACGACACCCCGGCCGAGATGGCGCAGCCCTTTGGCGTGCAGGACTGGAAGCGTGGCGAGATCGACCTGATCCCAGGCAAGACCGCGCCGCAGATCACCGTGGTCGAGCGCGACTACCCCAACACCTACAAGCGCTTCACCTCGCTGGGCCCCTTGATGAACAAGCTGGGCAATGGCGGCAAGGGCATCGGCTGGAACACCCAGGATGAAGTCAAGGCCTTGGGGGATCTCAATGGTCGTGTGCGTGACGAAGGTGTCAGCCAGGGCTTGCCCAAGATCGAGTCCGACATCGACGCCACCGAAGTGGTGCTGATGCTGGCTCCCGAGACCAACGGCCATGTGGCCGTCAAGGCCTGGGATGCGCTGGGCAAGCAGACCGGTCTGGATCACACCCACCTGGCCCTGCACCGCGAAGACGAGAAGATCCGCTTCCGCGACATCCAGGCGCAGCCGCGCAAGATCATCTCCTCGCCCACCTGGTCAGGCCTGGAAAGCGAGAAGGTGTCCTACAACGCCGGCTACACCAATGTGCATGAGCTGATTCCATGGCGCACCCTGACGGGCCGTCAGCAGTTCTATCAGGATCACCCCTGGATGATCGCTTTCGGCGAGGGCTTCGTGTCCTACCGTCCGCCCGTGGACCTCAAGACCCTGCACGACGTGCAGGATCGCAAGCCCAACGGCCACAAGGAGATCGCGCTCAACTTCATCACGCCGCACCAGAAGTGGGGCATCCACTCCACCTACACGGACAACCTGTTGATGCTCACGCTCAACCGCGGTGGCCCGGTGATCTGGCTGAGCGAGGATGACGCCAAACGGGCGGGCATCGTGGACAACGACTGGGTCGAGCTGTTCAACACCAACGGCGCCATTGCGGCCCGTGCGGTGGTGAGCCAGCGCGTCAACCCGGGCATGGTCATGATGTACCACGCACAGGAAAAGATCATCAACACCCCGGGCTCGGAGATCACCGGCACGCGGGGGGGCATCCACAACTCGGTCACCCGGATCGTGCTCAAGCCCACCCACATGATCGGCGGTTACGCCCAGCTCAGCTACGGCTTCAACTACTACGGAACCATCGGCACCAACCGCGACGAGTTCGTCGTGGTGCGCAAGATGAACAAGGTCGACTGGCTGGACGGTGAAGGTTCCGCCACCAGCTCGCAAGGAGCACACGCATGAAAGTTCGCGCTCAAATCGGGATGGTCCTGAACCTGGACAAGTGCATTGGTTGCCACACCTGCTCGGTGACCTGCAAGAACGTCTGGACCTCTCGCCCCGGCGTCGAGTACGCCTGGTTCAATAACGTCGAGACCAAGCCCGGCATCGGTTATCCCAAAGAGTGGGAGAACCAGGACAAGTGGAATGGTGGCTGGGTGCGCAAGAGCAACGGAAAGATCGAGCCTCGCCAGGGCGGCAAGCTCAGCTTGTTGATGAAGATCTTCTCCAACCCGAACCTGCCACAAATCGACGACTACTACGAGCCCTTCACCTTCGACTACGAGCACCTGCAGAACGCGCCCAAGTCGAAGGCCGCGCCCACCGCGCGTCCGCGCAGCCTGATCACCGGCCAGCGCATGGAGAAGATCGAGTGGGGCCCCAACTGGGAGGAGATCCTGGGTGGCGAGTTCGCCAAGCGCAGCAAGGACAAGAACTTCGACGCCATCCAGAAGGACATCTACGGGCAGTTCGAAAACACCTTCATGATGTACTTGCCTCGCCTGTGCGAGCACTGCCTCAACCCCGCCTGCGTGGCATCGTGCCCGTCGGGCTCGATCTACAAGCGCGAGGAAGACGGCATCGTCCTGATCGATCAGGACAAGTGCCGCGGCTGGCGCATGTGCGTCTCAGGCTGCCCCTACAAGAAGATCTACTACAACTGGCAATCGGGCAAGGCCGAGAAGTGCATCTTCTGCTACCCCCGCATCGAAGCGGGCCAGCCGACGGTGTGCTCCGAGACCTGCGTGGGCCGCATCCGCTACCTGGGCGTGCTGCTGTATGACGCCGACCAGATCCAGGCGGCCGCCAGCGTTGAACACGACCGTGACCTGTACCAGGCCCAACTGGATCTCTTCCTGGATCCCAACGACCCCAAGGTGATCGAGCAGGCCCGGGCCGACGGCATCCCCGAGTCCTGGCTGGTGGCTGCCCGCAACAGCCCCGTCTACAAGATGGCGGTCGAGTGGAAGGTGGCACTGCCCCTGCACCCCGAGTACCGCACCCTGCCCATGGTCTGGTACGTGCCGCCCCTGTCGCCCATCCAGGCCGCCGCCAACTCGGGCGATCTGGGCGTCAATGGCGAGATCCCCGACGTCAACCAGTTGCGCATCCCGGTCAAGTACCTGGCCAACTTGCTGACGGCCGGCGACACCTTCCCGGTGACCCGGGCGCTGGAGCGCATGCTGGCCATGCGCGCCTACATGCGCAGCCGCCATGTGGATGGGGCCGAGAACAAGCGTGTGCTCGACCAGGTCAGCCTGGACAAGAACACGGTCGAGGACATGTACCACGTCATGGCCATTGCCAACTACGAAGACCGCTTTGTCATCCCCTCAGCGCACCGCGAGTACGCCGAGAACGCCTTTGACCTGCGCGGTGGCTGCGGCTTCTCGTTTGGCAATGGGTGCTCTGACGGCGCCTCCGAGGCCAGCCTGTTCGGTGGCACCAAGAAGCGCACCATTCCCATCAAGTCGGAGGTCTGAGCATGAGTGCCTTGCCATCCCTGAAAAGCCTCATGGGCCAGCATGTCACGCCGGTCTACAGCCTGCGCGCCCTGGCCCACTTGCTGACCTATCCGAACGCCGAGCTGCGCGCGGCCCTGCCAGAACTGCGCGAGGCCCTGAACGCCGAGCATGCCTTGCCGGCCAAGCGCCTGCAGGGGCTGGAGCTTCTCATCGAGGTGCTGTCCTCACGGGACCCCATCGAGGTCGAGGCCGAGTATGTGGAGCTGTTCGACCGGGGGCGCTCCACCTCGCTGCACCTGTTCGAGCATGTGCACGGAGACTCGCGTGACCGGGGACCAGCCATGATCGACCTGCTCAAGACCTATGAGCAGGGCGGTCTGTACCTGGACCCGGCCCAGGTCGCGGGCGAGTTGCCCGACTACCTGCCCGTGGTGCTGGAGTTCACCTCCACGCTGGCCATCGAGCAGATGCAGGGCTTCGTGGCCGAGTTTGCCCACATCCTCAACGCCCTGTATGCCGCCTTGCTCAAGCGCCGCAGCCTGTACGCCCATGTGGTGGCTGCCGTGCTGGAGCTGGCCAACCAAGCCCTGCAGGCCGTCGAGGTGCCCGAGGACGAAGCCCTGGATGCGTCCTGGGCCGAACCCGAAGCCTTCGGTGGCTGTTCCAGCAAGGGGCAGCAAAGCCCTGACCAGCCTCAACCCATCCAGATCGTCCGGCGCGCGTCGTCGGGTGCGCAACGAGGAGCATCAGCATGAGCCTCTCACACCAATTCATCTTTGGCATCTATCCCTACATCTGTGGGGCCATCTTTCTGCTGGGCAGCCTGGCCCGTTTCGATCGCGACCAGTACACCTGGCGCAGCGAGTCGAGCCAGATGCTGTCCACCGGCACCCTGCGGGTGGGCTCCAACCTGTTCCACCTGGGCATCATCGGCCTGTTCTTCGGCCACTTCTTCGGCATGCTGACCCCGCACGAGGTCATCCATGCATTGGGTGTGACACCCGCACAGAAGCAGATGCTGGCCGTGGTGGCCGGTGGCATCCTGGGCAGCATTGGCCTGATCGGGCTCTTGTTGCTGATCCATCGTCGCCTGACCAATGTCCGTGTGCGTGCCACCTCGCGGGGCCGTGACTTCCTGGTGCTGTTCTGGATCCTGGCCACGCTGCTGCTGGGCCTGTCCACCGTGCCGCTGTCCATCCAGCACAGCGATGGCGCCACCATGCTCAAGCTCATGTCCTGGGCCCAGCATCTGGTGACCTTCCAGGGCGATGCCGCCAGCTTCATCACGGATGTGTCGCCGGTCTTCAAGATCCACATGTTCATGGGCATGAGCCTGTTCGCCATCTTCCCCTTCACCCGTCTGGTGCATGTGTGGAGCGGTTTTGCCACGGTGGGCTATCTGGTCCGACCCTGGCAGGTGGTGCGCAGTCGCAAGATCGGTTTGCCGGAGTGATCAGCCATGCACAGCCATACCCCTTTGAACGAAGCTGTTCCGCCCGTGGTGGCCACCCTGCGGGTGGGTGAGGTGGTGCTGGCCGATGATGCCAGCGCCCTCAGTGACGCCGAGTGCCGCCAGCGTGCCAGCCTGGAGCTCTTGCGCCAGGCCGCCATCGAGGACGGCCTGCTGCCGGCGGACGATCCCGCTCCCCAGGACGGTGTGATCTCCGAAGCGGCGGCTGAAGCCATCGACACCTGGCTGGATCGACACCTGAAGGTGCCCGAGCCCGATGAGGCCAGTTGCCGTCGACACTTTGCCGCGCATGCCTCGCAGTACGCGATCGGTGAGCGTGTGCAGGCCCGACACATCTTGTTTGCGGTCACACCCGGGGTCGATGTCAAGGCCCTGCGCCTGAGGGCTGAGCAGGCCCTGCTGGATGTGCGCTCCGAGCCCCGCCGTTTTGGCGAAGTGGCCCAGTTGCTTTCCAACTGCCCCAGCTCGGCGCAGGGGGGTGATCTGGGGTGGCTGTCCGCCCAGGACTGCGCTCCTGAGTTCGCCCGTGAACTGTTTGCCAAGGACGAGGGCAGTGCCAATGTGGGTGTACTCCCGCGCCTGGTCCACAGCCGCTTCGGCCTGCACGTGGTCGAGGTGCTGGCGCGTGACCCTGGTCAGGCGCAGCCTTTTGAGGCTGTGCAGGCGGCTGTGGCCCAGTCATTGCGTCAGCAGGCCTGGGTGACCGCCTTGCGTCAGGCCATGCAGTTGCTGGCTGGCCGCTGGGAGGTCGAAGGCGTCGATCTGGACGCGGCCGATTCGCCACTGCTGCAGTGATCTGCCCATGGATGACCACCTGCTGGAGCGCCTGAGGCGCTTTCACGACGACTTCTTCCCCGACTACAAGGAGAAGTTTCAGCACCTGGTGGAGCAGGGGCAGCACCCGACCATCCTGTTCGTGGGCTGCTCCGATTCCCGCCTGGTGCCCTACATGCTCACAGGCACGGGGCCGGGAGAATTGTTCATCGTCCGCAACGTGGGGGCCCTGGTGCCGCCCTACAACGGCCTGCATGGTCTGCATGGCACGGCCGCAGCCATTGAGTATGCCGTGCTCAATCTGCACGTCAGCCACATCATCGTCTGCGGCCATTCGCACTGCGGTGCCGTGAAGGCACTGTACGAAGAGATCTCACCCGAGGCCAAGAACCTGCAGGCCTGGCTGGACCTGGCGCGTGAGGCCGCCTTGCCCGTGCAGGTCAGCCCCGAGGCCCTGCGCCGCACGGAGCAGCGCTCGGTGGTGCTGCAGCTGGAGCGCCTGATGGACTACCCCATGGTGCGCCAGCGCGTCGAAAAGAGAGAGATCTCACTGCATGGATGGCACTACGTCATCGAAGAAGGCGAGGTCTATGTCTTCGACGTCAAGTCAGGTAGCTTCGTGCCCGCCTCGACGGCGGAGCACAGCGGCACGGGGCCTTACCACCAGCCCGAGGAGGACAGCGGATCCATCTTCAATGAGGTGGACTCGAGCTGGTATCAGGGGCGAACGAGCTGAACGAGCGCCAGACTGGCTCGATCCAGGTCGCTTTCAGGCGTGCCCCGTGGGTGCCTGGACCCACACGGGGCCCCGATGACGGGCATACATCTGGCGAACCCACTCCAGCCCCGGGCGATCACGCCACAAGGCCTGCGTGGGGAGCATCTTGCTGCGGAACGACGGTGCGCCATAGACCGGGTGCTCCAGGGGGCAGGCCATGGGGGCCAGCAGGGAGGCGGCGGTGATGTCGGCCACCGTCCATTGATCACCCACCAGGTAAGTCTGGCCCTGGGCGATCCGCTCTTCCAGCCATGTCAAGGCCGCGTCGATGCGTTGCTCGGCACGTTGAGCGGCTGCCGCGTTGATGTTGAGCTTGATCTTGAACACGGCCTTGATGAGCGGGTAGCTCCAGCGCACCACGCGCGCTTCGAAGGGCGACGCAAAGCGGGTCCACATGTCCAGGATGGTCTCGGTGTGCTCGAAACCCGTGAAGTACAGGTAGCGCGCTACGTCCTTGCCGATGGCGTCAAAACGGTCTTCCACCGCCATGATGTCGGCCGCGTAGGCCGCGGGCAGGGTGCTCAGGGGACCGTGGTCACGCGCCAGCCATTCAATGATCCGGGTGCTGTCCTGCACCGATGTGTTCCCCACCTGCAGCACCGGCACGGTGGTTCGGGCGCGCATGCCCTTGAGCAGGGCCGGGCGCACATGGAACACCGGTGTCAGCGCCACCTCGCGATAGCTCGCCTTTTCATGGTCCAGCAGCCAGCGGATCTTCTCGCTGTAGTGCGACATGGCGATGGTGTAGAGCGTCGTGGGGTGGGGCAGGGGCGTCATGAAACCGGATGAGTGGGGACTGTTCAAGGTGACATGCTACCGCCTGGGGTCATCAGGTCGTCGGCACAGAAACTCACGACTGGGGGCAGGTCCCGGTGCAACTCTGCCTTATGCCTTCTCCGAGGCCCCTGCATACTCGTCGGACTTCAGTCCACTCTGTGCGTTCCGACTGCTTGTGATGGGCTCCTTGCTTTCCCCCGCTTCGACCTCGACTGCCTTGGCTTCTGCCTCGGTGGCGGAGTCGCGCGACCTGGATGTCCGCGTTGTCCGCGAACTGGAACGTGCTTCGCACGAGGTGGTGCCCCGCTATATTTTGTTTGGCTGGGTGCTGACCCTGGGTGTCCTGTGGATCCTGCAACGCCGCTTGCCCGTGGAGCATCTGGCCTTTTTTGCCTTTGCACGTCTGGTCATGGGCACGATCCGCTGGCGCAATTCGCTGGTCTTTCTGGCGCGCGAGCCGGCGGATCAGCATTCCTCCCTGCCCGTGTTTCGGCTGCTGGTGGGGGTGGATGGCGTCACCTGGGGCATGCTGGGCTGGTGGTTGACACCGCTCCAGAACCTCGAAGTGGCGGCGGTCACCATCGGTGTGATGATCGCGGTGTCCGCGCTGGGCACCTTCATGCTGCAGATCGATCGCCTGGCGGCTGCGCTGTTCATCGTGCCCATCTTGCTGCCCAATGGCATCTATGCGCTGACCCGTCACGATGATCTGGGCGTGTTCTGCGCCCTGTCCCTGTTCGGGATGCTCATGCTGTTGCTGCGCGAGTCGCGCCATTCGCATCGCCGCATGAGCGAGTTGATGCGTTTGCGCTTCCAGAGCGAGCAGGTGGCCCATGCGCAGTCTCAGGCATTGACGCAGGCACGCTTGCTGAGCGAGACCAAGAGCCGTTTCCTGGCCACCATGAGCCATGAGATGCGAACCCCCTTGCACGGCATCCTGGGCCTGGTGCGCCTCCTGCTGACCAAGGAGCAGGATCCTCAGTCCCTCAAGCAATTGACGCTGATCCGCGGTTCGGGCCACCACCTGATCAATGTGATCAATGACGTGCTGGATTTTTCCGCCATGGAATCAGGCAGTCTGCCGCTGCATGAGCAGCGTTTCGATCTGCATGATCTGCTGACTGAAGTGGCCGACACCTCGCAGGTTGCCGCCACCGACAAGGGCCTCACGCTGACACTGGCGCTGGACATCGAGCGCGGCGTGGATGTGATGGGCGACCCGGTGCGCTTGCGCCAGGTGCTGCACAACCTGCTGGGCAATGCGATCAAGTTCACGCACGAAGGGGAGGTCAGCCTGCGTGCCACTCGTGAGCGCGGGGGGCAGATGGTGCGCATCGAGGTGCAGGATACTGGCATCGGGATTGCGCCCGACGATCTGGCGCATGTGTTCGATGCCTTCTATCAGGCCGAGGACACCTACCGCCGGCATGTCGGCGGCACGGGGCTGGGCCTGACGATTTCTCGCGACCTGTGTCGCGCGATGGGCGGAGACATGAGCTGCCGCAGCACGCCGGGGCAGGGATCGGTGTTCACCTTCCTGTTGCCACTGCCGGTGTTGCCGGACGAACCGATCCGTGCCGACACCCTGCCCGCCACCATGGCGGAGCTCGATGGTCAGGTGCACCATGTGCTGTTGGTCGAGGACAACCCCGTCAATGCCCTCGTGGCCGAAGCCGAGCTGCAACGCCTCGGGATGACGGTGACCGTCAAGGACAACGGCCGCGAGGCGCTCGAATGGCTGACCCACCAGCAAGCCGATCTGGTGCTGATGGACTGTGAGATGCCGGACATGGATGGCTTCGAGGCGACGCGCCGCATCCGCGCACATGAGCGCGCCACGGGCCGTGCGCCGGTGAGCATCGTGGCCTTGACCGCCAATGGCCTGGAGACCTATGTGCAGCGCTGCATGGCGGCGGGCATGGATGACCACTTGGCCAAGCCCTTCCGGCCGGAGGACCTGATGCGCCTGCTGGCGCGCCATCTGGGCCTGGCGTTGAAGTCGGGTTGACGACGACTGCGGGAGCGCCTGGGCATGAACCGTGTCAGTGATCCAAGGGCAGAGGACGACGACATCACCCGGGTCACGGGGGCGCCTTGTCTGCCTCAGGACGATCCAGATCAGACCCTCGTCAAGGGCGCGGTCGCGTTCTCCTTGCCGATGCCCGAGGCGGTGAAGCCCGCTCGGCCCTTCCAGCCGCAGTCGGGCACCGCGCTGGCCTTGCCCGCCGGGTTCAGATTGCATGAATACCGCATCGACCGTGTGCTGGGGCAGGGGGGCTTTGGCATCACCTACCTGGCCACCGACGTCAATCTCAACGCCAGGGTGGCCATCAAGGAGTACCTGCCCGAGGAGATCGCGTTTCGCACCTCCGGCAAGACCGTGTCCGCGCATTCCAGCCGCTATCTGCCGCGCTACAAGAGCGGCTTGAGCAGCTTCCTGGTGGAGGGGCGCACGCTGGCGACCTTTCGGCATCCCCATATCGTGCGGGTGTCTCGCTTCTTCGAGGCGCATCAGACGGCCTATATGGTGCTGGACTATGAGCCCGGTGAGTCCTTCAGAACCTGGTGGCCTGCCCATGCCCATCTGGGCGAAAAGGCCTTGGCCCGCCTGCTGCAGCCCTTGCTGGACGGCTTGTCGGTGGTCCATGCGGCGGGCTTCTTGCACCGGGACATCAAACCGGACAACATCCAGGTGCGTCGCTATGACGGCTCCTTGGTGCTGCTGGACTTCGGCTCGGCCCGGCAGGCCGTGGGTGGGGGCACCGATGACGATGTGGCGGTGACTCCCGGCTATGCCCCCATCGAGCAATACGAGGACGGCGCGCAGGGCGCATGGACCGACATCTATGCCATGGGAGCCACCTTGTACTGGGCCGTGACCGGACGCAAGCCACCCGATGCCATGGACCGTCTGATCGCGGCGGGGCGAGGTGCCGATCCCCTGATCCCCGCAAAGCAGGCAGGGCAGGGACGCTTCAGCGAGCCATTCCTGGCGGCCATCGACTGGGCGCTGGCCCTGCAGCCAGGTGATCGCCCGCAAGACATCACACCATGGCGTGCCGCCCTGTTTGCTGCGCATGCCAGCAGCCTGGGACTGCGTGAGGCACTGATGGCGGGTGATGCCCCCGCCTTGCCGGGTTTGCAGGGATGGGCGGTGCTTCGCTCTCCCGCTCAGTGGGGGCCGCACCTGCGTCGGGCCTGGCGCCAACTGGTGCAGCCTGCTTCCTGGCCCATGGCGGTCAAGATGAGTGTGGCCATGACGGTGGCTGCGCTGGCGCCCATGCTGGCCACGGGCTATGTCAACCTGCAGGGCAGTCTGGACGCGGTCTCTCAGGCCGAGCTGAGCAATCTGGAGCAACTGGCCAGAGGGGCGGCCGCTCGTGTCTCGCAGTTGATCGAGGACACGGATCTGCTGGCCGGCTCACTCGCATCCGATGCTGCTCTGTCGGGCTTCCTGCACGCGCCTGACGAGGGCGCTGCGCAGGCCTTGCGGCACAAGTTCGAGCGTCTGGTGCAGGCCAATCCAGAGCTCCATCTGATGATGCTCATGGACCTGCAAGGCCAGGTGCTGGTGTCCAGTGATCCTCAGATCACGGGCCGCAACTTCGGGTTCCGTGACTACTTCCAGTCGGCGCGGGCCGGCCGGCGTCATGTCTCAGGCATGGTAGTGGGGTCGGTGACGGGGCAGGCAGGCATGTTCCACGCCGTGCCCGTGCTGGACGAAGCGCGAGCCGTGATCGGGGTCCTGGCCATGCGCATCCGCGCCGAGGCTTTCCGCACCATGTTGAAGGAGTCCACGGACGATGCTCAGCTCACACCCTTCATGGTGGATGGCGATGGTGTGGTGATCACTCACCCTGACGCCCGTCTGCTCTATCGCAGCCTGGCCCCCTTGCCGCCCAAGGCGCTGGAGCGCATCCATGCAGACCGGCGCTTCCAGCGAGAGCGCATCGATGACCTGGGGCTGGTCGATCTGGCGCGGGCCATGGTCGGCGCCTCCCGTCAGGGGCACCTGGCCTACCACTCTCCCTTGTCCAGGGAAGACGAGATCGCGGGGTTTGCGCCCGTGTCAGGGCACAACTGGGTGGTCGGGGTGAGTGAATCACGTGCGGCCTTCCAGGCGCCTGTGGACCGTCTCTTCACTCAATTGCTGTGGAGCATGGGGCTGGTCGGCCTGCTGTTTGTGGGTCTGGCCCTGCTGTTGGCGCGCAGCATCGTGCGGCCCATTCAAGCCCTGACACGCGCGGCTGAAGCGCTCAAGCGCGGCGACTTTGCCAAGGCCAGCCTGGTGGTCAGAACACGGGATGAGATCGGTCAGCTCTCGCGTACCTTCAATGTGCTGATCGACGTGCTGCGCCAGCGCGAGCGGGAGCGTTCATCCCCGCAGGACAGCGGCTCGGGTAGCCCGCACCGCTGAGCGCCCATCCCCTCAGGGGGCCGGTGCCGTGCGCACACCCAGGCGTGAGCGGATGTCCTGCAGCAGGGTGCGAGCCGGCAGGGACAAGGCACGGTCCCGGCGCCAGACCAGGTGCCACATGCGGCGGATCGGAAAACCTGTCACCTGGAGCACGGCCAGGCCTTCGCGCGCGGGGTCATCCCCCAGGGTGTGCCGCGAGAGCACGGCCAGGCCCAGACCTGCGCGCACGGCATGCTTGATGGCTTCGTTGCTGCCCAGCGCCATGCGGGGCCGCCATTCGATGCCGTGTTCGTCCAGGGCCTGGTGGGTGGCCAGTCGGGTGCCCGAACCGGCCTCGCGCACCAGCAGGGGCTCATGCGTGAGCTGGGCGAGCTTGAGCCGCTTGCGCTGAGTCAGCGGGTGTCCTAGCGCACAGATGATGACCAGCGGGTTCTCCAGGAAGGGCCAGCGGTGCAGGGGCAAGTGGGTGGGCGGCAGCATCATGGCGGTGAGTTCGTCCTCATTGCGCTCCAGGCGCGCGATGATCTGGTCTCGGTTTTCCACGGCCAGCTCGATGTCGATGCCGGGGTGGGCGCGCGCAAAGGGGCCCAGCAGATCAGGCAGAAAGTACTCGGTGGTGGTCACCGCGGCGATGCGCAGGCGACCGCGCCGCAAGCCCTGCAGTTCGGCCGTCTGCTCCTCGAAGCGCTGCCAGGTGGCGAAGATCTCGCGCACGGTGCCTACCAGCAGTTCGCCATGGGGTGTGAGTGCCAGACCGCGACCGCGGGGCTCGAACAGGGGCATGCCGATGGCCGTGGCCAGCTCCTTGATCTGGGTGGACACGGTGGGCTGCGCCAGATGCAAGGCGCGCGCGGCACGGCCTACGCCGCCCAGCCGGGCCACGGCCTCAAAGCTGCGCAACTGGACCAGGGTGGCGCGTGGCACACGCTCCAGACCTGGCGGGGTGTTTTCCGGTGAATCCATGGTCATTTGAAAGTCCGATGTATTTGATCGAAACATATCACTTTTCAGGATGTGTGTGATGGGGCACCATGCGCGGCATGCAGACCTTTCTTGACCCGGCCATCCTGTTTTTCGTGTTCGGCCTGCTGGCCGGTCTGGTGCGCTCCAACCTGGAGATTCCACCGCCCATAGCCCGCTTCCTGTCCCTGTATCTGTTGATGTCACTGGGCCTCAAGGGCGGATTTGCCCTGGCGCGCACGGGTTTGACGATGGAGGTGGCGATCAGCCTGGGTCTGGCGCTGATGCTGGCGTTCGTGGTGCCGCTGATGGGTTACGGCTTGCTGCGGCGCTGGTTGTCAGGCTTTGACGCAGCGGCCGTCTCGGCCACCTATGGTTCGGTCAGCGCGGTCACCTTCATCACGGCGGTGCAGGTGCTTGACAGCCGGGGCCTGAGCTACGGCGGTCACATGGCGGCGGCCATGGCCTTGATGGAGTCGCCGGCCATCGTGATGGCGGTGCTGCTGGCCAATCGGGTGCGTCAGCGTGAGGGTGGTGCGGTCGCAGGGCAGCAGGTCTCCATGGGCAAGCTGCTGCATGAGTCACTCACCGATGGGGCACAGTTGCTCCTGCTGGGGGCCATGGTGGTGGGACTGCTCACGGGGGACAAGGGTCAGGAGGTGATGAGCCCGTTTTCCGTGGATCTGTTCAAGGGCATGCTGGCCTTCTTCCTGCTGGACATGGGGCTGAATGCTGCGCGCCACATGGGCGGCCTCAAGGGGCGTTCGCCCTGGTTGCTGGCCTACGCCACCCTGGCGCCCATCGTGCATGCGACGCTGGCTCTGGTCTGCGCCTGGGCGGCGGGCATGAGCGAGGGTGACGGTGCCTTGCTGATGGTGCTGGCGGCCAGCGCGTCCTACATTGCCGTGCCGGCCGTGGTGCGCCATGCCATTCCCGAGGCGCAACCTGCCTTGTACCTGGGCATGTCGCTGGGGCTGACCTTTCCCTTCAATATCTTGCTGGGGATTCCGCTGTATCTGCGTGCGGCGAGCGCGGTGCTCTGAGCGAAGCGCCTGTCAGGCGATGTGGCATCAAGGATGCTGGCGGCACCCGGGCCGCGGCGGCCGCAGTCCGGGTGCTCAGCACGGGGCCCTGAGCGAAGTGCTTGTCTGGCCCCGTCCATGTACGCAAGAACAATGCCCGCTCCCTGACGGTGTTTGGGCCGCAGGGATGAAGGCTTTTGGTGCACGGCTGCACAGCCGTGGCGCAGTTCAGCGCTGCAGTGCCCGCGTGCGGGTCTCCAGCCAGGACAGGGCGTCCCCATTCACGTGCGGACGCAGGCGACGCAGCACCTCGGCGTGATAGCCATTGAGCCAGGCCAGCTCGTCATCGCGCATCAGGGCCAGGTCGATGCAGCGGGTGTCGATGGGACACAGGCTCAGGGTCTCGAACGCCAGGTATTCGCCGTATTCGGGCGAGCCCGGGGCAGCGTCCTGGACCAGGGGCGGGGAGGGCACATTGAGCACGAGGTTTTCGATGCGGATGCCCCATTGGCGAGGGCGGTACAGCCCCGGCTCGATCGAGGTGATCATGCCGGGCTGCATGGCCATGGTGGCATCGGGCACGGCCTTGGAGATGGACTGCGGGCCTTCGTGCACATTGAGGAAGTAGCCCACACCGTGCCCCGTGCCGTGGCCGAAGTCCATGCCCTGCTCCCACAGGGGCGCGCGGGCCACGGCGTCCAGCATGGGCGACAGCGTGCCCCGGGGGAACTTCATGCGCGACAGGCCGATCGTGCCCTTGAGCACCAGGGTGAAGTCCCGTTTTTGCGCCGGCGTGGGGGTGCCCACGGGCCACACACGCGTGATGTCGGTGGTGCCACCCAGGTACTGTGCGCCCGAATCGATCAGCACCAGGCCCTGCGCGCTCAGGCCCGCCGAGGTGCTCAGCATGGCAAACGCTTCGGCTGTGGCGCGGTAGTGGGGCAGGGCCCCGTTGGCGTTGAAGCCGGCAATGGTGGGAAAACTCAGCGAGACGAAATCGGTCTGCCGGGCACGCTCGGCAGTCAGTCGCTCATCGATGGTCAGCTCGCTCACGGCCTCCCGGCCCAATGCCTGCTCGAACCAGGCATAGAAGGCACACATGGCGGCGCCGTCGCGCTCCATGGCCTCGCGGATGAAGGCCGCCTCGGCCGGGCTCTTGCGGGATTTGGCCAGGGTGCTGGGGTTGATCGATTCGATCACCTTGACGCCCTCGGGCACGGCCTGACGCAGCCCCCAGGTCAGCCGCTTGGGGTCGATCAGCAGCACGGCCGTCTCAGGCAACTGACGCAGGGCGGGCAAGGCCTCGCCATAGTCGCGCACCTTGACGCCATCGTGGGCCAGCCGCTCGATCAGGTCCGGCTCGATCTTGCCAGCCGCCACGAACAGCGTGGCGCTGTCCAGCTCGATCAGGGCATGGCCCAGAAAGACGGGGTTGTACTCGACATCGGTGCCGCGCAGATTCAGCAGCCAAGCCAGATCATCGAGCGTGGCCAGCCAGTGGTGGGTGGCGCCTTTCTCGATCATCGCCTGGCGAATGCGGGCCAGCTTGTCGTCGCGGTGGATGCAGGCATGCGGGGCCGCATGCTCGTACACCGGGTCCTGCGGCAGGCCTGGGCGCTGGGGCCAGACGCCCTCCAGGATGTCCAGATCGGTGCGCAAAGCCCAGCCTTGCGCGCGCAGGGCCTCACGCAACTGTTGTGTCTGGGCCAGGCCCAGCACATCGCCATCGACCACCACGGTGGGCGTGCCCTCGGGGGCCGTGCCCAGCCAGCTCAGGTAGGCCGGGGTGGCCGCGCCTTCCAGCTTGACCAGATCGATGCCGCTGCCGGCCAGTTCGGCCTCGGCCTGTTCCCAGTAGCGGCTGTCGGTGAACAGGGCGGCGCGCTCGGCACTGACCATCAGGGTGCCGGAGGACCCGGTGAAACCGCTGAGCCACTGGCGGCCCTGCCAGCGCTCGGGCAGGTACTCGGAGAGGTGAGGGTCACTGCTGGGCAGCAGGCAGGCGTGCAGCCCTTGTGCGGCCAGCGCCTGACGGCAGGCGTGCAGGCGTTCGGGGATGGTGGCCAGCGGTGTGGCGGTCGAGGAGGTGTCGGTCACGGTACGGTGGTCTGACGATGGGCCTGCCCCAGTGGCAGGCCAGGGCATCATCGTGCCACGGATGCCGCCGCTTGGCCGCATCGTCCGCCCCTTCAGGCGGCGCGGGATCCTGGCGCCATGGTGCTGGAGGCGCTGGCGTTGTGCTGCTGCTGTGTCGGCGCGGGCGGGTTGGACACCACCACCCCGGGCACCTTCACCAGCATGGTGTTGGGCTCCAGCGCATGCGGATCAGGGAAGACGCGGGCATGGCGCTGCGAGGTGAAGTAGGCCCAGGCCCAGTCCATGAACACCACCATGCGGTTGCGAAAGCCGATCAGGAAGTACACGTGCACGAAGAGCCAGAACAGCCAGGCCGGGAAGCCGCTGAACTTGATCTTCTTGCTCGTGAAGGGGATGTCGATCATGGCCACAGCCGCGCGCTTGCCGATGGTGGCCAGCGAGCCGTAGTCGAAATAGCGGAAGGCCTGGGGCTCCAGGCCCTTCATGCGACGGATCAGATTGAGTGCCACCTTGCGGCCCATCTGCTTGGCGGCCGGGCTCACCCCGGGCACGGGGGCCGGGTGCTCGGGGTCCAGATAGCTCTTGGCGCTGGCCAGGTCACCCACCACGGTGATGTTGGGGTGGCCCGGCACGGTCAGGTCGGATTCGACCAGCACGCGGCCGGCACGATCGAGCTGGCAGCCTGTGCTCTTGGCCAGGGCGCGGCCCAAAGGCGAACCGGCGACACCTGCGGCCCACACCACGGTGCGGGCGGGCAGGAAATGCGAGACGGTGCGGGGCTGGCCATCGGGGCCGGGCTCCTGCAGGTCGTAGTGGATGCCGAAGGCGGTGATGTTGGTGACCTTGGCGCCTGTCAGCACCTCGGCGCCCAGGCCTTGCAACTGGGTGCGGGCCTTTTCCGACAGGTCTTCGGGAAAGGTGCCCAGCACGCGCGGGGCGCCTTCGATCAGGATGACGCGGGCGCTGCGCGAG
Source organism: Aquabacterium sp. (assembly GCF_036279655.1). Taxonomy (GTDB): domain Bacteria; phylum Pseudomonadota; class Gammaproteobacteria; order Burkholderiales; family Burkholderiaceae_C; genus Aquabacterium. The sequence continues at coordinate 27,012 of NZ_DASUIT010000045.1, read as the reverse complement.
TCGATGCGGCGGAACTCTTCGCTTAGCGTGTGCTGGGCGATCTCCGCCATGGTGCCGGCCATCTCGACCCCGGTGGGGCCCGCGCCGACCACGGCAAAGGTCAGCCACGGCTCGCGCGCCACGGGGTCGGTTTCGCGTTCGGCATGTTCAAAGGCCGTCAGCACGCGGCGGCGGATGGTGAAGGCATCGCCCAGGGTCTTGAGACCGGGGGCGTACTTGGCCCACTGGTCGTTGCCAAAGTAGCTGTGGGTGGCGCCGGCCGCCACGATCAGGTGATCGAAGTGCAGATGCTCGCCACCGTTCATCACCACGCAATCGGAGGCCGCATCGATGCCGGTGACCTCGCCCATCAGCACGGTGAGCTGGCCGCTCGCGATCTGATGGCGCAGGATGTGGCGGATGGGGGCCGCGATGGCGGGGGCATGCAGTCCGGCCGTGGCGACCTGGTAGAGCAGAGGCTGGAAGAGGTGGTGGTTGGTGCGGTCGATGACGACGATGTCGACATCGGCTCGGGCCAGCGCCTTGGCCGCTTCCAGCCCGCCGAAGCCCGCGCCGATGATGACCACACGCGGCCGTTGCGCCGCAGGGGCCCCGGAAGCAGTCGACGATGAGGTGACGGCGGCAGTCTTGGGCATGCGGACTCTCTACTTCTTTGGTCTGGGCTGCCTGAGCACAGAGCGCTCGGCAGCATGTTGATCGGTGTCAGTGTTTATGTTGGTGTTTATACCAGTGTCGAGTCCTCGTGTGTGGTTTGGCACCATCATGGTGCCTCCCCGGATCGTGGGGTGTCATACGCCCGTCGTCACGCGTCCGCCGTCTGCTTCACGCCGCTTGCGCATCTGGTGAAACCCCCAGGCCTTCGTCCAGCACCATCCGGCATTTGCCGGCGTTCTTGGCCGCGTACATGGCGGCGTCGGCGCGTTGAACCAGGGTGGTGTCGCTTTCCTGGGGCTCGTGCACCACGGCACCGATGCTGGGCGTCACCCGCAGGTGCTTACCCTCGATCGCGTAGGACTCGGTCAGACAGCACAGCACCCGTTGTCCGATGCGCTGGATTTCGCCGGAGGTGCCCGCGCCTTCCAGGATGAGCATGAACTCGTCACCGCCCATGCGGCAGACCGTGTCCGTGGTGCGCACGCAGGCCTCCAGCCGCCGTGCCACCTGCACCAGCAGCAGGTCGCCCACATGGTGACCATGCTGGTCATTGACGGCCTTGAAGCCGTCCAGATCGACGCACATGATGGCCAGAGTCTTGGGGTAGCGTCGTGTGCGGGCCATGGCCTGGAACAGGTATTCGCCAAAGGCACGCCGGTTGGGCAGGCTGGTGAGGCTGTCGTGGCGGGCCTGGTCGGCCATCTGGCGCAATTGCTCCTTCAGCGGCTCGACGTTCTGGAACACGCGACAGTGGTGGCTGAGGCGCTTTTCGGCGTCACGGATGGTGCTCACATGAAGCCACAGATCATGGGTTTGACCGTCGGCGCCGACCAGTTCGGACTCACCGGACCAGCGCGTGCCCTGTCGCAGGGCGTCATCGATGCCTGCCAGATGACTGGGGCGAAGAGGCACCAGGCCCAGCAACTCGGCGGGCTGACCCACCATCTGACGGCCGATGCGCCCCGTGAGGGCCTCAAAGGCCGGATTGACCAGCACAACGCGGTCCAGGGCATCCGTGATCACCATGGCTTGGCCTGATTGGTCGAAGGCCTGACCGAGCAGGCCCAGTGCGCGCTGCGTCAGCGTCGATGTGTCGGCGGTGGGCGCGGGTGTGTCCGTCTGCCGCACACTGGGCGGTGGGGCCTCTTCGATGCGCAATGGCGCTTCACGGGGTCTGGCCAGGCCGGCTCGCCAGCTGAATGCGGCGATCAGGGCCAGGGCACCCGGCCCGACCCAATGGAGAGGAGAAAGACTGGGAGACGACAACACGTATCCGGTCGCTGCCATGGAGGCCCCGGCGGCCAGATGGGCCAGGGTGGGCAGATGACGGACAAGAGAGGGCGTCTCCAAGGTCGACGAAACGATGTTCGATGACATGGACACCCCGACTGCAAGGACAGTAATGGTGTTTTCGGTCACTTCCTTCGCGACTTGAGATTGCTGCGCTGCGGTAAGCTGCTAAGAGTGAGTAACAACGTCTCTTCCACCCCCGACGCCTTGCCGGTGGGCACCCGTTTGATGGACTACGACATCGAAGGCCTGCTGGGCGTCGGTGGGTTTGGTCTCGTCTACCGCGCCCGTGAGGCTGCGCTGCAACGGGTGGTGGCCATCAAGGAATTCCTGCCTTCGTCCCTGGCGGCGCGCGGCAGCGATGGCTCGGTGGTCCTGCGCGCGCCTCAGCATGGGGAGGCGTTTGCCTTGGGCTTGCGCTCCTTTGTGAACGAGGCGCGTCTGCTGGCCCGGTTCGACCACCCGGCCCTGGTGCGTGTCATCCGCTTCTGGGAAGACCGGGGGACGGCCTACATGGTCATGCCCTGCTACGAAGGGCAGACGCTGTACGAGGCACGTCGAGACCTGTCGGGGCCACCGGACGAGGCCTGGTTGCGGGCCCTCATGGAGCCATTGCTGGGGGCCCTGGATTGCCTGCACCGCGAGCAGGTCTATCACCGCGACGTCGCTCCTGACAACATCCTGATCCTCAAGGATCCTGATGCGCCCTGTGGCATCCGGCCCGTGCTGCTGGATTTTGGCGCGGCCAGACGGGTTCTGGGGGATCACACCCAGGCCCTCACTGCCATCCTCAAGCCCAGTTTTGCGCCGATCGAGCAGTATGCCGAGACCTCGCAGCTGCGTCAGGGCCCCTGGACCGACCTGTACGGTCTGGCGGCGGTGCTGCATTACTGCGTGACCGGGCGCACGCCCGTGCCAGCGACGGCCCGGGCGGTGCATGACGACCTGCCGTCCCTGCGCCAGATGGCCACCGGCCTGGCGCAGGATTTCGGCCAGACCTACAGTCCGGCCTTGCTGGCCACCATCGACCGAGCCCTGTCGGTCAAGCCGGACGAGCGGCCCGCGTCGGTGGCTGCCTGGCGGGAGGCGCTGATCGAGCAGCCTCGAACGGTCGACCTGTCACGTCCGTCGGAGGGAGTGTCGGCCACCCAACCGACCGTCGATGCCTCCCGTGATGTCTGGACCGAGCGCACCGTGATGGTGGCGCGTCCCGCGGAGGGGCAGGCAGGCAAGGTGGAGGGAGGGCGCGTGCCGGAGGCCATGCCCATGAGCGACTTGTTCCACCACCCACGTGCGGCAGCGTGGCCCAGGGCGGCGTGGTGGGGCGGGGGCGCACTGCTGCTGGCGGCGGTGGTGGCCTTGTCGGCCTGGTCGTTCAAGCGCGATCGCGCTGCGCCTGTGGGCTCTGCCACGCAGGCTGTGGTGCTGGCGCAGGCATCCGATGGGCCTGCCGACCTGGCATCTGCCGCTGGCATCCCAGGCCCCGAGGTGCCGCCGGCTCGTCCAACAGAGCCCGCCGTGAAAGCCAGTGTCGTCCGCCCGGCCAAGAACACAGCCGCGTCGCGCGAGACCAGGAGCGGCGGCGCCAAAGCCTCGTCCCGCAAGGAGGGCAGCAGTGACACGACACGAGACGCCAGTGCGCCGCTCAATCCCCGTCTGGCCTGCGGTGAGCGCGTGTTCATCGCGCTGGCGGTGTGCATGAAACGTCACTGCAGCCGCCCTGCCTATGCCAAACACGCGGAATGCACGCGCATGCGCCAGCAGGAAGACGCACAGCGTCAGCGCATGGGTGGGTTCTGACGATCAGACGACCGATGAAATGCTGTGCTGGGGTTCGCGCAGAGCCTGCAGGGTCATCTGGAGCAGCTTGGCATCGCTGCTGGCGCGGTGGCGCACGATGGCCGCACGGCGGGCGACCGCCAGTTTGAGCTCGTGCCAGCGAGCAGCCTCGTCGTCGGTCAGCAGGGCGCGCAGGTTCTCCAGGCGGAAGCTGGGCACCAGTTCGGCGACCTCATAGAGTTTGTTGAGCCAGGTGTAGTCATGGGCCCAGGCGTCGGAGTAGACCACCAGGCCATGCAACCAGTCATTGAGCACACGGGCGATGTCTTTGGCGTGACGGCCATGCAGATCGAGTTGCTCGCGCGTGATCTTGTGCACCGCCTCAGCGTTGGGATCCCAGTGCTGCCAGGACGGTTCGGGTTTGACGAGCGAACACCAGCTGCGGCCATCACACATCACCAGCCCGACCTCGATGGGGTAGCTGCCCAGGCCGAAACCCGATGCCTCGATGTCGAGGATCGGGGGGGGCGAAGGACGCTGCGGTGAAGGCAGAACTGACATGAGACCCTGTGCTGACTGAATTGTTGTGAATGGAAGGCAGTCTCGCACCGCTTGATGCCTTCATAACTAAGGGTTTGAACGGTCTATACGTCTCTTGTTGAACGATGAATGAGGCGAAGCGTGATGAATGCACGCCTGAAAACGGCGGCGCGGGGCGCTACCATTGCCAGCCAGGGCGGCAGCGCTCGCCCATCGTCGACGACTTTCATGACATCAGCACACACGCCTCGCCCCACGGTGGACCTTGCTCTGACCGTGCTGCAATTCAACCCCGTGGTCGGGGATCTTCAGGGCAATGCCCGCCAGATCATCGAGCTGGCCCGCTCGGCCCATGCCGATGGCGCCCGCGTCGTGCTCACGCCGGAGCTGGCCCTGTGCGGCTACCCGCCGGAAGACCTGCTGCTGCGCCCCCGTTTCATCGAAGCCAGTCAGGAAGCCCTGCTGTCCGTGGCCGAAGCCCTGGCGGATCTGGGCGACCTGCACCTCATCGTGGGGCACCCGGCTGCAGGACCCGGGCTGGACATGCGCACCCGCTCCTGGGCGCTGCCGGGCCTGCTCAATGCCGCCAGCCATCTGCACCGGGGGGCGGTGATGGCCACCTACGCCAAGCGCGAGTTGCCCAACTACCAGGTCTTTGACGAGCGACGCTATTTTGTCAGCGGGCGTGACGCCGGTTTCGGCCCCGTGGTCATCGAGGCCGCAGGCTGGAAGCTGGGTCTGCTCATTTGCGAAGACGCGTGGTTCGACGAGCCGGCCCAGGCCGCCTGTGCCCTGGGCGCACAGGCCCTGCTGGTTCTCAATGCCTCGCCCTTCCATGCTGGCAAGGTGGCCGAGCGCGAGCAGCGCATGGCCGAGCGCGCTCGCACCTGTGCCTGCCCGCTGGTGTACGCCCACCTGGTAGGCGGGCAGGACGAGGTGGTCTTTGATGGCGCCTCTTTCGCCCTGGATGCCCAGGGACAGGTGGGTGCCCGTGCGCCGGCCTTCCAGTCGGCGGTGCTGCCACTGACCCTGAAGGCGGACGGTGGGATCGACGGCCCCATGGCGCCCTCACTCTCCCAGGATGCCGAGATCTGGCAAGCCCTGGTCACGGGGGTGCGTGATTACTTGGGCAAGAACGGCTTCCCCGGCGCGATCATCGGTCTGTCGGGCGGCATCGACTCGGCTTTGGTGCTGGCCATCGCGGTGGATGCGCTGGGTGCCGACAAGGTCCGCACGGTGATGATGCCTTCGCCCTACACGGCCGACATCTCGTGGATCGATGCACGGGACATGGCCGATCGTGTCGGGGTGCGCCATGACGAGATCGCCATCGCGCCCGAGTTCGATGCCTTCAGGCACTCGCTGGCGCCTCTGTTCGAGGGCCGCCCCGAGGACACCACCGAAGAGAACATCCAGGCCCGTATCCGGGGCACCATGCTGATGGCTCTGTCCAACAAGACGGGGTCCATTGTGTTGACAACCGGCAACAAGAGCGAACTGGCCACGGGCTATTGCACTCTGTATGGTGACATGGCCGGGGGCTTTGCCGTGATCAAGGACCTGGTCAAGACCACGGTGTATCGGCTCTCGCGTTGGCGCAACGAGCAGGCGCGACTGCGTGGTGAGGTCGAACCCATCCCTGAGCGCATCATCACGCGTGCTCCTTCGGCCGAACTGCGCCCCGACCAGACCGATCAGGACAGCCTGCCGCCCTACGAGGCGCTGGACGCCATCCTGGAGCGCTACATGGAGCATGACCAATCGATCGAGGAGATCGTGGCCGCCGGCTTTGATCGGGCCGACGTCGACAAGATCACCCGCCTGATCAAAATCAACGAATACAAGCGCCGACAGGCCCCCGTGGGCATCCGAATCACCCATCGTGCGTTCGGGCGTGACTGGCGCTATCCGATCACCTCGCGCTTCCGTGCTTAAATTAGCACCTAGACAACCAATATAGACATGTCGCCTGTCCGGCAGACCTCTGGAGTTCTCTCATGAAGCAAATCACCGCCATCATCAAGCCCTTCAAACTCGAAGAAGTCCGCGAAGCCCTGGCCGAGGTCGGCGTGACCGGCCTGACCGTCACCGAGGTGAAGGGTTTTGGTCGCCAGAAAGGGCACACCGAGCTCTACCGTGGCGCCGAGTACGTGGTCGACTTCCTGCCCAAGGTCAAGGTCGAGGTGGTGGTCAAGGGGGATGACGTCGAGCGCTGCATCGAGGCCATCGTCAAGGCGGCCAAGACCGGCAAGATCGGTGACGGCAAGATCTTCGTGACGCCCGTCGAGCAGGTCGTGCGCATCCGCACCGGCGAGACCGACGAAGCCGCCGTCTGACGGCAGCAGCGAGGGGGCCTCAGGTCCCGTCGGCCACGCCACCGGGCTCTGCCTGACGCAGGGACGGTGGCGTTTGCGTTTGCAGCACCAGGGATTGGGCGTGCAGGCGATCGAGCAGGCGCTCGATCTGGTCGTCGACCAGCAGCAGCTCCTGCACATCTGGCCACAGGAAGCCGTCGTCACGGCTGCGTTCGATGAAGCGCAGCAGATCGTCGTAGTAGCCCCCCACATTGAGCAGGCCCAGGGGTTTGGCGTGGTAGCCCAACTGGCGCCAGGTCCAGATCTCGAAGATCTCTTCCATGGTGCCGATGCCGCCGGGCAGGGCGATGAAGGCGTCCGAGCGCTGCGCCATGAGGTGCTTGCGTTCGTGCATGGAATCCACCACATGCAGTTCACTGACGCCACCGTGCCCCAGCTCGCGCTGGATCAGCCGCTCCGGGATCACACCGACGACCGCGGCGCCGTGGGCCAGGGCCGCATCGGCCACCGTGCCCATCAGGCCGGTGCTGCCACCGCCATAAACCAGTTGCCAACCCCGCTGACCCAGCAGGCGGCCGCAGTCGGTGGCCGCCTGGGCAAAGGCGGGATGGGCGCCGCTGCGAGAGCCGCAGTAGACGCAGACGGAGAACGCTTGAGGGGTCATGGACGGGTGTCGATCACGCGGGTGCGGCAGATCACATCATGGAGAAACTGGCGACGTGGCAGCAGCCAGCTCAGGGCGGCGTAGATCACGATCCAGATCAGCAGCAGGCCCACGATCTCGCGACTGTGGTGCCAGCCCGCGAGCCGCGAGAGCAGCAGCGAAGGCCAGAACCACAGCCAGGACATGATGAAGCGCAGGGCCGCCTGAAACAGAGTGACGGGCAGACCATCGGCACGCACCAGTCGGACGTGCCAGGTTTTCATGGCCAGGGTCTGTCCGCCCTGGATCCAGAACCAGATGAAGTACAGCGACAAGGACAGGAAGACGGCCGCCTGCAGGCCGGCCCGGTCATGCATGGCATGACGTTGCCCCACGGCGATGCCAAAGACCAGTCCCACCGCCATCAGGACGCCGAACAGGAGCACGCCTTCGTAGATGAAGGCTGCCATGCGGCGACGCAGGGGCGCAGCCGTGCCCTGGGCACGTTCGATACAGGCTGACAGGCTCAGAGGGGGAACGACGGGCGGACGCGACATGCGGACAAAAAATCGGACAGGAAAGGACGACGGTGAACGTCAGGGCTTGCCGACTGTAGCCGATGTGGCCTGAGAGCCTGTCACGGGGGTCATGGCCGCACCTTGCGGACCCTTGCGGGGGAGCATGGTCTGAGGGTCGACGAAGCCCTTGGCCGCGTTGATCTTGGACAAGCCCGTGTGCTGGTGCAGAGGCGGCGAGGCCGTCTGGTTGACCAGTGAGGTGGTGGCTCCGGGCCCAGATTTGATCAGGGTGGGGGTGATGGCCTGGGGCGCCGGGGCGGCATGGGTGGTGTTGGGCACCACATTGGTCTTGCGCTCGTCCTGACCGTGGCGGCGCAGGCTGCTGCGCTGGCCGGCTTCGCGCGGCCCGGGTTCGGAATCTGGCAACACCACGGGTTGCTGCTTGCGGCGTGCCTGCTGAGCCAGGCCCTGGCGCTCTTCAGGCGGGAGTGCCTGGTAGGCGGCCCATTTCTTCTGGCGCTCTTCGGCGCTGAGCTGGCGTGAATTCTGGAAACGCAGGCGAGCCTCACCGCGTTGTTGCGGCGGCAGTTTGGCCCATTGCGTCATGCGCGAGCGCATGCGCTCCTGTGCAGAGGGTGACAGGCGGGGATAGCGCTCCGCCACCACCAGCCATTTGTCGCGAGAGGCGTCATCCAGACTGGCCCATTGGGCCGCCAGGGGAGCCAGTGCCTGGCGCTGGGCGGCGGTCAGGCGGCCCCAGTCGGTGGCTTCGTGGGTGGAGACTGCGGCGGTGGCCGACGGCAGCGCTTGAGCCCGGGCGTGTTGCGCGCCGCCCAGCGACAGCACCGAGGCCAGCAGCAGGGCTGAGCACCAAGGCAAGGCGAGGCGAGGCATGGTCATGGCCAGGATGCCTTCAAGGCCGGGCAGGCATCGCGCTGCCGGGCACGGCCTCGGGCGTGTCGGCATCGATCGATGGCAGCAGATCGGACGACTCTTCGATCGCGTCCTGGTCTTCGGCATGGCCTGTGTCGATGGCGGGGGCATCGGCCGAGCGCAGGTATTCTTCGAACCCTGGATCTGCGTAAGCGCTGGGCGGCAGCTCGTCGGTCAGCAAGGCCATGTCGACCTCAGTGGCGGCCTGCACCTGTTCTTGCTGGTAGGTCTTGTGGATGAGCCACAGGCCGACCACGAGAGCCAGCACGGGCAGGGCCGAAGCCAGGCGCCAGCCCCAGGTGGGCGGTGCCTCATCCAGGCGGCGACCGTGGAGGACGTCGCGGCCGTGTTGACGGTGCGTGCGGGAGGCCGGGGCGTGAGGGATGGGCAGGGTCATGCCCGCGCCACGACCTGCTCCAGCCAGGGCCGGCTGAGGGCCGGTCACCACCACCGTGGCGGCTTGTGCGGCCGGGCGGGCGAGCACTCCGGCACGCGCCAACTGGGCTGCGGCCACGGCCTGTTGTCGCGCCACGCGCAGGCGCTCACTGATGTCGTGAGGCAGTTGCTCCGTGCCCTCGTTCAGCCGGGCACTCACGCGCAGGGCGAAGCGGGCCGAGAGGGCCTCGGCTTGTGCCGCAGTGAGTGAATCGGGCTTGGACGTGTTCACGATGCAAAAAAGGCTGAGGTCGGTGGATCAGGATCTGTGGATGTCACAAGGACACCCCCCGGGCGGACAGCGCCTTGGCCAGGCTGGCCACGGCCCGGGAGCAGTGGGTTTTGACACTGCCCTCGGAGCACCCCATGGCCGCTGCGGTTTCGGCGACATCCAGTTCCTCCCAGTAACGCATCAGGAAGGCCTCCCGTTGACGCGGGGGCAGGTGGCCGATTTCTTCCTCGATCACCGCCAGGATTTGCGCACGGTTGGCGGAATCCTCAGCACCTTCCGTGCCTGCCACGTCGATCTTGAGAATCTCCAGCAGGTTGAAGTCGCCGTCTTCATCGCCCGGCACCGATGCCTCCAGGTCGCTCATGTTCTGGAACACGGCGTTGCGCACCTTCTGGCGGCGGAACCAGTCCAGGGTGGCGTTGGAGACAATGCGCTGGAACAGCATGGGCCACTCGTTGGGCGGCCGGTCGGCGTAGCTGACGCTCAGGCGCAGCATGGCGTCCTGCACGATGTCCAGGGCCGCGTCCTCATCCCGCACGGCGTAGACCGCGCGCTTGAAAGCCCGGCGTTCCACGCTCTTGAGGAACTCGTTGAGTTCGTCGGGAGAGGTCGAAGAAGAGTCGGTCAAGGCGGGGCGATCAGGCAGGGGCACCAGGGCGGCGCGGTAGCTGGACAACAAAACGCGGGCGGATTATGGCACCCTCCGCGAGGGTTTCTTCCAATCAGGCGCGACGTGATGCGATAATGCCGGATTCTGCGCCATCCCGATCTGGTCTGAGTTGACGCGCCGAGAGGCAGTACACACGTCAATGGCAGGCCGCGCAGGCTTCGAATCCGCCTCACAAGGGCGAACGTCGCGACGATCCGTCGTCGTGGTGTTGCGGTGGTTTCCCCCAGGGGGCAAACGGCTGTGAAGAGGGGCACCGATCGTTTTTCGTTAGAGAAAATCCGAAAGGTCGATTTCAAAATGGACATGTCACAAGGCACTGCAGCCGAAATCCTCAATGGCTCGGACATCCTCGTCCGTTGCCTGCAGGCAGAGAACGTCAAATTCATGTGGGGCTACCCCGGCGGGGCCGTGCTCTACATCTATGACGCCCTGTACAAACAAGACACGATCGAGCACGTACTGGTGCGCCACGAACAGGCCGCCGTTCACGCCGCTGACGGCTACGCGCGCGCCACCGGCGATGTCGGCGTGGCCCTGGTGACCTCCGGTCCCGGCGTGACCAATGCCATCACCGGCATCGCCACGGCCTACATGGACTCGATCCCCATGGTGATCATCACCGGGCAGGTGCCCACGGCCGCCATCGGCCTGGATGCCTTCCAGGAGTGCGACACCGTCGGCATCACGCGCCCCATCGTCAAGCACAACTTCCTCGTCAAGGACGTGGCCGATCTGGCCGTGACCATGAAGAAGGCCTTCCACATCGCCCGCACCGGCCGTCCCGGCCCCGTGGTGGTCGACATCCCGAAGGACGTCTCGCTCAAGACCACCGCCTTCCACTACCCCGAGACAGTGGAAATGCGCTCTTACAACCCGGTGCGCAAGGGCCATGGCGGCCAGATCCGCAAGGCCGTGCAACTGCTGCTGAGCGCCAAGCGCCCCTACATCTACACCGGCGGCGGTGTGATCCTGGGCGAAGCCTCCAACGAGCTGCGCGAACTGGTCAACCTGCTGGGCTACCCCAGCACCAGCACCCTGATGGGCCTGGGCGCCATCCCCGCGTCGGACAAGACCTTCCTGGGCATGTTGGGCATGCATGGCACCTACGAGGCCAACATGACCATGCAGAACGCCGACGTGGTGATCGCCGTGGGCGCCCGCTTCGACGACCGCGTGATCGGCAACCCCAAGCACTTTGCCCAGGTCGAGCGCAAGATCATCCACATCGACATCGACCCCTCGTCGATCTCCAAGCGCGTCAAGGTCGACATCCCCATCGTGGGCGACGTCAAGGACGTGCTGCAGGAGATGCTGGCCCAGATCAAGGAATCGCCCCTCAAGCCCGACCAGGGTGCGCTCACCGCGTGGTGGAACCAGGTCAACGAGTGGAAAAAGCGCGACTGCCTGAAGTTCAAGATCTCCGACGAGGTCATCAAGCCTCAGGCCGTGGTTGAGAAGCTCGCCGAGCTGACCGCCGGCACCGACTACTACATCACCTCGGACGTCGGCCAGCACCAGATGTTCGCGGCGCAGTACAGCAAGTTCGAAGAGCCCCGTCGCTGGATCAACTCCGGTGGCCTGGGCACCATGGGGGTGGGCCTGCCCTACGCCATGGGCATCAAGCTGGCCAAGCCCGACGCCGATGTGTTTTGCATCACCGGCGAAGGCTCCATCCAGATGTGCATCCAGGAGCTCTCGACCTGCAAGCAGTACAACACGCCGGTCAAGGTCATCGCCCTGAACAACCGTTATCTGGGCATGGTGCGCCAGTGGCAGCAACTGGACTACGGTGGCCGCTATTCGCACAGCTACATGGATGCGCTGCCTGACTTCGTCAAGCTGGCCGAGGCCTATGGCCACATCGGCCTGCTGATCGAGCGTCCCTCGGACGTGGAAGGCGCACTGCGCGAGGCCATCAAGCTCAAGGACCGCACGGTCTTCCTGGACATCCGCACCGACCCGACCGAAAACGTCTGGCCGATGGTGCAGGCCGGCAAGGGCATCTCCGAGATGCTGCTGGGCTCCGAGGACCTGTGATCACCGCTTGACATCCCATCCCGGTGCAGCCCGGGGGGCGTCACGCAGGCACTTGCCGGTGTCTGTGTGAGCGCTTCAAGCCTTCGCCACCTGGGGTGGCGGTCGGGCAGGGCGGCACCGGATCACTGCTGAAACCGTTTCATCGAACCCCGTGGCCACGGCCAGTCGGACACAAACCGCCTGGCTCAAGAGCACGAAAGGACGATCCATCATGAACAAACACGTCATTGCCCTGCTGCTTGAAAACGAACCCGGCGCCCTGTCGCGCGTGGTCGGCCTGTTTTCTGCCCGTGGCTACAACATCGAGAGCCTGACGGTGGCGCCCACGGAAGATCCTTCCCTGTCGCGCATGACCATCGTCACCACTGGCTCGGACGACATCGTCGAGCAGATCACCAAGCACCTCAACCGCCTCATCGAGGTGGTCAAGGTGGTGGATCTGTCCGAAGGCCCCTTCACCGAGCGCGAGCTGATGCTCATCAAGGTGCGCGCTGTCGGCAAGGAGCGCGAGGAGATGAAGCGCATGGCTGACATCTTCCGTGGCCGCATCATCGACGTGACCGACAAGACCTACACGATTGAACTCACGGGCGATGCGTCTAAACTCGACGCCTTCCTGGAAGCGATTGATCGTGCGGCCATCTTGGAGACCGCACGCACCGGTACCAGCGGGATCGGTCGCGGCGAGCGCATCCTGCGCGTCTGACTCCATCCGCCCCCCCTTTACTCACCCCCCCATTTCTCTCTGGAGCACTCTATGAAAGTCTATTACGACAAAGACGCCGACCTGAGCCTGATCAAGGGCAAGAACGTCACCATCGTGGGCTACGGCTCGCAAGGCCACGCCCACGCACAAAACCTGCGTGACTCGGGCGTCAATGTGACCGTCGGTCTGCGCAAGGGTGGTGCCTCCTGGTCCAAGGTGGAAGCCGCTGGCATCAAGGTCGCTGAAGTCGATGAAGCCGTCAAGGGCGCCGACGTCGTCATGATCCTGCTGCCTGACGAGAACATCCCCGAGGTCTACAACAACAACATCGCCCCCAACATCAAGCAAGGCGCTGTTCTGGCTTTCGCTCACGGCTTCAACGTGCATTACAACCAGGTCGTGCCCCGCGCTGACCTGGACGTGATCATGGTCGCCCCCAAGGGCCCTGGCCACACCGTGCGCTCCGAGTACCTCAAGGGTGGCGGCGTGCCTTCCCTGATCGCTGTGTACCAGGACAAGTCCGGCAAGGCCCGTGACATCGCCCTGTCCTACGCGGCTGCCAACGGTGGCACCAAGGGCGGCGTGATCGAGACCAACTTCCGCGAAGAAACCGAGACCGACCTGTTCGGCGAACAAGCCGTGCTGTGCGGTGGCGCGGTCGAGCTGGTGAAGATGGGTTTTGAGACCCTGACCGAAGCCGGTTACGCTCCGGAAATGGCCTACTTCGAGTGCCTGCACGAACTGAAGCTGATCGTCGACCTGATGTACGAAGGCGGCATCGCCAACATGAACTACTCGATCTCGAACAACGCCGAATACGGCGAGTACGTGACGGGCACGGAAGTGATCAACGAGAAGTCGCGCGAAGCCATGCGAGCTGCTCTGAAGCGCATCCAGACCGGCGAATACGCCAAGATGTTCATCCTGGAAGGCCGCACGAACTACCCGAGCATGACCGCTCGCCGTCGCCTGAACGCCGTTCATCCGATCGAGACCGTGGGCGCCGAGCTGCGCGCCATGATGCCCTGGATCGCCAAGAACAAGCTGGTCGACCAGTCCAAGAACTGATCACGGAAGGCCTGATTTTTTCAGGCTTGCCCGCATCGGTGCAGACCGCCAGATCCCGTCAGGGGCTGGCGGTTTTTTCATGGGGCGCGCACTTGCTTCACATGCGTGATCAGCCAGCGCTCGCTGTCTCCTTGTTTGAAAAACCGCGCCCAGGCGATGAGATCCTGACCGTGATCGTCTTGTTGCGCCGTGTCAGCGCCGTGCTCGATCAGCCATTGCATGGCAGGGATCTGCCCCTTGGCGGCGGCCAGCATCAGCGGGGTCTCGCCCCGGCTGGCCGTGGCGCGTGCGTCCAGCGACAGGCCGCGCGCATGCAGTGACTCCAGGCAGGGCAGGCAGCCGCCCATGCTGGCCATGTGAACGGGCGTCCAGTCCCAGCGGTTGCGCACATCCGTGCGAGCTCCTGCCTCGATCAGGCGCTGAAACACTTCAGCGTGTCCGAAGTAGGCGGCGCGCAGCAGGGCCGTGTCGCCACGCTCGTTCACGCTGGTCTGATTGACGAACTGCACGTCGGCACCATGGGCCAGCAAGAGATTGACGGTGCTCAGCTTGCCCCGGGTGGCGGCCAGCATCAGGGCTGAGCTGCCGCGCTCGCCGGTGGCATCGGGGTGGGCGCCCTGGCGCAGTGCCTTTTCCACATCCTCATCCCGGTCGCCATCGATGGCGCGCAGCAGGGCGCGCTCTGCCTGGCCGATGCCCAGCATCAGTTCACCCTGAGCGAGCAAGGCATTGCGCCAGCCTTGCCAGGCGGCCGCCGGGTGCGAACTCAGGTGATCCTCCGTGCGGGTGCTCAGGGCCAGGATCAGCGTTGACATCAGGATCCAGGCCAAGCCGGTGCCAACGCGGTGTCGTGCACGCCAGACCGTGTCAGGAGCCGTGTGTGCGGTCCATTCGGCAGGCAGCAGGGCGTGGCTCGCGGGCGCTTGCGCCTGATGCAGTTGATCGATCAGCCCCAGGGCCATGGACCGACTGGGCAGGGCCGGGCTGATCGCCTGGGTGCCCTCGCCGGGGCTGTAGAGATCGACGCGGTGGTGGTGCCGGGGGGCGGTGGTCTCGGACGAGGTGGTGTACACATGCCGAGGCAGGAGACTGGCAGCATCGCGCGGTGGGAGGGCATGGCGCTGGCGCCGCAACGCAGACGAGCGATCCAGCCACCAGGACCCGGCCTCGATGCCGATCAGCCACTGCCGTGTGAGCACATGCAGCATGACCGCCAGCATCAGCAGAGATCCGAGGGTGAGCAGCAGCCAGACGATCGCATCGATCTGTTCATCCGACCCCCACAGCTGTCTGGCCATCAGGCCCAGTCCCAGCGCCACCACGCCCGACAACCCGCTCAGGATTCCCCGATGGGGCGGGTGGAAGCGGGCCATCCATAGGCCAGGCGAGGTGTGAATGCGCACGATGGCGGCCGGAGGAGGCGTCGCACGGCCATCGCCTTGATCCTGGGGAACGGCGGAGGGCACCACCCGCCCCATGCGCCCTGCATCCACCGGGATGCCAAAGGTCTGGACATGTGTTTGCCCTTCCTGGCCGAGCGACAGCGACCAGGCCACCGCATCGCCATCGGCATTGACGCCCGAGGGCTGGGCGTGATCCGGCCATCGCACGTCGACCTGCAGGTGCGCGCTGCCGTCGGGCTGCGGATGAAGCGTGCATGGCAAGGTGTCCACCCACAGCGTTTCCCAGGTGTTGTCGCTGTTGTTGTCCTTCAACCGAGTCTGGCGCAATTGCACCCGAAAGCCGTGGGGAGTGGCGTGCCTGACTCGGTGGGCGGGAAGGTGCCAATGCACCTGTGCGGGTTCTCTGGCGTGCAGACCCTCGGGGCCCAGGTGCAGCGTCACGCCCCGGCCTCGATGGGCCGACAGGAGCAGGTTCAAGGTGAGCGCGATCAGCAGCAGACCCAGGACTGCGAACAAGCTCACAAAGAGTCCTTCGCCAGACAGCATGCCGTGCTCATTCCAGGTCAGCCAGGTGACCGGGATGGCCAGGAGGTTCCACAGTGCGGCGAAGGTGCCCATGCCGACCGCCTGGAGCAGGGTGTTGTCTTTCAGCGTGAGGGTGGGGGCTGAGGCCCCGGGTGCCTGGTCCTTGGCCTGCATGCGTCGGCCCAACAGGAGCTGCCCGGCCTGCCACAAGGCGCCTAGACCTAGGGCGGGGAAGACGATGGCCAGGATCAGCAGCATCAGCACCGCGCCCACAGGCACCTCGCGCGTCAGCAGGCTCAGGCCTGGGTGTTCCGGATCGATCCAGGCCGGGATGGTCTGGCCGCTGTGTCGGGCGGCCTGAAGCCGTTCGTGCCATGCCTGCTGTGTCGATCCCGCCATGCTGATGCCGATGCGATCGCCCACCAGGGTGCGGCCATGGACACGGTAGCTGTAGCGGACCGTCACCCACGGATCGCCATCGCTGTCGTCAAACAGACCGACATCCAGGACCGTGGCGGGCACCTCCACATAGCGCGACAGATGCCAGTACTCGATCGCGATCTTGCCCAGGGGCAGCACACCCAGGACGATGCCGCCCACACTGAAGAGCAGGCCGATCACCAGGGTGATGATCAAGGATCGGAGATCCTTGGGAGCAAGGCGCGAAGCGTGGGGGTTCATGCTCCGCCAATGTAGCGGAGCATGAACCGATCACTGTCTCATGGCAGCATCAAGGTCACCGAGTAGGTGGCCGAGTTCGGGTGGATGTAGCCGTAGCCATTGATCACCCGGTCCCAGACCTGCAGGATGAAGGTGTGGGCGCAGCGGCGCGAGGTGGGGTCGCCGGCCACGGTGGCTGTCCACGCCGGGCTGGGCACGGTGCTGGCCGGTCCGCCACCGCTGAGTCCGGCCCATCGGCGCGTGGGCGACACATGGTTGTTGTAGTGATCGCTGGCCACGCCCTTGGACTGGTTGTTGCCCCAGACCGCATACAGATTCCAGCTCAGCAGGTGCTGCTCGGGGTCTGAGGCGGTGATGTCGAAGGTGAATTGGTCAGAGCCGCTGTCCACGATGGCACAGGCTCCCACGGGGGCGCCATCATGGAAGATGGCATTGATGCGGGCCGTAGGCACCGTGTTGTCAATCATCAGCTGGGTCTGCACAAAGGGCACGCCCGTGGTGTTGATCTGGCTGGCCAGACTGGTGCTGCCGAACAGACGCACGCTGACAGTGTGCAAGCCATCGCTCAAGGTGGTGCTGTTGAGGTCCAGGCCCAGGTGGGGCGTGTACCAGAGCGGGCCGGGCGTGCGCACGGGCAGCATCGACAAGGCTGTGGGCGCCGTGGTGATCAGGTCGAAGTGGCTGGTCGCATTGTTCCAGCGGTAGTCGCTCACCGTGCTGGTGACCGGGATGCCATCGACCAGCACCTGGTAGTAGGCCGCGCCCATCAGGCGGGCACGCTCGTGGTTGAACATCAGGCGCAGGGAGCCGCCAAAGGGGCAGTCCTTGACCTGGAAGAAGTAGGCCGGATCGACACTGGTGTCGGCGTAGCCGCTGACGATGCGGTCCACAGGCACATGGCCGATGCCGATGATCAGGGGGCCGGTGCCTGCCGAGGGGCTCAGGGTGAGGGGGCAGGCACTCAGCACCGTGTCACTGCAGATCAGCAACTGACCCTCGGGGCCACCCACGGCGCTGGAGGGGCGTGCCGGTGTACCGGTGACCAGGTCGCGTCGAACCACCGGGGTGGCGCTGAGGTCCAGCACGCTGATGCGGTTGGCGGGATCCCGCTCGGCCACGACCAGCAAGTTGGCGCTGCTGTCCAGGAAGGACAACATGAAGGGCGAGGTCAGCCCTGAAGCCACGGACTCGGCCACACCCGAGTCCAGACGGATGCGCCGCACGCGCCCGCCTGACGCCGCCTGTTCGCTGATGTAGGCGTATTGATGGTCCGCCGACAGGGCCAGCCCGATCGGACGATCGAGGTTGAAGGCCAGTGGGGTGACGGCACCCGTGCCCAGGTCGATGCGCACCAGCCGGCCCAGCGCCGCGAACTCCACCGTGTAGAGCACCCCCCGGTCGGTGTGCAGGGAGATCTGATGGGGGGCCGTCAGGCCACTGCTCAGCACGGAGGCCGCCGATCGGTGGGGCGGCACGGCCGGGTTGTTCAGGGCCACACGCAGCACCTGCCCGCCACGCTCGGTGATGTAGGCCACCGTGCCGGCCGGGTTGACCTTGACATCTTCGGGCTGCACATAGCCCGTGCCCAGCACCTGGTAGGCGCTTTGCAGGCGGTAGGTCGTGATCTTGAGGACCAGGTCGTAGCCATAGGTCTTGACCTGCACCTTGCTGACATGGCCCTGGCTGGTGCGGACCGCGAACACTGCGTTGACCACCAGCAGGTTGCTGGCGTTGTTGTCCCCGTTGATCGGGGTGCTGCTGTAGTCCAGCGCCTGCAACTGGGGCGCGCCCAGGGCATTGAAGGCCGTGGTGCTCATGACACCCAGATAGGCGATCTGCGCGCCATTGCTGGGCACGATGCGGCGCTCGATGCTGGTCTGCTGGTTCCAGAAGATGTCGGACTGGTTGTTGGTCGATTCGATGCCGGTGTCCAGGTCCAGCGACCAGGTGCCGTGCAGGGTGCGGGTGACGCCATTGAGCGCGATGCTCTGCACGGGCCGGGTGAAGTGGTAGACCGACAGCTTGCCGCCAAACTCGACAAAGTACAGGCGGTTGCTGGGGGCATGAAAGTGGGAACCGATGGCGCCGGACAGACCACTGGCCAAGGGTGTGAGGGTGGGCATGAGGAACTCCTGAAGTGAGATGTGACTCAGTCTAGGAAGTGCATGCCGCGCGCGCCTCCCAAGGACTAGGGGGCTGAGCCCCCCTAGGGTCACAGGTGGGGGCCACGCCGTGGATCGGGCTTGATGGGCCGCAAAGCGCGGTATCGAGGAGACGGCTAGAGTCTGGCGGCCAGAATCAGGCGGCGCGTCTTGAGGCTCAGAGGCTCAGCCACCAGGCTGACCAGCCAGCGGCGACCATGGCCGCCATGACCAGGCCGATCAGGGCGCCAAAGCGGGCGCCTCCACTGACCCAGGCGCCGATCACCTTGCTGATGCTGTTGGTCGTCAGTGCCAGCAGCATGGGCACCACGGCCCCATCAGGCTGGATCTTGTGGCTGGCGACCAGATTGAAGGCTGCGGCGCTGGCGGCATGCACGTCGGCAAACCCGGCCATGGCCACGCCCAGATACTGCGCACCCTGAGGGGCATGCTCACTGAGCAGGGCCACCACCGTGGTCACGCCGGACAGCATGGCGGCAAAACCGATGGTCTGAGCAAAGCTGAACACCCGAGATTGCGGGTTCACCGCGCTGGGCACTTCCTGTTGGCGGCGCAGGCTCAGGATGGCGGTCAGACCGACGACGGCCGCACAGGCCAGCATGGGCAGGGCGATGGCGGGCAACAGCCGGGCCTCGACGGTGGTGGCCACCACGAACATCAAGGCGACGGTGGACAGGTTGGAGGCCAGGGCACCGGTGATGCAGGCTGAGCGCAGGGCGGGTTCTTCCCTGGCACGTGCGCCCATGGCGGCAATGGTGGCGGTGCTGGAGATGAAGCCCGAGACGACCCCGGTCAAGGCCAGGCCCAGGCGGGCCCCCGCCATGCGCAGACCCACATGGCCGGCCGCCTGCAGGCTCATGAGCAGCACGGTCAGGCGCCACAGATCACGCGGGTTGACCTGCGCCAGATAAGGCAGCGGTCGATCGGGGATCAGGGGCATGACGACCAGGGCCGAGCCGGCCAGCACCAGGGCACTGTGCAATTCGCGGCTGGTCAGCACCTCGGTGGAGAACTGATGCAGGCGGTTGCGTGCCACCAGCAAGATGGCCACGATCACGGCGGTGGCGCCTGCCACGCGGGGGTAGTCCACGGCGGTGACGCCCAGCACATAGGTGACGAACAAGGCCAGCTCGGTGGTGATGCCCGGATCTTTGGAGCGCTCGCGCCAGTAGCCGATGCACATCAGGGCCACCACCAGCAGGCCGCCCAGGGCCAGCAGCCAGGTCTGGCCCAGGCCCTGAGCCAGGGCTCCGGCCAGGGCCGCGATGGTGAAAGTTCTCACGCCGGCCGTGGCGCGGTGACCTGCCGTGTTCTTGCGACGCTCGCGCTCCACACCGATCAGAAGGCCGCAGCCCAGCGCCACAGCGATGCCCACACCCAGAGGCGAGTCCAGCGGGGGCAGGGCACTGGTGTCGGTCACGGGGATCAGTCGACGTCACCCTTCGGTGGGCGGTCGCCTTGCTGCTGGAGGTGGGTTTGGATGCGGTCCAGCACGTCGCGCTCGAACTCCTGCTGCAGCACGACCGGGAAGGCGGCCGACACCGAGCCGATGGCCAGTGGCCGCAGGCGCTCGATGACCCCGCGCACGGTGCGCAGCAGGCTGGGTGGCAGGGTCGGGTTCCCTTGTTCGTCGGTCAGTGCCGCACCATCCTGACTGGAGGCCGTGATCTCTCGCACCATGGCCAGGATGAACTGGTCCACATAACCCCGGGCAATGGCGCGTGTGTGCCGAATCAGGCTGTCCTGCATGTCCAGCACGGTGTCCAGGGGGATGTTGAGCGCGGCCATCTCCTTACCGATGTTCCACAGCGAGGGACTGAGCATCTCGAAGCGCACCTGGGAGGCGTCGGTCTGCTCGTCGCCCCCGACGCGGCGGTACAGGCCGCTTTCCAGCAGGCGGGTGAGCTGCGCCTGTGTGGCGCTTTCACCCCAGTGCGCGGTGAGTTCCTGCAGTGTCCTGGATTCGGGTTGCTCCACCTGGAAAAAGCCGTTGGAGAACATCTGCGCGATCAGCGAGTACTGCGCGCCGGCCCCCTTGGGGACGTGATCGAGCATGTCGCTGATGGCCTCCAGCCCGAAACCCATCTGACGCAGTTCGCGGATGAGCTCCAGGCGCGAGAGATGCCGATGCGAGTACAGACCCAGACGCCCTTGCAGGGCCGGGGGCGGCAGCAGACCGGCGGTCTGGTAGGCGCGGATGTTGCGCACCGACACGCCCGTGCGCTGGGCCAGATCATCCACCGTCATGCCGCCGCTGGTGTCCGCGGTGCCAGGCTCGGCGGCGGACGTTGCGGGCGCGGACGCACGCTTCTTGACTCGGGGAGGGCGCGGCGGTTTGGAAGTCGTCATCGAACGATCATGGGAGCTGGAGTTGGATGATACCGAGCACTATGTTGCATTTTTGATGTAGCATAAAGTATCGTTTTAAAACCCAGCTCCGGGCAAGGAGCCAATTCGTGATGAAACAGCTTCTTTTCCCGCGTATGGCGTGGCGTTCGGCCGTGGCGGCTCTGACCCTGTATGGGGCGTCCGTGTCGCTCGCTCAGGCAGCCGAGGTGTCTGGCGTGGTCCTGCCCGAGGGCACCAAGGTCGGAGAGCAATCGCTGGTCCTCAATGGCGCAGGCATGCGGGCCCTGGCAGTGTTTCGGGTCTATGTGATCGGCATGTACCTGCCGCACCGTGCCAGTTCGCCCGCCGAGGTGCTGGACATGCCCGGGCCCAAGCGGCTCCAGTTGGTGCTGATGCGCGACGTGGACGGCGAGGATTTCGGGCGAGTGCTGGGCAAGGGCATGGCTGACAATCTGTCAGCCCAGGAGATGGCCGCATTGCAGCCCCGGGTGGATCAGCTCAAGAAGGCCATGGCGCTGCGCGGTGAAGCCAGCAAGGGGTCTCTGGTGATCCTGGATTACGCCCCCGATTCGGGCACACACATCACCATCAATGGCATGTCCCTGGGCAATGACATCCCGGGCGAGGATTTCTACAAGGGCCTGCTCAAGGTCTGGCTGGGCCCCCGTCCCGCCGGGGACTACCTCAAGCGGGAACTGCTGGGCCAGACCGGCTGAGCCGCTCGCCGGCCCGGGTGGCCGAGATCAGCACTTGAGGCCCATGTGCAGGGCCACCACGCCACCGGTCATGTTGTGCACGTCCACATGACCGAAGCCGGCGTCCTTCATCATGGACTTGAGCGTGGCCTGGTCCGGGTGCATGCGGATGGATTCGGCCAGATAGCGGTAGCTTTCTTCGTCGTTGGCCACCAGCTTGCCGATCTTGGGCAGGATGTTGAACGAGTAGAAGTCATAAGCCTTTTCAAGGGGCTTGGCGACCTTGGAGAACTCCAGCACCAGCAGACGGCCGCCAGGCTTGAGCACGCGGCACATTTCCTTGAGCGCCTGATCCTTGTGGGTCATGTTGCGCAGACCGAAGGCCACGGTGACGATGTCGAAGCTGCCCTCGGGGAAGGGCAGATGCTCGGCGTCGCAGATCGTGGTGGGCAGCATCACGCCTTCATTGATCAGGCGGTCACGGCCGGTGCTGAGCATGGCCTCGTTGATGTCGGTGTGGACCACGGTGCCGCGCGGGCCCACCCGTTTGGCGAACGCCAGGGCCAGATCGCCCGTGCCGCCCGCGATGTCCAGCACCTTGTGGCCCTCGCGCACGCCACTGGCGGCGATGGTGTAGGCCTTCCAGAGGCGGTGCAGGCCCATCGACATCAGATCGTTCATGACGTCGTATTTGCCGGCCACCGAGTCAAACACGCCACGCACGCGCGAGGCTTTCTGGGATTCGTCGACGGTTTCGAAACCGAAGTGGGTAGAGCTCATGGGCGCATCTTACCCCTTCAGGCTGCCTGCAAGGCCCTGGCGCAGGCCATGCCGCTGGACCAGGCCCACTGGAAGTTGTAGCCACCCAGCCAGCCGGTCACATCCACCACTTCGCCAATGAAGTACAGGCCGGGACACAGGCGGCTCTCCATGGTCTGTGAACTCAGCTCCCGGGTGTCGACGCCCCCAGCGGTGACTTCGGCCTTGGCGTAGCCCTCGGTGCCACTGGGCGTGAGGGTCCAGGCATTGGCCGACTGTCCCAGCGCATCAAGGTCCTTGTCCTTGAGCTCGGCGGCGGGGGCCTCATCGCGCAGTGCCGGGTGCTCATGGCGGATGTCGGCCAGCCAGGCCAGGGCCAGGCGCTGGGGCAGGGACTCGGGCAGGGCCTCGCGCCACACGGTGGACAACTGGCGCTTGCTGCCTTGCTTGGCCTGCTTGAGTGCAGACGCCAGGGCCGTGCCGGGGGCCAGGTCGATGCTCAGGGGCAGACCCGGTGCCCAGTAGCTGGAGATCTGCAGGATGGCCGGGCCGCTCAGGCCCCGGTGGGTGAAGAGCAGGTCTTCGTCGAAGCTGACCGGCCTGGCCTTGCCCTTGCCCCCCGGTGGTGGCGGTGTCACCGACACCGTGACCGGCACGGCCACACCCGACAGCGCCGACCAGCGCGTCCACAGGGTGGCATCGAAGGTCAGCGGCACCAGGGCCGGGCGCAAGGGGGTGATGCGGTGCCCGAACTGCGTGGCCAGCCGGTGACCGAAGTCGGTGGCGCCGATCTTGGGGATGGAGAGCCCGCCCGTGGCGACCACCAGGTTGTGGCAGCGCACGAGGCCCCGGTCGGTGTCCAGTTCGAAGCGGGCCTCATCGCCTTCATGGCGGCGCACGGCCTGCACGCCGCAGGGCTGCCAGCGCTCGACGCCGCCCTTGGCGCATTCGGCCAGCAGCAGATCGATCAACTGCTGGCTGCTGTGATCGCAAAAGAGCTGCCCCTTGTGCTTTTCGTGAAAGGCGATGCCGTGCGACTGCACCAGCTTGATGAAGTCGGCGCTGGTGTACTGCGACAGGGCCGAGCGGCAGAAGTGGGGGTTGTCGCCCAGGTAGTTGGCAGGGGTGGCATCGCGGTTGGTGAAGTTGCTGCGCCCGCCCCCCGAAATGCGGATTTTCTCGGCCACTTTGGCCGCATGGTCGATCAGCAGCACGCGCAGTCCGCGCTGGCCGGCCGCACCGGCGGCGAACAGGCCGGCGGCGCCGGCGCCGATCACGACGACATCAAAGGAGTTCATGGTTCAAGGAGGCAGGGTCAGCGGGGCGACGATCCCAGCGTGCGCGTGGCGATGACCACGAGGTTGCCTTCTGGAGAGGTGTCGGCGCTGACCACCCGACCACGCCCCTGGCGCTTGGCCTCGGCCAGCGCCTCGATGGCCCGATGCAGGGCCTTGTCCAGGGGCTCCTGCTCCTGGACTTGCACGATGCCCGCGCTCAGGCGAATGGGCTCCCGCGTCGAGTCGGCCTGTTTCTGTTCGATCTGGCGCGCCATGCGGGAGGCCACGCGCAGGGCATCCTGGGTGGCCGTGTCGGGCAGCAGGGCCACGAACTGGTCGCCCCCCATGCGTCCGACCAGATCACGTCCGCGCAACATGGTGCGCGCCACGCTGGACACCAGCCGCAGGGCCGAGTCGCCAGCGGCATGGCCGTGCTTCTCGTTGATGCTTTTGAAGTGGTCGATGTCAAAGAGCATCAGGGCACAGGCGCCCGGGGGGGACAGGCGCACCGTCTGCTGGGCCATGTCCTGGAAATGCCGCCGGTTGGGCAACTGGGTGAGCATGTCGAAGTCCACCATCATGCGCAGTTGCCGCTGTGATTCGCGCAGGTCCTGCTCGGTGCGCTCGTAGGTGAGCAGCAGGCCCATGTAGACGGCAAAGATCACGCCGACCGTGAGCACCAGCACCAGGAAGGGCTGTTGCACGAATGCGTTGGGGTTTTCTACCGGGTGGCCCCAATGCCTCAGGCCTTCGAGCAGCCGAGGGATCTGAACCACGATGCCGACGACCAGAAAGGTCAGGAAGGCCTTGAGGTGCGCGCTCTGACGCCATTCCCGGATGGACCAGACCATCCAGGCGGCGTACAGGTAGCAGGTGATGCTGGACATGGTGAATGCGGCCACGCGGGCCCCCGCATCGTCCGGGTCGCGACCCCAGATGACGACCCACCACAGGAATGCCCCGGCCAGCACGACGCTGTCGCCCCAGGAGGGCACGGGCAGCTCGGAGCGCACGTAGAAGCGCCGCAGGCCCGCCAGCATGGTGATGGGCCATTGCAGACCCAGCACCACCGACAGCGCGAAGGCCAGCGGAGACTGTTCCTTGAAGACCAGGCACAAGGCGCCGGCCAGATTCAGCCACTGCGCCAGCACCCACCACCAGAAGCCTCGGTAGGTGCGCTGAACCAGCCCGACAAAGGTCATCAGGCTGGCGGCCGTGGCCATCACCACGATCACAGTGACGAACAGGGTGGGGGCGTGCAATGACTCCACAGTGATGATGTTGGCAGCAAAGGGTTTGTGAACTCAAGCACAATCCGGTCCTCGCACGGCAGGACGGATCTGCATCGCAGCTAGCGCTGATTGTGCGGTGTTTTTGCGGGCCGGTTGGCGCCCGGCCTCATGTTGTTTTTTTGGAGCACTCTCATGGCAATGGACGTTGTGGACTACGAAATCAAGGGCAGCGAGATGCAGTTCGTCGAGGTCGAACTCGATCCGGGCGAGGCCGCCATCGGCGAGGCCGGCAGCATGATGTTCATGGATGCCGGCATCGACATGGACACGGTGTTTGGGGATGGCTCCAAGCAGGAAGGTGGCATCTTTGGCAAGCTGCTGGGAGCTGGCAAACGGCTGATCACGGGTGAATCGCTGTTCACCACCGTCTACACCAATCAGGGTTCGGGCAAGAAACGTGTGGCGTTTGCCGCACCCTATCCGGGCAAGATCATCCCCATGGACCTCCAGCAACTGGGGGGCACCCTGCTGTGCCAGAAGGACTCATTCCTGTGCGCCGCGCGTGGTGTGTCGCTGGGCATCGGCTTTCAGCAGAAGCTGGGGGTCGGGTTTTTCGGGGGTGAGGGTTTCATCATGCAAAAGCTGGAGGGCGATGGCCTGGCCTTCGTGCATGCCGGCGGCACCCTGGTACGTCGTGAGTTGCAGCCCGGTCAGACCTTGCTGGTGGATACGGGCTGTGTGGTGGCCTACACCCCGTCGGTGGATTTCGACATCCAGTACGTGGGCAAGATCAAGACGGCGCTGTTTGGCGGCGAGGGCATCTTCCTGGCCCGCCTCGCCGGCCCGGGGACGGTGTGGCTGCAGAGCCTGCCCTTCTCGCGCCTGGCCTCGCGCATCTTCGCGGCCGCACCCCAACGTGGCGGCAGCCGCGAGGAGGGCTCCATGCTCGGCGGCCTGGCCGGCGGTGGTCTGCTGGGTGGCCTGTTGGGCGGAGATGACGAGTAAAGCGTTGAACTCTGATGCTTTGATGCGACTCAGACGGGCAGTCGCATCGGCCGCGTACACTGCGCGGCTTGATTTCAGGTGACCGAATTGACCCAAGCTCGTTCCATCGTTTCTCGCGTGTGCGCGGCGCTCCTGCTGTCCTGGTGTGGCTGGGTGGGGGCGCAGCCCAAGGCTGCGCCGTCGCCAGTGTCGGCTCCGCGTGCACCCAGTCCGATCTTCGTGCTCAATTCCCTGGATGCAGATGTCAGCATCATCGATCCTGTCACCTTCAAGGAGATCCGGCGCGTGCCCACCGGCAAGGAGCCGCATCACCTCTACCTCTCGCCTGACGAGCGATCTTTGCTGGTGGCCAACGCCCTGAGCGATTCGATCACCTTGCTGGATCCGCGCACCGGCGCCATCCAGAAGGTGATCCCCAACATTGCCGACCCCTATCAACTGCGCTTTTCGCCTGACATGAAGTGGTTTGTCACGGCCGCCAACCGGCTGGACCATGTCGACATCTACCGGGCCACCTTCAAGCCGACCACCGGGCTGGAGTTGGCGCTGGTCAAGCGCGTGCCCACGGGCAAGACGCCCAGCCATGTCTATTTCGACAGCAAGAGCACCGTGGCCTACGTGACCATGCAGGACAGCGACGAGCTGATCGCCATCGACCTGGCCACGCAAAAGCCCCGCTGGAAGATACCGACAGGCAAGTTGCCGGCCGATGTCTTCGTGACACCCGATGATCGCCATGTGCTGATCGGCTTGACGGGCGACCGTTACGTCGAGGTCTACAACGTGGCGGGGCCCAAGCCGGTTCTGGTCAAGCGCATCGTGACCGGGGAGGGGGCGCATGCCTTCCGTGCGGTGGGTGACAAGCGTCATGTGCTGCTGAGCAACCGGGTGGCCAACACGATCAGCAAGATCGATCTGATCACCCTGACGGTGGTGGCCACCTACCCGGCACCGGGCGGGCCCGATTGCATGGACCTGTTGTCCGATGGCAAGACCATCCTGGTGACCTCGCGCTGGGCGCGCAAGCTGACCTTCATCGACACGGTGCAGGGCAAGGTCCTGCGCCAGGTGCCGGTGGGCAAATCCCCGCATGGGGTCTGGACG
>NZ_DASUIT010000044.1:0-8649 GCF_036279655.1 Aquabacterium sp. | reverse complement strand
GAGCTCTCTGGCCTGGGGGTCGAGTGCCGCCCGCTCACCGTGCTCTACGCCGAGGACAACGCGGTCAATGTCGAACTGGTGCGTCATGTCCTGCGCATGCGCCCGCAATGGCAGCTGGAAGTGGCCACCAACGGGGCCGATGCCATCGAGATGGCCTTGACCCAGCCGCCCGATCTGCTGCTGCTGGACATGCACCTGGGCGACATGACCGGCCTGGATGTGGCCGATGCGCTCTCGCATCACCCGCACACCATGGGCCTGCTGAAGGTGGCCCTGTCAGCCGACGTGATGCCCGATCAGGTGCGGGCGACTCGCGAGCGCGGCTTCATGGACTACCTCACCAAGCCGCTGGAGGTGCCCCGTCTGCTCAAGCTGCTGGATGCCTTCGCCCCCCTCGAGACGGCGGGGCCGCTCGATCACGCCCCCACGGCCTCGTCGGTCACAGCGGCAGATCGGTGAAGAAACGCCCGCCGTGGAACAGCAGGGGCACGGCCCCCACGCGGCGCTGGCAATGGGTGACCTCGCCCACGAAGATCAGGTGATCGCCCTCGTCATGCGTGCTGCGAGGGTGGCATTCGAAGCTGGCCACCGCGCCATCGATGAGCGGCGCCCCTGACAGGCCGGGACGCCAGGCCACCCCGTCGAAACGGTCGATGCCCTTGCGGGCGAAGCGCTCGGCCAGCAGGCGCTGATCGCCCGCCAGCACATTGATGGCATACGCGGGCGCCGCCAGCAGGCCGGGCATGGACGAGGACTGCTTGGACAGGCTCCACAAGACCAGGGGCGGCGAGAGCGACACCGAGTTGAAGGAGTTGGCCGTCAGGCCGATCTTGTGGCCGTGGGCATCGATGGCCGTCACGATGGTCACGCCGGTCGCGAACTGGCCCAGCGTCGCACGAAAGTCATCGGGGGTGAAAGCAGGCATAGACGGGCAGTGTAGCCCGCTCAGCGGCCGCGTGCAGGGCCCATCCGGTAGAGCCATACCCGCCGCTGCGGGCTCAGCGGGATGCTGGCCACCGGGTGCAGGCCGGGGGCCTCGAACTCCAGGCTGACCAGCCAGGCCCCCGGACGCAGCTCGCGCCGGGCCTTGTCCACGGCCTGGGGCATGGACTCGGGCCGCTGGAACAGGTAGACCAGGTCGAAAGGCGCCCAGTCCTGCGCCCACAGATCGCCCCGGCGCACCGTGGCCCAGGGGCAGCGCACACGGCAGGCCAGGGCCCAGGGCCAGCTCCATTCGATGCCATGCAGTTGCGCCTGGGGAAAGGCGGCGCGCAGCTCGCGCAGGCCATCTCCCAGGCCACAGCCGGCATCCAGCACCTGCGCCTGGGGAGCCAGGGCCACGTGCCGGGCCAGCTCGGCCAGGGCGCCCGCCGGGGTCGGGAACAGGGGCGCATCGCGCCAGGCCCGCACCGGGTAGGCCAGCAGCAGCAAGGCCAGGGGCAGCAGCCACACCCAGCCCGCCGCCGCCATCGAGCCCGACACCAGGCCCTGCAGCAGCACCGACAGGGGGAAACCGGCAGCCACGAACACCGCGCGCCAGCGGGTGGCGGCCAGGGCCGGCCACTGGGCCAGCACCAGCCCCAGCACAGCCGGCAGGCCCAGGGAGGCCCACAACGGTGCCTGGCTCTGGCGCAGGGTCACACACAGGCCCCAGGCCAGGGCCCACACCAGCAAGGCGGGCAGGGGCCAGGTGCGTTGCAGGCTGGCAGACAAGGGCAGGTCAGCCGGGCTGTCCGCCGCGCAGCTTGTCGATCAGGCCGTTGAGCTCGTCGAGGCTGCCGAACTGGATGGTGATCTCGCCCTGCTCGCCCCGCTTGGTGCGGCGCTTGACGTGGATCTCGACCTGGGCGGTGAGCAGATCGGAGAGTTCCTCCTCCAGGCGTTGCACATCGCGGGATTTATCCTGCTTGACGCGCAACAAGGGGGCCTGACGGCCGGCGCCCTGCACCTTGGCAACGAGTTTCTCGGCCTCGCGCACATTGAGCTTGCGGGCCACGACCTCGTGGGCCGTGGTGATCTGCTGGGCCTTGTCCAGGGACAAGAGGGCGCGGGCATGGCCCATGTCGATGTCGCCGGCCATCAGCATGCCCTGCACGGGCTCGGCCAGGTTGAGCAGGCGCAGCAGATTGCTGGCGGCACTGCGCGAGCGGCCCACGGCCTGGGCGGCCATCTCGTGCGTCAGGCCGAACTCCTGCGTCAGGCGCTGCAGACCCTGGGCCTCTTCGAGGGGGTTGAGGTCCTCGCGCTGGATGTTCTCGATCAGGGCCATCACGGCGGCGGCCTCGTCGGGCACCTCCTTGACCAGCACCGGCACCTCGCTGAGGCCTGCCAGGCGGGCCGCACGGGAGCGGCGCTCGCCCGCGATGATTTCATAGCGCCCGGCGCCGATGGGCCGCACCAGGATGGGCTGCATGATGCCCTGCGAGCGGATGCTCTCGGCCAGCTCGTAGAGCGAGCCTTCGTCCATGCGGGTGCGTGGCTGGTACTTGCCCGCCTGGAGCAGGTCCAGGCGCAGGGTCGTGGGAGCGCCATCGGCCGCCCGGGGGGCAGCCGTGTCGTCTACCTTGGGGCCCAGGAGGGCCTCCAGGCCCAGCCCCAGGCCTTTGGTCTTTTTGGTGGCCATGTGCGTGTGAGAGAACTGGTGGGCGATGGTAGCACTTCGCCCTGCCCGGCCCGAGCCCGACGGAAAGCCCGACAAGCGTGACATAGCGGCGGTTTTTCCGCCCGGCACGGGTGCTTCAGATCCAGCAAGATCGACCGAAAACATGAAGATGAGGCGTGTTCCCTGAGGAGTTGTTACAGGAGATGAGTATGGTCTGGCAAGTGATCGGCCGGGGGATGTACTGCCCCGGACGGGCACGAGGGTGCGCGTGAAGCGCCGCCTCGCGCTGGGGCCTGCCTCGGTCCATGCCGAGGTGCGTCCGCGTTTTCGCGGCGTGCTGGAAGAGCTGGAGCCCCGCCTGCTGTTCAGTGCCGACGCCGCCGCCCTGCTGGACCCTGCCCTGCTGACGGGCAGCTCGACCGACACGGCCATCCAGCAGTTCATGCCGCCGCCCGCGCCAGTGGCCTCCTCCCAGAACGAGCACAGCACCGACAGCGCATCCGCCAGCACCTCCCGCGTGGAACTCGTGTTCGTGGACGCCCGTGTGCCCGATGCCCAGGCTCTGGTGCGCCTGATCGAGCAGCAATCGAGCGCACCAGGCCGGGTGCTGGAGATCCATTGGCTGTCGGCCGACCGCGATGGCATCGATCAGATCAGCCAGGTGCTGGCCGGCCGCGAGGACATCAGCGCGGTGCACCTGATCAGCCACGGCAGTGACGGCAGCCTGACCCTGGGCAACCAGGCGCTGGACACCCAGACCTTGACCGCGCGCGCCGCCGAGCTGAGCCGCTGGGGCGGCGCCCTGGGCAGCGAGGCCGACATCCTGCTGTATGGCTGCGATGTGGCGGCCAGCGAGGTCGGAGTGCAGTTCCTCAACGACCTGTCGCTGCTGACCGGGGCCGACGTGGCCGCCAGCGTCGACGCCACCGGCCATCGGTCCCTGGGCGGCAACTGGATCCTGGAGTGGCAGGTCGGCCAGATCGACACGGGGACCGTGCTGAGCAGCGATCTGGCGGCATCCTGGGTGCACATCCTGCCGACCCTGACCTTGCGCGACGGCCTCAACAGCTACGCCGGAACCAGCGACACCTACCTCTACACCTCGACGGGTATTCCGCAAAACGTCGACAAGAGCACCTCAACCACCCTGCTGGCGGGTGAGGACGGTACGGGCGGCCAGGCACAGCTCCTGGTGAAGTTCGATGTCTCGCAAATCCCGGTGGGTTCGACCATCAACAGCGTGACGCTGACGATGCAAATCACCAGTGCGAACATGTTCACCAGCGCGTCCTTCGGTCTGCATCGCATGCTGGTGAACTGGTCGGAAACCAGCACCTGGACCACGATGGGTGATGGCATCTCAGACGGCACCGAAGCCAGCCTCACCACCGATTCGTCCATCACCGAAGGCGGCGCTGGCAGCTACACCTTCGCCAGCAGCACCAACATGAAGAACACGGTGCAGGGCTGGGTCAACGGCAGCACCAACAACTACGGCTGGTACTTCACGGCAGGGGGCTACCAGTCGCGCAACACCTTTGCCTCGTCGGAACACGCCACCACCACCTACCGCCCCACGCTGACGATCGACTACACCGCCCCGGCCCCCCCCACCCTGGACCTGGATGCCAACAACAGCTCCGGCGCCACGGGCAGCGGCTACAACGGGGCCTTCGTGGAAAACGGCGCCGCCGTGAAGATCGCCGACACGGATGCCACCTTCACCGCGGGCAGCAGCAGCACGCTCAGCAGCATGACGGTGACGATCAGCAACCTGCTCAATGGCACGGCGGAATCGCTGGACGCCACCACCACCGGCAGCATCACCAAGTCCTACGACAGTGCCACCGGTGTCCTCACCCTGTCGGGCACGGACACCCTGGCCAACTACCAGACGGTGCTGCGCAGCATCACCTACAACAACACCTCGGACACCCCCAACACCACGAACCGCACGATCAATGTGGTCGCCACCGACCCCTATGCTCAGACGGTGTCGGCCAGCTCGACGCTGACGGTCACGGCCACCAACGACGCGCCCGTCATCACCAGCAACGGTGGTGGGGCCACGGCCAGTGTCAGCGTGGCCGAAACGCTGACGGCCGTCACCACGGTCACCTCCACGGACCCCGAAGGCACGGCCCGCACCTACTCGATCGTGGCCGGAGGGGACGGCACGAAGTTCTCCATCAACAGCAGCACCGGGGTGCTGACCTTCGTCAGCGCCCCCGACTATGAGGCCCCGACCGACAGCGACGCCAACAACAGCTATCTCGTGACGGTGCAGGCCAGCGATGGCAGCCTGAGCGACACCCAACTCATCACCGTCACGGTGACGGACGTGGTCAGCACGCTGACGGTCACCACCGTGGCCGACACCAATGACACGGGCCTGGGCAGCAGCTTCACGGCCGAGCAGCTCAATGCCAGCAAAGGCAGCGACAGCCAGGTCTCCCTGCGCGAGGCCATCATCGCGGCCAACACCACGGCGGGCACCGACACGATCAACTTCGCCATCACGGGCACGGCGGGGACCTACGGTGAATACACCATCGCCACCAGCTCGGCCCTGCCCACCATCACCCAGGCGGTGATCATCAACGGGGCCAGCCAGACGGGCTACACCAATCGCCCCCTGGTCGTGCTCGATGGCGCAGGCGGCGGGGCCTATGGCCTGGAGCTGAGCAACACCTCCGATGGCAGCACCATCCGGGGCCTGCTGATCCGCGACTTCAGCAGCTATGGCATCTACATCCCGTCGGGGTCGGACAACCAGACCATCGTGGGCAACTTCATCGGCAGCTTCAACGCCGATGGCAGCAATGCCGGCGTGGGCAAGGGCAACAGCGTGGCAGGCATCTACACGCGCGGCGCCAACACCCTGATCGGCGGCACCACGGCGGCCGACCGCAATGTCATCTCGGGCAATGGCAGCTACAACATCTACCTGACCACGGACGCCGACGGCAGCACCATCCGTGGCAACTACATCGGCACCAACTCGGCCGGCTCGGCGGTGTTTTCCACCACCAACCCCGACTACGGCATCATGGTGGAGACCTCGGCCAGCAACATCACCATCGGCGGCACCGCCAGTGGCGCCGGCAATGTGATCTCCGGCCACGTGCGCGAGGGCGTGTGGGTCACCACCACCGGCAGCGTCACGCTGCAGGGCAACTACATCGGCACGGACGCCACCGGCACGGTCGACCTGGGCAACACCCGCTACGGCATCTACCTGGACGACACCGGCAGCGCCACCATCGGCGGCACCACAGCCGGTGCCGGCAACGTGATCTCGGGCAACAACCTGGGTGGCATCTACGCCAGCAATGGCAGCATCATCCTGCAGGGCAACACCATTGGTCTCAATGCCGCCGGTACGGCCGCGCTGGGCAACACGGGCAGCGGCGTCGAGCTGCGCACCAGCAATGCCTCCACCCTGGGCGGCAACACGGCTGCGGCACGCAACATCATCTCGGGCAACAGCGGCCACGGCATCCAGGTCGAAACGAGCAGGGCGCACACCATCAAGGGCAACTACATCGGCACCGGCGCCAATGGCAGCACGCTGCTGGGCAACGGTGGCGCGGGCATCTACATCAATGCCTCCGACATCGTCGTGGGTGGCAAGACAGCGGGCGATGGCAACCTGATCGCAGGCAACACCGGCGCGGGCATCGCCGTGGTGTCCGGCAACGGCAGCCTGTTCTACCGCAACTCGATCCACAGCAATGGCGGCCTGGGCATCGATCTGGGCAACGACGGTGTCACGCTCAATGACTACAACGACGGCGACGGCGGCCCCAACTACAGCAACAACTTCCCCGTCATCACCTCGGTGGTGACCAATGGCAGCAGCACCACCATCACGGGATCCATCGAGTGGTACCCGCAAGCCCAGCCGGTCTACATCGAACTGTTCTCCAGCCCCTCGGCCGATGCCAGCGGCCATGGTGAAGGGCGCACCTACCTGGGCTATGTGCAGGTCACCACCGATGCCACCACGGGCGATGCCAGTTTCAGCACCACCCTGACCGGGGTCAGCGTGGGCGACTGGATCACGGCGGTGGCCAACATCGAGGGCGGCCCCATTGGCGCCTCGGAGTTTGCCCTGGCCGTGCAGGCGGTGGCTCCCGCGAATGCGCCCCGGGGTCGCCTGATCTGGAACAACAACGACCGCTTCTTCCAGTACTACGCGGACTGGAGCAGCGCGGGCTTTGGCGGCACCGGCAGCAATGGCCTGAGCTATGGCGATGACATCTCGATGATCCTGGCCGCTGAGGCGCCCACGCGTAACGAGATCCTCTTCATCGGCTCGGCCGACGTGGCGGGCAAGATCCTGGCGGGCATCTGGAACGGCAGCAGCTGGTCCTCGGTCATCTCGATCCCGGTCGCCGACCCCGGGGCCGATGCATCGAGCCAGAACAGCTTTGCGGTGGCCTACGACAACGCCACCGGCAACGCCATGCTGGTCTGGGACAATGGCGGCACCGGCACCACCGGCCTGTCCTACGCCGTATGGAACGGCAGCAGTTGGTCGGCCATCAACACCATCACGGCCCCGGTCAGTGGCGAGCCCCTGCACATGCAGTTGGTGTCCAGCCCCTCCAGTAGCGAGATGGTGCTGGCCGTGCAAACCAACAACGGCAGCAACAGCAGCTATGCCATGGTCTGGAATGGCAGCAGCTGGGGCAATGCCCAGGTTCTGGGCGCCAACAGCAGCAATCAGTTCTTCGAGCTGAACGTGGCCTATGAGCAGCGCAGCGGGCGGGCCATGGTGCTGTACGACGCATCGGCCGCCAGTTCGGCCAGCGTGCAGTACCGCGTCTGGAATGGCAGCAGTTGGAGCGGCGAAGGCACGGTCGCGGCCCCGGTGGGCATCACGGCCAGCTCCGAGCTGTATTCGACCCGCATCGCCGCCGATCCGACCAGCAACCGCATCGCCTTGGCGGCCAAGAACGCCGCCAACGAGGTCTGGCTGGCCGTGTGGGACGGCAGCGCCTGGGGCCACACCCTGGCGGCCACGACCTCCGGGGTGGACCTGACCGATCACCATGCCACCATGGACGTGGCCTTCGAGAGCCAGTCAGGGGATCTGCTGGCCGCCTATGGCAAGGCCGCCGGGCCCAATGTGGCCTACCGGACCTGGACCAGCGCGGGGGGCTGGTCGGCTGAAATGTCGGGCCCGAGCATGGGCGGCACCGATGTGCCCTACATCGTCAAGCTGTTCTCGGATCCCTACTCCGACACCATCATGCTGGGGGCCCAGGACAATGCGGCTGACCTGAACACCGCCGTGTGGAGCGGCAGCGCCTGGGGGGGCGTCACCACGCTGGATGCCGACACCGGCTTCAGCTACCGCGAGAATTTCAGCTATGTCTGGTATCGCAGCGCCCCCTTCATCAGCAACCTCGGTGGAGACACCCTGGCCTATCAGGAAGGCCAGGGCGCCGTGGTCATCGACCAGGGCACGGCCGCCAGTGTGGTCACCGGGGCCGACAGCGGCTACAACGGCGGCAATCTGACGGTGTCCTTCGTGTCCGGCAGCACGAACGGCGAAGATGTCTTGTCGGTGCGCCACCAAGGCACGGGCGCAGGCCAGATCGGGGTGTCGGGCGTCAATGTGAGTTATGAGGGCACCGTCATCGGCACCCTCAGTGGCGGCAGCGCCGGCGCCAGCCTGGTGGTCCTGCTCAACGCCAACGCCACCGATGCAGCGGTCAGTGCCCTGACACGCAACATCACCTACCAGAACACCAACACCGGGGCGCCGTCAACCAGCAGCCGCACGGTGCGCTTCAGCGCCACCAATGGCCTGGCACAGACCGGCATCAGCCGGGATGTGACCATCACGGTCGAAAGCATCAACGATGCGCCCGTCAACACCGTGCCTGCGGCGCAATCGGTCAATGAGGACGGCACCCTGGTGTTCAGCAGCAGCAATGGCAATCTGATCGCCATCAGCGATGCCGATGCCGCCAGCGGCAATATGCAGGTCACGCTCAGCGTCACCAATGGGGTGCTGAGCCTGTCGGGCACCAGCG
>NZ_DASUIT010000043.1:0-7240 GCF_036279655.1 Aquabacterium sp. | reverse complement strand
CGCCGTGAAGGCCTTGAGCCCAGGCAGGAAGCCCATGGTGTGCTGGACCGAGCCGTAATTGGCCGCCCACATCACCCCCGCCAGGGCCGCCAGCGCGGCCCCGATGGCGAAGGTGGCCGTGATCACCTTGTCGGGCTGCACGCCCATGAGCTGGGCCACCCGGGGGTTCTCGGCGGTGGCACGCATGGCGCGGCCCAGGCGGGTGCCATGGATCAGGGCCATGAGCCCGGCCAGCGTCAAGGCGGTGACCACCAGGATCAGGATCTGCACCAGGTTGATGGTGGCGCCCATGATCTCGTAGGGCTCGTCGTTGAGCAGGATGGGATAGGGCTTGTAGTCGGGCTTCCAGATGATCATGGCCAGGGTCTGCAGCAGCAGCGACATGCCCATGGCCGTGATCAGCGGCGCCAGGCGCGGGGCGTTGCGCAGGGGCCGGTAGGCCAGCTTCTCGATCACCACATTGAGCGCCATGCACACCGCCATGGCCGCCACCAGAGACAGCGACAGCAGGGCCCAGCCCGGCAGGCCGGCGTCGGCAAAGTAGCTCACCACCGTCCAGCTCACCAGCGCGCCCACCATCAGCACCTCGCCATGGGCGAAGTTGATGAGGTTGATGATGCCGTAGACCATGGTGTAGCCCAGTGCGACCAGGGCGTACATGCTGCCCAGCACCAGGCCATTGATCAGTTGTTGAATGAAGGTGTCCACGAAGCCTGCCTAAGAGTCACTGCCGTCTCATGCAAAAAGCCCGCCACTCGGGTGCTCCGGGGGGCGGGCTGGTGCCCTGGGGACCGGATTATCGGTCATCCCAGGGGTGCGGTGACACACTCAGAACAGCTTGGGCAGCTTGAGCGAGTCGACCACCATGCGGATCAGCTTGGGCTTGAAGCCGCTGTAGGGCGGGAAGAACAGCTTGGCCACCATGATCGGGCCGGACTTGAGCACAGCGCGCTCGTGCGAGAAGGCCTTGAAACCGTAGATGCCGTGGGCACTGCCGATGCCGGAGTTGTTGACCCCGCCAAAGGGCAGATTGCCGTGCGCATAGTGCAGCACACAGTGGTTGATGCCCACGCCGCCCGAGCTGGTCTCGGTCATGATGCGGCGGGTGCGTGCCTTGTTGTGGCTCCAGATGTAGAGCGCCAGTGGCTTGGGCTGGGCGTTGATCGCACGGATCACGGTGTCCAGGTTGTTCCAGGTGAT
Source organism: Aquabacterium sp. (assembly GCF_036279655.1). Lineage (GTDB taxonomy): Bacteria > Pseudomonadota > Gammaproteobacteria > Burkholderiales > Burkholderiaceae_C > Aquabacterium. Next base: position 6,040 of record NZ_DASUIT010000043.1, on the reverse strand, counting down.
GATGGGCAGCACCGGGCCAAAGATCTCCTCGCTCATGATGGAGGCATCGGCCGGGATGTTGTCCAGCAGCGTGGGGGCCACGAAGGCCTGGCCCACGTCGGACTGCCCGCCCAGCAAGATGCGGGCGCCACGCGTCTTGGCATCTTCGACCAGGCCGGCAATGCGCTGGGCATGGCGCTGGTTGACCACGTGCGTGAAATGCGGGCTGGCCTGCTGGGCCTGGGCAGTGTCGCCATAGCGCTCGGTGATCACACGGCGGCACTCGGCCACGAACTTGTCCTTGACCGCTTCGTGCACATAGACATGGTCGGGCGCGACGCAGGTCTGACCGCAGTTGACCAGCTTGCCCCACATCAGCGTCTCGGCGGCGGTCTTGAGGTCGGCCGTCTCGTCAACGATCACGGGCGACTTGCCGCCCAGCTCCAGCGTGACGCTGGTGAGGTGCTTGGCGGCCGCAGCCATCACCACCTTGCCCACGGCGGGCGAGCCGGTGAAGAAGATGTGGTCGAAGGGCAGGGCCAGCAGCGCGGTCGAGGTCGGCAGCGCCCCCTCGAAGATGGCGACTTCGTCTTCCTTGAAGATGTCGCGGATGATGGACACCATCACCGCGCTGACGTGGGGCGTCATCTCCGAGGGCTTGACGATGGCCGTGTTGCCAGCCGCCAGGGCGGACACCAGGGGGCCGAAGCACAGGTTGAGCGGGAAGTTCCAGGGCGCGATGATCAGGCTGCGGCCGCGCGGCTGGGCCTCCACCCAGGCGGAGGTGCCGCCAGTGGTCATCGTGGGCCACACGCGCTTGGGGCGCATCCAGCTCTTGAGATCGCCCATGGCATGGCGGATCTCGTCGAGCACGGGCATGAACTCGGTGCCTTCGACTTCCGACGGGGGCTTGTGATAGTCCAGATCGAAGGCCTTGTAGAAGTCTTCGCGGCGCGCCAGCATGGCATCACGCAGCTTGCGCAGGCGGGCAATGCGCTCGGCGGCGGTGGACGAACGCCAGGCCAGCGAGGTCGCCAGTTGCGCATCGAAGGCGCGCTGGATGTCGGCGGGGTTGGCCTCGCCGGTTTGCGGATCAACCACATGCATCATGGGAGCGTTCATCTTCAGGACTCCTGGATCTGCTGGAGGCCGGCGCGGATCACGCGGTCGGCCAGTTCGTTGACGGACACACCGGCGGCCTGGGCCTGCTCTTCGAGCTGACGCACCAGATCACCATGGACCTTGAGCGGCAAGGGCACCAGGCCGGCGGCCTGATCCAGCTTGCGCTGCTCGCGCCGGTCAAGCACCTGGGCCGAGCCCTGGGCAAAACGCCCGGGCACACCGGCATGGCGCATCTGACCCATCAGCTTGAGGGCTTTGTTCTTTTCGAGATCGGTTTTTTTCATCGACATGAGCCGGGGCCCTCAAGGGGGCTGACAATCGGCGTCAGCCCGAATTTCACGGTGCGCTCCGCAGTTTTGAAAACACCGGTGCGCACAATGGCGCGATTGTGCACGTTCTGGACGCCCGCGCACAGTCTGACTTCCACGGAGACCCCATATTCATGCCCCCACTGCAGCAAATCACTTTCGAGGTCCGCGGCGAGTTCATCACCCTGGACCGCCTGCTCAAGGCCTGCGGCCTGGCCGAGAGCGGCGGGCGGGCCAAGACCATGGTAGCCGAGGGCATGGTGCAAGTCGACGGGCGCGATGAACTGCGCAAAACCGCCAAGATCCGCCCAGGGCAGGTCGTGAGCCTGCACGGCGCACGCATCAAGGTCGTGGCCGAGTCCGGGGGGCAGGAGCACAAACACGGAGAAGGCGCCGCCTGATTCGTCGATATCATCGGCCGCTTCCAACCAAACCATTCATCACCTGGGATCTTTGCGTCATGGCGCTGTGGCACTCGTTCATCCTGCCGATCACCGGCTATTTCCGCCGCCGTCGCATGCAAATGATGCGTGAGGCCTGTCCGGAATTGTTCGACACCACCGAGCGCCGCATCCTCGACCTGGGAGGCTCCCAGCATTTCTGGGCCAATTTCCCGATCGATCTGAGCCGCAAGCATGTGGTGATCTACAACATCAGCGAAAGCGAGACCTCGTCCCAGCAAGGTGCCGCCGCCCAGATCCCCGTGAAGATCTACGACGGCGCCCACCTGCCCGAGGCCGATGGCAGCTTCGATGTCGTGGTGTGCAACTCGGTGCTGGAGCACGTGCCGGTGGCCCACCGCCCGGTGGTGGTGGCCGAGATGCAACGCGTCGGGCGCCGCCTGCTGGTGCAGACGCCCGCCTTCGAGTTCCCGGTCGAGCCGCATTTCATCTTCCCGCTGCTGCACTGGATGCCGCGCTTCCTGGGGCGCCAGTTGGTGCTGATCTCGCCCTGGTTCTGGCTGTCGCGCCCCGGCGTGGCCCACGCCCGCGCCTATTTCGACGAGATCCGCCTGCCCAGCCGGCGTGACATCGAGCGCCTGTTTCCCGACAGTACGGTGCGCTGCGAGCGCGTGGCGGGCTTGGTCAAATCCTATGTGGTCTCGGGCGCCGGGCGCGCCCCGCAGCGCTGAGCGGCATCCGATCGTCCCAAATTCACCGGAAACGGGGGTTGATTGATGGATCCATCACCCAAGTCGTTGTAAGGTATTGGGCTTCCCACAAGGAGAGCCCATGCCTCACATCTTTGCGCAGGACCTGCCAAAAACCGACGCCAACTTCAGTGCCTTCACCCCCCTGGCCTTCCTGGAGCGATCCGCCCTGGTCTACCCCGACCGGCTGGCCGTGGTGCACGGAGACCTGAGGCAGAGCTGGTCACAGACCTACCGGCGCTGCCGCCAACTGGCCAGCGCGCTGCAGCAACGCGGCATCGGCGTGGGCGACACGGTGGCGGTGATGCTGCCCAACACGCCGCCCATGGTCGAGGCCCACTTCGGCATCCCCATGTCTGGTGCCGTGCTCAACACCCTCAACACCCGCCTGGACGCCGAGGCCATCGCCTTCATGCTGGACCACGGCGAGGCCAAGGTCGTCATCGTCGACCGCGAATTCGCCCCCGTGGTGGCCAAGGCCATCGGGCTGCGCCAGTCGACAACGCCCGTGCTGGTGGTCGATGCCGACGACGCGCTCTACACCGGTGACAACGCCCCCATCGGCACGCTGAGCTATGAGGCCCTGCTGGCCTCGGGCGACCCCGATTTCGCCTGGCAGATGCCGGCGGACGAGTGGGACGCCATCAGCCTGAACTACACCTCGGGCACCACCGGCAACCCCAAGGGTGTGGTCTACCACCACCGGGGCGCGGCCATGAATGCCGTCTCCAACATCCTGGAATGGGACATGCCCAAGCACGCCGTCTACCTGTGGACGCTGCCCATGTTCCACTGCAATGGCTGGTGCTTCCCCTGGACGGTAGCGGCCCGCGCCGGCGTGAACGTCTGCCTGCGCAAGGTCGACCCCAAGGCCATCTTCGATGCCTTCCGCGAGCACGGCGTGACGCACTACTGCGGCGCCCCCATCGTTCACTCCACCCTGGTCAATGCGCCCGCCGAGCTCAAGCAGGGCATCACCCAGCAGGTCAAGGCCATGGTGGCTGGTGCAGCACCGCCCGCCGCCATGATCGAGGGCATGGAGCAGTTGGGGATCGACCTCACCCATGTGTACGGCCTGACCGAGATCTACGGCCCCGCCTCGGTGTGCGTCAAGCACGAGGACTGGGACCAGCTGGATGTGGGCGAGCGTGCCCGCCTGAACGCCCGCCAGGGGGTGAACTACCACCTGCAGCGCAGCGTGACCGTGATGGACCCGCTCACCATGCAGGAAGTGCCCGCCGATGGCGAGACCATGGGCGAGATCATGTTCCGCGGCAACATCACCATGAAGGGTTACCTCAAGAACCCCAAGGCCACACAGGAGGCCTTTGCCGGGGGCTGGTTCCACACGGGTGATCTGGCCGTGAAGTACCCCGACGGCTACGTCAAGATCAAGGACCGCAGCAAGGACATCATCATCTCGGGCGGCGAGAACATCTCGTCTATCGAGGTCGAAGACGTGCTCTACCGCCACCCCGCCGTGCTGGCCGCCGCCGTGGTGTCCAAGCCCGACCCCAAGTGGGGCGAGACCCCCTGCGCGTTTGTGGAGATCAAGCCCGGCGCTCAGGTCACGGCCGAGGACATCATTGCCCACTGCAAGCAACACCTGGCGGGCTTCAAGGTGCCGCGCGCCGTGGTCTTTGGGGACATTCCCAAGACCTCGACAGGCAAGATCCAGAAGTTCGAGTTGCGCAAGCAGGCCGGCTCAAGCACGGCGATCGACGTCTGAACCCGCAGGCGGCCCGGCCGTCAGGGCCGCCGACACGATGGCGGGCAGCGCCGCCACGTCCTGCAGCATCTCCGGCGGCAGATCACCGGAGGCCTTGAGCTCGCGGGGGTCACCGTAGATGATCTGCGTGGCCCCATCAGGCCCGCTGCGCAGCCACAGGCGCAAAGGCAGCTCCCAGCCCCCTTCGCGGCCCGTGGTGGAGGTGGTCTGGACCACGGGCGTGCGGCCATCGCGGTGCCCCAGGACGAGCACGCGCTCGGCCCACGGGCCGGATCCACCGGCCAGGTTCACCATGATGTCAAAGCCGTGTCGGCGCGCGGCGGCCCGCAGGCGCTGCAGTGTTTCGTCCAGGGGCCGCTGGCTGGACGCCGTCACGACGCCGCGGCGCTCATCTTGTTCACCCTCCTCCCGGGCGGCAGCCGACGCACCGCGCCCGGCCACCAGGAGCACCAGGGCCATGCAACCCGTCATCCAGTATCGGGACAGTTTCATCGTGGCACCTCCTACAAGACAAGATCCTGCTCAGATGCGGGGCGCCGTCTGAAAGTTCAAGACCATGGGCGTTTCAAGACGTAAAGTCCACCCTGAAAACACGCGCCCAACTGGCATATAAACACGCCATGACGAACACCTCCTCCTCCGCGCAGGACAAGCCCCTGGATGGCTGGCGCCTGAAGCTCTACACCATCATCTTCGAGGCCGACACGGTGGCCGGGCGCCGCTTCGACCAGGCCGTGCTCATCGCCATTCTGGTCAGCGTGGCCGTGGTGGTGCTCGACAGCGTGCAATCCCTGCAGACGCGCTGGGGCGGTATCTTCACTGCCATCGAATGGTTCTTCACGCTCGCCTTCACGGCCGAATATGTGCTGCGGCTGATCTGCCTGCGGCGCCCGCTGAGCTACGCCCTGAGTTTTTTCGGCATCATCGATCTGCTGTCCGTCCTGCCCACCTACCTGGCCATCCTGGTGCCAGAGGCGCACCTGCTCATCGATGTGCGCATCCTGCGCCTGCTGCGGGTGTTCCGCATCTTCAAGCTGACCGGTTTTGTCAATGAGTACACCTCGCTGGGGCGGGCCATCCAGGCCAGCCGACGCAAGATCCTGGTCTTTCTGTCCTTCGTGCTGATGGTGGTGCTGGTGCTGGGCACCGTGATGCACGTCATCGAAGGGCCTGAACATGGCTTCACCAGCATCCCCACGTCCATGTACTGGGCCGTGACCACCATGACCACGGTGGGTTTCGGGGACATCACGCCCAAGACCGACCTGGGGCGGCTGGTCTCATCCCTGATGATGCTGCTGGGCTGGGGCGTGCTGGCCGTGCCCACCGGCATCGTGACCGCCGAGATGACCGCCCAGCGTCAGCAAGGCGGCAACGGCGGTGGCGCCACCTCGCCCAGCACCACCCGTACCTGCCCCAACTGCCTCACCGAAGGGCTCTCTCACGAGGCCAACTACTGCTGGAAATGCGGCACCGAACTGCCCGCCCATCAGCACGACGCCACCTGAGGCAGGCCCGTATGATCGCTCTCACCCGCCCCCACAAGGACACCCCATGAAGACACGCGCCGCCGTCGCCTGGAAAGCAGGCCAGCCCCTTACGATCGAGACCGTGGACCTGGAGGGGCCGCGCGAAGGCGAGGTCCTCGTCGAGATCAAGGCGACGGGCATCTGCCACACCGATTACTACACCCTGTCGGGAGCGGACCCCGAAGGCCTGTTCCCGGCCATCCTGGGCCACGAAGGCGCGGGC
>NZ_DASUIT010000042.1:0-58541 GCF_036279655.1 Aquabacterium sp. | reverse complement strand
GGATGCGCTGGGGCGAATCACCCGGCACGTGGTAAGCCGCCCGGGCCAGGCCGAGCAGGTCACCACGCTGCGCTACAAAGGGCCCTGGCTGATCGATGTCGTGCATCCGCACGAATCCGAGCACCTGAGCTATGACGCGCTAGGACGCATGAGCACACGCACGGTGCGCCGTCAGCACCTCAGCTACACGGAGCGCCTGGCATACGATGCAGCTGACCGGGTGACCCGCCATGATCTGCCGGAAGGGGGATCGCTGCGCTATGCATGGGGTGTTGGGCGTGTGCTTCATGCCATCGAGCATGACAGCGGCACGATCACGGCCCTGCTGGGTGAGCCAGTGAGCCAGTGGCTGGGCTGGGGGCGGCGCACCATCATCGAACCTCTGCCATCTCAGCCAATGGCCAGCACGGCTGCAGCCAGTTCAGCGGCCAGTGCAGGCAGCAGCCCGCAAGCCAGGCTACAGGCCGCTGCGATGGCCCAGCGGGGCTATCGCTGGGGCAATGGCGTGGAGCTGCGCTGGAGCCTGGATGCACGGGGGCGACTGACGACCATGCGCTATGTGGGTGCTCCCCGGCCTATGGCTTGGCTCGATGCTTGGCTGCCCAGCGCACAGGCGGCCAACGAGCCCAGCCTGATCGATCTGTCGTATGACTATGACGCCTGGGGCCGCATGAGCGTACGCGCGCAAGACGGGGTCAAGACCCAGTTCGGGTACGACGCGCTGGGCAGGCTGCTGCTGGCGCAACCCGGAGATGCTGAGGCGCAGCCAGGCTCACCGGTGGAGTACTACGCTTACGCCCGGGGGCACCTGATGGCCAGCAAGGTACAAGGGCGCGACACCGATTGGCGCAAGGTCAAGACAGATCGAGGCCTCAGTGGCCTGCCCAGCCGCATCGAGACATCACAAAGCGTGCGTGCGCTGAGCTACAGCCCGGACAACCGGCTGATCGAGGTCAGTCAGGGGCGAGAGGTGCTGGCGCGGTATGCACACAACACGCACGGCCAGCGCATCAACAAGGCTGTGGGGGCCTTGAACACGGCCTACTTGTGGCACCAGGGGCAATTGGTGGGAGAGACGGTGCCGCAGCCACAGCCACAGACGAAGCAGGCAACACCCCAGGCCCAGGCGTGGCTGGCTCGTCGCTACGTGTATGCGCACGGCGTGCCGGTGGCCGTGCTGGATTACAGCAAAGGGGCAGCGCTGGAGGCTTGGGGCAGCGATGCAGACAATAGCGCCTGGCAAAAGGCGATGCAATGGGCGCAAGTGTTGTGGCGCGCCTTGACCACCGAAGCACCCGAGCTGAGCTATGTGCACGCCAACGAAATCGGTGCTCCGGTGGCGGTCACGAACGCGCAAGGACAGGTGCTTTGGCGGGCCAGCTACACCGCCTTCGGGCAGCTCGATCCGGTGCGGACCCAGGGCGTAGCCAAGCCCTTCGTGCTGAACTTGCGCCTGCCCGGCCAGTACTTCGACGCCGAGACCGGCTGGCACGACAACGGCCTGCGTACCTATGACCCGCAACGGGGGGAGTACCTGGAGCCTGACCCGCTGGGGCCGCTGCCCAACAGGGCCTCAGGCCGCCTGCTCACGCAGCCCTATGCCTATGCCAACCACAACCCGCTGATCTATGCCGATCCCTCCGGGCTCATTTTGTTTGCGTTTGATGGGACAGGGAACAGTGATCCCGGGCTCAATGGCGCAGGGGTCTCGAATGTGGTCAGGTTCCGAAACTTATATGAGCCGTCAAGTGTGAATCGCAGATACTACATTTCAGGCGTGGGAACGGTGGATCGAAGTGATCCCACCAGGCCCATCGATCCTGCGCAACATGTTCCGCTGCCCAGCTTGGGGAGCTTACCTGCATGGATGGTCGCCCTGGGGCCGACGACGCAGGATGGTGCTGGCAACTTCTCAGGTAGGGCGCGGATTGATCGCATGGTGGAGTATTTCAATCAAGCTGCGACCATTGCGCCCGACAGCGAAGTCATGGATGTTGACATCATCGGGTTCAGTCGAGGGGCAGCTCAGGCTCGCGAATTCGCCAACCGAATTGTGACCAATACGGTCAATGGATACTATCGCTACTCCGTCAATGGAGTCGCTAGGTGTCAGAGGGTCAACTACCGGTTCATGGGCTTGTGGGATACCGTGTTGAGCACCGATTTGGCGCCAGGACCGAGCTACCGGTTGAGCATTCCCGATCAGTTTGCCTATGTTGCGCAGGCAGTGGCACTCAACGAGCACAGAGGTGGCGCGAACTCGGTGGGCTTGGGGCGCTCATTGGTCAATTCGTACGGGAATTTTCCTTTGGAATCCATCATGGCAGGCATGTCTAGTACAGCACCAGTGACGGGCAGGGTAAGAATAGAAAGGGGCTTTTTGGGCGCGCACAGTGATATAGGCGGTGGCTATCTGGCCGGTCAGGATCAGTTGTCCCTAGTGGCCTTGGCATGGATGGTGAATCAGGCGACCGCCGCGGGGGTGCAAATGGGGCGCACGCCAGAGATCATCATTGACAGGCCAGTTGTTCATGACCCCAGCGACAACCAATATGCCCGGGACAGTAATAAGCCGTCATTGGTCAATGAGGATCGTCAGGTGCACTATATGGGCGGAAGCACGGCCACGCAAAAGCAGATGGTTGGGACGGGGATGACCTATCAAGATACCCTCGGATTCATTGAGTTTAGACCGGGGGCAGTGTCACCTGGCCTCACGATCGCGCCAAAACCTGCAGATCACTCCGTGGGGCATGTTCGCATGGAGGAGTATCTTGCTTGGTTGAATAACCATGGCTACGGATTGAGGATGCGTGTGCAATGAACAAAAGAGAGACATTCAAGATTGGACGGTCGGCTGGCTTGAGCCATCTACAGCAGGGCGCGGAACGGCGAGCCTTTTTAGGCCTGACTGCAGGCGTTGTGATGTTGCCTGCTTGCGGTCGGCAGTTCAGCGCAGATGAAAGGTTGGCGCATAAATTCCGGGGGATTGGTGGAGTGGTGCTATGGATTCATGCCATACCTCACAAGACCTATGTTCAAGTAACGGATGAAGGAGGGCGTGTGCTTACTGCTCCGGCCGGTTTGGGATCGGGGGGGGATGTGCTTTCGTATATGGGACCGAAGTTTCCTATTCCGCGATCAGTTCGTGCAGTATGGAAGGTCGGATCCCACTCAGCATGGGGGCCTGATGGCAACATCGCGTGGGAAGGCGGAGAGGCAGCCGGTGACTACACAATCCCCGTGGCTGAGCGCATTCCCGAGGATGTTTTGGACGATATCCGTGCCAATGGCGGCGCCTTGCGCATCAAATTGCGCATCAAGGACGATGGAATTCTGCTGGGCTGGGACATCGAGCGCGGTCGGCCGATCCCGGTCGCAGAGGCGCGTCGATGTGGCGATGAATGCGTCCGTGAGCTGATCTATGAGAAGGCAGGTGGCGACTTCAGAGAGGCCACAATCGAGAACGGTCGAGTGGTGCAGCCCGGTTGGTACCTAGACTCCTCAGGTCGCAAGGTTGAAACCCAGTTGTGATGGGATCATGTGTTGTCCTGGCCTCAAACAGCGCAACTTTGGTGATGTGGTGTGCGAATGGGGCGATGATTTGGATCAATACAACCGCTGAGCGCGCCAGGATCTCATCGTGCAGGACGAGGCCGGCAGGCACTAAGACTGGGCACGGCGCGACGGCCGCATACAGCGGTTCGGTGCGCGAGGGTTGCTGGAGCGATCTGGCTGGTGCCGCATCCCCAGTGGCTCAGTTTTCGATCGACGTCAACACGCGATGCGCTGGGGCGAATCACCCGGCACGTGGTGAGCCGCCCGGGCCAGGCCGGGTAGGTCACCACGCTGAACTACAAGGGCCCCTGGCTGAACTGCACGATCAATTGAGTGCGTGAAACGCAGGCGCAGCCTTCATAGATGACGACAAGCAGGAACAACGAATGATCAACAACCGTCTCAAGTGGATTGGGCTGTGGCTGGTATTCAGTATGGCGATGCTGTGCGCAGTTACCGCGTGCCACAGCAAGCCCCCCGGTCCGGGCATGATCCTGAAGTTTGGCAGTGTGATCGAGGGCAAAAGAGTATATGTTAAGTCTTCCAAAACGACCAACGGGCAGCCCTTCAGTAACCCTGGGTCAGTGGGGGGCGTGGGCACCAGCAAGTGGGGGTCATGGCGGCATATTCCTGCTGCAGTTGAAGCAGCCTCCGGCGATGGCCGTGACCTGCCCGAATGGGTGGAGTTTGTTTGGCAGGAGCTTGAATACCCCGGGCTGCAGCCCGCTGATTTCCCTAGTGATGAGGCATATAGAAAGCATGTTCGGGAAGAGTTTTCTAGCGCATTGATCAAGACCCAGCGCCTGGAAATCAAAAGCCGCGTTCCACAAGACGTAGTGGATGAAGTCATCGAATCCAAGCGCCATGCCTCCAGAGGATCAGTAGCTGAAAAGTCTTTTTGGGTGTTCATCTTCTGGACCCCAGAAGGCATCAAGATGCGCTGGCAATTGCGTTATGACCCTGGCCTGAAGCAGCGCAATTTTGGTGATGTGGTGCGCGAAGGGGGCGATGATCTGGACCAATACAACCGCTGAACGCGTCAGGATCACATCGTGCAGGGCGAGGTCGGCAGGCACTAGCAATGGACACGGCGCGACGGCCGCATACAGCGGTTCGGTGCGCGCCAAGTCGCAAATCGACCAGGGACTACTTGAACCAAGGTGACGAAGATGCCCACCAAGATTGATCACGACGAAAGCGAACTTCTGGATGCCTTTGAACAGGGGCAACAGAAGCCCGTCGCAACGAAGAGCGAATTGGCCAAGTTCAAGGCAGCGGCACGAGCCACCGCTTTGAAGAACAGGCCGCCTGACGGAGCGCCCTGCAGCAAGTCGGCAAGCGACGAAGCCCCTGACGTCCAAAAACGGTAGCTGACTGAGCGCTTTGGCCATGCCAAAGACGCCCAACGGGTGCTTTGCACGCGGATGCCAAGATGGGCTGCGCCCACCTTCCCCTCAACGCTCCAGCGCCCCCAGATCCCCGCGCCCACCTCGGGGCGCACGCGGCGCGGCCTTGAACGCCGCATCCAGCTGGAACAGCACCGGGTGCTGCTCTGCCGCTGCGGGCAGTGCCGCTGCCACATCCACCACGGCGCTGCCCGCCAGCGGCATCAGGGTGGCGGGGTCCACCGGCAGCACCGGCCCCGACAGCAGTTGCGCCGTGCCATTGAGCTGGCCGCCCACCGGGTGCCAGGGGTCTGAATCCATCCAGCCCGCGCTGACCCAGTTCACGCCCAGGTTCACGATGCCGCCCGAGGTCCAGGCGCTGCCCACTTCCGAGCCCATGCGCAGGCGGGGGTAGGGGTTGGCAGGGTCGAAGCTGATGATGTTGTTGAAGGCCTCGACACGCTCTTCGGTGGTCGACACCTGGAACAGCGCAGCAAACTCGGTGCCCGTCACCTGCACGGTGTTGTTGAAGAAGTAGAGCACGCCCTTGCGGTAGATGGGCTCGCCCCAGCCGTCATCGGGGTTGGCGCCATAGTGGTCGCCCCCGTAATGGATGACCGAGCCCGTGTTGCCGCTCTTGACGATCTGGTTGCCATAGACCCAGGTGCTGCGGTAGGCCGGCAGCGCGGTGGCCGTGGCCGGGAAGTCCTCGGCCTCGACCAGGTCGATGGCGTGCGCGCCTTCTTCGATGCGGTTGTAGCGCACCACCGTGCCGGCCGATCGGTCCTTGATGGCATTGCCGCCCGCACCCGGCCGCTGCGGGCCGATGTGGTTGAACTCGAAGACGATGCCGTTGGCGGCGGTGTAGATGTCGTGCATGTGGTCGTCGCCCACGATGCCATTGCCATGGATGCGGTTGCCGGTGATGCGCAGGTCGGTGCTCACGGCAAAGTCGCCGTCGTCGGTGGACTTGGCATACAGGCCGTTGGTGCAGTCGTGGATCTCGTTGTCGGCGATCACGACATGGTGGCCACGGTCGATCCACAGGCAGGCGCCAAAGGCCTCATAGGGTTTGACGGCGCCACTGGCATCGGTGAAGGTGTGGCTGGGGTGGGCGCCACGGATCTCCAGCCCGTCAACGATGATGTAGCGCGGGTAATCCTGCCAGGCCTGGCCCGACAGGGTCTTGATGACCAGCACGCTGCGGCTCTGGTGCAGGGGGTGGCCGTACAAGGGGGCCAGCGCCGCGCGGGTGGTGGCGCCGTCACCGTCGATGATGGGGCGCTCGCCGTTGGCGCCCTTCACGCCGCACACGCGCACGGGCTGTTCGGCCGTGCCTTGCGCAGCGATCAGGATCTTGCCGCGCCAGGGTTCGGCCCGGTGAAAGATGCGCACGGTGTCGCCCGCCTGCAGGGCCTCCCAGGGCACATCGTTCAGCGAGGCCAGTTGCCCCGCCTGGGTGCCAACCTGGTAGTCGCGGCCTTGGCCGCTGGGCTCGCAGGCGCCGGGTTGCACACTGGCGGTCCAGGGGGCCGGTGCGCTGCGCGGTGCGCGGACCGTGAAGGTGCCCTTGCTCACATAGGCCTGGCCCCACTGGCGGGTGCTGGCGTCCACCACCGACAGGGTCACCTCGTAGGTGCCCGGCTCGGCATAGCGGTGTTGCGCGGTCTTGCCCGAGGCGGTGTGGCCATCACCGAAGTCCCAGCGGAATTCCTCCATGGTGGCTTCCTTGGCCGCGAACTCGGGCAGCATGCGCGCCTCGAAGGTGGTGTCGGTCTGGGGGGCGATCTCGGCCGGGGCCACGATCTCGGCGACGGGGTCGCAGCCCGCCAGAACAAAGGCGAGCAGCAGGCTGCTCAGCACGGTCAGCCAACGGGCCATGGTGCAACTCCTGGGATTTGTGTGTGGGCGCCAGAATAGCGCGGCCTGGTCCAGGCACACCCCCCTTGGGCAAGCGGTTTGTGTGACGACTGGTTTCAAAAATATTTTTGGCCCACCTTGTCAGGATTCGATGGCCTGGCCCGACTGAGTCACTGTGCACGCTGTGATTGCACGCTCAACCCTGAGGACATCACCATGAACCTGAAATCCATCGCCACCCTGGCCGCTGCCCTGGTCGCCACCTCTGCCTTTGCTGCGGGCGCCCCCGACAAGAAGTGCGGCGCAGGCACCTGCGGCAAGAAGGAGTCCGCAGCCAAGAAGGCCTCGGACGCCGCCAGCAAGGAGGCGTCTTGTTCCAAGAAAGAGGCCTCTTGCTCGAAGAAGGAAGCCTCCTGCTCCAAGAAGGACGCGTCCTGCAGCAAGAAGTGATCAAGGGGTGATGCCATGGCAGGACTGGGTTACCGCCGCGAGATGGCCGACTGGGATCTGTCGGCCGTGCAGGCCGATTTTTTCGAGGTGGCGCCGGAGAACTGGGTGCATCGCGACCGCGAGCCCCTGCACCGGCTGATCGCATCGGGGCGTCCCGTGCATCTGCACGGGGTGTCGCTCAACCTGGGTGGCTCATCACCGATCAACGCCCACTTCTTGCGCGAGGTGCGCGCCTTGATGGACGATCTGGGCGCGCAGCACTACTCCGACCATCTGGCCGCCAGTGGTGACGCGCACCAGCTCTATGACCTGTTCCCCATCCCGTTCACGGTGGCCGAGGTGCTGCGCGTGAGTGACCGCATCCGCCAGGCGCAGGATGTGCTGGGCTGCCGCATGGCGGTCGAGAACACCACCTGGTATGCCAATGTGGGCGACATGCCGGAGGCCGACTTTGTGTCGGCCGTGGCCGAGCGGGCCGATTGCGCCATCTTGCTGGACATCAACAACATCGCCGTGAACCACAAGAACCATGGGGGCCATGACCTGGCCGCCTATGTGGCCCGGATCGACCCGGCCCGCGTGAGCTATCTGCATGTGGCCGGGCATGAGTTCGATGAGCGCTTCGGGCTGTACATCGACACCCACAGCCAGCGTGTCGAGCCGGACACGGTGGCCATGGCGCGCGAGCTGCATCGTGCCCATGGCCTGCCCATCTTGCTGGAGTGGGACAACGATGTGCCGACGCTGGAGACCATCAACCGGGAGCTGGCATGTCTGACGCCTTCTACGACTACGTGAGGGGCCGCACGGATGTGGTCCCCAGCGGGTACGCCGAGCCCGGCATGCGGGCTTACCGATACCTGGTCTATCTGGGCGCCAGCCAGATGGTGGAGGCGCATTTCCCGGCGGTGCGGGCCGAACTGGGCGACGACGCCTGGCGCCTGCTGATCGAGGACTTCGTGCGCCAGTCGCAGTGGACCTCGCACTACTACGGAGACCTGAGAGATGAATTCGTGGCTTACCTGGCGCGCACAACAGGTGCGTGAGCTCTTGAACGATCTGGGCCTGCTGGCCTTGCGCCTGTGGGCCGGGCAGGAATTTCTGCTGGCGGGCTGGACCAAACTGTCGGGCGGCTGGCAGGCCCCCGAGTGGTTCGCGGGGCTGGACTTTCCGCTGCCGCTGAACGCGCTGCCGCCGGACCTGAACTGGCTGGCCGCCGGGGTGGGCGAGGTGGTGCTGGGGCTGGCCCTGCTGCTGGGCCTGTGGAGCCGGCTGGCGGCGCTGGGGCTGTTGTTCATCACCTATGTGGCGGTCTACACGGTGCACTTCGACCTGGGCTGGGCGGGCTGGAACCAGATCGACACCGAGGCGGGGCAGGGCTTCAAGGTGCCCCTGATGCTGGCCATCATGTTGTGGACGGTGCTGACCCAGGGCGGTGGACAATACGCGCTCGATGCCTGGCGCGGCCGGGCCCGGCCATCCTCCCCTTTGACCCCGAGCACATGAGCGCATCCCTGGATCTGGACCAATGGGCCCGCCAATGGCGCGGCCCCATGCTGCGGTTTGCCCAGTTGCACCTGCAACCCCGGGAAGAGGCCGAAGACGCCGTGCAGGACGCTCTGGCCGCCGTGCTGACGGTCAAGGCCGACACCCTGGCGCAGGGCGATCCCAAGCGTTACCTGTTTGGCATCCTCAAGCACAAGATCACCGACCGCCTGCGCCTGAAGTACCGGCCCGAGGTGGGCTACAGCGAGGCCTTTGTCGACGATCTGGACGAGGTCCTGTTCAATGAGCGCGGGCACTGGGTCGATGGCGTGGCCCCGGCGGGCTGGGTCACCCCCGAGGCGCAACTGCAGTCCGACCAGTTCTTCGCCATCGTGGACCTGTGCGTGCAGAAGCTGCCGACCAAGCCGGCGCGGGTCTTCAGCATGAAGGAGCTGCTGGAGTGCGAGGCCGACGAGATCTGCGCCACGCTGGGCCTGAGCAAGGCCGACTACTGGCAGTGCATGAGCCGGGCGCGCAAGCAGATCCAGCTGTGCCTGAGCCAGAACTGGTTTGAAGGAGCCGCCGCATGCTGACGTGCAAGGACTACATCTTCAAGCTCACCTCCGGGCAACTGGAGGAGGCGGGCACCGTGGAGCGCCTGTGGGCGGTGCAGCACCGCATGGTGTGTCGCCATTGCCGGGCCTTCACGCGCAACGATCAGCGCCTCGATGACATCATGCAGGCGTATAAAGAGCAGTTGAGCAAGACACCTGACTCGACCTGAGGCCGAGGGGGTCTGCCTCAAGGGAGCATGGAGATGTCGGGCGACGAACACCTGGCCCACTTGTCGGTGGCCGAGGCTCTGGCCAGTCTGGAGACCTCCGAGCAGGGCCTGAGCAGCGCGGAGGCGGCACGCCGCCGCCAGGAGTACGGCGGCAACACCCTGGTCGAGGTCGCCGTGGAGGCGCCCTGGCGCGGCATCCTGCGCGAGTTCACGCACTTCTTTGCCATCATCCTGTGGGTGGCGGCGGCGCTGGCCGGGGTCTCGGAGTGGCATCAGCCCGGCGAGGGCATGTGGCAGCTGGGTGTGGCCATCGTGGCGGTGATCCTCGTCAACGGCAGCTTTTCTTACATTCAGGCCTACCGGGCCGAGCGCGCCATCGATGCCTTGCGCGATCTGCTGCCCCAGCAGGTCAAGGTGATGCGCGACGGGCTGCTCACCCCCTTGCCCGGCGATGCACTGGTGCCGGGCGACATCGTGCTGCTGGAGGCGGGTGACAACGTGCCGGCCGATTGCCGGCTGGTGGCGGCCACCGATCTGCGCGTGAACAGCTCGACCCTCACGGGGGAGGCCCTGCCCCAGGCGCGCCACCCGGAGCCGGACACCGCTCACCCCTCCGTGCTGGAGCGGCGCAATCTGCTGCTGGCGGGCACCTCCCTGGTGTCCGGCGAGGGGCGGGCGGTGGTGTTTGCCACCGGCATGCGCACCGAGTTCGGGCACATCGCCCACCTGACCCAGTCGGTGCAGAAGTCCAGCTCGCACCTGCAGGATGAGATCCGCCGCCTGTCGCGCCTGGTGGCGCTGATGGCCACCGGGCTGGGCCTGTGCTTCTTTGCCGTGGGCTGGGCCCTGGGCCTGCCGTTCTGGGCCAACCTGACCTTTGCCATCGGCATCATCGTGGCCAATGTGCCCGAAGGCCTGCTGCCCACGGTGACCCTGTCGCTGGCCATGGCCACGCAGCGCATGGCCCGGCGCCACGCGCTCATCCGCCATCTGCCGGCCGTCGAGACGCTGGGCGCCACCACGGTGATCTGTACCGACAAGACGGGCACGCTCACCCGCAACAGCATGGTGGTGCGCCAGCTCTACCTGAACCATCAGTTCGCCGACGATCATCTGCAGGCCTCGGTGCCCGGGGCGCAGCACCTGCTGCGCAATGCCGCCATCTGCCACAGCCTCAAGCTGGGGCATCAGGAGGGGCGGCCGGTGTGGCTGGGGGATCCGATGGAGGTGGCCTTGTCCACCTTTGCAGCACAGACCCAGGTCTTTGACGACATGGTGGTGAGCGAAACCCTGGCCTTTGACAGTGACCGCCGCCGCATGTCGGTGGTCGTGCGCCGCGATGGCGCGCGCTGGATGTACTGCAAGGGGGCGCCCGAAGTGGTCCTGCCCTTGTGCGATGCGATCGAGCATGAAGGCCAGACACGGCGCCTGGAGGCAGCCGACCGGCAAGCCGTGCTGGCCGCGCAGCAGGCGATGGCCGGCCGGGGCCTGCGCGTGCTGGCCTTTGGCTGGCGCCTCCTGCACGAGGGGGAGGCGCCGCACGAATCCCGTCTGGTGCTCTCGGGCCTGATCGGCCTGTACGACCCGCCACGTGCCGAGGTGCCCGAAGCCCTGGAGCGTTGCCGCACGGCGGGCATCAAGGTCATCATGGTGACGGGCGACCACCCGCACACCGCGCTGGCGATCGCGCGCGACATTGGCCTGGTGCGTGGCGAGCAGCCGCGCGTGATCCTGGGCGAATCGCTGCGCCACATGGCCCCGGCCCAGTTGCAGACCGTGCTCAAGGCGCCGGAGATCCTGTTTGCGCGGGTCACCGCCGAGCAGAAGGCCCTGGTGGTCCAGGCGCTCAAGAACAAGGGCGAGATCGTGGCCGTCACCGGGGACGGGGTCAACGACGCCCCGGCCCTCAAGTCCGCCCACATCGGCATCGCCATGGGCATCGCGGGCACCGATGTGGCCAAGTCGGCCGCCGACATGATCCTGCTGGACGACAACTTCGCCAGCATCGTCAACGCGGTGGAGGAGGGCCGCGCCGTGTTCGAGAACGTGCGCAAGTTCCTGACCTACATCCTGACGTCGAACATCCCCGAGCTGATTCCCTACCTGGCCTACATGCTGCTGGCCATTCCGCTGCCCTTGACCATCATCCAGATCCTGGCGGTGGACCTGGGCACGGACATGCTGCCGGCCCTGGCCCTGGGGGCCGAAGAGCCCGACCCCGCCGTGATGAAGCGCCCGCCTCGGCGCGCTGACGAGCGCCTGCTCACCTGGCCCTTGCTGGCGCGGGCCTACCTCTGGCTGGGGCCGATGCAGGCGGTGATCGCCTTGAGTGCCTTCTTCCTGGTCCTGAACCTGGGGGGCTGGCAGTTCGGCCAGGCGCTGGACCTGCGCGATCCCCTGTACCTGCAGGCGACCACGGCCTGCCTGGCGGGCATCATCTGCGCCCAGGTGGTCAATGTGTTCGTGTGCCGCCACCCCGTGCAGGCGGCCTGGTCCTTCCCCCTGGGGCGCAACCGCCTGTTGCTGGCGGGCGTGGCGGCCGAGGTGCTGCTCCTGCTGCTCATCGTGTTCACCTGGCCCGGGCAGGCCGTGTTTTCGACCTGGCCCTTCCCGCCGGTGGTCTGGGGCGTGATCGCCCTGATGGCGCTGGCCTTTGGCCTGCTGGAGGAGGGACGCAAGGCCCTGGCCCGTCGCCTTTGATTCAAGGAAATCGGATGCCGGGGTGTTGGTCTCAAGGTACAGCTTCTGTCAGGCCAGGCCCCGCAATTGGCCGGACAGTGGGATAGTTGACAGACGACTCACATCATCAGGGCGGCCTTCAGGCCAGCATCGCGAGAATCTGCTCCATGCACCTCATGACTCAGCACGCCGCTGCCACGCCAGACGGGGCTGTCTCCAGTGACAGCCTCTGGAGCCTTGCCTGGCGTGCCCTGGGGCCTCCGACCTTGCTGGCGGCGCTTGTCTGGTGGGCGGCCGACATCGGTTATCTGTTTTCGCACACGCTGGCCGAACTGCTGTCCATGGTGGTGGCAGGCACGGCGCTGGTGGTGGCCTCCACCTCGGTGCATTTCACGCGCAACCACTTCGTGGTGCTGGTGTCGGTGGCCATTGGCTGGTGTGCGGGTCTGGATCTGCTGCACACGCTCACTTTTCAGGGCATGCGCCTGCTGCCCACCGACAGCGCCAACCCCGCCACGCAGTTCTGGGTGGCCGCCCGCTTCATGCAGGCGGTGGCCCTGGTGCTGGCCCCCTTCATGCTCACCCGATCGATCCGCATGGTCTGGCTGCATCTGGGTTTTGGCAGTTGGAGCGTGCTGTGCACGGCCCTGATCGCCGCGCAACGGTTTCCTCAGGCCTATGTCGATGGCCAGGGGCTGACGCCGTTCAAGATCTACACCGAATACCTGATCATCGCGCTGCTGGGCCTGGCGCTGTGGAGCTTTTGGCGGCACCGGGCCTTGATGTCGAAGCGCCTGCTGTTGAGCATGAGCGTGGCGGTGCTGGCCATGATGGCCTCGGAGCTGGCTTTCACGGTTTACGTGGGCGTGTATGCCGGTGCCAATATGGCGGGGCATCTGCTCAAGATCTACGCCTACTGGTTCGTCTATGTGGCCCTGGTGCACGACACCTTGCGCGAACCCTTCAGCCTGCTGTCGCGTGCAGCCAGCACCTACGATGCCGTGCCCGATCCCACCTTGATCGTTCGCTCCGATGGGCTCATCCAGCAGGCCAATCGTGCCGCAGCATCCTACCTGGGGTGCCCTGCGGAGCAACTGGTGGGGCAGTCCAGCCATGCTCTGCTGCACGACGCCGCGCTCCGCCAGACGGATTGTCCGGTGTGCACACGCTTGCGCCAGCCCGGCCCGGGCTTCCTGCTGGAGCTGGAGCTGTCCAATCGGCGGGCCATCGAGGTCCACATGGCGCCTTTTGCGACGGTGGGTGGCGGGGGCCAGGCCTGGGTGCAGGTGGTGCGAGACATCTCGGAGCGTCGGCGACTGGCCCGTGAGCGCGAAGCGCTCCTCCATGATCTGGGTGAGCGTGTCAAGGAGCTGCGCTGCATGTACGCGGTGTCGGAGTTGACCGATCGACCCGACATCCAGATGTCCGCCTTGCTGCAAGGCCTGGTGGAGGTGCTGCCCGCCGGTTTCGTGCTGCCGCAGCATCTGTGCGCAGCTGTGGAGGGGCACTGGGGCCACTTTGGTGTGGACTTGCCGGGCACGCTGCCGCAGTGCCACCTGGTGGCTGCTATCGAGCATGCGGGTCACGAGGTCGGCCACATCCAGGTCTGGTATCCCGATGCGCTGGACGACCCGCAGGCGTGTTTCCTGCCCGAGGAGCAGGTGCTGATCCAGAACATCGCACGGCATGTCAATGAGGCCATCCAGCGGCAGCAGTCTGCCGAGCGCATTCAGCGCCTGTCCTATCTCTACGAGATGCTCAGCGCGACCAATCGGGCGGCCGCACGATGCCATGATCAGGCGGAGCTGCTGGGCGCCTTGCGCGATGCCTTGCTGGCACATGGCACCTTCCCGATGTTGTTCATTGCCCTGGTCGACGAGGCCGATGGCGTGCTGCGCCTGACGCATCACCATGGCATCCCCGAGCAGCGTCTGGGGCAACTGCAGGCCAGCCTGAGTGATCCGGACAGCCCGCTGGTGCCTGCCTTTGCCGCCGTCCAGCGTGGCGAGGTGATCTACCTGGCCGTGCCGCCTGCGGTGAGTCAGGATCCCGCCATGCCGATGGACGACTTCCACCACTGGGTGCATTTCCTGTCGGAGCAAGGCATCGAGCAGCGTGCCTTCATGCCCCTGATGTGCCAGGGTCAGTTGTTCGGAGTGGTGGGGCTGTACCCCGGTGGTCTGGCGTCCATGGATGCCGAGCAGATGCGCCTGCTGGAGGACATGTCCTCGGACATCGGCGTGGCCCTGGATCGTTTTGAGATGGAGCGCCGCCGACAGCAGGCCGAGGACACGGCGCAGCGCATGGAGCATCGCTTCCGGGAGGTGTTCCGCGCCTCACCCTTGCCCATGCAGATCGTGTCGGTGCCGGAGGGGCGGCTGCTGGCCGTCAACGAGGCGTACACGCGCTGGCTGGGGTATGAGCTCAGCGACCTCCCGACCGTGACGCACTGGTTCGAGCAGGCCTATCCCGATGCCGACGTGCGTGCCGATCTGGCCAGGCACTGGCAGCACAGCCTGGAGGAAGCCCGCCGCGAGGGGCGCGCCGTGCAGTCACCGGAGCTGACCTTGCGCTGCAAGGATGGCAGCACCCGCATCGCGCGTGGCACGGTCACCGTGGTCAATGACGATGCCATCGTGGCCTGGATCGATCTCACCGACATGCACCGCAGTGCGCAGGCCCTGCGTGACAGCGAACAGCGCTTTCGGGGCATGGTGGAGCAGACCATCAGCGGCATGTACGTGCGCCGTGATGGCCGCTTCATCTATGTCAACCCGAGGTTCTGCGAGATCATTGGCTGGTCGGCCGAGGAGTTGGTGGGGCGGGACGTGCTGGAGTTCACGACGCTCGACCCTGAGAACATCGACCGCATCAAGCAGGCCTGGCGCGAGCTGCATACCTCGGAGTCCCAGAGCGTGGCCTACAGCGTGCCCATGGTGCGCAAGGATGGGCAGATCATCGAGGCGGGCCTCAAGGCCAAGGTCATCCTCTGGGATGACGGCCTGCCTGCCACCATCGTGATGGCGCAGGACATCACCGAGCGCAAGCGGGCCGAAGACCAGATCGCTGCCTATGTGAAGCAACTGGAGGGCTCGATGCGGGGCACCTTGCAGGCCGTCTCCAACATGGTGGAAATGCGCGACCCCTACACGGCGGGTCACGAGCGTCGGGTCGGCCTGCTGGCCCGCGACATTGCGCGCGAGATGGGGTGGGATGAATCGCGCTGCCAGAACCTGGAGTTGATGGGGCTGGTCCATGACATCGGCAAGATCGCCGTGCCTTCGGAGATCCTGACCAAGCCCACTCGTCTGTCGGATCTGGAGATGGCCCTGATGCGGGGGCATGCCCAGGCGGGCTACGAGATCCTCAAGGACGTGCCCTTCCCTGCGCCGGTGGCCGAGATCATCCGCCAGCACCATGAGCGCATGGATGGCAGCGGCTATCCCCAGGGCCTGAAAGGCGATCAGATCCTGCCCGAAGCGCGTGTGCTGGCCGTGGCCGATGTGCTGGAGTCCATGTCCTCCCACCGCCCCTACCGACCGGCGGTGGGCATGGATGCGGCGCTGTCCGAGGTGGTCAACAACCAGGGGCGGCTCTACGACCCCGACGTGGTGGCCGCTGCCGTGAAGCTGGTCAAGGAGCGTGGCTACGTCTTGCCTGCCTGAGCCCTTGAGGGTGCACTGCAATATATTTCACACGCGATGCCCGATCGGGTGTACCATGGGCTTTGTAGGCATACACAAGGACCGTCTTGCTCGAGGTCTCTCTTGGTTTACCTGCCCCCAAGGCAGGCGCTCTCAGGTTTGAATTTCCCAGGTGATCTTCTTGCGTGTTTCTGCACTGCGCTGGCATGTGCTGCGCTTAACCTCACTTGTAATCAAGGAAATTTAAATCATGACGACTCAAACCGGCACCGTGAAGTGGTTCAACGAAGGCAAGGGCTTCGGCTTCCTGGCCCAAGATGGCGGCGGTCCTGACCTGTTCGCTCACTTCAGCGAAATCACCGGCAGCGGCTTCAAGACCCTGCTCGAAAACCAACGCGTTGAATTCGAAGTCAAGCAAGGCCAGAAGGGCCCCCAGGCTTCCAATATTCGTGTGCTCTGATCACGGCACCCTGGCTTCACCCGAAGCCACGTGACTGAAGAAACCGCGGTCTCCACCGCGGTTTTTTTTCGCCCGCACGATCCCACCATCCATCGACCGACAGGAGTGCCACATGGCCAAAGGACAGCAACGCAGCAACAAGGAGGCCAAGAAGCCTTCGAAGAACCAGCCCCCGGCCAAGCCGATCTCCGCGCAGGCGGTCATGCCCACGGTGGTGACCGTGGTGCCCGACCGCAGCAAGAAGAAGTGAGTTGAATGCCTGAGGGCGTGCTCAGCCCGGCAGCAGGCGCCACAGCAGCACGCCCCACATGACCGCCACCACCCCGTTGCTGAGCGCGAACACGCTCAGGCGGTGGATGACGTGGTTGTAGCTCAGGTAGATCAGGGAGTGCGCCAGGCGCAGGGCGACGTACAGCCAGGCCAGGGTCATGAGCAGACCATCGACATGCTGGCTGACAAAGGCGACGACGCAGGCCACGTAAAAGAGCACGGGCACTTCCAGCAGGTTCATGAACACCCGGTTGGGCAGGCGCACATGGGCGGGCACCCGTTCGGATTCGCCATGCTTGAAGTCATTGACCTCGACCTGTCCGGCCACGCTGGCGCGGATGCGCGCGATCGGGATCAGCAGCAGGACGGTCAGGGTCCACAAGGCCAGCGAGGCCACGGGCAGGAAGATGGCTTGGGCAAGGGGGGTGGTCACGGGGGCTCCTCAATCAAGGATGGGCGGGCCATGAGCGCAGCACCTGCGCCACGATGGCGCTCGAATAGCGCTGGGCGACATCGCTGACAAAACGCATGAAATCGACGTGGGCGGCGTCATCGGCGCGGTCCGAGATGGTCCGCACCACGGCAAAGGGCAGGGCCAGATCCATGCACACCTGGGCGATGGCGGCGCCTTCCATCTCCACGGCCAGCGCATCGGGAAACGCCTGGCGCAAGGCCTGGCTGTCGGCGGCCGTGCCGATGAAGCGGTCGCCGCTGAGGATCAGCCCGGTGTGCACGCGGGGCGCCTGCAGGCCCAGCTCATGGAGGTGGACATCCGACAGCGGCCCCCCTTGGCCCAGCGCCTCGGGGCACAGGGCCTGGCGCGCGCCGCGGGCCAGGGCCTCGCTCAGGGCGGGGCTGGCCGGCAGGCGGGTGATGCCTCGCCCGGGGATCTCATGGCGGGGGAAGAGGGGGGAGGCGTCCATGTCATGCTGAACCAGATCGGTGGCCACGACCACATCGCCGACGCGCACGTCCGGCCCCAGTCCGCCGGCCACGCCGGTGAACAGCAGGGCGTCGACCTTGAATTCACTGATCAGCAGGGTCGTGGTGATGGCCGCCGCCACCTTGCCGATGCCCGAGAGCACGGCCACGACCTCCACGCCGTGCAGGTGCCCGCACCAGAACTCGCGCCCGCCGCGTCGCACCGGGGTCTCGTCCGGCATGGTGTCCAGCAGAGCTTGCAGTTCTTCGGGCATGGCAGCCACGAGGGCGAGACGGTTCATGGTCAGGAGCGATGGGGCAGGCTGAAGAAGAAGCTGGCGCCTTGTCCGGGGCGCCCTTCGGCCCAGACGCGCCCGCCGTGGCGTTCAATGATGCGCTTGACGATGGTCAGGCCCACGCCGTCGCCAGAGAACTGCTGGCCGTGCAGGCGGCGAAAGGGCTGGAACAGCTGCGCGGCCTGTTCCGCCGTGAAGCCCACGCCGTTGTCGCGCACTTCGATGACGATCTCGCTGGGAGTCTCGCCCTGGAGGGGGCTCAGGACACGCACTTCCGCCTTGGGGCGCACCTGACTGAACTTCAGGGCGTTGCCGATCAGGTTGACGAAGACCTGGCGCAGCAGCCCGGCGTCGACCTGCACCTGCGGCAGGGCATCGCGGTGCACGCACGCCGCGCGCTCCTGGCCCAGGCTGACGGCCAGGGTCTGAAGGGCATCGTCCAGCACCGCGTCCAGGGCGGTGTGCTGCAGGTTCAGCTCGGCATGGGAGACGCGGGCCAGCTGGAGCAGATTGCCCACGAGATGCGTCAGGCGGTGAGCTTCGGCACCGATCTCGGCCACCATGCGCTGGGCGCGGGGCAGATCACCCTGCTGCAAGGCCTGCTCCGTCAACTGGGTCAGGCTGTGCATGCCGCCCAGGGGGCCGCGCAGGTCATGCGAGACCATGCCGTTGAAGGCCTCCAGGCCTCGCACCACTTCGTGCAGCTCCTCGGTGCGCTCATCGATGCGCTGCTCCAGCGATTCATTGAGCTGGCGCAGCGCCTGTTCGGCCTGCTGGCGGCCCCGCAACTCGGCCTCCAGCTCCTTGTGCAATCGACCCAGCGACGCCGCCACAATGCCCACCCCGACCAGGGTGAAGGGCGCCGAGGCCCAGTAACGCAGGATGAAGGTGGTCTGTCCCGCCAGGGCGGCGGCGGCCACCATGGTCGGATAGAGCAGCAGGCTGATCAGGAGCGCGCCGGAGCTGTCGCCAGAGACGCGGTGCAGATGGCGGTGACAGATCAGCAAGCCGTAGCTGAAGACCAGGCAGGAGGCGGCGTGACCGCTGAACTCGCCCAGGCCGAGCAGATACAGGAGCCCCGTCACGGCCAGGAAGGTGGGTGGCATCACCGCCACCACGACCCAGCTGGAGGGTGTGTGCAGACCGGCGTAGCGCCGCAGGCCGGCCAGCAGGGCGGCCATGCAGCCCACGCCCAGCACCAGATTGATGCCGTGCCTCCAGACGATCGGCATGTCCGCGTTGTTCACCGTGGGCGCGATGATGTTCAGCGTGGCGGCCATGGCAAAGGCCGCAGCCAGCCAGGCCAGGCCCCAGTCAGGGCGGATGCGCCGGCCCTTCCAGAGCAGCACGGCGAGAAAGGCCTGGACCACGCCTGAGCTGATGCCAAAACCTTCAGCGTGGGTCAGTGACAGGGGCATGGGTGATCCTGGCGGAGTTCTGAAGGGGGTAGCGCCCGGGTTGGAACGGGTTCAGTGTAAGGGAGCGAGCCGGGCTCCGTGTCAGGGATGTCCGGGTACAAACCTGAGTGTGGATCGCCAAAGTTTGCGCACGATCCCGTGTTTTTGGGTATGGTGGTGCGTGTCCTTCTGTCGTAATCTCGGAAGCAGGGCTGCTGGAAACCGCCATGGTTGACTTTGAACGAATCCTGGCCGGCGTGGTCGTCGGCATCTGCGTGTTGCTGCTGGTGCGCCTGTCGATTGGCGCGCGCCGCAGGCAGCGGCTGGACCGCGTCTTGTGGGACCGTTGGCAGGCGCTTCGCCGCGCGGCCTGGTCTGTCTGGCACTGGCGGGCCTCACGCAGGGCCGCCACCCAGGCGGCCGATGAGGCGCGGCGCGCCATCGAGCGCGCCCGTCAGCGCAAGGTGGACCGCCAGGGCAATGTCTACACCCCCGAGGCCTTCAAGGAGCCCCGCAAGCCGCATTGATGCGTCGCCCCACCAGACTGGCCGACACGATGCCCAGCAGCAACACGAAAGCCGCCCCCTGGAACACGCCCTGGTCGTGTCCATGGTCGAGCAGGGCGCCAAACACCGGTGCGGCCGCCGCGAACCCCACATCCAGGGCCGAGTAGACCGTGCCGTAGACGCGTCCGGTGGCCCCTTCCGGGGCAGCGCGCTTGATCAGCATGTCGCGCGAGGGGCCGGCCAGGCCCGTGCCAAAGCCCGCCAGTGCGGCGGCGACCGAGGCGCTCCAGGCCGACAGCCAGCCGGTCGAGGTCAGCAGGAGCAGCACCACGGCCAGTGCCATGGCGCCGGCGATGAGCCGCTCCAGGCGCTCGACGCGTGCCAGCAAAAAGCCCCCCAGCACCATGCCGACGGCGCCGCAGAGCATGTAGCCCGTCACCACAAAGGCGGTGGCCGAGATGGGCAGCCCGTACATGTGGCTGAGCGCCGGGCTGGCAAAACTCTGGATGGCGCTGAGGGCCGCCGTGGTCCAGAAAAAGAAGGAAAAGCACAGCCACACGGAGGGCAGTTTCAAAAAGGCCAGGGGATGGTCCTGACGTGGCGCGGTGGTCGTGGGGGCCCCGGCAGGGCCGCTCGGCGCCGTGTGGGGCTGGCGGTCCTGGATGTCTGCACGGAAGACCAGCAGCAGGGCCAGCACGGTGATCCCGATGCCGGCGGCGGCCAGGCAGGCCAGGCGCCATTGCCCGGTGGCCGAGCTGATGCCGATCAGGAAGACGGGCGCCAGCGCCCAGCCCAGGTTGCCGCTGATGCCATGCACGGCGAAGGCATGCCCCAGGCGGGGCAGCGACACCCGTTTGTTGAGGATGGTGAAATCAGCCGGGTGAAAGGGCGCATTGCCCAGCCCGGCCAGGGCGGCGGCCAGCATCAGGCCCTGGTAGCTGTGGGCGGCGGCAGCGGCCAGCGAGGCCGCCACGAAACAGACCATGGCGCCCCAGAGCACGGGGCGGGCCCCGATGCGGTCGACCACGAAGCCGGCCAGGGCCTGTCCGACCCCGGAAATCACGAAGAACAGCGACACCAGCAGGCCCAACTGGGAGTAGCTCAGACCGAATTCCTGGATCAAGGCCGGGAACAGCGGCGGCAGCAGCATGTGGTGGAAGTGGGAGGTGCCGTGCGCCAGACCGATCAGGCCGATGGTTCTGGCCTCCTGGCGGACGGAGGGCGTCGGTGCGCTGGACAGGGTCGCGGTGCTCATTGTTGACACTGTAGGTCATGATGCGGCCACAAGCCGCCGTCATCCTATAAGCTCTGCACTCAAGCCACGCATTCGGGACCGACTCACATGAACGCCAACGCCCCCGTCCACCGGACACCGACCGACGTGCCGCCGATGCACTTGTTCGACCCGCATGTCATGCTCAACCAGTGGGTGGACAGTTTCAAAGGGCTCGATCCGGTGCATTGCGCCGTGGTGCACCCCTGTGATGTCGAGTCCCTGCGGGGGGCGGTCGAGGCAGGACACCGGGGGTTGATCGTGCCTCGCCTGGTGGGGCCGGAGTCGCGCATCCGGGCCATGGCCGATGTGGCGGGCATCGACCTGCGTGGGCTGGTCATCGACGCTGTGCCGCACAGCCATGCGGCGGCGGCCCGCGGGGCCGAGCTGGCGGCGGCCGGCCAGGTGCATGTCCTGATGAAAGGCAGCCTGCACACCGACGAGATGATGCATGCGGTGATCGGGACACCGGCGCTGCGCACCAAGCGGCGCCTGTCGCATGTGTTTCGCTTCAACATCCCGACCTATCCCAAGCCCCTGTTGCTGACCGATGCGGCCATCAACATCAACCCCTCGCTGGACGAGAAGGTGGACATCGTCCAGAACGCGATCGATCTGGCGCACTTTCTGGGGGTGTCACACCCCAAGGTGGCGGTGTTGTCGGCCGTGGAAACCGTCACCCCTCGCATCTCCTCGACCCTGGATGCGGCGGCGCTGTGCAAGATGGCGCAGCGCGGGCAGATCACGGGAGGCATCATCGATGGCCCGCTGGCCTTCGACAACGCGATCTCGGCCGAGGCCGCGCGCATCAAGGGCATCGAGTCCGAGGTGCCGGGGGATGCCGATATCCTGGTGGTGCCTGATCTGGAGGCCGGCAACATGCTGGCCAAGTTGCTGGAATACCTGGCCGGCGCAGCCAGCTGTGGCGTGGTCATGGGCGCGCGTGTGCCCATTGCCCTGACCAGCCGCTCCGATGGCGCGGAGTCGCGCATGGCCTCGGCGGCCCTGGCTGCCCTGGTGGCGCGCGGCAGCCATCCGGAGCTGGCGAGGAAGGCATGAGCGAGGCGGTCCTGACGGTGAACGCGGGCTCGTCGTCCCTGAAGTTCGGGGTCTACGAGCGGGGGCAGCCGCACGCCGCCATCACCGGTCAGATCGAAGGGCTGGAGCCGGGCGGCACGCCGGTGCTCAAGCTGGCGGGGCAGGCGCCCGAGGGGCTGGAGGCGGGGGCCGGTCAGGCCGGAGGGCATGAGGGCGCTTTCGAGATGGCGTTGCGGCGCTTGGCCGCCCTGCTGGGCGCGCGGGCGCGACCGGTGCGCCTGCGCGCGGTGGCGCACCGCATCGTGCATGGCGGCGAGCGCTACACCAGCGCGGTGCGCGTGGATGCCGAGGTGATGCAGGCCTTGCAGGCCCTGGAGCCGCTGGCGCCGCTGCACCAGCCCCACAACCTGGCGGGGGTGCGTGCCTTTGCGCGGGCCTATCCCGATCTGCCACAGATCGCCTGTTTCGACACCGCCTTTCATGCCACCTTGCCCGAGGTGGAGCGTCGCTTCGCCCTGCCGGCCTTGCCGGCTCTGGCTGGCGTGCGTCGCTATGGCTTTCATGGGCTGTCCTATCAGTACCTCACGCAGGTGATGGGCGAGCGCAGCCCCCGCATGGCGGGCGGGCGGGCCTTGATGGCGCATCTGGGCAACGGCGCCAGCGTGTGTGCCGTGCGCGAGGGTCACAGTGTGGCCACGTCCATGGGCTTCTCTGCGCTGGATGGGCTGATGATGGGCACCCGAAGCGGCAGCCTGGATGCCGGCGTGCTGCTGCACCTGCTGCGCCAGGGCTGGACGGCGGATCAGCTCGAAGACCTGCTCTACAAACGCTCGGGACTCAAAGGGGTGTCGGGCCTGTCGGCCGACATGCGCACCCTGCGGGCCAGCCAGGATGAGCGGGCGCAGCAGGCCATTGCCTTGTTCACCCACCGCGTGCTGCGTGAAAGCGGGGCCATGGTGGCGGTGCTGGGGGGGCTGGACGTGCTGGTCTTCACGGGCGGCATCGGTGAGCATGACGGGGTCCTGCGCCAGGCCGTGTGCCAGGGGCTGGCGCACCTGGGCGTGGTGCTGGACGAGGCCGCCAATGCGCGGGCCACCGGCGACGACATCCTGCCCATCCATGCACCTGACAGTGCCGCCGAGGTCTGGGTGGTGCCCACCGATGAAGGCCGGGTGGCGGCGGGGCAGGCCTGGTCTCTGCTGGAGGGGTGAGCGCGGTCGGCGGCGGTTCAGGCAACAAGGGCGACATGTCACAAGCATTGCATCCGGTGGACAGCGAAGCGGCACTGGTGCGCTGGGCCACCCTGTCGGTGGAGGAGGTGCTGCGGGATCTGGGCGGCTCGCCCCACGGCCTGCGGGAGGATCAGGCCCGCGAGCAGCGCGCCAAGGTGGGCACCAACAGCGTGGCTGCGCCGGATCAGGAGGGCCTGTGGCGGCAATTGCTGGGCCGCCTGATCAACCCGCTCAACATCCTGCTGGCCGTGCTCGCCGGCGTGTCGTGGTTCAGCGGCAACCAGGAGTCCGGTGTCGTCATCTTGCTGATGGTGGGGCTGAGCGTGTCACTGGGCTTGTGGCAGGAGCGCCGCTCGGGTCGCGCGGCGGCGGCGCTGCGGGCCATGGTGCACACCACGGCCACGGTGCTGCGGCCATGTCGTGAAGACGCTGCCGTGGCCGCTGAAGACGAGCGGCTGGAGGTGCCGATCGAATCCCTGGTGCCGGGGGATGTGATCCACCTGTCGGCGGGGGATCTCGTGCCGGCCGATGTGCGGCTCTTGAGCGCCAAGGACTTCTTTGTCAACGAGTCGGCGCTGACGGGCGAGTCCTTGCCGGTCGAGAAATACGTGCTGTGCGAACCCCCGGGCGTGGAGGCGCTGCACCTGCGCAATACCTGCTACATGGGCACCCACGTGGCCAGTGGCTCGGCCCTGGCGGTGGTGGTGCAGACCGGTGCGCGAGCCACCTTCGGTGCCATCGCTTCGGTGGTGTCGGCAGAGCATGTGGCCACCAGTTTCGATCTGGGGCTCAGCCGCTTTACCTGGCTGATGTTGCGCTTCATGGCCGTGATGGTGCCCCTGGTGTTCCTGATCAACGGGCTGACCAAGGGCGACTGGATGGAGGCCTTGCTGTTTGCCACCGCCGTGGCCGTGGGCCTGACGCCCGAGATGTTGCCCATGCTGGTGACCGTGAACCTGGCCAAGGGCGCGCTGACCATGTCGCGCAAGAAGGTGATCGTCAAGCGCCTCAACGCCATCCAGAACCTGGGGGCGATGGACATCCTGTGCACTGACAAGACGGGCACGCTGACGCAGGATCGCATCATCCTGGAGCGCTATGTCGACGTCGACGGGCAGCCCAGTGATCGCGTGCTGGAGCTGGCCTATCTGAACAGTTACTACCAGTCGGGCCTGAAGAACCTGCTGGATGTGGCCGTGCTCAAGTACAACGAAGTGCATGAGCGGCTGCATGAGGGCGGGCACTACCGCAAGGTCGACGAGATCCCCTTCGACTTCATGCGTCGGCGCATGTCCGTCGTGGTGGAGGGGCAAGGCGAGCGCCTGCTGATCTGCAAGGGGGCGGTCGAGGAAGTGTTCAGTGTCTGCACGCAAGGCGAGCGCCAGGGCGTGCGTTTTTCGCTGGATCCCAGTCACCTGGGGGCCCTGCAGGATGCCAGCCGCTTGCTCAATGAGGAGGGGTTCCGGGTCATTGCCATTGCCTACAAGCGCGTCGAGGTGCAAGAGGGCGTGGCGACGGCCCACGACGAGTCCGAGCTGGTGCTGCTGGGCTACATCGCCTTTCTCGATCCACCCAAGGACAGTGCACGCGAGGCCTTGCGTGCGCTCACCGGACATGGCTTGCAGGTCAAGATCCTGACAGGCGACAACGAGATCGTGACCCGCAAGGTCTGTCGCGATGTCGGCTTGACGGTCGAGGGGGTGCTGCTGGGTCACGACATCGAGGCGATGACGCCGGAGCAACTGGCCGATGCCGCCGAGGCGACACAGGTCTTTGCCAAGCTCTCGCCCATGCAGAAGGCGCGTGTCATCGAGGCCTTGCGTGGCCGCGGGCATGTGGTGGGCTTTCTGGGGGATGGCATCAACGACGGGCCCGCGCTCAAGGCGGCGGATGTGGGCGTGTCCGTGGACACGGCGGTGGACATTGCCAAGGAGTCGGCCGACATCATCCTGCTGGAAAAGAGCCTGCTGGTGCTCGACGACGGGGTGAGCGAGGGCCGCAAGGTCTTTGCCAACATCCTCAAGTACATCCGCATGGGGGCGAGTTCCAACTTCGGCAATGTGCTGAGCGTGCTGGGGGCCAGCGCTTTCCTGCCTTTCCTGCCCATGGCGCCGATCCAGGTGCTGACCAACAACCTGCTCTACGACGTCTCGCAGACGGCGATCCCGACCGATCAGGTCGACCAGGAGTACCTGGCCAGCCCGCGCCGCTGGGAGATCGGCAACATTGCCCGCTTCATGCTGATGATGGGGCCGGTGAGTTCGGTGTTCGATTACCTGACCTTTGCCTTGATGATCTGGGGCTTCCAGGCACTGGCACCGGGCGGTGAGGCCTTGTTTCACACCGGCTGGCTGGTCGAGTCCCTGCTGTCTCAGACCGTGATCATCCATGTCATCCGCACCTCGCGCCTGCCCTTTGTGCAAAGCCGGGCCAGCACGCCCCTGATGTGGACCAGCCTGGCCGTGTGCGCCGTGGGGGTGTACTTGCCTTATTCACCGCTGGCCGCCTCGCTGGGCCTGGTGGCCTTGCCGTGGGCCTACTGGCCGGCCTTGGCGCTCATCCTGCTGTCCTACATGGGCGCCATGCACCTGATGAAGCGCTGGTTTGCGCGGCGTTACGGCTGGCACTGACAGGATCGGTGTTCGTCGTCCTGAAAGTCTGTCAAACTGAAGATCGAACGGTCGAAACAAGAGAGTCATGCGCCCCTCACAGCAACCTCGTTATGTGGCCACGTCGCCGGTGGATGCGGCACGTGCACTGGATCAGAGCTTTCGCGGCACGGTCGCCCACCTCACCTCGGGGCTGTCGCCCATCGGCTTGGGGCTGGCCTGGGCCGACTGGGCCTGGCATCTGGCGGCGGCACCAGGCACGGCCGCCCGACTGGTCACGGAGGCGCAAGCCACCGGGCTGAAGGCGCTGGCTCGGCAGGCCGCCACGAATCAGGGCGAGCCGCCCTCCGCCGACCCGCGCTTTTCCGGGCCGGAGTGGTCGCAGTGGCCTTATTCCTGCTGGGCGCATCTGCACGACGTGAGCCAGGCCTGGTGGGACGATGCCACCAACCTGGAAGGGGTGGAGCCGCACCACCGTGATGTGGTCCGCTTGTTTGCCCACCAGTGGATGGATTTCCTGTCACCCAGCAACTGGCCCTGGACCAATCCGCAGGTGATCAAGGCCACAGTGGAGACCAAGGGCAGCAACCTGGTCCAGGGCCTGCACAACGCGCTGGATGACTGGCGGCGTGTGCATGGCCTGGATCCCCTCAATGGCGATGCACGTCAGGTGCATCAGCCGGGCGTGGATGTGGCCTGCACGCCGGGGCAGGTGGTGCACCGCAACCACTTGGTCGAGTTGCTTCAGTACGAGCCCACCACCCCCACGGTCAAGCGCGAGCCCGTCTTCATCGTGCCCTCGTGGATCATGAAGTACTACATCCTGGATCTGTCGCCGCACAACTCCATGGTGCGCTACCTGGTCAGCCAGGGACACACGGTCTTCATCCTGTCCTGGCGAAACCCGGATGAGAGCGATGCGCTGATCGACATGGAGGACTACCTCCACCTGGGTGTCTTCGACTGCCTGGCGGCCATCACCCGGCTGACCGGTGGCGTGCCCATCCATGCGGCGGGCTACTGCCTGGGCGGCACGCTCTTGTCCATCGGCGCGGCGGCGCTGGCGCGACCACAGAAGATCGAGTCCGCCGAGCAGATCGCCCCGATCAAGACGCTGACCTTGCTGGCCGCCGAGGTGGATTTCCGGGAGCCCGGGGATCTGGGCATCCTGATCGACGAGTCACAGGTCAAGCTGCTCGAAGACATGATGGCCGAGCGGGGCTTCCTGACCGGGCCGCAGATGGCGGGCTCCTTCCAGTTCCTGCACTCGCGTGACCTGATCTATTCGACGCGCATGCGCGAGTACCTGCTGGGCGAGCGCGATGCCCCCAGCGACCTGATGGACTGGAACGCCGATGTGACGCGCATGCCGGTGGCCATGCACAGCCAGTATCTGCACAGTCTTTACCTGAACAACACCCTGGCCGATGGCCGCTACCGGGTGGAGGGGCAGCCGGTGTCGCTTAGCGACATCCGCGTGCCGATGTTTGCCGTGGGCACCGTCAAGGACCACGTCTCACCGTGGAAGTCGGTCTACAAGATCCATCGCCTGACCGAGACCGAGTTGACCTTCGTGCTGACCTCGGGTGGCCACAATGCGGGCATCGTGTCCGAGCCGGGCCATCCTCGGCGCGACTTCCAGCTGCTGCGCACGCCAGCCGATGCGCCCTGGCTGGATCCGGATGCCTGGGCCCAGCGCGCCGAGCGTGTGGAGGGCTCGTGGTGGCCCACCTGGCACGATTGGCTCAGTGCGCGCAGCGAGGGGGAGGTCCCTGCGCGCCAGCTCAGCCCCAAGACCACACTGGGCCCGGCACCCGGCACCTATGTGCACGTGAGGTACCGCGACTGAACGCGCGGCTGGGGTGGCTCAGCCGCGGATCAGCGGCATGCCGATCAACCAGGCGTGGCCCTTGACCACGAAGGCGCCATAGAGCGCCAGACCGCCCACCACCACGATGACATCGTTGAGGGCCGTGCCAGGCAATTGGGGCGTGGCGCGGGGCGCACGACGCTTGAGCGAGATGCGGTCGGCCACGGCCCAGGCCAGGAAGGCGCCAAAGAGCAGCACCTCATGCAGGCTGCCGTTGCACAGCAGGTGCCCCAGCGCCCACAGCTTGGTGGCCACCAGCATGGGGTGCTTGGCTGCGGTCTTGATGCGGCCGGGCAGGTAGGCGGCCAGCAGCAGCGGGAACACCGGCACCATCAGCAGCATGGTCAGGTGGCGCGTCCAGCTGGGGGGTGTCCACAGCACGGTGGGCTCCAGGCGCACTTGCGCCCAGCCTTGCACCAGCAGCACGAAACCCACCAGGGAAATCAGCGCGTACACGCCCTTCCAGGGCCATTCGCCCAGGCGCGCGGCCAGGGCATTGCGCAAGGGGTTTGCCACGATGGCGATGGAGTGGATCCCCAGAAAGATGATCAGACCCAGGACAAACTGTGACATGGCAGGACGGCTCCGCAGTGGTGCATGCAATGACGGGATTGTGCCGGGCTCCGGGGGCGACACAGCACTTGATGTTTCTCAAGAAGTGCGCAAACAATGACGCCGATGGCCGTGAGCATGGCCATCATGTCCGTATCTCCACATGACACGAGCATCACATCATGGGACAAGACATCGACACCATGGCGTTCCAGGACTGCGACGTCGAGCGTTTCTCTCGCCGCCTGGAGGACGAAACTTTGCTGGCCCGGCGCATGTTTGCTCAAGGTGACTTTGACGCTGTCGGGCGCTGTGCGGGTTTCGAGCTGGAGGCCTGGCTGGTGGATCACAAGCACTGCCCCTTGCCTTGCAATCAGCGTGTGTTGGCACGCCTGGCCGATCCCCTGGTCGTGCCCGAGCTCTCGCAGTTCAACATCGAACTCAATGGCACGCCCCAGCCCCTGAAAGGCGCGGCCCTGTCGCAACTGGCACAGGAGCTGACGGCGACCTGGGGGCGCTGTGTGCAGGCGGCGCATGAGGAGGGGGCCACCGTCATGGCCATCGGCACCTTGCCGACCCTGCGCGATGCAGACCTCACGGTGGCGCACATGTCGCCCACACGCCGGTATGCGGCGCTCAACGAGCAGGTGCTCAAGGCCCGTGGCGGACGCCCCCTGACCTTGAACATCGAGGGGCGCGAGAGCCTGTCCACCAGCCATGCGGATGTCATGCTTGAAGCCGCCTGCACATCGTTCCAGGTGCATCTGCAGGTGCCGGCCGACGAGGTGTCGCGCCACCTCAATGCCTCCATGTTGCTGAGCGGGCCGCTGGTGGCTCTGGCGGCCAACTCGCCCTTCCTGTTCGGTCGTGCACTCTGGCACGAGACCCGCATTCCCTTGTTCGAGCAATCGGTGGATTGCGGGGTGAATCACCCGGAGCGCAACCGCGTGACCTTCGGTGAGGGCTATCTGGGGGCGGATCCCATCGACTATTTTGGTGACCATGAGGTGCGCTACCCGGTGCTGCTGCCCTTGTGCAGCGAGGGGCCTCCGGAGGCCTTCGCTCATCTGCGCCTGCACAATGGCACGGTATGGAGCTGGAACCGCCTGCTGATCGGCTGGGACGCCCAGGGCCAGCCGCACCTGCGCATCGAGCAGCGCGTCATGCCCGCCGGGCCCAGCGTGGTGGACATGATGGCCAATGCTGCGTTTTATTACGGTGTGGCACACATGCTGGCACGGCAGCCGCAGCCGCCCGAGAGCCTGCTGCCCTTCGAGCAGGCGCGCGACAACTTCTACCGCGCGGCCCGCGATGGGCTGGATGCGGGCATCACCTGGCTGCACGGTGTGCGGCAGCCCGTGTTGAGCCTGCTGGAGCAGCACCTTTTGCCCATGGCCCGTGAAGGCCTGCAGGACATGGCTCTGGACGCGCAAGACATCGACCGCTACCTGGATGTGATCGCGGCGCGCTTGCGGACGCGGCAGAACGGGGCGGTCTGGCAACTGAGCCACCATGCCCGTCATGGTGATCTGTTCAAGCTCACCGCGGACTATCAGGAGCACCAGCGCAGCGGCATGCCCGTGCACGAATGGCCCTTGTGAATGATGTGCCTGTGCTGACCCGCCTCGACACCCTGCCCGAGGGCTTTCTGGACACCCCGGCCAGGGATCTGCATCGCCTCTTGTCCGGCCCGACCCTCATCCATCTGCCCGGGCGGCGCACCCCCGAGCTCTTCGTGTCCGTGCTGCTGCATGGCAACGAGGACGTGGGCCTGGTGGCGCTGCAGCAGGTGCTGCGTGCGCATGCGGGCAGACAATTGCCGCGCGCGATGTCCGTGCTGATCGGCAACGTGCCGGCGGCCCGCGAGGGCCTGCGACGCCTGGACGGGCAACCGGATTTCAACCGTGTCTGGCCGGGCACCCAGGAGCACATCGACCGGCCCGAGGCCGCCGTGATGCGCGAGGTGCGCGACATCATGGCCGCGCGGGGCCTGTTTGCCAGCATCGACATCCACAACAACACCGGGCTCAACCCCCACTACAGCGTGGTCAACAGCCTGGCGCCGGCCGTCTTGCATCTGGCGCTGCTGATGTCGCGCACGGTGGTGTGGTTCCAGGGCCCGCCCGGATCGCAGACGGCGGCGTTCACGCCCCTGTGCCCCTCCGTGGCGGTGGAGTGCGGCAAGCCGGGTCATCCCGCCAACGAAGCGGCGGCGGCACGTTTTCTGGAAGCCTGTCTGCATCTGGCCTCCTTCCCCGAGCATGGGGTGAGGCCGCATGACATCGATCTGTATCACACCGTGGGTCTGGTCAAGGTGGCGCCCGACGTGTCCTTCGGCTTCGGCCGGGTCGATGTCGATGTGAACTTCCATCCTCAGCTGGATCACCTGAACTTCCGTGAACTGGACGCCGGGGCCACGTTCGGGTTCACGCGACAGCCGGCACCGCTGCAGGTGTGGGATGAGGCGGGTCAGGACGTCGCGGACGAGTTCTTCCAGGTGGCCGATGGACAGTTGCTGCTGCGGCGCCCGTCCATGCCCGCCATGTTGACGCTGGACGAACGGGTGGTGCGCCAGGACTGCCTGTGCTACCTGATGGATCGGGTGCCTTTTGCCCATGTCACCCATGCCGCCAGCGATGCCGCCCCTGCGGCAGGAGAACCCCATGGCACGACGCTCTGAGGACATCAGCCCCACCGCGCATTACACCGGCTACACCTGGTATCACCACGGCCTGTCGCATCCAGCCTTCGTGACGCCACAGGGCCGGTTCATGGTGGGGGCCACCCGGCCACTGCACTGGATGGCGCAGGCCGTCGGGGCGCCGACCTTGTCCGGCTTCCTGCTCGCACGCCACCGCGTGATCGACCACCTGCTGCACGAAGCCATCGACGCGGGACAGGTGAGTCAGGTCATTGAAATTGCCGCGGGCCTGTCACCTCGTGGCTGGGCCTTCAAGCAACGCCACGGCGTCGCCCTGACCTACATCGAGGCCGATCTGCCCCACATGGCCCGGCGCAAGCAGCGTCTGCTCGCACAGGCCGGTCTGGCGAGCGAGGGCCATCGCGTCGTGGCCCTGGATGCCCTGGCCACGTCGGGTGAGGGGTCCTTGTCCGCGCTGGCCGACTCCCTGGACCCCACCCAGGGGCTGGCCATCGTCACCGAGGGCTTGCTGAACTACTTCGATCAGGCAGCGGTGCTGGGCATGTGGCAGCGCTTTGCCCAGACGCTGGGGCGCTTCCCTCATGGGCTGTACCTGTCCGACATGCATTTGGCGCATCAGAACGCGGGCGCCCATGCCCGGGGTTTTGTGGCCATGCTGTCGGCCTTTGTGAGGGGCCGGGTGCACCTGCATTTCCAATCCGACGCCGAGGCGCTGGCAGCCTTGCGACACCAGGGCTTTGCGGCTGCGGCACTGCACGACCCGCGCGTGCTGCTGGCGCGCTGGGGGCAAACCGCCGCCCCCGGCGCGGGCCTGGTGCGGGTGATCCAGGCCAGCACCGCCAGCCCTTGAGCGATCAGCGCGCCTGCCTGGTGCGACGCTGGGCCAGTCCGCCCATCACGCCCAAGCCTGCCAGCACGAGCGTGTAGGTCTCAGGCTCGGGCACCGCCGGTGCGCTGTTGATGGTGAACTGGAGGTAGGCGGGTTGCCCACCTTCGGCGCTGGAGAAAGTGAAACCAGAGTAGCCGGTGTA
The DNA here is from genome assembly GCF_036279655.1 of Aquabacterium sp. Taxonomy (GTDB): domain Bacteria; phylum Pseudomonadota; class Gammaproteobacteria; order Burkholderiales; family Burkholderiaceae_C; genus Aquabacterium. Next base: position 26,579 of record NZ_DASUIT010000042.1, on the reverse strand, counting down.
GGAGAAGTAGAAGTCTGCGGTGGTCTGACCGGCTCCCAGGGCGCTCTTGACCGCCGACGTCACATCGAAGGACTTCCATCCTGTGCCACCACTGGCGAGGACCGTGCCGATGCCGTTGAGGTTGGCAACATCGTCGCGGCCGGAGGTCCAGATGCTTTCGATGTTGAAGTTGAATGTGATGGCAGTGATGTCATCGAGCACCAAGCCCGAAGCCGTGGACAGATCGAAACTCAGCGCCGTTTCACGTGACGTGCCATAGCCAGGCTCGTAGTAGTGAGACACCTGGTTGGGGTTCGCATCAACGATCCAGCCTCTGTCATTGCCACCGTACCACCAGTCGCGGTAGTACACACGGTCGCCTGCAGCGGTGACGGCGATGTCCTGCGTGGCGGCCATGGCCGGAACAAGGGCGGCGAGGGACAACAGGCCCAGCGCCAGTCGAGCGGCTTTCATCGTGAAACCTCTTACTTCTTGATGACGGTCTGACGATTCAAAAGGGGTCAGCCACCCAGACCTCAGCGACTGACAGTGTCATTCTGTGATCGTGCTCACGATCGAATCTTTGCTTTATCTCAAGGTGGGTCACCTGATGGCCGCCATGACCCCTTGGTCAGGGGTGTCCGCTGAGCTAAGGTAACCTTAAGGCTGGGCCTGCAAGATGACCTCATCGACAACACATCCATGAGGTTTTGCCATGCAGACATCCCTGAACTTGTTCATTCGCCAATACGTGGGCGTGGTCCTGGCCGCGCTGGTGCCTGTGGTGCTGGTGGCCTTCATGTCCATGCCGTTCACGATGGGTGGGCACCCGGGCGAGATGCGTGTCGTCGCCGAGGTGTCGACGATGCAGCATCCGTCCTGACACCTGCCCTCACACGACGATCCTTGCCCCATGAAATTCGCCCCCTTTGACGACGATTCCGAAGACGCCCTGTTCAGCCCGGAGGAGCGCAGCGCGGCCGCCTCGCGCAGCACCTGGGTCAGCGTGGTCGTCAATCTGGTGCTCACGGTCATCCAGATCGTGATCGGGGTGATGGCCAAGTCTCAGGCCCTGGTGGCCGACGGCATCCACTCCCTGTCGGATCTGGTGGCGGATTTTGTGGTGCTCTTTGCCAACCACCACAGCCAGAAGGATGCCGACGAGGACCACCCCTATGGCCATCAGCGCTTCGAGAACGCAGCGTCGCTGGTGCTGGGCCTGATCCTGCTGGGGGTGGGCGGCAGCATGCTGTGGTCCGCCATCGTGAAGCTGCAGAACCCCGACACGGTGGCCACCGTGCACGTCATGGCCCTGTGGGTGGCAGGGGCGGCCCTGGTGTTCAAGGAGCTGCTGTTTCGCTACATGCTGGCCATTGCCAAGCGCGTCAAGTCCAGCATGCTGGTGGCCAATGCCTGGCATGCCCGTTCGGATGCAGCCTCATCCCTGGTGGTGGGCGTCGGCATCGTGGGCAACCTCATGGGCTACCCCATCCTGGATCCGATCGCCGCACTCATCGTGGGCGTGATGGTGACCAAGATGGGCTGGGAGTTTGGCTGGGACGCCATGCATGACCTGATGGACCGGGCGGCCGACGATGAAGAGGTCGACGCCATCCGCCAGACCTTGATGGACACGCCGGGCGTCAGTGGCGTCCATGACGTGCGCACCCGCAAGATGGGCGACATGATCGTGGTGGATGCGCACATCGAGGTGGACGGTGCGATCACGGTGGAGGCCGGGCACGACATCGCCGTGGCAGCCCGTCAGCGGGTGATGCAGCGGCACCGGGTGCTCAATCTGATGACGCATGTCGACCCCTGGCACCGTCCGGATCTGGACCATGCGGCCTCGTCGACCGAGGCCCGCGTCGCTAGCGGGCCACGCCCTGGATCCAGCGTCCCATGACCCGCCAGAGCTCATCGAGCAAGATGGGCTTGGAGATGTAGTCGTTCATCCCGCTGGCCAGGCAGCGTTCGCAGTCGGCCGGCATGGCATTGGCCGTCATGGCGATGATGGGCAGGTCGGCCAGGCCCGGCATGGCACGGATGGCCTGTGTGGCGGCCATGCCATCCATCACCGGCATCTGCATGTCCATGAAGACGAGGTCATAGCGCCGGGCCTGGACCTTTGCGGTGGCCTCGTGGCCATGCTCCGCAAAGTCCACCAGGGCACCTGTGGGGCGCAGGATCTCGTCCATGAGCACGCGGTTGAGAGGCGTGTCCTCGACCACCAGGATGTGTCTGCCCTGGAGCTGAGGCAAGGGCGTGTGCGCCGGGGCGACGCCGTCGGCAGGCACGCTCGACGCCGAGGTCTGCCAGGACTGCAGCGCGTCTCTGAGCATGGACCGTTGCACGGGCTTGACCAGGACCTGATCCGGAGGCTCGGCATGGGCCCGGTCCTCGATGGCGGTCTGGCTGGGGGTGGTCATCCAGATGATCCGGGGGGTGGTCTGCAATGGCAGTGCGCGGATCTGGTGCGCACAGTTCAGGCCATCGGCCTGACCCACACGGGCATCAATGAGCAGCAGGTCGAAGGCTTGTCCTTCCTGGTCACCTTGGGTCACACGCTCGACCGCCTGGGCGCTGGAGGCCACCGTGTCCACCTGCAGACCCAGGCGGCACAGCATGCCTTGCAGCAGCTCACGCACGCGCGGGTGAGCGTCGACCACCAGGGCGCGACGGCCCGAGCAGGTCTGGGCGTGATCCTCAGACGCGGCGCTGGGGTCTTCCTCCAGAGGCAGGCTGAACCAGAAGGTGCTGCCTTGCCCAAGGGTGCTCTCCACCCCGACCTCTCCCCCCATCTGCTCGGCCAGGCTTTTGGAGATGGCCAGTCCCAGGCCTGTGCCACCGTACTTGCGCGTGGTGGAGGCATCCGCCTGCTCGAAGCTCCGGAACAGGCGCGCCTGCTGCTCGGCACTCAGGCCAATGCCGGTATCGCTGACCGCGCCATACAGGCGGGGCGCCTGCCCGGGGGCCTGCTGACGCCGCAGGGTGATGGTGATGTCGCCGTGATCCGTGAACTTGACGGCATTGGCGCCATAGTTGAGCAGGATCTGACCGATGCGGCGTTCGTCGCCGATCAGGTGCTCTGGCACGTCGGGGGCCACATCCAGGATCAGCTCCAGCCCTTTGCTGCTGGCCTTGTCGACCAGTTGCGCGCAAGTGTTGGCCAGCAGCGTGTCGAGCGCGAAGGGCTGGTGAGCGATCTCGACCTTGCCCGCCTCGATCTTGGAGAAGTCCAGGATGTCGTTGATGATCTCCATCAGGTGGTCGCTGGCCGCGCTGACCTTCTCCAGGTAATCGCGTTGCTGCGTCGACAGGTCCGTGCGCAGTGCCAGATGCGTCAGACCGATGATGGCGTTCATGGGCGTGCGGATCTCGTGGCTCATGTTGGCCAGGAACTGGGCCTTGGTGTTCGCGGCGGCCTCGGCGGCCTCCTTGGCCACCCGCAGCGCGTCCATGGTCTCGCGCTCCTGGGTGATGTCCTCGATCACGCCGACCATGCCTTTTTCAGGGTGTGCCAGATCCAGGGCGCGCGCGGTGATGCGTGCCCAGAATGGGCGGCCATCGCGTCGCAGCAGTTGCTGCTCGCGACGATGGGTCTCGCCCCGCATCATCTGGGCATAGACCTGGGCCCCGCCCACGGCGTAATCCTCGTCACTGGCATACCAGACCCGGGTGGACTGTCCGTTGAACTCGCCAGGCGCCACGCCGAAGATCTCTTCGGCCTTGCGGTTGCTGCGCAGGATGACACGGTCGCGCACCAGGCCAATGCCCACCGTGGCAGCGTCGAGGATGGCGCTTTGCTCGATGTTGGCCTTGCTCAGGGATTCGGCCACTTCGGCCAGTTTGGCGGTGCGTTCGTCGACCAGCTCCTGCAGATGATGGCGCAGGCCTTCGAGCTCTTGCGCCGCCCGCTGGCGCTCGGTGATGTCGCGCGCCACGCCCAGCACGCCGATGGGGTGGCCCTGCGCATCGAGCATCGGTGTTTTGACGGTCTCGAACAGCAGGCGCTCGCCGCTGTCGGCAAAGGTGAGCCACTCCTCATTCACCTGGGGGCCACCGGCATCGATGGCGCGCTGGTCATTGAGGCGGAAGAAGTCGGCCAGTTCCTGATCGACAAAATCATGGTCCCGCTTGCCGATGATCTCGGCCTCCGGGGCCCCGAAGTAGCGCTCGAACGACGGGTTGCAGGCCAGGTAGACGCCGTTCAGGTCCTTGAGCCAGACCAGGTCGGGGATGCTGCGCACCAGCGCGTGCAACTGGGCCTGTTGTGCGGCCAGTTCCGCCGTGCGCTGGCGCACGTTGCGTCTCAGCGTCCAGGCCCAGATGCCCAGGAGCGTGCCCGCCAGCAGCAAGACGAGCAGACCCGCCCCCAGGACCGGGGCATAGGGGGTCAACATCGTGTGGACAGGTGTCGGGACGCCGGGCACGTCTGCTCCTGCGGCTGATGGTGGACTGACGAGAACCACAGTGTGCACCAGGTGGGCGGCCTGGGCTGTGGGCTGTGCGGGGCCGGGCGTCAGGGCTTTCCAGCATGCCCTTGATGTTGCTCAAGGCCCTGTTGACAGCGTGCGCCTACCTTCGGGGCCTCAGTGTCGACACCTGCAGGTACCCGTTCATGTCAAGCATCCCCCACGATCTGGATCAAGTTCTCAGCCGCAGCCCCGCGCGGGCGATGACCCTGGCTGGGCGACGATTGCTGCCGATCGTGCAGGGGGGCATGGGGGTCGGGGTGTCCGGTCACCGACTGGCCGGCACCGTGGCCAGCCTGGGCGCGGTGGGCACCTTGTCCTCGGTGGACCTGCGTCGCCACTACCCCGATCTGATGGAGCGCACGACCGGCTTGCCGCAGGATGAGCAGGCCAAGGAGGCCATCAACCAGGCCAATCTGGAGGCCCTGGACCGCGAGATCGCCGCCGCACGCAAGGTGTCCGAGGGGCGGGGTCTGCTGGCGGTCAACATCATGCGAGCCGTGTCCGAATACGCGCCGGCCGTCAAACGCTCGCTGGAGGCAGGGGCCGATGCCGTCGTGGTGGGCGCAGGCCTGCCGCTGGATCTGCCCGATCTGGCCTCCGATCACCCCGATGCGCTGCTGATCCCCATCCTGTCCGATTCACGTGGGGTGCAGTTGATCGTCAAGAAATGGGAGCGCAAGAAGCGTCTGCCCGATGCCATCGTGATCGAGCACCCCCGTTTGGCCGGTGGCCATCTGGGGGCCGCGCGCATCAGTGATCTGAACGATCCGCGTTTTGATTTCGAGCGGGTGATCCCCGAGTGTTTGGCCTTCTTCAAGTCGGCGGGCCTGGAAAAGGAGATCCCCCTGATCGTGGCCGGGGGCATCCGCAGCCTGGACGACATCCGCCGCGTGCAGGCGCTGGGCGCCGCTGGCGTGCAGTTGGGCACTCCCTTTGCCGTGACCGAGGAGGGCGATGCCCACCCCGAGTTCAAGCGCATCCTGGCCGAGGCCAAGGACGAAGACATCGCCGAGTTCACCAGCGTGGCGGGCCTGCCCGCGCGTGCCGTGCTCACGCCCTGGCTGCGCGCCTACCTCAAGGCTGAGCCCAAGCTGCAGGCCGTGGCCCATGTCAAGGCACGTTGCACCAAGGCCTTCGACTGTCTGGCGCAGTGTGGCCTGCGCGATGGTCTGCAAGGCTGGGGCCAGTTCTGCATCGACAACCAACTGGCTGCGGCCTTGCGCGGCGATGTCAAAAAGGGCTTGTTCTTCCGGGGCGCCGGGTCGCTGCCGTTTGGTGACCAGATCCGCAGCGTGCGTGAATTGATGGAGCGGCTGCTCACCGCCCCGAGCCCGGCTCTGGCCTGAGCCCGCTCGCGGGCGTCATTGTTCACGCCCGGCAGGGCTTTGATGCAACACTCCCTTGGTCGACCCCGTTGACAGTTGCCGGCGGTTTGGCACACTGATTGCATCGGGTCTTCGCATGAGTGCTGACATGAATCGCCCCGCGCCGGTTGTTCTGGTGCCTGCCTGCCACCGCGTCCTGGGCCGCCATCCCTTCTATGTGGCGGGTCAGAAGTACGTGGACGCCATCCGTCTGGCGGGCTGTGTGCCCCTGGTCGTGCCGGCGGCCAGCCAGGCTGAACTGACGGTGCTGCTGAGCCTGGCCGACGGTCTCCTGCTGACCGGATCGCCCTCCAACGTGCACCCCAGCCACTTTGGTGAAGAGGTGCACGACCCGACCCTGCCTCTGGATCCCGCCCGTGACGACTGGACCTTGCCCATCATCCGGCAGGCCCTGCAGCAGCGTTTGCCCTTGCTGGGCATCTGCCGGGGCTTCCAGGAGGTGAATGTGGCCCTGGGCGGCTCCCTGCATCAGGCCGTGCACGAGCAGCCCGGCCTGATGGATCACCGGGGCGATGCCGGTGCCCCGGTGGATGTCGAGTACGGCCTGTCGCATCAGGTCAGGCTGGTGCCAGGCGGTTTCCTGGACCAGACCTTGCGGGGCGTGAGCACCGTGCAGGACGGGCAGTTCATGGTCAACAGCCTGCATGGACAAGGTGTCAAGCGCCTGGCCACTGGTCTGCGCGTCGAGGCCACCGCGATGGACGGCGTGGTCGAAGCCTTCACCTGGGTGCCCGATGACGGCGGCCCGACCGCCTTCAGCCTGTGCATGCAATGGCACCCTGAATGGAAAGCCGCGGACAACCCGGTCTCGCGCCGGGTGTTCGAAACCTTTGGGGAGGCCTGCCGGGCCTACCACGCACGCAAGGCCGAATCGCGGCAAGCGCCCAGACCCGAGCCTGCCGTCTCCCCCTGAAACCAGGAAAGCCCTCGCCATGACCGCCAACGTCCCCACCACCTTCAGTGACCTGGAACATTGGCTCAACGAGCGGCAGGTCACCGAGATCGAATGCCTGGTGCCGGATCTGACCGGTGTGGCGCGCGGCAAGATCCTGCCGCGCGAGAAGTTCACCGAAGACCGCGGCATGCGTCTGCCTGAGGGCATCGTGGCCATCGGTGTCACCGGCGAGTTCCCGGCTTCGGGGCCGTATTACGACGTCATCACCCCCACCGATCGGGACATGCACCTGCAGCCCGATCCGCGCACGGTGCGCATCGTGCCCTGGGCCACCGACCCCACGGCCCAGGTCATTCATGACTGTTATGACCGCGACGGCATGCTCATCCCGTATGCGCCGCGCTCGGTGCTGAGGCGGGTGTGCCAGCTCTACGACGCGCAAGGCTGGGTGCCTGTGGTGGCGCCCGAGCTGGAGTTCTATCTCATCGAGCGCAGCATCGATCCCAACATGCCCCTGAGGCCCCCCCGGGGACGCAGTGGGCGGGCCGAGACTTCGCGGCAGGCCTACTCCATCGATGCGGTCAACGAGTTCGACCCGCTCTTCGAGGACATCTACGACTACTGCAAGAAGATGGCGCTCAATGTGGACACCCTGATCCACGAGGTGGGGGCCGGGCAGATGGAGATCAACTTCTTTCATGACCACCCGCTGGGGCTGGCCGATGAGGTCTTCTTCTTCAAGCGCACCATCCGCGAGGCGGCGCTGCGCCACGAGATGTACGCCACCTTCATGGCCAAGCCCATGGCCAACGAACCGGGCAGCGCCATGCATGTGCACCAGAGCGTCAAGGACGCCAGCACGGGTCACAACATCTTCAGCAACGCCGATGGCAGCCCGTCGCAGGCCTTTCGCTGGTTCATCGGCGGTCTGCAGCGCTACATCCCGGCCGCCATGGCGCTCTTTGCGCCCTATGTGAACAGCTACCGCCGCCTGGTGCGCTCCAATGCGGCGCCCATCAACATCCAGTGGGGGGCGGACAACCGCACGGTGGGCATCCGCTCGCCCGTGGCCTCGCCCGAGGCGCGGCGCATCGAGAACCGCGTGATCGGGGCCGATGCCAATCCCTATGTGGCCCTGGCGGCGACCCTGGCCTGTGGCTACCTGGGCATGACCCGGCAGATCGAGCCCACCCCCGAGTGCCGGGGGGACGCCTACCTGGGTGACTACCAGTTGCCCCGCAGCCTGGGTGAGGCGGTGGCCCTGCTGCGCGACGAGGCCGATCTGGCCGAGGTGCTCGGCCAGGACTTCGTGACGGTCTACACCGAGATCAAGGAAGTCGAGCACGCCGAGTTCATGAAGGTGATCTCGCCCTGGGAGCGCGAGCACCTGCTGCTGCATGTGTGAGCCCCCGCCGACCAACGCACCAAGGTGATCCCATGACGCCCCAGTTCGAACACAGCACTGCCGAGTGGCAGGCCCTGGATTCAGCCCACTTCCTGCATCCCTTCACCGATCACCAGGCCCTGGCGGCCAAGGGCGCACGCATCATCACGCGGGCCGACAACATCTACCTGCGGGACAGCGAGGGCCATCAGATCCTGGATGCCATGAGCGGCCTGTGGTGCGTGAACGTGGGCTACGGCCAGCGCGATCTGATCGACGCGGCCACGCGGCAGCTGGAGACCTTGCCCTTCTACAACGCCTTCTTCCAGACGGCCACGCCGCCGGCCATTGCGCTGGCGCACAAGCTCTCGCAGATCAGCCCGCCGGGTTTTGAACATGTGTTCTTCACGGGCTCGGGCTCGGAGGGCAACGACACCGTGGTGCGCCTGGTGCGCCGCTACTGGGACCTGATGGGCCAGCCGCAGCGGCACACGCTCATCAGCCGCTTCAATGCGTATCACGGCTCGACCATGGCCGGGGCCTCGCTGGGCGGCATGAGCGACATGCACGCCCAGGGCGGTCTGCCCATTCCCGGCATCGTCCACATCGACCAGCCTTACCAGGTGCAGCATGGCCTGCCCGGCGAGAGCCGCGATGACTTTGGCCGGCGTGCCGCCTCCTGGCTGGAGGCCAAGATCCTGGAGGTCGGCGCGGACCAGGTGGCCGCCTTCATTGGCGAGCCGGTGCAGGGTGCAGGCGGCGTCATCATCCCGCCGGAGACCTATTGGCCCGAGATCCAGCGCATCTGTGATCGCTACGGCATCTTGCTGCTGTCCGACGAGGTGATCTGCGGCTTCGGGCGCACCGGCCACTGGTTCGGCTGCGAGCGCTTTGGTTTTCGGCCGGACCTGATCACCTTTGCCAAGGGCATCACCTCGGGCTACATCCCTCTGGGTGGGGTGCTGGTGGGCGAGCGCATTGCCAAGGTGCTCATCGAGCAGGGTGGGGAGTTCAGCCATGGCTACACCTACAGCGGCCACCCGGTGGCCTGTGCCGTGGCGCTGGCCAACCTGGCCCTGATCGAACGCGAGGGTCTGGTGCAGCGTGTGCACAACGATACGGGCCCCTATCTTGCAAGTTGCTTTGCGGCGCTGCAAGATCATTCCCTTGTGGGCGACGCCGAGACCTGTGGCCTCATGGGGGCCCTGCGCTTGGTGCGACGCAAGGCCTCGGGGGCGACAGCGGCCGAGGCCTTTGCGCCGGAACAGTCGGTGGGCATGCTGTGCCGGGGGCACTGCTTTGCCAACGGGCTGATCATGCGCGCCGTGGGAGACCGCATGATCATCGCGCCGCCGCTGGTGATGACACGTGCACAGATCGACGAGATGATGGGCCTGATCAGGCGTTGTCTGGACCTGAGTTGGGCTGACCTGCAACAACGTGGCTGGGTGTGAGCCCGGCCTTGAGGGAAAGCATGACCATGCGCTTGAAGATGAGCTTGGCCTCCACCGTGTCCGCCCTGATGGCGGCCTCCTTGCTGGCCTTGCCGGCACAGGCCGAAGAGGAGAAGGTCCTCAACGTCTACAACTGGTCGAACTACATCGCCCCCGACACCATCTCGAACTTCGAGAAGGAAACCGGCATCAAGGTGCGCTACGACAACTTCGACAGCAACGAGGTGGTGCACGCCAAGATGGTGGCCGGCAAGACGGGTTACGACATTGTGGTGCCTTCGTCCTACTGGGGCAAGCTGCAGGCCGATGGCGGCTTGCTGCAAAAGCTCGACAAGAGCAAGCTGCCCAATCTCAAGAACCTGGACCCGGCCATTCAGGCCCAACTGGCCAGGCTGGATCCGGGCAACCAGTACCTGGTGAACTGGATGTGGGGCTACACCACCGTGGGCATCAATGTTGACAAGGTCAAGGCGGCCCTGGGCAACACCCCCATGCCGGCCAATGTGTGGGATCTGGTCTTCAAGCCCGAGTACATCAGCAAGCTCAAGAGCTGTGGCGTGTCCTTCCTGGATTCGGCCACCGAGGTGGTGCCGGCCGCACTGCACTACCTGGGCAAGCCCGCTTTCAGCAAGAACATTGCCGACTACCAGGCCGTGCCTGGCCTGCTGCGCAGCATCCGTCCTTACGTGACCCTGTTCAGCTCGTCGGGTTACATCAATGACATGGCCTCGGGCTCGATCTGCGTGGCCCTGGGCTGGTCGGGGGACATGAACATCGCTCGTCAGCGCGCCATCGAAGGCAAGACTGGCCAGAACCTGCGCACGCTCACACCCATCACCGGGGGCGTGATCTTCATGGACACCATGGTGATCCCGGCCGATGCGCCTCACCCCGAGAACGCACACAAGTGGATCAACTACATCCTGCGCCCCGAAGTGCATGCCGGGCTGACCAACAAGGTGTTCTATGCCAACCCCAACCTGGCCTCGCGCAAGTTCGTCAAGCCCGAGGTGGCCAATGATCCGGCGGTCTTCCCGCCCGAGGCGGACATGAAGAAGATGGCCTTGCCCGAGGCCATCAACAACGACATCCGCCGGCAGATGACGCGCATCTACACCTCGTTCAAGACTGGTCTGTGAGCATGGCCTGGGAGGGCATGGCATGAGCGCTGAAGCCGAGAACGGCGACCAGGGCTATCTGGTCATCGACCAGGTCACCAAGGACTTTGGGGGCCAGGGAGGTGGCCGTTTCCGCGCGGTGGACAACGTGTCCCTGCGCATCGAGCAGGGCGAGATCTTTGCCCTGCTGGGCTCTTCGGGCTGTGGCAAGACGACGCTGCTGCGCATGCTGGCGGGGTTCGAGACCCCCAGCGCCGGGCGCATCACCCTGGGGGGGCAGGATCTGTTGTCCCTGGCCCCTTACGAGCGGCCCTTGAACATGATGTTCCAGAGCTATGCCCTGTTCCCGCACCTCAGCGTGTGGGACAACATCGCTTTTGGCCTGCGGCGCGACGGCATGCCCCGGGCCGACATCGATGAGCGTGTCGAGGCCATGCTCAAGCTGGTGCAGTTGGGGGCGTACGCCCGGCGCAAGCCCCACCAGTTGTCGGGTGGTCAGCAGCAGCGTGTGGCCCTGGCGCGCAGCCTGGCGCAGCAGCCCAAGCTGCTCTTGCTGGACGAGCCCCTGGGCGCCCTGGACAAGAAGCTGCGCGAGGAAACCCAGATCGAGCTGGTCAACATCATCGAGTCCGTGGGCGTGACCTGCATGATGGTCACCCACGACCAGGAAGAGGCCATGACCATGGCCACGCGCATCGGCATCATGAGCGAGGGGCGCATCTTGCAGGTGGGCACGCCGCACGAGATCTATGAGACACCCGCATCGCGCTTCGTGGCCGACTTCATCGGCAACGTCAACCTGATGGATGGCACCCTGGTGGTGGACGAGCCCGATCACGTCGAGATCGCCAGTGCCGATTGCCGCCATCACGTCGGCCACGGCATCACCGGCCACATCGGCATGACGGTGCATGTGGCCTTGCGGCCCGAGAAGATCCGCATCTCGCGCTTCGCCCCGGTGAGCAGCGATCGCCTGTCCGTGCCCATGAACCAGGTGCAGGGGCGCATCAAGGACATGGCCTACTTCGGCAGCTACACCGTCTATCACCTGCAGTTGCCCAGCGGGCACATGCTCAAGGTGAGCCAGAGCAACACCGAGCGGCACCCGGATGACACCCTCAGCTGGGATGATCTGGCCTGGGCCTGGTGGACGCCCTCAGCCCATGTGGTGCTGACGCAATAGGGGCCGGACATGAGATGGTCGGCCCGCACCCTGATCGGCATTCCCTACCTGTGGCTGCTGGCCTTTTTCATGCTGCCCTTCCTGATCGTGGTCAAGATCAGCGTCTCCGAGATGGAGGTGGTGAGCTTTCAGGACATCGTCACCTGGGTCGACGGCGTGCTGAGCATCAAGATCAAGCTGAGCAATTACCTCTACATCACGCAAGATGCGCTGTACTTCACCACCTACCTGGTCAGCCTGAAGTACGCCGCGATCACGGCCGGGCTGTGTCTGCTGATCGGCTACCCCTTTGCCTACTTCATGGCCCGGGCCGATCAGAGCGTGCAGCCGGCCCTGCTGATGATGGTGATGCTGCCCTTCTGGACCTCCTTTTTGCTGCGCGTCTATGCCTGGAAGGCCTTGCTGTCGGCGGGGGGCTGGGTGTCGGGCCTGCTGAGCGCACTGGGTGTGGACCACCTGCTGGTGGCGCTCAACCTCATCCCCGGACCGGGGCAGTACCTCAACACCCCGTTCTCGCTGGTGCTGGGCATGGTCTACACCTATGTGCCCTTCATGATCCTGCCGCTGTACGCCAACCTCTCCAAGATGGACACGCGCCTGCTGGAGGCGGCCTACAACCTGGGGGCCACTCCCTGGGTGGCCTTCTGGACCGTGACGGTGCCGCTGTCGCGCGCGGGCATCGTGGCGGGCACCATGCTGGTCTTCATCCCCTGCGTCGGCGAGTACGTGATCCCCGAGTTGCTGGGCGGGCCTCAGACCCTGATGATCGGCCGTGTGCTGTGGGATGAGTTCTTCGCCAACAACGACTGGCCCATGGCCTCCAGCGTGGCGGTGGTGATGATCCTGCTGATCATCGTGCCGCTGGCGCTGTTCAACAAGGCACAGGCCGAATCCCGGGAGGGCGCGCGATGAGCCGTGAGGCACAGCCCGCCTACCTGCGCCAGGGCCAGTGGTTGAGCCGCCTGTGGCTGGCGGCGGGCTTTGTCTTTCTCTACCTGCCCATCGTGGCGCTGGTGGTGTATTCCTTCAACGCATCCTCGCTGCCCACGCAATGGGGCGGCTTCACGCTGGCCTGGTTCAGCAAGCTGGCCGACGATGCGGAGGTGCTCGATGGCCTGTGGCTGTCGCTCAAGATTGCGTTCTGTTCGGCCACGGCGGCGGTGGTGCTGGGCACGCTGGCAGCCCTGTCCCTGGTGCGCTACAAGCGGTTCACCGGCCGCACGGCCATGGTGGGCATGATCAACGCGCCGCTGGTGATGCCGGAAGTCATCATCGGCCTGTCGCTGCTGCTGATGCTGGTGTCCCTCCAGCGCTGGCTGGGCTTTCCCGAGCGCGGCATGCTGACCATCTGGCTGGCCCATCTGCTGGTGGGCATGGCCTATGCCACCGTGGTGATCCAGGCCCGGCTGCAGGGGCTCAATCCGCAGCTCGAAGAGGCCGCGCTCAACCTGGGCGCCCGGCCGGTGCAGGTGTTCTTCCTGGTCACGCTGCCCATGATCGCCCAGTCCCTGATGTCGGCCTGGTTGCTGACCTTCACCCTGTCACTGGACGACGTGGTGCTGGCCGCCTTCCTGTCGGGGCCGGGCTCGACCACCCTGCCTCTGGTGATCTTTTCCCGCGCGCGCCTGGGGCTGGACCCCAGTGTGAACGCAGTGGCCACGGTGGTGATCGCCGTGGTGTCGGTGGCTGTGATCGGGGGCAGTTATGCCCTGGCCCGGGCCGAACGCCGACGGCAGCAGGAGGTCGCTCAGGCGGCCCATTCATGAGACGAGAACAACCCGCACGCAAGGACACGCCCGTGATGACCACTCAGCCTCAGACGACGACACCGATCCGCTCACGCTCGCCCGTGGCCCTGGCCACCGCCGTGCTGGTGGGTGCGCTCTCCACCCTGGCCGCGCCCGGCCTGGCCCAGGCCGATACGAATGAGGAGCTGCTCAAGGAGTTGCGCGCCCTCAAGGCCCGTGTGGCCGAGCTGGAGAAGAAGGTCGAGCAGGCCGAAACCCGTGCCGCCGAGAACCCGCCGGGCATGACGCCCGAGCAGATCCAGGACTTCAACCGCATCGCCATCAAGGCCGAGGCCCTGGAGGATTCACGCGACATGCTGGGCTTCAAGGGGCTGAAGATCAATGGCTACATGGACCCGACCTTCATCTACAACCAGCGGCAGGACCGTGCGGGCTTCCAGTTCCTTAACAATGTCAGTGACGACGGCTACAACTACGACAACAGCTACTTCGGCGCCGCGGTGATCGACTTCACCAAGGAGACGGAGGGGGGATCGCGCTGGCGCCTGACCCTGGCGCCCAACCGTGGGGTGGGCTCGGTGTTCAATGGCGAGTCGCCCATCCACGAGGCCTCGGTGTCCATCCCGCTGTCCGATCTGCAGACGCGCTTCATTGCCGGGCAGATCCCCGACTGGTCGGGTTATGAATACCTGCAGCCCACGCTCAACAAGCTGATCACGCACAACCTGCTGTTCGACTTCACGCTGCCGACGGCCTACACCGGCGCGGGCATGGAGATCACGCGTGGCAAGTGGCTGGTCAAGGCCATGCTGGCCAACGTGAATGGCACCCGCCGCAACCCGGGTGAAACCTCGCCGGCCCTGGTCTACCGGGTGGACTACGCCAAGGGCGAGTTCCAGGGCTTCGGCTTTGCCGGTGTGCACGGCAAGGCAGCCAATTTCAGCGAGAACATCGTCGATGAGTTTGACGAGGTCGTGGCGCAGCCGGACTCCAGCGTCAACCTCTTCGAGTTCGATGCCTACTTCATCCGGGGTGACTGGACCGTGCAGGGGCAACTGAGCTGGGGCCAGCAGGCCAAGTCGGCCATCAGTGTTGATCCGGACACAGGGGCCTTGCGGGACGCCCAGTGGTGGGGCGCTTCGGCCCTGGCGGCCTACAAGTTCGAGCCACGGCTGGAAGGCACGCTGCGGGTGGATTACCTCAACAACCGCCAGAACGGTGGCGGGCTGTTTGGCTACAGCGGCGCGGACGACCGCAACGGCATTGGCCCGGCCGTGGTGGGTGTCGACGATGACGGCACCCCCATCTATGGCGACACGGAGCGCGGCGTGAACCGCTGGGCCCTCAGCCTGGGCCTGAGCTACCTCTTCAATCAAAACACGACCTTCAAGGTCGAGTACCGATTCGATGGCGCCAGCGGTCCGGTGTTCCTGGATGTGCGTGATGGCAGCTACCGCAAGACCAACCAGTTGCTGGGGGCGTCAGTGCTGGTGAGTTTCTGAGCGGGCGTTCGCTCAGTCCAGCGCGCAAGGCAGCAGGCAGTGTCGCGCCTGGATCTGGCCAGGGGCCGTCATCTGGATCACGATGCGGTAGCCTGCATCACCGCCCACGGGGGGGCCCATCCAGGCCAATGGCGCGCCTGTGTGGCCGGGTGTGGCATAGAGCAGCGTCAGCCGACGGTCCGCCCCCTGGGTGGGCAGGAAGGTGGCGTTCAGGGCGGCTCCGGCTTCGAGTGTGGCCCAGGACATGCGCTCGTCACCGACCACGATGGCGATGTCCTGCAGGGCGGGGGCTTGGGGGGCCAGGCGAAGTTCGACCTCGACGCGGTCCTCATGCCAGGAGCGGCAGGCTGTCAGCGTCAGGATGAGCAGCGCCAGGGGCGCCCACCGTGGCGTGTTCATGGGGTGAAGGGGCGGCGTGTGATGAGGGACGAGGGCAGGATGATGTTGAGCAGATCTTGCGCACGCACCGCCTGAGGCTGTCGCCGATACAACTGGATGCCCATGGTGATGGCCGCGCGATCGGCTGGGTCATCCCAACTGCGCAAGCCGGAGGTGCTGCCACGTCGCGCTGGGCGTTGTAAACGGACCAGATCCGAGCCGATCTGCTCCAATCCGGCCCCGTCCAGCAAGACGCTGTCGCTGAACCCGGCGGCGGCACCGACATAGCCGTAATGCAGGTTGGACCACACATCGTAAAAATACTCGGTGTTGCCATAGACGTGCCAGACCTGGATGCCGCCGGGTGATCTGGTGTTGAACCGCCGGGCGATGATGGGCTTGTGGTCCCAGTCGCCGTTCTGCATCACCTTCTGCCCCCACATCAACAGCGCCGCGGTGCGGTAACTCATTTGCATGTCGATGCATTGCTGGGGGGAGATGCCCAGGCCCAGCAACTGCCGCCACAAAGGTTGGCGCGTGTAGTCCTGAATGCATTGTTCGGGCGAGAAGCTGTTGAGCTCCCTCAGACGTCGCACATCCGGGCCGGACGTGTTGACGTTGATTTCCTGCGCCATGTAGCGCGCAATGGGGGTCAGCTCGTCGTGTGTTGCCTGTGCTGCCGCGTCGAACCGTCCTGTGCGCTGCGGTGCCTCAACACGGCACATATTGCCGGGTTCGATCAAGGGGGTGTAGTTCAGTCCGACGGGACCCGGGGGCTTGCCTGACATGGGTCTCACCCCAGCCACTGGACGATGGGTTGCCACTGCGCCAGATCCTTTTCGACCTTGGCGGGGGCCACATCAAAGAGTGTCAGCCCGTGGGCGGCCAGGTGGGCATAGTTCTGCGTGTCGCGCAGCATGCTCAGCACCGGGATGCCCAGGGTGTCCAGGAACTCCTGCAAATGCTCGGTCGCCTTGGTGTGGTCCTTGATGCGGTTGCCCACCACGGCCAGCTTGACCTGGTCCGAGCGCTTGCGTTTGTGCAGTTCGGTGATGAAGTCGCGGGTGGCGTAGATGTCGAAGACGCTGGCTTGCAGGGGGATCAGCACCAGATCGGCCAGTTTCATCACCCCATCCAGCCGTTTGCCATGCAGCCCGGCGGGCGTGTCGAGCACCATGTGCGTGGTGCCCTTGGGGGGCTTGGCCAGGTGGTCCTCGTCGATGTCCCAGGACCGGATGCGGGGCAGCGACTCGGGCCGCAGGCTCAACCACAGGCGAGAGGACTGTTGGCGATCGATGTCACCCAGCATCACGGCGTGGCCCTGAGAGGCCCAGTAGCCTGCGATATTGCTTGACAGTGTGGATTTGCCCACGCCCCCCTTGGGATTGGCGACCACGATGACCGGCATGATGTGCGCTCCTCTTGACTCATGGGGCGTGTCCGTCACGCCGTCAGGACCCAACTGTAGATCATGTGCCGACGTACGACAGCGCGGGTGCACAAGTGGCCGCATTTGGCTAGAGTGGGGGTGAGGATTGCCCAACGATTCGATGGAGCCTGATGTCATGACCTCTGCCCAGCCCGCCACCGCCCAAGCCCTGATCTGGCGTGACCGCGCACAAGCCCTGCTCGATGAGCGGCGTCTGGACGGACGGGCACTCATCGACGGCCAGCGCATGGATGCGACCGATGGCCAGACCTTTGCCAAGCACTCACCCATCGATGGCCGGGCGCTCACCGCCGTGGCGCGGTGCACGGCGCCCGATGTCGATGCCGCTGTGTTCGCCGCCCGGCAGGCCTTCGAGCAGGGGCGCTGGTCGCGTGAGGCGCCAGCGGCGCGCAAGCGCGTGCTGGCCCGCTGGGCCGAGCTGATCCTCCAGCACAAGGACGAGTTGGCCCTGCTGGAAACGCTGGACATGGGCAAGCCCATCGGGCACAGCCTGAACGTGGACGTGCCCCTGGCGGCACGCTGCATCCAGTGGTATGCCGAGGCGGTGGACAAGGTTTATGACGAGATCGCGCCCACGCCAGAGACCGCCCTGGCCCTGATCCGGCGTGAGCCGGTAGGCGTGGTGGGCGCCATCGTGCCCTGGAACTACCCCATGCTCATGGCGGCCTGGAAGCTGGGGCCCGCCCTGGCCACGGGCAACAGCGTGGTGCTCAAGCCCTCTGAAAAAGCCCCGCTGACGGCCTCGCGCCTGGCCGAGCTGGCCCTGATGGCCGGCCTGCCCGAGGGCGTCTTCAATGTGGTTCCCGGCTACGGCCATGAGGCGGGCGAGGCCCTGGCGCTGCACATGGATGTCGATGCCCTGGGTTTCACCGGATCGACCCGGGTGGGGCGCAAGATGCTGGAGTACGCTGGCGCCAGCAACCTCAAGCGTGTGTTCAATGAGCTGGGCGGCAAGTCGGCCTTCATCGTGTTCGAGGATTCGGACGCGATCGAGCGTGCGGCGCAGACCGTGGCCGGGGCCATCTTCTTCAACCAGGGTGAATCCTGCAACGCCCCGTCGCGCCTACTGGTGCACGAGTCCATCGCCGACGACGTGGTGGCGCAGGTCCTGGCCCAGGTGCCGCACTACCAGCCCGGGGATCCGCTCGATCCGCACACCGCCATGGGCGCCCTGGTGGACGAGTCACAGCTGCACACGGTGCTGGGCTACATCGAGTCCGGGCGGCACGAGGGCGCACGGTGCGTGGCAGGCGGGGTACAGGTGCGGGCCGAGACGGGGGGCTACTACGTCACCCCCACGGTGTTCGATGGCGTGAGCAACCACATGCGGATCGCCCGCGAGGAGATCTTCGGCCCGGTCCTCAGCGTCATCCGCTTCCAGGACGAGGCCGAGGCGGTGGCACTGGCCAACCAGTCCAGCTACGGCCTGCAGGCCAGCGTCTGGAGTGCCCACATCGACCGGGCGCATCGGGTGGCGCGGGCGCTGCGCGCGGGCACGGTGCACGTCAATCAGTACGACGAGGACGACATCACCGTGCCCTTTGGCGGCTACAAACAGTCGGGCAACGGGCGCGACAAGTCCCTGCATGCGCTGGACAAGTACACCGAGCTCAAGACCACCTGGATCCGTGTCAACGGTGTGTGATGCCACAATTCAGGCATGGCCACTCCCATTCTTGACATTGCCTGCCTGTGCGCCGCGTGGTGTGGCACCTGCGGCGAGTACGAGGCGACCTTTGCGCAACTGCAGGCCGCCCTGCCCGGGCACCGCTATCGCTGGATCGACATCGAGGACGAGGCCGATCTGGTGGGCGATGTGGATGTGGAAACCTTCCCGACCCTGCTGGTGGCCCGCGACGGACAGGTCCTGTTCGCAGGGCCCGTGCTGCCTCGCCTGGCCGATGCCCAGCGCCTGATCGAGGTGCTGGTGTCGCAGGCACAGGCCGAGGTGTCGCGGGATGCGGCTGCGCTGGGACTGCCCATGGATCAGTGGCTGGCGTTCACCGCCCTGGCGCGCACGCTGGCCTCGGCGGGCTGACCACGGCGCACGCTCAGATCATCGAGGCGAACTCGGTGCCCAGCCACTCTTCGCTGGTGTCGGGCGGTGTCCAGGTGCGGGCCCACTGCGGGAACAGGGCGGCTGGCATGGGGCGGGCAATCAGGTAGCCCTGGACCTCGTCGCAGTTCAGTCCTGCCAGCAGCTTCCAGGACTTGGCGTTTTCAACGCCCTCGGCCACCACATTGAGACCCAGGTTGTGGGCCAGATCGACCGTCGAGCGCACGATCTTGGCGTCCTGCAGATCGCTTTCCATGTTCATCACGAAGGACTTGTCGATCTTGAGCTCGTCCACCGGCAGGCGCTTGAGGTAGGCCAGCGAGGAGTAGCCCGTGCCGAAATCGTCGATGGACAGCTTCAGACCCATCTCGTGCAGGCGCTCCAGGGTCTGCAGGGCCCGCTGCGGATCGTCCATGATGGCGCTCTCGGTGATCTCCAGGATCAGGGTGGTCGGATCGACGCTGTACTTGCTCAGCAGCTTTTCGAGCTTGACCGGCAGGTCCTGGTCCATCAGGTCGCGGGTCGACAGGTTGACGGACAGCTTCAGGGGCTGCCCCTCGGCCGTGAGTTGCGCGCTCATCATGGCCGACTGCTCGATCATCCAGGTGGTGAGCACGCGGATGAAGCCGGTCTGCTCGGCAAAGGGGATGAAGCGCATGGGCGGCACCAGGCCGCGCTGCGGGTGTTCCCAGCGCACCAGGGCTTCGGCACCCACGACCTGGCCGGTGCTCAGATTGATCTTGGGTTGCAGGAACAGGCGCAGTTGCTGGTGGTCCACCGCGTAGCGCAATTCGCTCATCAGGGTGAGGGACTCTTCACTGGAGGAGTCCAGGCCGGGCTGGTAGATCACCGTGCCGGCCTTGTGCTGCTTGGCGGCGTACATGGCAACTTCGGCGCGGCTCAGCAGGGGGTCGGCCTCCGTGCCGTGATCCGGGCAGGTGGCGATGCCGATGCCGGCGCCCAGGTCGACCGTGTGGTCGTCCAGGGTGATGGGGCGCTCGAAGGCGTCCTGCACGCGCTCGGCCACGACCTTGGCCGCCTGTGCGTCCATGCGGGGCAGCAAGATGCCGAATTCGTCGCCGCTGAGGCGGGCCAGGATGTCCTGCGGTTGCAGGGCCTCGTTGCGCAGGCGCTCGGCCACGGCGCGCAGCAGGCGGTCGCCGAAGCGGTGGCCCAGCACGTCGTTGACGTGCTTGAAACGGTCCATGTCGAGCAGCATGATCGAGCAGGGCGCGTTGTCTTCCTTGGTGCGCATGATGGCCTGACGCAGGTCATGCCGGAACTGTTCCCGGTTGGGCAGATCGGTCAGGGCATCCTGGTAGGCCAGGCGGCGGATCTCGCCTTCGCGGGCCTGGATGGCCTGGCGCATGGTCTCGAAGGACTGGGCGAGTTCGCCGATCTCGTCGCGCGAGGCCACGCGGACTTCGGCGCCATAGTCGCCGCGCTCCAGGCGCCGCGCCGATCCGGTCAGCACGCGCAGGGGGTTGGTGATGCGCCGGGCTGTGATGTAGCCCCCGATGCCGAAGGCACCGATGCCGACGGCCGCCAGCAGCAGCAGGGTGAGCTTGAGGCGGCCATAGGGTGCCAGGGCCTGATCGACCGAGCGCAGCAGCAGGGCCGTGACGGGGGGCTGGCCCGGCGTGCCCGGCAGCACCACCTGGTGGCCGCTGAATTCGTCGCCATCGACCAGCAGGCTCAGATCATTGGGGCCGACCGAGGTTTCGGGGGCCTGCCAGGCAGAGGCCACATGCTGCCAGTGGGTCCTGTCCACGGTGCTCTGGGTGACGCTCCAGTCGCCCACGGGGGTGCGCAGCATCAGCACGACATCCAGTCCGGAGAGGGTCTGCATGTCCTTGAGCAACTTGTCTCCGATGGGAAAGCCCATGCCCACCCAGCCGATGATGTGAGGTGCGCGCACCGGCACGGCCACGATCTGGTAAGGCTGGTTGTCGATGACCTCGACCTGGTTGGCCTGGGCGCCGCCCGTCTGGGTTTGCCGTGCGTAGCGCTGCACGGCGGCCACAAAGTGGTTGGCGTTGGAGGTGGTGCTGGCGCGCAGTTGGAACTGCTCGTCGGTGAAGATGGCCACGCCGGCATTGATGCGGTCACCATGGTTGGCCAGGGCCGATTGCAGGGTCTCGCCATCGCCGCTGGCCACCGCCTCGCGGAAACCGTAGTCCGAGGCCAGCACGCGGGTGGCCTGTTCGAGGTTGTAGGTGTTTTGCTGGAGCAGGCGCAGGAACACACGCTCGCCGGTGGCCAGCTCGGTGTGGATGGACGCGCGGGCATTGCGGTCCACGCTGTCCTGGATGAACCAGTAGCTGGCGGCCTGGATGACCACCAGCAGGCCCAGGTACATCGCAACGATGCGAGCCTGGAGCCGGGTGGGATTCAGCAGGTTGGGCAGCATGAGGGCAGGATGATCAGAGGGCTTTCAGGAAATCATGCATGATTTCTCGCGGACTGTCCTCACAGGAGAGGCTGCGGGTTTCGAGCGGAGGGGCTCCAGTTGGCTGATCATGAGGGGTCCCGGCGGTGCTTTGACCCTTTTGTTATCGGCCAGAACGACGGGATCTCAAGTCCGTGAGTTTGTGAAACCGGTCACGCCATGACGTGATCCCTGGAAAATAGTCATCACTATAGAGCGATGCCTCCTGGCGCGGGATCAGGTTTCTCCTCAGGTGCGGGGCATCGGGGCCACGCTCTTGCAGAGCATGGCCGTCAGGCGGCCCAGGGCCTGCCAGGGATCGTCCGGCCACTGCGGGTGAGGCAGGCCCTTGACGATGCCGTCGACGATGCTGGCGGCGTGCACCAGCCGGGCGGCGGTGGCGCCCTTGACCTGGGGCAGCACGCGCTCGAACAGGCGCTCGCGGGGCCCCCAGATGCGCAGTTCGCGCAGGACCATGGGCAGCGGTTTGCCGCCATCAAGGGCCTGACGGGCCCGGTAAAGCCCGAGGATGTCGTCGGACAGGGCCCAGTGCACCAGCACGGCGGCTTCGCCCTCGGCCTGCAGGCCTTCGATCATGCGCAGGGCCCGGGCCGTCTGGCCGGCCAGCACGGCTTCGCTGAGCTTGAAGACGTTGAAGCGGGCCACGTCGACCACGGCGTCTTCGATCTGCTCGATGCTCAGGGTGCCGGGGGGGTGGAGCAGGCCCAGTTTGAGGACTTCCTGGTGGGCGGCCAGCAGATTGCCCTCGACGCGGTCGGCGAAGAAGGCCAGGGTGCGCTGGCCGGCTTCGCCGGGCTCGACCTGCTGCCCCTGGGCGGCCAGGCGCTGGGCGATCCACAGGGGCAGGGCCTGGCGCTCGATGGGGTCGCAGCGCAGCGTGGCGCCATGCTGGTCCAGCGCGGTGAACCAGGCGCTGCCCTGCTGGGTCTTGTCCAGGCGCGGCAGGGTGACCAGGGTCAACACGCCATCATTGCGCGCAGCCTGCTCGCAGTAGCTCTGCAGGGCGGCGGAGCCTTCCTTGCCCGGCTTGCCCGAGGGGATGCGGATCTCGATGAGCTGGCGGTCACCGAACAGCGACATGGCGCTGCCAGCGCCCAGCAGGCTGGCCCAGTCGTAGTGGGCGCCACTGACGGTGAAGACCTCGCGCTCGGTGTAGCCGGCGGCGCGGGCCGCCTGGCGGATGGCGTCGGCCGCCTCCTGTGCGAGCAGGGGCTCGTCGCCGTAGAGCGTGTAGATGGGCTTGAGGCCGTCGGTGCCCGCCTTCTGCAGGTGGGCGGCGAGCTGCTCCAGACGCAGTTGCATGGGGGCTTCAGCGGGCCGGGCGGGGGGTGACCACCGCCAGGCGGCGCAGCACCTGCTCCACGATGTCGGACTGCATGGCGCGGTGCAGGGCCTCGGATTCGTCCTGCTTGGCCAGGGCGTCCTTTTCGTTGTAGCTCAGGTCACGCGCCAGGGCCAGTTCGGTGTCGGGCAGCAGCACCGAACCGTCGGCGCGCAGCAGGCGAAAGCGGAAGCGGGTGCGCAGGCTGAGGTCGCGCACCTGGCCGAAGGCCGTGGTGGAGGCCACGACCTGGTCGCGGCTGTCATGGCGCGCTTCCAGGATCACGTGCCCGTCCAGGCCCGAGCCTTGCCCCGCCGTCGAAGCGGCGGCCACCGCCTGGGCGGTGGTCTCGACCACGTCCACGCCGCTGGCTTCCAGGGCGCGGGCCAGCTCGGTGGCCAGGGGCGAGTGGCTCACAAAGCCACTGAGTGTGATGGTGCGAAAGGGCAGGCGCTGGGGCTGGCGCAGGGCGAAGCCGCAGCCGCCCAGAGCGAGTGCGGTCAGGCCCAGCAGGGCCGAAGTGGCGAGGCGGCGGTTCATGGCCACCACCTTACACCACCACGTTGACCAGGCGGCCGGGCACCACGATGATCTTCTTGGCGGGCTTGCCTTCGCTGAACTTGGCCACGTCCTCGCTGGCCAGGGCGGCGGCTTCGATGGCGGCCTTGTCGGCCGAGGCGGGCACCTTGATGGACCCACGCAGCTTGCCGTTGACCTGCAGCATCAGCTCGATCTCGTCTTGCACCAGGGCCTCGTCGACCACGGTGGGCCAGGGGGCATCGAGCAGGTCACCACCGTTGCGGGTGGCGTAGCCCAGGTCTTCCCACAGCACATGGGTGAGGTGGGGGCAGGCGGGGTAGAGGCCGCGCAGCAGGATGCCGTAGCCTTCACGCAGCACGGCCTGGTCCTGCGCCGAGGTGCCCTTGTGGGCCTCCAGCGCATTGAGCAGCTTCATGGCGCCGGAGGCCACGGTGTTGTACTGCATGCGCTCGTAGTCGTAGCTGATCTGCTTGAGGATGACGTAGACCTCGCGGCGCAGGGCCTTGGCCTCGGCGCTCAGTTCGGTCTGGACCACCTCGCCGGCACCCTGGAGGGCGGCGCGGTGGCGGGCGCCGAAGTTCCACACCCGCTTGACGAAGCGGTGGGCGCCTTCCACGCCGGCGTCGTTCCATTCCAGAGTCTGCTCCGGGGGGGAGGCAAACATGGTGAACAGGCGAGCGGTGTCGGCCCCCATGGTGTCGATCAGCTCCTGCGGGTCCACGCCGTTGTTCTTGGACTTGGACATGGTGCCCACGCCGCCGTAGTCCACCGCAGAGCCATCGCTCTTGAGCTTGGCGCCGTTGATCTTGCCGTTGGCATCGAAGGTGTTTTCCACCTCATGGGGCCAGAAGTACTCGATGCCGCCCTGCGCTGTCTTGCGCGAGTAGATGTGGTTGAGCACCATGCCCTGGGTGAGCAGTTTCTTGAAGGGCTCGTCGATCTGGATCAGGCCCAGGTCACGCATCACCTTGGTCCAGAAGCGCGCATACAGCAGGTGCAAGATGGCGTGTTCGATGCCGCCGATGTACTGGTCCATGCCTCGGTCGCCCGCCGCATTGGCGGCGCCCATCCAGTAGCTGGTGCGTTCGTCGACCATGGCGCCGTGGTTGTCGGCACAGGTGTAGCGCAGGAAGTACCAGCTCGAATCCACGAAGGTGTCCATCGTGTCGGTTTCGCGCTGGGCGGGTTTGCCGCACTTCGGGCAGCCCACGTTCAGGAAGTCGGGGCGCGATTTGAGCGGGTTGCCGCTGCCATCGGGCACCACGTCTTCGGGCAGGCGCACGGGCAGGTCCTTTTCAGGCACGGGCACGGCACCGCAGCTCTCACAGTGGATGATGGGGATGGGGGTGCCCCAGTAGCGCTGGCGGCTGATGCCCCAGTCGCGCAGGCGCCAGGTGGTTTTCTTCTCGCCCACGCCTTGTTCGATCAGCAGCGCGGCGACCTGGTTGACGGCGGCGCGGTAATCCAGGCCGTCGAGCACGCCACTGTTGACGCACACGCCATGCTGCTTGTCGCCATACCACTCCTGCCAGGCGGCCGGATCGAAGGTCTGCCCCTCGACGGCGATGACCTGCTTGATGGCGATGCCGTACTTGAGTGCAAAGGCGAAGTCGCGCTCGTCGTGGGCGGGCACGCCCATCACGGCGCCGTCGCCGTAGGACATCAGCACATAGTTGCCCACCCAGACTTCGACCTGGGCACCGGTCAGGGGGTGGATCACGAACAGGCCCGTGGGCAGGCCCTTCTTTTCTTGCGTGGCCAGTTCGGCCTCGGTGGTGCCGCCGTGCTTGCAGTCCTCGATGAAGGCCTGCAGGGTGGGGTTGTCCTGGGCGGCCAGCGTGGCCAGCGGGTGCTCGGGGGCCACGGCGCAGAAGGTCACGCCCATGATGGTGTCGGCACGGGTGGTGAAGACCCACAACTGACCGTTGTTGATCAAGGCGCCGTTGGCATCCTGGATGTCGTGCCGGAAGGCAAAGCGCACGCCCTCAGACTTGCCGATCCAGTTCTCCTGCATCAGGCGCACGCGCTCGGGCCAGCCGGACAGGTAGTTGGGGTCTTCGGGGTTGGCCACCGCGCTCAGCAGCTCGTCGGCATATTTGGTGATGTTGAGGTAGTAGCCGGGGATCTCGCGCTTTTCAACGAGGGCGCCCGAGCGCCAGCCACGGCCGTCGATGACCTGTTCGTTGGCCAGCACGGTCTGGTCGACCGGGTCCCAGTTCACGGTCTGGGTGCGGCGCTCGCAGATGCCGGCTTCCAGCATCTTGATGAAGAGCCACTGGTTCCACTGGTAGTACTCGGGCTGGCAGGTGGCGATCTCGCGCGACCAGTCGATCGCCAGACCCATCGCCTTCATCTGCTTCTTCATGTAGGCGATGTTGTCGTAGGTCCAGGCGGCCGGCGGCACCTTGTTCTTGAGCGCGGCGTTCTCGGCGGGCAGACCGAAGGCGTCCCAGCCCATGGGCATGAGCACGTTGTGACCGTTCATGCGCAGGTAGCGCGTGAGCATGTCGTTGATCGTGTAGTTGCGCACGTGGCCCATGTGCAGCTTGCCCGAGGGGTAGGGCAACATGGAGCAGGCGTAGAAGGCCTTCTTGTCGGCCTGTTCGGTGACGCGGTAGGCGTCGCGGTCATTCCAGTGCTGCTGGGCACGGGCCTCGACGGCACGCGGATCGTAGTTCTGGGGTTCGGAAGGAGCGCTCATGGGGTCACCGCAAAGACAAGAGAGGCTGGCAGCCTCCCCGGGGTGTGCCCCCGCGAAAGGCTCCAGCCTGTGGAAGGTGGAATCTGTCGATTATAGGAATCAGATCAGACCTTCGGCCTTCAGCGCGGCCTGGACGGCAGGTCGAGCGCCCACCCGGCCCAGGAAGGCGGTGAGGTGGGGCCAGGCGCTGAGGTCCAGCTGGATGAACTTGGCCCAGCTCACCACGGTGAACAGGTAGGCGTCGGCGACGCTGAAATCCTCGCCCAGCAGGTAGGGGCGGCCGGCCAGTTGCTCGTTGGTGTAGGCCAGGCGGCGCTCCAGGTTGGCCCGGGCGGCGTTCTTGATGTCGGGCGTGGCGGCCGGGTTGAAGAAGGGGCTGAAGTTCTTGTGGATCTCGGTGCCGATGAAGGTCAGCCAGCTTTGCATCTGGTAGCGGGGCAGGGTGCCGTTGGCGGGGGCCAGGTTCTTCGCTGGCACCAGATCGGCCAGGTATTGCACGATGGCCGGGCCTTCGGTCAGCAGCTCGCCGCTGTCGAGCAACAGGGCGGGCACATAGCC
>NZ_DASUIT010000041.1:0-3501 GCF_036279655.1 Aquabacterium sp. | reverse complement strand
GTTGAGCGCCGATGCCGTGAAGGTGACGTTGAGTGTGCTGTCGAGATGCAGCTTGAAGGCGCGTCCCTTGTGGCTGTCGCCAAGATAGAGATCATCCGTACCGGTGCCGCTGACGAAAGCTGCTTCGTCCAGGCGGGGTGTGGTGGCCAGGGTGCTGTTGAACACCAGCGAATCGTCAGACGCATCGGCCCAGCCGTAGTTGCTGGTGACCTTTTGCGTGGCGATGCTGACGTTGCTGCCATCGACCACGGTGCCGAAGTCACGGCCGGTGTAACTGATGTGGGCTTGTGCGGGCAGGCTCAGCGTCAGCAGGGCGGCTACGGACAGCGCAGCCAGGATGTGGTGTTGGGGGGACTTCATGAGGGAACCTTTCTGGCTTGGAGAAACGAGAAGACAACGAGATGACAGAAGGACGCACTGGCGGTGTCACGCGCGGCGAACGCAGGCTACCGACTTCGGCACGCGCAGTGCGAAAAAAATCAATGGATGGGGAACAGGCTGTGAAGCCTCACGTGCACATGGCGGCACCCGGCCGGACGCAGTCCGGGCGGCTCAGGCTCAGGCGGCCAGAGGAGGCGCGCGCGCCGCCAGCGGCGACCACGCATGCAGGGGCCTTGCTGCCTGAAGCAACAAAGGCGGTACCCATGATGCCAGAGCGGACAGGGGCGTCACGATGGCAGCAGGCGTGGCAGGCACCACAGGGCTGTGGTCCTGAAGCAGGCAGAACGGGCAATGCCCTTGGCCATTGAGGTGACGGGCCTTGCCATCCGCATCGGCCTGGGCCTGATCGGCTGACTCGCCAATTTGCCGGGCACCCGTGCTGCTGCAGATGGTCATCAGATCCGTTGTGGCGCGCGCAGACGCTACCCAGGCACTCAGGGTAGGCATCCAGGCCGACAAGGTGAACACGCACAGCGCGAACCACACCCATCGGCGTGACCGTGTCAACGCAAAGGGACGGAACATGGCCGGTAGTCTAGGGGTTCGTGAGATTGTTCACAATCCCTTGGTTTTGGGCGTGTCTCATTTTGTGGCGTCAAGATGCGAGCCCTCAGCGCATGGCCCATGGCGGTGCGATGTCCGCCGAGGCCTGAATCCCTCCTGAATCCTGGTGAGCCGATGCCTCGTTTGGCGGGGCCGGACGCGACAGATCGGCTTGCTCTGCCGCGGCGGGCACCACCCGCGGTGCACTCGCCTGCACGGTCAAGGGCGGCATGGGCGCCGCCACATGCTGTGCGCCTATCCACACGGCGATGAGGTAGATGGCCAGCACGGCCAGGAGGTGAGCCGCCACGAACCAGCGAACGCCGTTGGCACTCATGGCAGGACCTCCGTGCGCGGGTCGGCAGAGGTGGGCGCAGGTCGGTATACCGCTTCGACCGGGCCGGCAGATCGTTCTGGCTGTGCCTGCTGGCAGCAGGGCGATGACGTTGGGGGAGCCGAGCGGATTTCAAACTGGGCACTGGGCAGGGATTCGGGCGTCATCATCGTTGCCATCCAGACCAGCCAGCCCAAGGTCGCGATCATGGCGCCCACGTTGAAATGCGTCATGACCCGCATGACGAGGGTGAGGAATCTCATTGTTTCTCCTGAACGAGCCATCAAGCCGCACGGTTGGTGGCGGCTGAACTTGGCGGAGGCGGACCAGCCTGCCTCCGATGCGGTCAGGAACGGGTTGGTGGCGCGCGGGCCCGGGGCGCAGCCCAGGTGCGCAAGGTGCGAGGCCCTTGCCAGAACAGTGCGGGCGCTTCGTGTTGCAGCGGCAGCGTCACGAACGCCAGGGGCGAAGGCGGCAGCCCCAGCCCTTGTGCGTGCAAGTGGCAGTAAGGGCAATGTTGACCGACGGCCTGATGCTGGTCCTCACCAGGTGCCACGCGGTTGGAAGACCGGGCCAGGCCGGTTGAGCTGCATATCTCTTGTGTCAACTGATCTGTGCGTGATCGGCCCTGTTCAGCCGCCTGCCAGATCGATGCACAAGCTGGAAGCCAGGCGCTCAGCAGCATGACCACGGCCATGAGCCATGTCATACGTCGAGCGGAGGGCCTTCTTTGCATGCGCATGGTCAAAGTTTAGTGCAGGCGGGCTGGGCGTCGGCTGCACGCAGCATGTGACCTTGCTCTGCCGCAAGAGAGCAAGGCTCGCTGCCTCGGTATTTTGCGGCAGGTGCAAAATGGTGGCTCGGCCTGTGGCCATGCCCCTCTGATCCACACACAAGGAGTTCATCATGGACCGTCGACAACTCATGCAACGATCCACGGGCCTGATGGCCTTGGCCGCTGCGGCGGTGCTGCCCGCTCGTGTCTCGGCAAAAGAAGCGCCGGCGCACCACCATGACCATGCCGCCATGCTGGCCACGCAGAAGGGCAGCAAGCCCAAGCGTTTTACGAGCCTGATCGCACCGTTCCAGGCTTGTACGGCTGCCGCCGCGGCATGCATTGACCACTGCCAGGTCTTGCTGTCGCAAGGCGACAAGGACATGGCCGCCTGCCTGCGCTCGGCGCTGGACTGTGACGTGACTTGCAACGCCGTGTTGAAGGCAGCGAGCCTGAACTCGGACTTCACGCCCGCCTTGGCTCGCACGGCCATCGAGGCGATGGAAGCCTGTGTGAAGGCGTGCAAACCGCATATCGAGCATCATGTGGAGTGCAAGAATTGCCATGATGCTTGCCTGGCGGCCATCGACGCCGCTCGCAAGTTGGGCTGACGCCAGCCCTGGGGCGCTCCCGTTGTGGTGATGCCCCCTTCTTGAGCGCGCTTTACAATTTGCGCCCAAGATGCGCCACGCTGTTGTCACTCGTCGACTGATCATCTGGCTGGGGTGCCTGTCACTCCTGGCCGGATTGCTGTTGCCGAGTGTGTCGTACGGGCGCGCGGCCGTTGATCCTCTTGGGGAGTTGTGCTCGTCGCGCAATGCGTCAAGCGGCCCGCTGAGTTTGCCTGATGGTGCCGTAAGCCTGCATGACGGTCAGCATTGCAAACTTTGCAATTCCCTCCCTCTGGCGCTCCTGGGCCCTCAGCCGACCGTACTGCCGTTCCTGGCGGTGAGTGCGGCAGACGTCTGGTTGGCGGGGGGCTTCACCGGCTGGCCACAAGCTCAGTGTCGAGCTGGCGGGGGCGCGCGAGCGCCTCCAGTCTGATCTCCTGGCAGCCTTTTCCCACAAGGCTCGCCCTCAAAGCTATTTGACCGTTGCCCAGCCATTCATTCGGTTGGGCTTGTGCTGTCTCGGCTGTTGATGGCCGGGGCGGCTTCCCATGCTTGAGAGAGATCACATGTCGCCTTCCTATTCCATGCGCCAGCGCCCCGTGGTTCTGGCCATTGGCCTGCTGAGTGCAGGTATTGCCCTTGCCCAACAGGCTCAGCCCGTCACCAGCGAGGGCCAGTTGCCTCCGGTTGTCATCACCGGCAAGCGTGATGCTGCCTATGTGGTGGGCACCACAACAGGTGCCACACGCACGGAAACCCCAGTTGAATACATTCCACAGTCCGTTGTCTCCTTGCCG
>NZ_DASUIT010000040.1:0-42032 GCF_036279655.1 Aquabacterium sp. | reverse complement strand
CCACACCAGCGAGCGCAGATTGCCCAGGTTGGCCAGGTAGACGGCCACATAGACCAGGCGCGCGGCAATGAAGCCCATGGCGAGCATGTCCGTGCGGCCCTGATCCAGACCCGCCGCCTGCGCCACCAGCACGGCGAACACGAACAGAGGCAGGGCTTCAAAGCCATTGTTCTGGGCGGCCGCGGCGCGGGCCTTCCAGCCTTGCTGCCTGGCTTCCCAACCGCGGGGGTCGTTGTTGTCGTAGCCGCCCTTGCGTGGGCTGCTCAGCGAGGTGAACTTGGCCAGGCCCACGGTCAGGACGGGAAGAACGGCTGCAACCAGCACGCAGGTGTTCGCGATCGTCATGGAGTCTCCATCAAGGTAGAAGTGAATGCCCAGGGGCGACCCATTCTAGTCTGACAATGACTCATGTCAAAAAAGCGATGCCTGCGTGTGCCCATTTGGCCTCAGTCGGGCAGTGCGGGGTAGTCGATGTAGCCGTGCGGGCCTTGCCCCCCGTACAAGGGCGCATCGGTGAACAGCTCGTTCAGCGGGGCGTTTTCCTTGAAGCGGCGGGGCAGGTCAGGGTTGGTCAGCATGGCGCGGCCAAAAGACACCAGATCAGCCTTGCCCGAGGCAATGGCTTCTTCGGCCATGGCCTGGGTGTAGCCGTTGTTGACCATCCAGACGCCCGAGTACAGGCGGCGCAGGGCCTCGTAGTCGAAGGGAGCGTTGTCGCGAGGGCCACCGGTGGCGCCTTCCACCACGTGCACGTAGATGGGCTTGAGCTTGTCCAGCTCGCGCACCACGTATTCGAACAGGGCTTGGGGGGCGCTCTCGTTGGAGTCGTTCACAGGCGAGACGGGCGAGATGCGCACACCCACCTTGTCGGCGCCGATCTCGGCGATCACGGCGGCCATCACTTCCAGCAGGAAGCGGGCACGGTTCTCGATGCTGCCCCCGTAGATGTCGGTGCGCTTGTTGGAGCCATCACGCAGGAAGGCATCCAGCAGGTAACCATGGGCGCCGTGGATCTCGATGCCGTCAAACCCGGCCTCGATGGCGTGGCGGGCCGCGGTGCGGAAATCGTTGACGATGCCTGCCACCTCCGCTGTTTCCAGAGCGCGGGGCGTGGAGGTGTCCACATAGCCGGCGCCCGGGATGTAGGTCTTGGCCTTGGCCGCGATGGCCGAAGGCGCCACCGGGGCCTGCTCACCCGGCTGGAAGGCGGTGTGAGACATGCGGCCCGTGTGCCACAGTTGCACGAAGATCTTGCCGCCACGGGCATGGACCTCGTCGGTCACCTTGCGCCAGCCGGCGATCTGCTCGGGGGTGTGCAGGCCGGGGGTGGCCACATAGCCCTGGGCCTGGGCCGACACCTGGGTGGCTTCGGCAATGATCAGGCCAACGCTGGCGCGCTGGGCGTAGTACTCGATGGTCATGGCGCCGGGCACGTTGCCCGGTTCAGCGCGGTTGCGCGTCAGGGGGGCCATCACCATGCGGTTGGACAGGGTGATGTTGCCCAGCTTGAATGTGTCGAACAGAGAGGGGGTTCCCATGAGCGTGGCTCCAGTGTGGGTTGAGGAAAATTCAGGGCTGGAAGAACTTGTCCAGCATCAAGCTCAAGGCCTCCTTGAGGGGGCGTGAATCGTGCTCGACCTTCATGCGCAGCAGGGCACCCTCCCACGCGTCCCAGAAGAAGCCGGCCAGCGTCAGGGCATCGAGATCCTGGCGCACACGCCCGGCCTGCTGGGCCTGGCGGATCAGGACGGCCAGGCGCTCGCGCCAGGTGTCCATGACGGCTGACAGCGCGGCCCGGCAGGACTCGCTGGATTCGGACACCTCGGCGGCAAAGTTGCCCACCAGGCAACCCGGGCACACGGCCTGCTCGTGGTGGCGGATGAACTTGCCAAAGAGGTGCCGGATGGTGTCCAGCGGATCCGCCGGAGCATCCTGCAGGCAGCTCTGCCAGGATTGATCCACCCACTCGGCGTAGTGGCGGATGATCTGGCCAGCGAAGGCTTCCTTGCTGTCGAAGTGGTTGTAGAAAGAGCCCTTGGGCACCCCGGCCTGATCCGTGATCTGCTGGATGCCCGTGGCGTTGTAGCCGTTCTGCGTGAACAGGGCGTAGCCCGCGTCCGTGAGGCGTCGGGGGATGTCGGTCTTGTCTGCGGTGCGGGCCATGGGTTGAATAATATGACCAGTCGTCTTGAAATGAATGGGCACCCTGGTAATCCCCTGCGGGGCACTCGGCTATGTCACCTTAGGATCAGCACTACCCCTTCAAGCTCAGGAAAGATATTCGTCATGAAACGTGTGGCTCACGCGCTGGTTGTTGCTTCCATGGCTGCGGCCTTGTTTGGTACGCACTCTCAGGCATCGGCGCAACTGATCAGCCTCAAGCCGGGCCTGTGGGTGCAGGCCAGCCAGGTGACCATCGACGGGCAGTCCATGGGAGACCTCTTTTTCGGCAGCATGGACGACAAGGCCGCGTCGACCATCAAGACGTCCATGAAGCACCTTGGTTTGCCTGCGGGCTGGATGCCGGAAGTGCAGTGCCAGACTGCTGAAACGCTCGCCCTTCAGGCGCTCGTGCAGCGCAGCGTCACCCCCGAGTGCCCCCATCCGACCGTTGTGGTCAAAGGCAATGTGATCAGTTTCAAGGCGCCCTGCGCCGGTCAGATGCCCCCTGAGAGCGCTGGAGGATCGCCTGTGGCCATCACCGGTTCGATGGATGGTGAGTTTGTGCTGGTCAGTGCCGGCGAAACGCGTAGCGCCCAGAAGGCGGTCATGACATGGCCTGGCGGCAAAACTCAGGTGTCTGAGTTGCAGACTGTGGGCAAATGGCTCGGAGCGAACTGCAAGAAGCCGCCGGCGCACATCAAACCGGAGTGGTTGCAGTCCTTGGTCCGATGATGGCGTGTGATTTGGCTGCCTGAGCACTCCCCTATACACTGCTCAACTTTCTTGCCCCGGGCCGTGTTCACGGCATCCTTGTTCCATGTCATTTGCCTCCCTGGGCCTGTCGCCTGCACTGGTGCGTGCCGCCAGCGACCAAGCTTTCTCAGACCCCACTCCCATCCAGGCGGCGGCCATCCCCGTGGTCCTGCAGGGCCGTGATGTCCTGGCCACGGCCCGCACGGGCTCGGGCAAGACGGCGGCTTATGGCTTGCCCGTGCTGCAAGCCCTGCTGGACAGCCATCAGGCCGGTCGCTCCCATGGCGGTGTGCTGGTGCTCGTGCCCACCCGTGAGCTGGCCACCCAGGTGGCCGACACCTTGCGCGTGCTCAGCCAGAGCCTGCCGGTGAGCCTCAAGGTGGTGGTGGCCTTTGGTGGTGTGTCCATCAACCCCCAGATGATGGCCTTGCGCGGCGGCGCCGACATCGTGGTGGCCACCCCGGGCCGCCTGCTGGACCTGATTGACCACCATGCCCTGGGCCTGGGCGGCGTGTCAGTGCTGGTGCTCGACGAGGCAGACCGCCTGTTCGATCTGGGCTTTGCCGATGAGATGCAGCGCATCGTGGACATGCTGCCCCCGCAGCGCCAGAGCTTGTTTTTCTCGGCCACCTTCCCGCAGCCCGTGCAGGCCCTGGCGAACGCCTTGTTGCATGAGCCTGAGCGCATCGAGGTCGTGCAGGACGAGGCCGAAGTGGCCGACATCGAGCAGCGCGCCATCGAGGTCGACACCCAGGACCGCACGCCGCTGCTGCGCCACCTGCTGGCCCAGCAGGGCTGGAGCCGCGTGATGGTGTTTGTGGCCACCAAGTACAGCGCCGAGCATGTGGCCGACAAGCTGGCTCGCCAGGGGATCAAGGCCAAGCCCCTGCACGGCGAGCTCAGTCAGGGCGCACGCACCCTGGCGCTGGGGGATTTCAAGGCAGGTCGCCTGCAAGTGCTGGTGGCCACGGATCTGGCCGCGCGCGGCATCGACATCGCGCAGTTGCCGGCGGTGGTCAACTACGACCTGCCGCGCTCCGCAGTGGACTACACCCACCGCATCGGGCGCACCGGGCGCGCCGGTGAGAAGGGCGTGGCCGTGAGCTTCATCAGCGCGGACACCGAATCGCACTTCCGCCTGATCGAAAAGCGTCAGGGCCAACGTGTGCCGCGTGAGCGGATCGAGGGCTTTGAGCCCGAGGGGGTGGCGTCTGACAAGGCTGTGCCGGATGCTTCTGCTCACCGGCCAGATCCCAATGGCGGGATCAAGGGCAAGCGCAAGAGCAAGAAGGACAAGCTGCGAGAGGCGGCAGCACGGCAACAGGGGGATTGAGCACAGCCCCCATGAAAAACGGCCCGCATGAGCGGGCCGTTGTCACGAAGCGAGGCGGATCAGGCCTGGCGACGACGCGCCAGGGCGCCGACCACCATCAGACCAGCGAGGGCCAGCGCATAGCTTTCGGGCTCAGGCACGGCCGAGGTGGTGAAGGTCAGGTTGTCCATGGCCCAGCCCCAACCTTGCGTCGGGTTCACGGCGTCGATGCGGGCGATGCCACCCACCGAGAACGATGCAGATGCATAGCTTGGGAAGTCGCTCATGATCGACACCGACTCCAGCAGCACATTGGAGCTGTCGTAGGCATTGAAGGTGATGGGCATGGAGCCTTCGGAGTCCACCAGCCAGGACACAGCACTGACAGGCGCTGAGAAGGTCATGGTGATGGTGTCAGAGCGAGGGCCACAACCCACATTGCAGTTCCACAGGGCATTGCCATAGGGATTGCTCGAACCGGCGAACTGCTGGATGGCGTAAGGGCCCGTCTGGGGGGCGCCCAGATCCGACATCGAGAACACGACACCCACCGAGGCGTATTCATTGGTGATGATGGAACCCGAGGCGATCGAGCCGCCACCAGGCAGGGTGTCGAAGTCGACAACCACGGCGTGGGCGCTGGACAGTGCGGCCACGGACAGGGCGGCGGCGAGGAATTTCTTCATGTAAGGACTCCAACAGATTGGTCGTTATGGGCCTGGCGGACGGACATCCAGGCTGAGCGCAAGTGTAAGGACTCGTGTCAATGGATACAGCACCTAGAACGTGGGGGGCTCCCCCCGGATCAGGTGCCCAGAGCCACCGCAGTCACTCCGTCAAGGTCATCAGGATGTCGGCATACCAGGCGCAGTTCAGCCCGAGTGATTCATCTTGCTGCAGATCGCGCGAGCCCATGTCCATGCGTGCAGAGTGCACGCCCAGCAGCTTCCAGGGCAGGGGGCTGTCTTTGAGTTCCGCTTGCGTGGCGCGCATGACCACCGGGGCGCCACTGGTGCCCCGATGCGTGCGCGCATCGGTCAGAAAGTAGCCTTGCCCCTGAAACCGCAGCCCGAAGGACGAGGCGATCACCGCCTGACGCACCACGGGCAGGTGGTGCAAGGTGTCGTGAAAACCCAAGGGGAAGCCGACGATCAGCAAGGGCGTGCCCACCTCGATCTCGTCCAGCGAGGCCTGCAGATGGGCCGGGGTGAA
Organism: Aquabacterium sp.; assembly: GCF_036279655.1. Classification (GTDB taxonomy): domain Bacteria; phylum Pseudomonadota; class Gammaproteobacteria; order Burkholderiales; family Burkholderiaceae_C; genus Aquabacterium. Next base: position 36,592 of record NZ_DASUIT010000040.1, on the reverse strand, counting down.
GGCACGCACCACCGCTGACTTGGGCAAGGCGCTGCGCTCCAGTTCGAGCACGGCCACGTCGATCTCGCCGGTGGCGTCGCGCCCCTGGCGCCAGATGCTCTTGCCTTGCCGGTAGAGCAGCACCGACCAGCCTGTGGACTGCGTGAGGTTGCGCTCATCGGTGTGCAGCTCGATCTCGATGCGGTCCGGGTGATGCTTGCTGGGCTCGTCGATGACCACGTGCCGGCTGGTCACCAGAAACAGGCGCTCATCACGCAGGAAGAAAAAGCCACTGGCACGGGTCAGCAACTGCCGGCCGTTGAAGGTGGAGATCTGGGTGGCGGTCAGCAGCAGGGGCTCGGTCATGGGCCCAATATAGTCCTGATCAGGGCAGTTGATCGAGCCAGGGCTCAAACGAGGCCGCACCACCGGCATCGTGCCAGCGCTGCCACCAGGCCGCAAAGGCCTGCGCCTGCTGGCGATGCAGGGATCGCTCCTGGGCCATCAGCGGCTGGATCGCCTGGCGCAAGCGTTGGCGAGTGGCCGCTGGCAGTGCGCGCAGTTGCTGCGAGATCGCCTGCAGATGAGCTGCGGCATTGGCACTGTCATTGGCTTGTCCGAGGATCTCTTGCGCCTCGATCACCTGGGCATAGAGTTGCTTGCGCCATGCCGCCGGCAGTCGGGGCCGAAACACCTCCAGGGCGTAGCGCAGGTGCTTGATCACGATGCGCACGCGGTGCAAGGCCTGCGGGCTGCGAGGTTCGCGTCGACAGGCGTGCGCCAGATCGCCCAGCAGCGTGGTGAACACGGGCCGGGCCTGATCCATCAGGGTCTGTGGTCGATGGGCGCGAGGCGGCCTCAGGGCGGTTGGCAGCGTCTCCAGCACCTCTTGCAGGCGTTGGGCGATGGCCGGGCCCTCTCTCTGCAGTAGGGTCTGGGCCGCAACTTGCATGGCCAGCACATGGCTCAGCAGGCCGTCCAGGCTGGGGGCTGATGGCGTGGCCATGGTGGCAGCTTGCGCGATGACACGGGTCAACATCACGTCCCAGTCGCGCCTGGCCGCCGCAGCATGGCGCAGATCGCGCAAGGCCGATCGGATCTCCCGGCGTGTGCGCTTGCTGAGGCAGTGGGCAAAGAGGTCGAGCTGGGTGCGGGCCCGGCGCGTGGCCACCCGCAGGCGGTGCACGGCCTCCGGGTCACGGCCGCGCAGGGCCTCGGGCAGTTCTTTCAGCACGCTCCCCAGTGCCGCGCTCAGCTCATGCCGCGCCGTGTCGGCGATGGGCGCCTCGAAGCGCCGAAGGCTGGGCGACGGGCGGCGGCTCATGGCGTCCGTGGCGTGGCACGGCCTGCGGATTTTCGGGCGGTTTTACTTGCCGGTCTGGGTTTGGGCAGGGGCAAGGCCTCGGCGGTGACGATCAGCAGGCGGTGCAGCAGGTCAGGGGCGTCGAGCTCCTCACCCATGCGGAGATAAGGCTTGGCCCCGGGGTAGGGCAGCCCTTCGGTCCACCGGCCCAGCAAGGCCTTGCCGGGATCCGTGGGTTTGACGAAGAACTGGTTGTCGCAGACCAGGCCCACGACCTTGCCACGCAGGTAGACCGCGTATTCGCCGAACATCTTGCGGTACGACAGCTCATCGGTCAGGCGTGCCTGCTCGAAGACGTACTCCACAAAGCTCTGATCTGACGCCATGGCCCGTCCTCATTCGTCCTGTTGATGGTGGCGGATCACATCGCCCAAGGTGCGGGCTTCAGGCGCGATCTGGTTCATCAGCACGCCCATGCCGGCCACGAAGGCCGCAGTGATGAGCAAGGGCCAGATCGTACGCCGCACGGCCGTGGAGAGCCAGTGCGAGCGATCCTCCATGCGCATGCGGCGGTAGAGCAGCACAGACAGCGCGCCGTCGACCATCAATTCGGCAAACAGACCCGGCGCCACATAGATCACATAGAAGGATGACAGGGCCAGGCCCACCAGCAACGCGATGACGGCCAGGGGGATAACCAGCTCATCGGCGTCACCGACCGAGCCGGCCACCTCTTTCAGATCGGGCAGGGAGGAGGAGTTGCCCGAGGACTCGGTCAGGGCCGCCGGGCCAGGGTCGGCAAAGGAGGCCTGAGCCCCGCCACCGGCAAAATCACCGCCCCCACCGCTGCTGAACACATGGGGGCCAGGCACGGCGTCCGGGCCGATGTCCGGTGTCGGGATCAGGTCCAGCGGGTTGGGCAGGTCGCTGCCGTAGTCCTGCGCACGGGTGCGCAGCCACAACCACAGCAGCGTCAGAAAGCAAGCATAGGCCAGCATCAGCGCGCTCGGGTAGCGCAGGGCCATGCTGTCCAGGCCGGCCGCCAGCAAGCCCAGCGAGCTCAGCCAGCCGAACAGGCCCGCCAGCGAGACGATCAACATCATCTGCAGGCGCGGAAAGGACTGGCGTTCCAGTCGATGACGCATCTGCGCCACCAGTTCCTCGCGGCGCAGGAGGTGTCGGCCGCGCTTCCAGGCTCCCATGGATCAGCCTCCGGTCGACGCTGCCTGGCCCAGGGCCTCGTCGATGGCCTTGGCGGCACGATAGGCCGGTCGCTGGGTCAGGCGGGCTGCGTAGTCCTCGAACTCCGGGCGTTTGGGGAGGCTGCCGAACTGCAGGCCCCACAGCACCTGGGCGCCGGCATAGACATCGGCGGCCGTGAACTGGCTGCCAGTGATGTAGGGGCCAGCGCTCACGGCCTGAGCCAGCACCTCGATCGCGCGCTCGAAGCTGCCGTAGCCGACCATGCGCTGTTGCTCGGGGCTGACTTCGACCTTCAATGCGCGGTCGATCACGGCGGCCTCCAGAGGGCCGGCGGCAAAGAACAGCCAGCGGTAGTAGCTGGCGCGCTCCTGCGGAGCGGGGGCCAGGCCCGCCTGAGGAAACGCGTCGGCCAGATAGGCGCAGATCGCCGCGCACTCGGTGACCACCTGCCCCCGGTGGGTGATGGCGGGCACCTTGCCCATGGGGTTGATCTGGAGGTAGTCAGGCGCCTTCATCGTGGTGCCGTACTGCAGCAGCACCTGACGGTAGGGGGCGCCGGTTTCCTCCAGCATCCATCGGGCGATCTGGCCACGCGACCGGGGGTTGGTGTAGAGAACAAGGTCGCAGTCGGTGGACTCGGTCAGGCTCATGGCGCACTCCCTGTGTGGCCCATGGTGCAGGGCCTGTGGGACCACACTATACGGCGCATGACCGTCGCCCGGGCGTCAGAGCAGCGCGCCTTGCGCCGCCAGCGGTGCACTGATGCGCCGCTGGTAGTCCTGCGCCGGCAGCACCTCGATGGGGGTCGAATAGGTGAAGGCTCGGCCCAGCAGATCCGTGTAGTCCAGGCGCAGCATGTGCTTGCCTGCGCTCAGCGAGGCCACCGACACGCTGTCGCCGGTTGATTTCACCACGCCATCGATCTGCCAGGAGATGCTCTTGAGGGCCGTGGCGATCACCGCGCCGCGCACCTTCAAGCCCAATTGCAGGTGCAGGGTCTCACCCTGGCGCAGCACACGGGTACCCACCAGCTCGGCCACCCGTGCATCTTCCGGGTAGAGGATGTGGATGGCCAGCCGGTCATGCTCTGACAGACCTGTGTTGGCGTAGTTGCCCGGCGCAAAACTGAACAAGGTCGACCAGGTGTAGTGCATGACGGACTTGGGATCGTAGGCCGAGAGGTAGGCCGTGGCGCCTCCGCCATAGTCACTGACCTGTACGGTCTTGTCCGTCAGGCCCTTCTGCGCTGCCAGCCGCAGGGCATCGGCATCTGCTTCCTTCTCGTAACCCGAGATCTTCTGCAGAGCGGCCACATGGTCCTTGATCTGCTGTGCGGTGGTCTTGTCGCTGTTGGGGTCGGGGCCTCGGATTGACAGCACCGAGCGGTAGCCCGCGTCATAGATCTTCTGGGCCTGATCGGCCGAGACCCCGGGGATCTGCCCGATGAAGGTGAGCACCCAGTCCTTGTCGACATCCTTGCGTGCGTGTTCATGGGCCAGGCCCAGCGCATGGCCCACCTCGTGCAAAGGGTGGTTGATGAAGGGCGTCGCGCCGCCGGCCGGATCGCCCAACTGGGTGGCCGCATAGTTGTCGTCCCCCAGGTGCAGATTGAACAGGCACTCGCGTCGGTCATCACGGGTGTCGGGGGGCCAGGACCAGCCGCCGCCACCTTCCTCTCGGGTGCAGCCGATCCCGGGGATGGGTTTGAGCTGCCCGAACACGTTCTTCACCGTGCCATAGCTGGTGCCGGGAATCACGATCCGGATGTCGGCCGTGAAGTTGTCCTTGGTGGCATTGCCATTGCTGGTGCAGGTGTCCTGGTACTGAAAGCGCACATTGCCGGCCTGCTCGAACTGGGCCAGGATGGTTTTGATGGCCTTGACGCGGTCGGGGCGTTTGCTGCTGGCATCGCCGGCAAAACACAGCGTGGGTTTGGAGGTTTGCGCGCCGTTGTTCCAGTACAGGGCAGCCTGTGCCTGCTGGGTCAGCAGCGTCAGGCCCGCGCACAGGGCGGGGCGTAGCCATGGGGTGCTCATGGTGGCTTACCGCATGTTGATGCCGAGGGCCTTGCGGCAATCGTTGGCGCCGCAGCCGAAAGAGGTGCCGCTGGTGTCAGCCGGGTCGTAATTGATGGTCAGGGTCTTGCCCGACACGAGGGCGGTGTTGACCATGCTCATGAAGCGGTTGGCGTAATCCACCTTGCTGCTGTCCACGGCAAACCAGACGATGCCGCCTGAGACCGCCGAGGCGCATTTCACATGCGTGCGGTTGGCAAAGGTGCCGGTGAGCACGGGCACGCAGTCGCTCCAGACGGTCGCGGCGCTGGCGCCCGATGCAGCGCCCCCCAGTGTGACAGCCATAACAAGGGTGGACAGCAGGGACGGGCGGCGGATCATTGCGGTGAACTCCATGGGTGGGTGTTGATGTCAGGCAGGCACTGTAGGCAAGCCGTTTGGGGTCATCAATCCCTAACACCACAGGTCAGCCAGTCCTGGAGGGACAGCAGGCCCGAGCCGGTTCAAGTCAATCGATCGAGCTGAAAACGCTTGCTCAGGATGCGGTCGAGCATGGCGGTGGGCAAGTACTGCTTGAGCCAGGGCAGCATGCGGCTCTTCTCGCCCAGCCGGATCACGGCGGGGCGCACGGGGCGATCGAGTTGCTGCACCAGCGTGCGGGCAAAGACATCGGCGGGCATGGCGCCGGCCTGGCTTTCATTGGCGCGAGACAGCACCCCCTCTCGCACGGCCTGGTAGGGCGAGTCGGGGGCCAGGTTCACGTCGTCCGCTGCGCGGTCACCAAAGGATGACTGGATGCCGCCCGGCTGCACCGTGACCACATCGATGCCCAGGGGGCGCAGTTCCATGCGCAGGGAATCCGACAGGGCGTTGAAGGCCGCCTTGCTGGCGCAATAGGCTCCGGCAAAAGGCGTGGGCATCACACCAGAGACACTGCTGATGTTGACCACGGTGCCTCGGCGGCGCTGGATCATGCTGGGTAAGACCGCCCGGGTCAGTGCCATCGGTGCAAAGACATTGACGTCGAACTGCCGTTGCCATTGCTCACTGGGCACATCCAGCAAGGGCCCCATGGCGCCATAGCCCGCGTTGTTCACCAGCATGCCCACCGTGCGGCCGCTGGCAGCCAGATCGCTCAGCACCCGGGCGATGTCTTGCGCCTGCGTGACGTCCAGCGCCAGCGTCTGGATGCCTTCACTTTTCAGATCGTCCATGGTGGGCAGGCGTCGGGCCGTGGCGCACACCGCCACGCCGTGCTGGTGGAAGGCACGGGCAAGCGCCTTGCCGATGCCGGATCCGCAACCGGTGATCAGGACCACTTCATCTGGATGGAGTTTCATGGGGTTCACTCTGACTGTGAGGGGCGCTGCAAGGCCTGCAGCAAGGCGATCTGTTGTTGATCCCGGCGGGAGGCCCACTGGTCGATGCTCTGCGCACCATAGCGCTGCTCGATCTGCTGTGCCAGGGCCCGCTGCGCCCCCCCGGTCAGCAAGACCGGGCGCAAGCGCATGTGCAGCCACAACAGTTGCAGCCCGCCAGCGAACTGTTTGAAGAACGCCCCGATGCCGCCTGCGCCGCCGCCCAGGTGGGCCGACAGGAAGGGGCCGCCACAGGCCCAGCGCAGACCCAGGGACGATTGCACCGCCGTGTCCAGATCCTCCACCGACACCACCCCTTGGCGGACCAGCGAGACGCTCTCGCGGATCACGGCGGCCTGGATGCGGTTGGCCACAAAGCCCGGGATCTCCTTGCGCAGCACGATGGCCTGCTTGCCCAGGGCCAGGTAGAACTGGCGCGCACGCTCGGTGGCCTCGGCGCTGGTCCGCCGCCCGGGCACCACTTCGACCAGCGGGATCAGGTGGGGCGGGTTGAAGGGGTGTCCGACCAACATGCGCTGGGGCGATGCCATCTTGCGGCTCTGCATGGAGGCGGTGATGCCTGAGCTGGAGGACAGCAGCAGGGCATCGGGCCGGCAGTGTGATTCGACCGACACCCACAGTGACTGCTTGAAGGCCAGGCGCTCAGGCCCGCATTCCTGAACGACATCGGCCTGGCGCACGGCGCGGGCCAGATCCCCGTCAAACGACAGGGCGGGGCTGTGAGGGTCCAGTGGCAGACCCAACTGCGCCATGAAAGGCTGGATGCGTTGCAGTTCTTGCCGCACCCGGGCCTCGACCCCCGGCGCCACATCGTGTACGCACACCCGATGGCCATGCGCCAGGAAGAGCGCCGCCCAGGAGGCGCCGATGAGGCCACCACCGATCACGGTCACGTGCATGTCAGGCTCCTGAAGGCTGAAGAGGGGTTGAAGGATTAAAACTGAAGATGTGCGTCAGCAGTTTACAACTGCAGAAGGATGTCGTCAAATATGGGGATGCATCAGTCATCGATCTCGGTCCCCAGCTCGGGGCGCCCCTACGGGGGCGAACCCAAAGAAGCGCGCGTGGCGCGTCGGCGCCAGCAGTTCCTGCAAGCGGGGCTGGAGGTCTTCGGCACCACGGGGTTCAGGAGCGCCACCGTCAGAGGCTTGTGCAAGCAGGCCGGGCTGGCAGATCGCTACTTCTATGAGTCCTTCGACAGCCTGGAGGATGTGCTGGTGGGCAGCTACCTGCAGCAGACCGATCGCCTCAAGGCCGCCATCCTGGGGGCGATCACGGCCACGCCATCGCCACCGTTGCTGTCGGCCGTGGTCAGGGCCGCGCTGCAGGCCTTGTTCCAGGTCATCGCAGATCCCCGTGTGGCGCGTCTGTGCTGGCTGGAGGTGCTGGGCGTCAACCCTCGCATCGATGCACTGTACGCCCGGGCGCGGGAGGAGTTCGCCATGCTGCTGGGCAGTCAGGCGCGGCTGTATGAGCCCGCCTGGACCCTGTCGCCCGAAGAGGAGCGTGCCCTGAGCGAAGCCCTGGTGGGCTCGGTCAACCAGTCCATCCAGAACTGGGTCATGACGGGCCACCGCAGCCCGCCGGAGCGCATCATCCAGGCCAGCCTCATCATTTTTGAGGGGGTGGTGATGCGACTGAATCTGCCTCCCCCTTGAAATCAGGGTGGACAGGGGTGGATGCTGACTCTAGCCTTTCGGACATTGCAACACAGCGCATTCACCCTTTCATGAACACCGATCTGACCCCCCTTCATCGCTCCTGTGGCACTGCGCTGGCCAAGGGCGTGTCCATCCTGGCTGCAGCGGTGCTGCCTGCCTGGGCAGGTGCCACCGTGGTGACCACCTTGCCGACCGGATCATCGGCTGCCTGGAACGAAGTCATCTTCTCGGGCACCAGCATGATCAACAATGGCTCCTCGGTCACCCTGACCACCGCCAATACGCGGGGCGTCTGGTTTGGCAACCACAGCGCTGCCTCTGACCCGGATCCTGCATGGAGCCTGGGCAACAGTGCGCAAGGCAACTGGCTGAGCCTGGATGCATCGTTTTCCAGCGGCGCACGTGATTGGGTGGCCTATCTGATTGACGGCAGCCATGTCGCCCAGATCGAGTTCCTGGACACCAATTGCTCGTCCAGCTCCGCGTGCTACAGCGCGCCCAGGTACCAGGGCGTGACGCTGATGTACCGGGATCCAGCCCAGGCCCAGGCGCAGTACATCAACTTCGCCATCGCCGACATGACACAGACCCACACTTACGAGTTCCTGCTCAAGAACGGACTGGTGTCTTATCGCATCGATGGGCAGACCGTGTTCAGCGGCAGTGCCTGGACCGCGTCGACCACCGCCATGCTGGTGGGCGATTCCTCGGGCAGTACGCCCACAGGCACTGGATCGATGACCATCAGTGCCATCCGCATGGACACGGCACCTGAACAGAATGTGCTGGTGTCGTCGGTGCCCGAGCCTGAAGGATGGGCGCTGGCGCTGGCTGGCGTGGGCGTGTGTGCCTGGCATCGGCGGCGGCGCGCGGTGGCTCAGGGGCGTGGCGCGACGCCCCGTCCCTGAGCACTCACGGGTGATGGGAGCCACTCGGTGGAGTGGCTCCGGCTCACTGCCGGAACAGCGCAGGTGCCTGCACCGATGTCGGCAAGGGGCCCGAACTCACGGTTGTGCCGTCGGCGTTGGTGAGGATCAATGAGCCGCCGGGCGCGTTGTTGTCAAAGCGCACAATCGCGATGCGACCGTCGGCCAGATCGATGCGAACGCCCGTCTGGCCGCTGACATCGGCCGAGGAGGTCAGCTTGACGGAGCCATTGGTGCCCAGCACGTGCAGGAAAATCGTTTGTGCACCGCTGCCATCGGCGACATTGACTTGCTTGGCGCTCTGGCTCCAGGATTCGTCGAATTCGGTCATCGGGTCGGTGACCTGATAGCTCAGCCCTCTCGGCGCCACGCGGTGAACATCCAGCCGGTTGCCCAGCGCACCGGTGTAGCTCAACTGGTCGCCTTGCACGCTGGGGGCCCCTGGCAGATTCAGGGTCCAGACACGCTGGGTGCCCGAGGCCGAACCCGCACGATCCAGCACCACAAAGGTGTCGGGCTTGATGAACAGGTACTCGCGCTCCACCTGGGTGACAGCGGCCTGACCGGTGTACATGGGCGTCACCCGCGCGGCCACATAGGTGTAGAGCGGGGTGTCTGCCAGGGCCGCGAGATCGCAACGCTGCCCCCAGCCTTGGGCGAGGGTGTTGCCCCCTTGGGTGATGCGCACGAGGTTGTTGAGGGCCTCGCCCTGCTGGATGCCTGAGTGCGTGTAGATGTTGTTGGTCGGGGCCAGCCATTCACCCCGGTAGATCTGGAAGCTGCCTTGATCGCGGTGGGCATGGCTTTCGGTGTAAGGGCCACAGCTGAAGTGCGCGTAAGTGGCGTTCCTGTCGGTCCAGCTCGAGCGCATCATCACCTCGCCCGTGCCTGGTGACCAGTAGCTGGTGGACAGATCCGAGAGGCTGCCTGCAGCCAGGGCAGGGGGGTGATAGAGGTAATCGGCAAACAGCTCGAAGCCGTATTGCATTTGGGGCACTGTGGACTGGTCGAGCAGGGACTTGGCAGCCGATGACATGCGATCCTGCGGGAACAGGGAGATCAGCGACAGCAGGTACTCGCGGTGGTAATCGAACAGGCTGGCCGTGGATTCGCGAGCTTGGTCACCCACAGCCGCCAGGTGGTCCAGGGTGGGCAGGATGTTGTGCATCATCCAGGCTTGCGATGCCTGGGCATGCGGGGTGAGGGTGGCGATGCGCTCGCCAGTGGAGCGCTCCCACCAGTCGTAGATCTGGAACAGGTTCTTCATGGCCGTGCCGTAGCCCGTGCCCTCCCGTGAGCCGCCGCCCGCCAGGTCTTGCGTGAAGGTGGGCACCAGTTCCTGGCCGATCTTGTCGTTGCGGAACACGTCAAGCCACTCCTGAGCGCGGCTGTTTTCGCCGTGGGTGGCCAGGCCCGTCAGCATGGTGGCCCGCAAGAAGGAGTAGTAATAGTTGTTGGATGGGTTGTCGATGGACCAGCCGGACCAGGGGAAGACTTTGCCGCCCCAGGAGGCTGTCTCAGGGTGCCAGACATTGTGGACGGACTGATTCATGTAGGCCGTCCAGCGCGTGCGCTGTGCGGGCGTCAGGGTGTCGTGGCACCAGTCGTAGACCAGAGCCAGATTGCCCACGATCGGCCCGACATACAGATAGCTGTCGTGGGCGACCGTGGCACGCTGACCCGACGCGATCAGGGCTTCTTCGGAGGCCACGAACTTGTCAGCGCGTGCGATGGCGAAGTCACGGTATTTGGTCTCGCCCGTCACGCGGTAGAGCAGGGCGGCAAACCAGTCTTCATAGCCGTACATGGAGTCGGTGTCGACGCCGTCGGCGATTTCACGGTCCACAAAGGCCTTGAAGCGGGTGAAGGAGGCATGTTCAGCCGAGGCCATGGAGCGCAGGCAGTTGAGTGTCTGGGCATGGTTCAGGAAGACCTTGGGGTGGCTGGCCGACACCACCGGGGCGCTCCCGGGCTGGCTGCGCGTGATGGCGCACTCCGCGGTCGCGACATCGGTCACCGTGACGGTGGCAACGGTCTCGTAGGCCTGCCCCCACTGACGGGTGGTGTCGTCGGAGATGCGCAGCACCACCCGGTATTCACCCGCCTGGGCATAGGTGTGGTGCACCTGGGGGCCAGTGCCGTGGCTGCCATCGCCGAAATCCCAATCGTATTGCGCATTGACCAGGGATTCGGGGGTGAACTGAGGCAGCAGCTTGCTGTCGAAGGTGATGTCGGTGCCCACTGTAGCCTGCGTGGGCGCCACGATGTCGGCGGCGGGCTCGCAGGCGCTCAGAAGGCATGCTGCGACGATGGCGAGCAGCCACCGCCAGGTGAGTTTGATGGCCATGGTGACCGGTCTCCGTGATTGTTTATGTGTGTGGCATGCCACAGCACAGAATTCTAGGGAGTCACCGCGAGGGCGGCGGAGAACGGTCTGGCGGATTTGTCACCAAGCGTAAGGGTGAGCGCTCAGCATGGCGTGGTCCGTGTGATCAAGGCGGCGAGCGGCGCCTGCGCCCCCAGCGTACCCAAGACCAAGCCGTGGTCCCCGCTCAGCCGGGACGCACAGAATGCGTCAGACACGGCAGGGTTACCTGCCTTGATCAGGATCGCCGCTTGCAGCGCCAGCGCCATGTGCTCGACCACCCTGCGGCTGCGCACTTCCAGGGTCGACGGGTCGGCAAAGGCTTGCTGCAGCCGGCCCAGGTGCTGATCGAACGCCGCATGCTGGCCGGTGGCCGAGGCGAGTTCGGCGAACAGGGCGTCGCGTGCCTGGGGCTCCTTGTGCAGGGTGCGCAGCACGTCCAGGCACTGGACATTGCCGCTGCCTTCCCAGATCGAGTTCAGCGGCGCTTGACGGTACAGGCGGGGCAGGATGTTTTCTTCGACATAGCCGATGCCGCCCAGGCATTCCTGCGCTTCATTGATCAGGGTGGGCGTGCGTTTGCACACCCAGTACTTGCCCACGGCGGTGATCAGGCGGGCCAGGGCCGCCTCTTGCGGATCGCGCGGGGACGCATCCACCGCGCGGGCCACGCGCATGGCCAAGGCCACGGCGGCTTCGCTTTCCAACGCCAGGTCGGCCAGCACATTGCGCATCAGCGGCTGATCCACCAGCTTGCGGCCAAAGGCCGAGCGCTGCGCCGTGTGGTGCAAGGCCTGCACGGTGGCCTGGCGCATCAGCGCCGCCGATCCCAGGATGCAGTCCTGCCGGGTCAGAGCCACCATCTCCAGGATGGTGGCCACCCCGCGCCCCTCGGAGCCCACGAGGTAAGCGGTGGCCCCCAGGAACTCCACCTCCGATGAAGCATTGCTCCAGTCACCCAGCTTGTCCTTGAGCCGCTGGATGTGAACGGCATTGCGCGTGCCATCGGGCAGCAGCCGGGGCATCAGGAAGCAGCTCAGGCCCCCTTCGGCCTGCGCCAGCACCAGGTGGGCGTCGCACATCGGGGCAGAAAAGAAGAACTTGTGGCCCACCAGCTCATAACTGCCATCGGCTTGGCGGTGCGCGCGCGTGGTGTTGCTGCGCACATCGGAGCCGCCTTGTTTTTCCGTCATGCCCATGCCGATGGTCACGGCCGTCTTTTGGGCCATGGGCAGCATGCGGGGGTCGTATTCGGTCGACAGGATGCGTGGGATCCATGCTGCTGCCAGCTCGGGGGCCTGGCGCAAGGAGGGGATGGCGGCATGCGTCATCGTCAGCGGGCAACTGGTGCCCGCCTCGGGCTGCGCGCCCAGGTAGACCAGACCGGCACGTGCGACATGCGCGCCCACCTGGTCCTCGTGCCGCCATGAAAAGCTGTGCACGCCATGCTTCATGGCCTGACGCATGACCTCGTGATAGGCCGGGTGGAACTCCACCTCGTCCAGCCGCCGGCCATGGCGATCAAAGCTGCGCAGCTTCGGGCGGTTCTCGTTGGCCAGGCGGCCCAGTTCCATCAACTCGCATCCGGCCAGGGCGCCGTACTTGGTCAGAGAGGACTCGGCCCAGGCACCGCCTTCGCGTGTCACCGCCTCACGCAAGGCGAGGTCACTGGTCCAGGCGTTGTAGGCCGGCATGGGCTCGGGCACGTTGTGCACCTCGTGCGTCAGGAAGGGGGTCTTGTGGCTCATGGTCAGGTCGGATGAGGTCATGGGTGAGGGTGAACTTGTGAGAGCAGGCGCCGCCAGATCGCGTGCCCCATCTGGTCAAACGCCTGAACCACCTGGGTGCAGGCGCGGCGCGCGGACACATCCACCAGGGGTTCGGGCAGCAGGGGGTCAAACACCAGTTGGCGGATGGCGTCGTTGCCCAGCAAAAAGGATTCACGGGCCGCCACATCCAGGTCGATCTGGTCGGCGCGTGCCATCCACTGCTGCAGCTTCTGGCAGGTGCTGCGGTAACTGGCGTTCAGTGCGGCGCCGTCCCACAGCGTGCGGGCTTCTTGCTCGCGTCGAGGGTCCAGGTCACGGGCGGCAAAGACGGGGGCCTGCTCATGGAGGCCCAGCTTGTGCAGGCGCTCACGCACTGCAGCGGCGTGGCCCACCATGTTGTCGGGGCGCACATACAAGGTGGGCTCCAGGGCCTGGAAACCCGCCAGCGCCAGGGCGCGGTCACGGGCATGGAGTGCCGGTCGGTCACTGCGGCCCAGGCCACCGGTGCTGACCATGAGCCAGCCGCCGTCCCAGTCGCACACGCGCGATTCGGCCTCGTGCCAGTGCGAGACGTCGTCGGCCAGCGGGCCGGCCTGTGGCCCCAGGCGGTAGTGGCCACGGCCCGCCGCCTCGATCAGCCCCGCCGTGGACAGGCGGACCAGGGCGACGCGCACATTGCTTTCGCGGATGCCGAAGAGGGCGCAGGCGGCTGTGGCGTCCCGGGTGCTCAAGGAGGCGCCATCGGCGGCGCGCAGCAGATTGAGGATCAGGCGCTTGGGGTTGAGGGGCGTGGGCATGCTTGCAACACAAAAAGTCAATTAATGATGACATCTGTAACGATTCAATGTCAATCATCTTTTGATGATTTGTGTAGCTTTGCAGGCGGCCACCCCCACGTCCTTGACCTGCAAATCTGTGACACAGTGAGGCCCGGATGTCACCCATGAGCATGAAACTGGCCCCCATTCATCAGTACGGACAAGGCAAGCGCAAGCTGCTGGATGCGGCGGCGCGTCTGGCCGCCAGAGAGGGTGCGGCCAGCCTGAGCGTGCGGGCCCTGGCCCAGGAGGCAGGGCTCAGCACCAATGCCATCTATCGGCACTTTGAGAGTGTCGACAGCCTGATGATCGAGCTCATTGCCGATTTCGGGGGGCAACTTCGAGAGGGGCTGCGCGCGGCACGCCTGGCCGCCCCGGCAGGGCAGCCACCCTCGCGCACCGTGGTGGGCTGGTTGCTCGACTTTGCCCTGGCGCACCCCGACGAGTTCGTGGTGTCCATGCGCGAGCGCCATGGCGCCCTGGCGCCTGCCAAAGACGCCATCGAGGCCTCGCTGACCCGGATCCGCCAGGAGATGCTCGGCGATTTCCGCGCGCAAGGACGCCTGCCGTCCTTGTCCGATCAGGACATCGATCTGGCCCTGCGCGTCATCATCGACCAGACCTTCGGACTCTGCCTGCAGTGCATCGAGGCGCCTCAGCGCCGCTCCGCCATCCTGGCCGAGGCGGAGCTGGTGTTCATGTGGGTGATGGCGGGCGCCGCCACGGTCTCCGCACGGCCCACCAGCACCTGATGGCCTCAGCCCGAGGCCAGGCGCCGGGCCAGCCGGGGCAGTTGTGCCAGGGCATTGCCCCGGTCCACCATCTGGCGCTCGGTCGGGTTGAAGGTGTCGTTCAGCTCAGAGTTGGGATCGCCTGGCAGCTTCAAGGCGTAGGTCAGTTGCGAATAGGGGTAGTCGGTGCCCAGCAGGATGTGGGAGACCTCCGTGATCTTTCTGACGGCCGCCATCGAGGGCGGTGCGGCGGACAAGGCCGTGTCAAAGAACAGATTGGCGTAGGAGCTCTTGCGCGGGTTCAGGTTCAGCGCCAGCAGCCCGCTGCGATACGACAGGAAGGGGATGGTGCCCCCCGCATGAGACAGCAGCCAGCGGATGCGCGGATAGCGCAGGAAGATGCCCTTGTAGAGCATGTTGGTGACAGCGCGCGTGGTCTCGAAAGGGAACTCCAGGACAAAGGTGGGCATGGAAAGCTCCGGGCGCACCGGCGGCGCCACCGGATGGATGAAGACCAGCGCCCCCAGATCATTGAGCGTGCTCATCAGGCGGTCCAGGCGCGGATCGCCCAGGTAGACCCCTTTGTAGTTGGAGTACAGACCGACTCCGTCCAGTTGCAGGTAGTTCAAGGCGCGGGTGGCCTCCAGCGAGGCGGCGGCCACTTCCAGTTCGTCGTCCGCATCGCCGATGGGCAGCGAGGCGAAGCCCCCAAAGCGCTGGTACAGGCTGGTGGCGCTCGATGCCCCGATCAGCGCCTCCCGGATGTAGTCATTGACCCGCCGGGCCATCAGCTCGCGCGCCCCACGGTCGGGCAAGAAACCAAACCCCGGCTCGGACAGCGACACCACCTGCGCCGCGATGCCGAACTTGTCCATGAAGCCGACCGCGGACGAGGGCGACCACGATGGCGTGGGCAGGCCTCCGTCTCCCTGCACGCCATATTGCGTCATGGCCGATCGATAGAAATCGGGGATCAGGTGGGCATGGACGTCGATGCGTGTGGGCGTGGCGCCAGCGCGGGCGACCAGAGGCAGCAGGCCGCCGGCCGAGGCGGCGCCCAAGGCGAGGGCCTGCCGCAAGACACGGCGCCGATCGCACGTGCCGGTGGATGGAGGGAGGGTCATGCTGAAAGCTCCTGCGGTCCGGTTTTGATGTGTGCGAATGTACACATTTGGGCGCGCAGGCGCATCGCGTGTTTTCCCTTCCTGCCCTTCCTGAATTCAGCCCCTCACACCACCAGATGCCGTGCCGACATGTAGTCCTGACGGAAGTCCTCGAAGGATCGGGTGTCGGCCGCTTCCATGGCGGCCTGCTCGGCCAGCGAATCCTGCGCCTGCTGTGCCAGGCGCGCCTGCACATCGGCGGGCAGCGCCAGCGCCATGATGGCCTCGCGCGTCTGCGCAGATCGGGCTTGGGCAAAGCCCACATGCCCCTGTGCGGGGTCCTGCTGCATGGCCGCCACCACCCGCGCCGAGGGCAGCGTGGCCGGGGCGCTCAAGGTGTCTGAGGTGGCCTGCCAGGCCTGGCGGTAGGCCTGCCCGCCATGCAGGGCGTCCAGCGCATCGGCAATGGGGGCGCAGGCGTCCAGCACCTCCCGGGCCCAGTCCATCAGCAACACGGTCTGGTCCCCACGCTCCAGGTGCAGGCCCGGTTCGCGCCCGCGTGCGGCCACGGCCTGCTGGTTGCGCGCCAGGGCGGCGATCTCCTGCGGCGTGTCCCAGGGGCTGTCTGACAGCAGGCAATGCAGCAGGAAGACATCCAGGAAGCGCACGGTGACCTCGTCGATGCCCACAGGCAGGAAGGGGTTCAGGTCCATGCAGCGCACCTCCACGTATTCGACTCCGCGCTCGCGCAGCGCGTGCAGCGGGCGCTCGCCCGTGTGGATCACCCGCTTGGGGCGGATGTGGCTGTAGAACTCGTTTTCGATCTGCAGCAGCGAGGTGGACAACTGCTTGTACTGCCCCTGCTCATCCTGGATGCCCAGGGCCTCATACGGCGGGTAGGCGCGTGTCAGGGCATCCTGCAGCGAGGCGGCATAGCCCTTGAGGCCGTTGTAGCTGACCGCCAGCGTGCTTTGCGCATCGCTCTGATACCCCAGGCGCCCCATGCGCAGCGAGGTGGCGTGGGGCAGGTAGAGGGTCTGATCGCCCAGGGGCTGCAGGCCATGCGCTTGCCCACGCACGAAGTCGGCATGGACGGCCGGTGAGGCCCCGAACAGCACCAGCAGCAGGAAGGACTGGCGGCGGAAGTTGCGGATCAGGCCGAAGTAATCGTCACTGCTCAGGCCCGGCATGGACCAGTTGTAGTGGATGCCCGAGATGGTCTGCATGCGCCGGCCATAGCGGTGCGACAGGCCCATGCGGTACACGCTCTTGGCCCGCCCGACGTTGGAGTGGCCGTACTGGCCGATGGGGATGGCCTCATCGGGCGGCAGGTGGCCGGGCATGCTGCTGACCCACAACTGCTCATCGCCTATGGCGCGGTACACGAACTGGTGGATCTGGGTGAGCTCGTCCAGGCAGTGCTGCACGCCGGTGTGGGCGCCGGTGACCAGCTCGACCTGTGACTCGCTGAAATCGGTGGTGATGTGCGGGTGGGTGAGTGCCGACCCCAGGGCTGCAGGGTGGGGCGTGAGCGCCAGTTGACCATCCGGGCGGGTGCGCAGGCTTTCCTTCTCGATGCCGCGGCGGATGCCCAGCAGACGGTCAGGGGCGAGCGCGCTCAGGCGTTGGGTCAAGTGGGTCAAGCGCGGTCTCCTCGGTACATGTCGAGGCGCGAAGTTAGCAGAGTTGGATGAAACTTGCTGGCGCGGGGGTGGATGGGGGGCGGGGAGATGGCGGGTTTTTTGCGGGAGATCAGAGGCCCGGGCCGCGATCATGTCGCGCCCGATTGTCAGCTCAAGCCCGGCATTCAGGACGGCCGTGTCATGACCCCAATGTGCAGGATGACGCATCCCGCTTGCCTTTAGCACGCAGTTGGGGGAGGTGGTCTGTCAGATGTGGCTTGGAGCGACCGGTAGTGATATAACAAAAAAACACTTTTGTTAGGAAGGAATGATGATGCGCAACCTCGACAAGGCAGAGCTTATGACGATCAGTGGGGGCACGCCGAAGTGGCATAAGGTGGATGCGGATGACCGTGCTGCGCCTGCAGAAGACGTGACGCCGGAACTGACGGGTAACCGTACCGGGTGGTGCCGTGGCTACGGCAACATGAAAAACCATGAACACAAGCACGACGGTACAAGCTGCGGTGCACCTGTGATTGTGCTGTGACCCGAGTCGGTCGACTGGGCCGCTGACCTTCGAGAGAGGAGCCTTTGGGCTCCTCTTCTTATGTGCGCCCAGCATGGGCGCACTCCTGCGGGTGCAAGTCCCGCCATCAAGGATCATCCGCGCAGTACCTTCAACTCGTGCGCCGGCACCTCGGAAAGCCGCGGATCAACGCGACGTAGGAATTTCAGCTGGTGCGCCAGCATCTCCGGGAACAGCGGGTCAAAGTAGGGGTCGAAGTGGTTGGCAGCGACCTCGATCACCTGCACATTCGGGTTGCCAACGCGCTTGACCTTGTCCGACACAAAGGGCGCCACCGTGTCGCCCGTGGCGCCGATCATCAGCATCGGGATCTTCACGTCCTTCAGACGCAGCCAAGGGCGATACAGCGGCAGCGGCAGCACCGACCTCGCAGCCACGCGGTTGTCGTACTTGTGGTCAGGGTGCGCCGCCAGTGCAGCCTCCATGGCCTCCCAGCCGCCGTCGCGGTCCATGGTGGAGAACCCACCCTCGCGCGACAAGGTCGGGACGCAGATCGGTGCGCCAGGCTTGATCAGGTCTAGGGTGCCGAGAGCGATCATCTTCACAAGTCGGCCAATTGGTGTGGCGAACATCGCGGCCAGCCCGTCGAGCATCGGCACCTGGACGATGGCGCCCTTCACCTCCGGGTGCTGCGTGGCCAGATCAACCACATGCCCGCCGCCGAAGGAGGTGCCCCACAGCGTGATCTCATGGGCCAACACATTGGGCTGCGACTTCAGGTGAGCCAGTGCCGTATCGGCCACGCGCGTTCTGCGCCAGGGGTTGATGCCTTGCCGTGGGAAGCCGCTGCTGTCACCCCAGCCTGGGTAATCGAATTCCATCACGGCGTAGCCCGCGTCGACGAAGCTCAAGGCGAACGATGAGGTCAGGGCCATCTGGATGCTGCCCCAGCCGCCCACCATGAGGATAGCGGGCAGTTGCTGATCGGGGAGCGTGTCCTTCGGCACATAGAGGGTGGCAGCGCACAGCGCGCCCTCTGCCGTGAAGGTGGACTTGATGGCGCGCATGCGCTCCTGCGAGATATTGGGGTAACGGCGAGAGTTCACGTTGTGCTTCCGAGGGTCATTGAAACTGAGCGAATGGGAAATCAGAGCGCCATGGCCCGGGCGACGGGATCGCCATCGACCTCATGCCAGGCGTGTCGAGAGGCTTGCCCTTGCGTCCTCTGCGCGGCGAACGTGGCCAGGCGGCTCACGGCATTCGCGGCCGAGGCAAGGAAGGCGGCCTGAAGCTGGAACACATGCCAGCGGCCTGCGTACACCTCCAGATGGCAAGGCACACCGCAGCGTGCGGCCAGGGCACTCAAGCGGGCTGAGTCCGATTGCAGCACCTCCTGGTCACCCACTTGAATCAGCATGGGCGGCAGGCCTTGCAGATCGGCTTCCAGGAGATGATGGTCCTTCTCCGGTGCATACCAGCGCACGGCTTGCTGGAGCCAGGCCACATTGAGCATGGGATCGCGCGCCGCCGCCGTTCGGACGGTGTCCCCCGACAAGGTCGTGTCGAGGAAGGGCGACAGCAGCATTAGCCCGGCGGGCAAAGGTTCGCCCGCATCACGCAGCGTCAAGGCCAGGCTCAAGGCCAGCCCGCCGCCAGCCGAATCACCGCACAACACGATTTGATGCGATGCCACACCGCTCTGAAGCATATGGCGATAGCAGGCCAGCGCGTCTTCGAGAGCGGCTGGCTGAAGGTGCTCTGGCGCCAGTCGGTATTGCGGCACCCAGACCGTCATGCCGACGGCCGCCAGCCGCGTCGTCACGCTGCGGTGGGTTTGGGCGCTGCCCAAGCAGAAGCCGCCACCATGCAGGTACAGGACCGTTGCCCCCTGGTTCTCCGCCTGTTTGGGCGACACCACCTCCGTGGTCATGCCGTCCATCTCATGGCGCTCGATGCGCGCGCGGCCATCGCCAGGCATCAGCCTAGCCAATGCACTCACGATCAGACGTTGCGTGCCGACCCCCACGGGCGGCCGAATGAAGGCCTTGAACGTCACGCGCAGAAACGACCTCAACAGGCTCGCGCTGAAAGACTCCACCGCACCGACTGGCTCGGCATGGTGGACGACCTGCCCGCAGCGATGATCGGGCTTAGTGAAGTTGTAGGCGTTGAGCGATGAATAACGCGTGAGCCAGCGGTAGCCGAATGTGAAGCCCGGCCAGTTCGTGCTGTTATGGCCGTTGGCATCCACGTACCAGCTCTTGCAACCCTGCCACACGGTGGCCCTAAGGCGCGCTTGCACGGTGCCATTGAAGCTGGCGTAGCGCTGTGCGTCGACCTCAATCGCGTTGGCACCTGCCTGGTGAGCGGCCTGCATGCACCGCAACACATGGGCGATCTGGCTTTCCAGCATGTAGATGATGGAGCTGTGGCCCAGGTTGGTGTTGGGGCCATAAAGCATGAAGAAATTCGGGAAGCCCGGCACGGTTATGCCCAGGTAGGCTTGTGCGCCCTTTCGCCACGCTTCATTGAGCTCCAGGCCATCGCGACCCGTGATCGTCATGGGCGCCAGGAACTCGGTGGCCGCGAAGCCGGTGCCGTAAACAATCGCGTCAACGGGATGGTGCTGCCTATCCATCGTCTCGATGCCATCGGCCGTGATGCGGCGGATGCCCTGGGTGACCAGGTTCACGTTGGACTTGGCCATGGTGGCCAGGTACTCGTTGGACAGCAAGATGCGCTTGCATCCGATGGGGTAGTCAGGCGTCAGTTGCGCACGTAGCGTGGGGTCTTGCACCTGCCGGCGAAGCAGTGCCTTGAAAGGCAGGCCCACTGCCAAGTCCATCATGGCCTTGATGCGCGTGAAACCGACCGCCCGGCTTTCGTATTGGGAATAGATGCGGGCCCTGTGCAGTGTCATGGTCCAGGGCGCCATCCTGAACATGGCCTTGCGCCAGCCTGCATACGGACCATCCGGTCGCGGCAGGATGTAGGCAGCCGAGCGTTGAAACACGGTCAGCTTGCTCACCTGGCCAGCGATGGCAGGCACGAACTGGATGGCCGAGGCCCCCGTGCCGATCACCGCGACGCGCTTGCCGTTCATGTCATAACTGTGGTCCCAGTGGGCGGAGTGACAGACATGCCCCTTGAAGCTGTCCATGCCCTCCAGCTTGGGATAGACGGGGCGGCTGAGCTGCCCCGTGGCCGTGACCACAAAACGGGCTTGCAAGACCTGGCCATTGCTCAAGGTCACCGTCCACAGCGCAAGGCTCTCGTGGTAATCGGCTTGGGCCACTTCGCAGCCAAAGCGGATGGATGGCAACAGGCCGTACTTCCTGGCGCAGTGCTTCAGGTATTGATGGATTTCTGCTTGGGGGGCGAACACCCGGGACCAGTTCGGATTGGGCTCGAACGAGAACGAATACAGGTGCGACGGCACGTCGCAGGCGGCGCCTGGATAGGTGTTGTCTCGCCACACGCCGCCGACATCGTTCTGCTTTTCAAGAATGAGGAAGTTGCCCAGACCTGCCTTCTTCAAGGCGATGGCCATCCCGATGCCCGCAAAGCCGGTTCCGATGATGATGGTGTGAAAAGAGGTGCGGGCCTCTGAGCTGGTGCTTTGCATGTCTTGAAACCTCGAAGTGCAGACGCAGGTCTGCTATGAGGCGGAATCATGCGCAAAACCACCGCAACGGAGAATGTTGACGAAGGACAAAGGCTTTATGATTTAGGCCAACCACATCGGTATTCACCCTTCATGATCCCTGCATGAACTTTTGGGATTTCAAGCGCAGTCCAGCGAGCGTGCGGTTGTTGGTCGAGTTTGCTCAGGAGCGGGGGCTGGATGCCTCCAAGATCCTGGCCCGCTCACGCCTGAAAGAAGCCGATCTGAATGATCCAGCCATCGAACTGGAGGCCAACCAGGAGTTGTGTGTGGTGGGCAACCTCATCCGGGCCTGCAGGCAGCCTGGCCTGGGGCTGGAAGTGGGCATGCGCTACAACTTCGCCTCGTATGGGTTGTGGGGCCTGGGCCTGATCAGCAGCGCGACCGCTGGCGACGCCATGGCGCTGGCCTTGCGGTTCATCCCTCTGACGTTCGCGTTCTGTCGCATATCGGGGGGGCTGGACGGCGAGATGTACACCGTGACCTTCGAGGCCCCGGACGTCGAGCCTGCGATTCAGCGCTTTCTGGTCGAGCGCGATGTGGCGGCAGCCTCCCGCTTGATGAAAGAGGTGATGGGGCCGGAGTTCGCCTTGTCTCGGTTCACCCTCAA
Source organism: Aquabacterium sp. (assembly GCF_036279655.1). GTDB lineage: Bacteria > Pseudomonadota > Gammaproteobacteria > Burkholderiales > Burkholderiaceae_C > Aquabacterium. The sequence goes on along the minus strand of NZ_DASUIT010000040.1, from coordinate 14,915 downwards.
GCACACCGTCGAGCGTGGTCCCGGCTGGATCGAAGGCCTGCTGCGCATCGGTGGGGTCCGCCCTGAATTTGGCGCCAGCAGCAACAGCCTGTCTTGCGATCTCAAGCTGTTGGGCCTGCGGCTCCCTCAGGCCAACCCTGTCACGGTGGCCATGTGCGAGCGAGCCTGCGAAGAGTTGATGGAGCGGCGTCGCGCCCGGCTGGGTACCGGCGAATACCTGCGCCAGTACCTGGCAGCGACCCCTCTCAACATGACGCCGGATTTGCTTCAGGCTGCGCGTGCGCTGGGACTCAGCGACAGGACACTGAAGCGGCGGCTGCAAGATGAGGGCATCTCCTACAGGATGCTGCTGGCGGAGGTGCGTGGCCGCCAGGCCAATCAGTTGCTGGAAGATGAAACGCTGTCGCTCACCCAGATCGCCGAGCGCATGGGCTTTAGTGACCTGTCCAGTTTTTCGCAAGCGTACAAGCGGTGGTTTGGCGTCTCGCCGAGCGCGGCGCGATACGGCGCCTTGGGCAGTGCGTCTTGATCGACATCGATGCTTCAACCGGCGCCACGCAGCATCGGCAGCAGCGATTGAACCCCCAGAGGCGTCAGGTCCAGCGCTCGCCCATCGCCACGCCGCATCCAGCCCTTGTCGATGAAGTGCTGAAGCAATTCATCGGCCAGTTGACCGGCCAGATGGTCTCGCCGCTCTGACCAATCCAGGCAGGGGTAGGCGAAGCGCCGTCCGGAGGCAGGTGCCTTTGGCGACAGCTCAAGCTCGGCCATCCACGCCAGACCTGAGGGTGTGAGTTCATAGCCGTCCTGGGTGGCTTTGAGCCCTTCTCGGGCCTGCAAGGTCGCCAGCACCCTGACCCCCAGCTCGCCCGCCAGGTGGCCGTAGCAACACCGGGCGTACCTCAGGCGCTTGCGCGCGGGGTACTCCCACAATCGATCGTGAGAGGAGCGCTCCGCCACCACGGCCAGAGCCTCCAGTGCATGCGCCACATCCTGATGGGCCAGCTTGTAGTAGCGGTGCCTGCCCCTGGCCTCGCAGACCAGCAGGCCTGCATCCAGCAACTTGGACAGGTGCCCACTGGCCGTGGCGGCCGTGACGGAGGCCGCGGCGGCCAGCTCTCCCGCACTGGCCAATTCCCCGGACAGCAAATAGGCCAGCATCAAGGAGCGCGCAGGATCGGCCACCATCGCTGCGACCCGGGCGATGCGTGGTTCATGGGCGGCAGTGCGTGTCATGCGTTCAGCCTAACGCATCCAGAGAGTCGGGCGGCGCTTGCTCGCGGCTGGACAGGCCGTAGTCCCTGATCACTTGGGCCACGCGCAATCGGTAGTCAGCAAATACATGGGCGCGGCCTTCACCTTGGGCCAGGCGATGCGCCTCCAGATTGCGCCAGTTACGCACAGACTGCTCGTCGCGCCAGAAGCTCAAGGACAGGTAACGACCCGGCTGGCTGATGCTCTCGAAGCGCTCAATGGAGATGAAGCCATCTTGCATCATGAGTGAGGGCTTCAGCTCATCGGCCAGATCGAAATACCGGGGCGCCTGCCCTGTGCGCGGCTCCAGCTCGAAGATGACCGCCATCATGGCGCGACCTCGCGGGGTTGATGGAGGGTCGAGGCCACGCCTTCGAGCCAGGAGCGTTCTTCCCGAAGAATGAACCGCATGGATTGCGCCATTTCGAGGTTGGCACGCCCTTCGTCGTCGGCTCGCAGTGCCGTGCGATAGCGCTCGTACGCGGCCATGCTGTCAAAGCTGATCAGACCCCAAGCCACGTCATTGCTGCCTTCGTGTGGGAGGAAGTACCCGATCAGATGGCCGCCGCAGCGAGGAATGATGCGGCCCCAGGCCTCTGCGTAATGCCTGAAGGCCGTGCGCTGGAAGGGGTCGATCTGATATCGGATGAAGCAGGTGATGGTCATGGGGATGTGATGACAGTTCAATAACACCCAGACTGTCCGCCCACCATGCGCCCCTTTGCTTCGGTGTGCGCCGAAGCGATGGCCAGATGGCGTTTGATGAGCTTGTCCTTGAGCCACACAGAGCGAATGGCCGATGCGGACGTGGTCCACTTTGCGAGCCATTGGTTGCCCGCAGGTATCTGGTCAAGCCGATCTGCCGATCCGGTGGCTGAGCCCGTTCAGAGGTGAAGGCCCTGGCGACCTTGCAAGCGCATCAGCCGCTCGACGGTGCACCGATCCACAGCTACGCCTGCACGTTTGAGCTGCAGCCTGTGTGACTTTGCGTGCAGTAAGCCTTCCACAGGCTTGCTTGGCACACTCGATGCACTCCGCTTCGGGCGATTCCAACCGCCACAGTGTCAGAAGCGGCGCCTACTGGAGCCGATGATGTGTCGGCTTGAACGACGTCGCCATCCGCCAGTAGGTGAAGCTGAAGCCAGGAAACATGGCAATGACATGGCCACTCTTGCTCTGGTACCAACTGCGGCAGCCGCCAGACTTCCACACGGTCTTCTCCATCTCGCGGTGGATCATGGCGGTGTAGCTGTTTTCAGCCTCGGGCAGCACCTCAATGCTTTGTTTGCCTTGCTTTAATACACGCTGGATGCAGCGCGCGGCGTATTCCATCTGTGCCTCGATGACAAAGATGGCCGAGGTGTGGCCGATGCCCGTATTGGGACCCGTCATGACAAAGAGATTAGGAAAGCCCGGCAGCGTGGTGCCCAGGTAGGCACGCGGGAATTCACGCCACAGATCGCCCACGGTGCACCCGCCTTTGCCGATGATGGGGTAGGACACGACCCCGTCGGTGGCGTCATAGCCTGTGGCGTAGACGATGAGGTCCAGATCGACCTGCTTTCCCAGCTTGGTGCGAATGCCCGTCGGCGTGATCTCGGCGATGCCGTCTGACTGCGGATGCAGCGTGGTGCGGGGGCTGGTCAGGGCTGGGTAAAAGGTGTCGGACAGGATGATGCGTTTGCAACCGATGTCGAAATCCGGCGTCAGTTGCTGGCGCATGGCCGGATCTGGCACCTGATTGTGCAAGTGCGCCAATGCCTTGCGACGGGCCACCAGGTTCAGCAGCGTCTTGGAGTACTTGAAGCCGATCACGCGCGTCTCCAGCTTCCAGTACACGGTCGCCCGCACCAACTTGTAGATCGAAGGGAAGCTCATCAGCCAACGCTCTAACGACGAGTAGGTCTTGTCATGGCGAGGCATCACCCAATGCGGTGTGCGCTGGAACACATGCAGTTGTTTGACCTGATCCACGATGGCCGGAATCACCTGCGCGGCGCTGGCCCCGCTGCCGATCACGGCCACACGTTTGCCGCGAAGGTCGTAGCTGTGGTCCCATTCGTTCGTATGGAAGGCCTTGCCCTTGAAGGTGTTCCGGCCTGGAAAGTCGGGGATCTTGGCGTGGCTCAAGGGGCCCGATGCGTTGATCAGGAAACGCGCACGGAAGCTGCCGCATGTTTCGGTCTCCACCTGCCAGCATTGATCCGTTTCCTGCCATTGCACCTTGGATACTGTCGCTCCCAGTTGGGTTTTGGCGTGCAGATGGTGCTTGGTCATCACCTGCTGTGTGTAGACATGCAATTCCGATTGGTCGGCCAGCTTCTGTTTCCAGGGGAAGTGCTCCGTGGACAAGGAGTACAGGGTGGAGGGCACGTCGACAGCCGCGCCTGGGTAGGTGTTCTGGCACCAGGTGCCGCCAGCAAAGGGGCGCCGCTCCAGGATCAGGAAATCGGTGATGCCCAGTTGTTTGAGCTTGAGGGCGGCGGTCATGCCGCCAAAGCCGCTGCCAATGATGATGGCGGTGTAGGTCTGCACTGTCTTGACTCCTTTGGTGCGCTCGGATTTGCAATCCAAATCTGTGGTACAAAAATGTACCACCGCGACGCCCCATGGCTTTGACATGGCTCAAGTTCAACAGCGAGCCTGTTTTGGCGCAACGCAGTTCCTTCCATGAAGATTCAACACACGCGCATTTCCGTCCCCGTTGACACCGCCGTGGCTGGCCGAGCGTGGCTACGATGTTTTTGTGGCTGACTTGCGCGGCAAAGGCAGCAGCCAGCCGCTCATCGACCGGCATGCTCGGCATGGCCAGAGCAAGGTGATTGGCGTCGATCTGCCGGCACTTCACGCCGCCGTCATGAACCAAGCTCAGGCCAGCCAGGTCCACTGGGTGTCTCACTCGTGGGGCTGCGTGGTGATGAACAGCTGTTTGTTGCGTTATCCAGCGCTCATTGCTCAGGTGGCCAGCGTGGTTCACTTCGCTGCCAAGCGCAGCGTGAGGGTTCGCAACATGCAGAGGTGGATGGGGTACTTACCCGCAAGAGCGCTGCGCAGCACGTCAAGCTGCCGCCTAGGCTGTACCTGGCCGCCATCGACGATCCATGTCTCGGGTACATGTGCTCTCGAAGCACGGTGGCGCGACGCATGACTGTGACCACGCCAGCATCGTCACTCACCCCGACGCCGGGAGTGACCTGTTCAGGCTGGCTGAAGCATGGCTGCAAGGTCGCCATGACGCTGTGCCAGAGCGCGGTTGATGCACGGCTCGGGTCACCGGGGCAGGTCGCCCGCTGCCGGCTTGAGCATGCCGAACGCTGGCGCCACCAGGCTGTGGACGTACAAGGTGCCTTTCACTTCCGTGATGCCTGTCACTTCCGGGTAGCGACCGCTGGGGTCCTGCAGGTCTGCGAGGACCTGGCCTTGCTCGTTGAAGGCCAGCGCGTGGCCATAGGGCTTGGGCACGGGCAACAAGAAATGGGGCAGGCGGAACGATGCCGCACGCAAGAAGGGCCAGGGTGCCAGCGCATCGGCTAGCACGCTGCGGGCTTTGGGCAGGCCCACCCAATAGCGGCCCGGTTCGCCCTTGGTCAGGTTGTCGGGAAAGGCCGGCAGGTTGTCCAGGATCACGCGAGCCGTGTTGCCCGGCACACGCACGTCAAGCTGCCTGGCTGACATGGGGATGCGCCAGATGCGATAGCGACCCGTCTCCGCCACCAGAAGCGATTGACCATCCTCGGCCATCACGATGCCGTTGGCGAACACCAGCCCGGTGGCGATGACTTCCGTTTTGCGCGTTGCAGGGTCGTGCACCAGTACCCGGCCGTTGCCCCGCTGCTCCAGGATCTCGGCCAGGCTCACCGCCATCGGGTCACCCCAGGGGCCGGGTTGAAACCGATGGCTGGCCTCGGTGAAATAGATGCGCCCATCCGCTGCGACGGCGACGGCATCGGCGAAGACGATGGCGTCGGTGTCCGACACCCGATCGGTGATCAGGCTGACCTTGCCGCTGGGTGTCACGCGAAGCAGGCCCTTGTAGGCATCGGCAGCGATGAGGTTACCGTCGCGGTCGAAGTCGAAGCCCAACACACGACCCCCCGTATCCGCCACGAGCTCAAGGTGGTTGCCATCGCGCTGCAGGCGCACGATGTGGCCATTGTCCAGCGCGGTGTACATCAAACCGTCGGGGCCTTGGGCCACATGTTCGGGGCCGACCCCCGATGCCAGGGGCAACCGGCGCATGTCGGCCAGGCGCTCGTTGCGTGCGTAGGGGCCACTGTAGCCTGGCGATGGCTGAGGCTGCCAAGCCACCGGATGGACGCCGGTCGGCCACAAGAGCAGGTAGCCCACCAGGGCAACGATGGCCAGTGCGGCAGCTGTCAGTGCGGGCTTGTTGAGCATGTGTTCGCAGCGATGAAGTCGGGGTGATCAGGTGGTCGCAACGCGTCGAACGATGCGCGTGACCAGGCTGGGGGCCAGGCGCTGGAGGAGCACCAGCCAGCCTTCCTTGCCCGCGATCAACAGACGGGTCTGGCGTTGGGTGAGTCCGTCAACGATTGCCTGGGCCACGCGCTGTGGCGGCATGGCCTTGGACTGCCCAGGATCCCGCTTGCCGTGGGTGCCGCCCTGCGCCGTGAGGGCATGCATCGAGATGTCCGTGTTCACAAAGCCAGGGTAGGCCAGCATCACATGCAGGCCTTGATCCATGGTCTCGGTGCGCAGGGCCTCGAAAAAGCCGTGCATGGCGTGCTTGGCCGCAATGTAGGCCGAGCGATGGGGCGTGGCGATCAGGCCCAGCACGCTGGCCACCGCCACGATGCTGCCGCGCCCACGGCGGATCATGTCCGGCGCGACGAGCTTGGTCAGCTGCAGCGGCCCGAAGTAGTTCACAGCCATGATCTTGCGATGGACATCCAGGCTCGTTTCAAGGGCCATGGAGCGGTGTGTGATGCCTGCGTTGTGCACCAGCACGTCCACCTCCCATCCGCTTGACTGGATGCGGCCATAGGCCAGCTCAACCTCTTCGCTGGAGGTGAGGTCGAAGGCCTCGATGCGGTATGTGCCGCCTTTGACGTTCAGGCTCTGGCACATGGCCACCGTCGTGTCCAGACCGGCTTGCTCGGATTGAGGTGCAGACAGGATGAGTCGAGCGCCTTGTGCCGCAAAGGTCTTGGCCAGTTCGGCGCCGATGCCGCGAGAGGCACCGGTGATCCAGACGACCTGGTTCGCAAATGGGGTGTGGGTCATGTCAGTCCTTCTTGTGCTTGGCGGTCAAGGCGTGGCCCATGCTGCTGGCACCAAAGGAGCGGCCCATCGCAATGACCTCTGCCTCGACCTTGGGTACGGCCACACGGGCCTTGCGTTTGACGAAGAACTCCCACACGGGGCTCATGAAGAACTGGCGTACCGCCCCAATGGGGGCCAGCGCTGCGGGCACATAGGTCTTGCGTTGCCGTCGGTTCACGGCATCGACCATGGAGCGCGAACAATCCTCCACCGATGTGACCACATTGAATGGCCAGGGCAGTTGTTTGAGGGCATCGTTGAACGAGGCCAGCTCGCGTCGCTGATCACGCACCAGGTCGGTGTCGATCCACGCGGGGTAGACCACCCCGACATCCACGCCCTTGTGGGCCACTTCCAGGCGCAGGGCGTTGGCAAAATGGTCCACCCCGCTCTTGGATGCGGCGTAGGCCGAGGTGCCCGGCATGGACTTCAGCGCCGCGGCCGACGAGACCAGCAGGAAATAGCCTCGGCTGTCGGTGATGGCGGGCAAGGTGGCGCTCACCGTTCGGATGACACCAATCAGGTTGACCTCCACCGTTTTGACGAGTGCTTCGACAGGGCTGACGGCCACCGTACCGTTGCTGGCAATGCCGGCGTTGGCGATCACCACATCGAGCCCGCCCAGGTGGCCCAAAGCCGCTGTCACGGCTCGCTGCACCGAGCTCTGATCAGTCACGTCGCATTCAGCCCAACAATGCCGGGGGCCCAGCTCTTTTGCGAGGGCGGCCAGCCGCTCGGCCTCCAGACCCACCAGTGCCACGCTGGCACCTTGCGCGGCCAGTTGTCGCGCAGTCTCTGCGCCGATGCCTCGGGCTGCACCCGTGATCAGCACGCGCTGTCCTTGTGACTTCATGATCTACTCCTGTGTGATGTCAAAGCCAGTTCGCGCCATTCGCTGGCGACTTGCGCCACCGCTGCACGCGATTCCTTGTGGACGCTGGCCAGGTTGATGAAGGCATGGCCCAGGCGGGGAAAGTGCAGGTTCTGAGCGGGGGTGCCAGCGCGCTGGAGGCGGTGCGCATAGGCTTGCCCTTCGTCCTTCAACATGTCGTATCCGGCGGTGACGACCAGCGCCGGCGCCATCCCGGCTGGCACGCGGGCCAGCATGGGCGAAACCCGCACATCTGTGGCGTGTGCCTGAACATCTTGCAGGTAAGCACGGTAGAAGGTTTCTCTTTCGGTGCGGTCAAGGAAGTAGCCTGCGCCGAACTGCGTGTGTGATGTCCACGTTTGCGACAGGTCGGTTCCCGGGTAGATCAGCAGTTGTGCGGTAACAGGCTGATCCTCCTGGGCAAGGCGAGCCGCAGTGACAGCGGCCAGGTTGGCCCCTGCGCTGTCTCCGCCCAATGCCAGGCCCTTCGCTCCGAAGGCATCGAGCTGCTTGAGGGCCCAACGTGCGCTGGCCAGCGCGTCGTCTACCGCTGCTGGAAAGGGGGCTTCGGGTGCCAGCCGATAGGCCACCGCAAGCAAGGGCATGCCGCTGCCCTGACACAACAAACGACAAGCATCGTCGTGGGTGTCCAGGTCGCCCATGATGAACCCCCCGCCGTGGAAGAACACGGTCAGCGGCGCCTGGCTGACAGGTGAACTGGGGCGATAAAGCCGGGCAGCCAGTGCGCCGTGATCGGTAGGGATGGACACGTCTTGCGAGGATCCGATGGGAAAGCCCACTCGAAAGGCTGCCATGTCTGCACGAAACCGCTGGCGAGTGGCCACGGCCGAACCATCTTGATGACCCAGGCGCCTGAGCCGGCGCAGCACCTGAAGGAAGGGCGAGAGTTGATCGACTGCATGGGCGTCGGGCATGGCCGGATGGGCGCCGGCATCCAGCAAGCGGTCCAGGCCCCGAAGGAACCGCCCTTTGATGGGTGACGCACTCATGAGGAGGCCTTGGCGGTGCTGGATGCCTGCCTCATTGGCGCAAGTCGTCGCCACACATAGTCCTTCTCGGCAACCTTGCTCGCGGCCTGCGCATAACTAAAGGTAAACCCAGGCCAGATGCTGGAATTGCGACCGGTCTCGTCCAGATACCAGCTCTCGCAGCCACCCGCCACCCACACGGTGCCTCGCATCATCTTCTCGATCCGGGTCAGGAATCGCTGCTGCGCCGATGCCGTGGGCTCCACCGCATCGTAGCCATTGGACTGCGCCAGTTTGATCACGCCCACGATGTGACGGGCCTGCGCTTCCAGCATGTACACCACGGAGGTGTGGCCCAGCCCAATGTTGGGGCCGTGCAGCAGATACAGGTTAGGAAAGCCGTGAACCGTGGTGCCCATGTAGGCCTGAGGGCTGCCTTTCCAGGCCGATGCCAGCGTGCGGCCCTCGCCATCACGGATCAGGTGGGTGAACGGCAGATCCTTGGTCTGGAAGCCGGTGCCGTAGATGATGGTGTCCACCGGTCTGAAGGCACCGTCCTGGCCGACAACGCCATCCGGCAAGATCTGCTTGACGCCGTCCGTGACGACCTCGACGTTGGCTTGCGCCAGCGCCGGGTAGTAGGTGTTCGAGATCAGAATCCGCTTGCAGCCCAAGGTGTAGTCAGGCGTCAGCTTCTTGCGCAAGGTGGAATCTTTCACCGCCGCATGCATGTGCCTGAGCGCCTTGGCTTGTGTGCGAGCCATGAGCCAGGGGTGCAGAAAGCCCAGGGCCAAGGCTTCGCGATGAACATAGACCTGCGCGCGCGCCAGCTTTTGGAGCCAGGGCATCTTGCGAAACAGCGATCGAGCGAACGGCGAAATCGGCCCGTCGTGGCGAGGCAAGACCCAGGGTGGCGTGCGCTGGAAAACGTGCATCTGAGCCACGTCCGGCTGTATGGCCGGAATGAACTGCAATGCAGACGCCCCGGTGCCCACGACAGCAATGCGTTTGCCCTTCGGATTGAAGCTCCTGGGCCAGTTGGCTGAATGGAAGACCTCTCCCTTGAACACCTCCAGACCCGGAAGCTTCGGCATCAACGGGTCACTCAGGGAGCCGAATGCGCCCACCAGATGCTGCGCGCGCACTTCACCTTGACTGGTCTGAATGCACCAGGTGGCGCTGGCCTCGTCCCACTTGGCTCGATGGACCTCGTGGTTCAGTCGGACGTGGGGCATCAGTCCCAACTCCTGCACGCAGCGCTTCAGGTAGCCCAGGATTTCGGCTTGGGGCGAAAAAGCCCGACTCCAGTCCGGGTTGGGCGCGAAGGAGAACGAGTACAGATGGGACTGCACATCGCAGGCGCAGCCAGGGTAGCTGTTGTCGCGCCACACGCCACCGACGTCGCCTGCACGCTCAAGGATGAGGAAGTCATGGATGCCCGCCTGCTTCAGGTAATGGGCTGTTGCCAATCCACCGAAGCCTGAGCCGACGATGGCGACCCGTGTGGAAACACAACCGGTTGATGTGGTGCAAACGTTTTTCAAAGCCATGGCGCGACGACACGAGAAAAGTGGTACAAAAGTGTACCGCAATAATCCAGAGACTGCTTCGGCGTTTTCCATCCTCGAATTCATGGCTTTGACGAAAGACGGCATTTCTCCGCGCAGTCGCCTGATCGCTGGCATGGCCAAGGTGTTGGAGCAACGGGCACTGTCCGAGCTATACGCCGACGATGTGGTGAAAGAGGCAGGGGTGTCTAAGCGGACCTTCTATCAACACTTTGCCAACAAGGAAGACTGCTTCCTGGCGCTGTATCGCGAGAACAGCGCTCGGGTGTTGGGCGTCCTCAAGGAGGCTTCGGGCTCCGTCGGTCTTTCGGCGCTGGAGCGCATCCAACTGGGGGCCAAGGCTTACTTAGCCTTCATGCAGGGCCAGTCTGCCTTGATGAAGCGGCTGTATATCGACATCTTGTACCTGGGTACAGAGGGCATGAAGGCCAAGCGCGAAGTCCTGCAGCAGTTTGCGGATGTGCTACTGGCGGCCTATGACGCAGAACGTGCGCTGGTGCCATCGCTACCACCCTTGGACCCAGAACTGGTCCTGGCGATCGTGGCCGGTATCAACGAACTGATCCTGTTCAAGATTGAAGATGGGCATGCAGACCGCTTGAGTGATCTGGAGAGCGTCAGTCAAAGACTGATCTTGGGCCAACTTCTCTTGAGCCAAGCTGGCTGACACTGACCCACGGTGCCTGATGCGAAAGATGGAAGGCCCGGTTACTTGGCGCGCTGGCTCGTCAAGGCATACGCCGTGAGGTGAGTGGCCAGATGGCGATACAACGTCATGACATTGGGATCTCGTCGCAGATCACCGTGCGTGATCAGCCACATGTCGAGGCTGAACGTGAGGACATCGGGCTGAACGGGCACGAGCTGGGGATCCCGTTGCGCGATGCCGATCTGGCAACCCCCGATGCCCAGGCCGGCGCGCAGGGCGGCAAGCTGGGCCAGATCGCTGTCGCAGCGGAACTGAAAATCTTCACGTGTGATGTGCAGGCCCACTTGCTGCGCCAGATGGATGGCCGTGGGGTCGGTATCGGCGCCGATCAGGGTGTGCTGGGCCAAGTCCATCATGCTGTGCGGCATGCCTCGCCGCATGATGTAGCGCTGATGGGCATACATGCCGATGTCGACGCGGCCCAGTCGCTTGGCCATCAAGGCCTTTTGTGTCGGGCGCACCATGCGCACGGCGATATCGGCTTCGCGTTTGAGCAGGTCATCCTGCTGGTTGTTGAGCACCAGCTCGATGGCCATCAGCGGGTGCTGCGCCTGAAAGCGTGCCAGCAGCTCGGGCAGCACCTCGCCCCCGATGATCTGGCTGGCCGAGATGCGGACCGTGCCGCGAGACTGGGCCTGCTGCCCGCTGGTCAGCCGGGCCGCCTCCTGCGCGGCCGATGCCATGGCCTGCGCAGGCCCCAGGAGTTGCTGGGCATAGGCAGTGGGCCGCAGGCCTTCAGACGACCGGGTGAACAGCGGGCGAGCCAGGGCCGCTTCCAGCGCATCGATGTGGCGCCCCATGCTGGGCTGGGTCATGCCCAGCGAGCGTGCGGCGGCCGACAGACTGCCCTCGCGCATCACGGCGAGAAAGGATCGGTAGAGGTTCCAGTCAGGGGCATGCATGGTCATACATGAATGTATAGCCAATGTACGCAAATAAGCCATTGTTGTATGTTCTCAAGGCACATAGCATGAGGGCATTCGTCAAGCATCAGGAGGGGGCTCATGGACGGTGTGCATCAGGTGTCGGCCACCAGTGCCCCAGCGCTGCTGGTCATTGGCGCCACTGGCGGCATAGGGCGCGAGGTGGCCCGGCAGGCGATTGAACGGGGCTGGCGCGTTCGTGCCTTGACCCGCCATCGCGTGGATGAGGGCTCTGTCGAAGGCTGCCCCGTGCCAGGAATAGAGTGGGTCAGGGGTGATGCCATGTCGATGCCTGAGGTGGTGGCAGCCGCGCGCGGCATGACATGCATCCTGCATGCGGCCAACCCACCCGGCTATGTGCGCTGGCGGGAGCTGGCCTTGCCGATGCTGTCCAACGCCATCGAGGCGGCTCGTCAGAGTGGCGCCAGGCTGATCCTGCCGGGCAATGTCTACAACTTTGGCCCCGATGCGGGGACCGTGGTCAGTGAGGCATCGCCCCAGCACCCCTTGACCCGCAAGGGGCAGGTGAAGGTCGAGATGGAGGCCATGCTGCGTCAGGCCGCGAGCGAGCCATCACCGGTTCGATCACTGGTGGTGCGGGCGGGCGACTTCTTTGGCGCGCATGCACCGTCGTCGTGGATGGGCCATCTGTTGATCAAGCCGGGGCGCCCGCTGCGCCGGGTGGCCTATCCCGGCAAGCCCGATGTGGGGCACGCCTGGGCGTATCTGCCTGATCTGGCGGACACCTTGCTGCGTTTGATGAGCTTGTCACTGAGCCACCCGGAGCGCATGGCCGATGCGGACGTGGTGCACTTTGGGGGGGCATTGGTTGCCTCAAGGCATCGAGATGGCCCGAGCGATCGCGCAGGCATCTGGTCAAGCCGATCTGCCGATCCGGTCTGTCCCCTGGTGGTTGATCAGAGGGTTGAGCCCGTTTGTGCCCGTGCTGCGGGAGATGCTTGAGATGCGCTATCTGTGGGACACCCCGCTGCGACTGGATAACCGCAAGTTGCTGGGTCTTTTGGGGGAGGAGCCACGGACGCCTTTGCATGAGGCCTTGCGGATCACCTTGGTGGGGTTGGGGTGTGTATGAAAGCTGGTCACGGTGTTCATCGGCAATGGCGATCGGTCCAATCCAGCATGGGATGCCATGTGGGGACCTTGCACATTGGCAATGGGTAAGCTGCTTTTGGTGAAGCCGCTGATTAGCCAGTGGTGAGGATGACGGCCATGCAGCGATAGCGGTCTGTCAGGCGCCCAAACCGGATGACTATTGCCAGTCGAAAGCGGTGGGGCACGCACGAGTACCCCGGCGCCGATGGATGCAAGGGGGCTGTCTGCCCTGTGCGGCACCGCAAGCCACAGCCAACGCTCACCTGACAAGCGCAGTGCCACTCAACACGTCATGCGGATGACTCGACACACGCGGCCTCGCCTTCGCTTGCGTGCGTCTGGCGAGGTCGCGTTTCATCTCACAGCCCCAGTTCCGTGAGCCCTGGATGGTCGTCCGGGCGGCGACCGAGTGGCCAATGGAACTTCCGGTCTTCGGCTTTGATCGGCTGGTCGTTGATGCTCGCGTGGCGATGCGTCATCAAACCCTGTTCGTCGAATTCCCAGTTCTCATTGCCGTGGCTGCGAAACCAGTTGCCGGCTTCGTCATGCCACTCGTACACGAACCGCACCGCGATGCGATTCCCGTCGAAGGCCCAAAGCTCTTTGATCAAGCGGTAGTCAAGTTCGCGCGCCCATTTGCGTTCGAGCAGCGCCTGCGCCTCGGCACGGCCCCGAGGAAACTCTGCTCGATTGCGCCAGACGGTGTCGGGGCTGTAGGCGAGCACGACGCGCGCAGGATCGCAGCTGTTCCAGCCGTCTTCGGCCAGGCGAATCTTCTCGATCGCGGTCTCGCGGGTGAATGGTGGCAATGGGGGGCGGGTGTCCATGTCAGTGACTCTCGGTGAATGGTCATGAGCGGCCGTGTGACTGCGGCATGTAGACAGATCTGTCTACATGCGCATTATGGCGACGGTAGACAGACCTGTCTATAGTGTGGTCATGAACAAGACAACGAATTGCGGCCGCGGCGACTTGCCAGCAAAGGAGCGAATCCTTCGCAAGGCGCACGACCTCTTCTATGCCGAAGGCCTGCGGTCGACCGGGATCGACCGCGTCATCGCAGAGGCTGGTGTCACCAAGGTGACCTTCTACCGGCACTTTCCAAGCAAGAACGACCTCATCCTGGCCTACCTGAACCTTCGGCACGAACAGTGGATGCAGTGGTTCACCGAGGCCTTGGCACGTCACGGCGGTGAATCAAACGGCGCCAAGGCGCTGCCGCCCGTGATAAAGGAATGGTTCAGTGGCGAGGCGCTGGGCGATTTCCGCGGCTGCGCGTTCCTCAATTGCGTCAGCGAGATGGGGCCTGCGATGCCCGCCGTCATCGAGGTCACGCATCAGCACAAACAGCAGATGACTGACACCATCGAAGCCATGCTGCCGCGGTCGCGTCAGCGAAAGCGCACGGCCGAAGCCTTGGCCATCGCAGTGGATGGCGCCATCGTGCAGGCGCAGTATTGCGGTGATCCAGCCATCGCTCTGCGAGCGCTTCAGTTCGTCGTCGATCAACTGAGCCATCAGACCTGAATGCGCGTGGCGATCGTTTCGAGCGGGCTGGCCTGACTCGCGCCCACTTCCACAACTCGGCGGGCTTCGAGGGTCGCTCGGCGTAACGGCGGTTGGTCGACAGTTGGAGAGCCTGCGAGGGCGGGCGAGCGACCGCTCCACATCGGGGCAGAGGTCTTCGGTGATGCCCACCCTGGTGTGACCGGTTGGAGCAAAAGCAGTTGCGCAACCGCTGTGCTCACGTGGCTGCAACTTGCCTGTTGTTGTCGCCTCGGCGGACAGCTTCGCAGCGGTTGCTGTCCCCCACCTGCGTCGGCCGTACTCACACTGCCCCATGTCGAGCGGTCATTAGGTCCCTACACTGAGCGCTAACTCGATTGCCTGCTCCACGAGGTTCTGCGGCTATAGCATTCTCAGTTCCAGGTCGGCGTTCCCAGTAACAGCTGCCCTCCTACCTAAACTGGAAGTCTCGATCCGCCGGTAAGATCGGTCTCGTAGTAGATGGGCGGTCGCTCTTGTTGCAATGCTCGCGGGACAAACGGCATTCGCCGCGCAAGCTTGCACGGCAATTCAACTGCCCAAGTCGGCTGCACGCCCCCTGGGGCTGCATTGCGGATCTGGCTACATTTGGCCGCATACGAAGAAAGGGGAGTTGCGTGCACGACCAATCTTTTACTAAGAAGACACTTGCGCGAGTTT
>NZ_DASUIT010000039.1:0-5324 GCF_036279655.1 Aquabacterium sp. | reverse complement strand
GCCACGCGCCAGGGCCTGCGCCAGATCGTCCGCATCCTCGCTGACCGTGAGCATCACGATGCGCGCCCCTGGCGCCGCCGCGCGCAACTGGGGCAGCGCCGCCACGCCATGCACACCAGGCAGGTGGTTGTCGAGCAGGATCACATCGGGCTGATGGGCCTGAGCGCCGCGCAACGCTTCACCGGCATCCCCAGCCTCGGCCACCACCGACAGGCGGGCATCCCGGGTCAGCAAGGCGATCAGGCCACGGCGAAACAGGGTGTGGTCGTCCACGACCAGGATGCGAACGGGTGATGAGCTGCTCATTCAGTGTGCTGCCAGAAAAGGGGAAGAATGCTGCGCGGTGTGTTCGGGCAGGCGCAATTGCATCACAGTGCCCTGCGGGCCCGATTGCAGGTCCACCTGGGCACCGATGCGCTGCGCGCGCTCCTGCATGATGCGCAGGCCCACATGGGTGTCATCGGGCGGTCCAGCCGCCACATCGAAGCCATGGCCGTCATCACGCACCCGCACCCACCAGTGTGGCTGCGTCTGCACGTCCACCCAGACCTGGCTGGCCTGCGCGTGCTTGCGCACATTGGACAGCGCCTCCTGCACGATGTGCAGGACCTGGATCTGCACATCTGCCGGCAAGGGCAGGCCCTGTCCCTGGATGCTCAGGTGCGTGCGTAAATTGGTCTGCAACTCGAACTTCGAGAGTGTCTCCCGCAAGGCGGGTTCGATGTCTTCGGTCTGGGTGCGCACCCGGAAATGCAGCAAGAGTTCGCGAACATCGCTGTAGCTCTCGCGCACGCCGGCATCGAGTTCGTCCATGGTGGTTCGCACGGCCTGTGGGTCGTTGCGGGCCATGGCATCGCGCAAGAGCTGCATCTGGATCTTGAGGAAGGCCAGGGACTGCGCAATGGAGTCGTGCAACTCCTGCGCCAGCATCTGGCGCTCGGCGGCCACCGCCGACTCGCGGTCCAGCGCCGAGGCGCGCAGGCTTTCCATGGCGCCGGCCAGGTGGCTGGCCAGCGCTTCGAACAGGCCCCGCTCTTCATCGGACAGGTGCGGCTCGCCACGGTAGAAGAGGTCGACCTCGCCCAGCACGCGCTGGTGCAGCCCCAGGGGCACCGACACCAGGGTGCTGTAGCCCGCCTGCACGCAATGCTCGACCACCGACGGCCCGTCGTCCGGGCCTCGGCGGACCTGACTCTGATCCAGGATGGGGATGATCTTGAGCTGCGATTGAAAGCCATGCTTCATGGCGGCACCGCAATGGCAGTCCCCAGGACGGATGCACTGCTCTTCCTGCGCCATCACCTGGGGCAGGCAGTCGCTGGCCAGCAGCACATAACGCTCGTTGGCCTCATCGGACCAGCGGATGGCCACCGCGTCGGCATGGGCGATGCGCCGCATCTGGCGGGCAAAACCCTGCGAAAGCTCCTGCAGGTCTTCGGCACGCGCCACAAAGGCGGCCACCTCGTAGAGCGCGGACAGGCGTTGCTGCTTGACCTCCAGGCCAGCGGTCTTCTCGCGCACCTTCGATTCAAGGTTGCCATAGAGCGCCTGCAGGTTTTCGGCCATGCTGTTGAAGCCGTCGGCCAGGGCCCCCAGTTCATCGCGAGAGCTGACCTGCACCCGGGCCGCAAAGTCACCCTTCTCGATGCGGCGCAGGGCGCCTTGCAGTCGGGCCACCGGATCCAGCACCACCACATGCCCTACATAGAGCATGGTCATGGCACTCAGGACCGCCAGGGCCATCATGGCCAACTGGAAGGTGCGCAACAGGGTGGTCCAGCGGGCAATGTGGCCTTCGATCGCGCTCACAAAATCATCGATGCGCGACACGAAGGCATCCACCTTCACGCCCAGATCCCCGCCTTGCTGGCCCTGCCCGATCAGCACGGCCTGCTGGCGCAAGGTCTGCCAGTCGGAGGCCACTGCCTCGAAACGCTCGCGCGTGTCCGTATCCCAGGGCACGGCCAAGGGACGGTCGGGATCACCCGTGCGCAACAGGAGCAGGGTGTCATCGAATGCCTGCAGACGACGCTGGATCTCGCGCATGGAGACGGCCTGGCCCGGATGGTCCGCCTGATGCAGGCTGAGGGCCAGCTCATAACTGCGCATGCGCATGCGCCCGGCCTCGTTCACGGCGGCAGCGCCACCTTCGAGCTGCCAGGTCACCCACAAGGTCAGGCCGATCGAAGCCAGGGCCAGTGCCAGAAACACCCCGCCCACGGTCAGCAGTTTGTAGGCCAGCCCGACACCCGACAGCCGCGCGTTGTCCGCCGACGCGGAATGCCCCACACCGGCGTCGTCATTCTTGATGTCAGATGGGGACAAGGGCACGTCTCACTCCGATGGCGCGCGAATCGCGCGCCTCACGGCCCTATTGTCTGCGCAAGCCAAGCCCGCCACAACACGGGGGCCCCGAAGTTCAACCACCGGTCTGCGCCATGAAACGCACCACCTGCTGGGGACGCTCGCGAAACTCGTGACGCTCGGGCTTGGCCGCGATGCCCGCCAGGATGGCGGTGGTCAGCGCCGCATCGTCCAGGCCCTCGCGCATCATGCGGCCCAGGGGCACCTGGTCGTTCTGTCCCAGACAGAGGTAGAGCGTGCCATCCACGCCCAGGCGCACGCGGTTGCAACTGGCACAGAAGTGCTGCGACATGGGGGTGATCACCCCCAGGCTCATGCGGCCATCGGGCGAACACCAATAGCGTGCCGGCCCTGCGCCCTGCCCCAGCACCTGCGGCAGCAAGGCGTGGCGCGCGGCCAGGCGTTCGCCCAGGGCGCTCAGGTCCACGCCTTCGGTGGCCAGACCGGTGCTGCCCACCGGCATGGGCTCGATCAGGCGCAGCACGAAACCCTGCTCCATGGCAAAGACCACCATGCGATCGACCTCGTCGAGGTTCTGATCGGCCTGCACCACCATATTGAGCTTGATGGGCGCAAAGCCCACGCGGCGCGCCTCGCGCAGGCCCTCCAACACATCGCCCAGGCAATCGCGCCCGGTGATGCGCTCGAAGCAGCCGGCATCCAGCGAATCGAGACTGATGTTGAGCCGCTGCACCCCCGCTGCCTTGAGTTCGGCCGCGTGGCGCGCCAGTCGGGTGCCGTTGCTGGAGACCGACAGATCCTGCAGACCGGGCAAGGCGGTCAGCCCGGCCGCCAGATCACCCAGGCCTCGGCGCAGCAGGGGCTCGCCCCCGGTCAGCCGCACCTTGCGTACCCCCAGGGCCACGAACAGGCCGACCAGACGGGTCATCTCGGCATGGCTGAGCCAGTGGGCAGGCTCCTCGAAACCCTTGAAACCTTTGGGCAGGCAATAGGTGCAGCGCAGATCACAGCGGTCGGTGACCGACACCCGCAGGTAATCGATGGTGCGCTGAAAAGGGTCGATCAGACGAGGCATGGCGTGAACACAAAAACACACGGCCCCACTGTAGGGGAGGCGCGAGCGCACCGCCATCCTTCGGAAGGACTAGCCCCGCACGGACAAGCCCCTGCTCCGACAGGAGGGTTTCCGCCCCGCCACAGACCTGCTATCGTCAAAACACACTGAACGAGTGTCCTCATGCCTTTGACTCCCACCCCCATGGCGCCATCGATCGATGACCCGATCGACTTGCTGCTGGCCTGCCACGACAAGGTGCGACGCTTCACCACCCTGAGCTTGCGTCTGCGCGACCATGTCGAGCACGAAGGCGCCGATGCCCAGGCGGCCGATGCCGCGCAATCCATCCTGCGTTACTTCGACATGGCGGCGCCCTTGCACCACGATGACGAGGACCTGGACCTGTTCCCCGCCCTCAAGAGCCTGGGCCATGCCGAGCTGAACGCGCGCATCGACGAGATCTCTGCACAGCACGACAGCCTGGGCGGACTGTGGCAAGCCCTGCGCCCCTGGCTGATCGCACTGACCGAAGGCCATGCGACGGCCACACCGTCCACCCTCGACGCCTTCGTACATCAGTATCAGGACCACGCCCGGCATGAAGAGTCCGATCTCTACCCCTGGGCCCGCCAACTGACACCCGACCAGATCCTGCGCATCAGCCAGGCCATGGTTCGCCGCAGAAGTTCCTGATGCTGTCCCATACCGACCACAGCCTCCGCTCAATCCAGCCGGCGCTCGCTGCGCTGCGCGAAGTAGAACCACTCGCCCCCGACCTCCGCGCGCGGATTGGGAAAGACGATCCAGCCATCGCGCGGTGCACGCACCTCCAGCCCACCGTGACGCACGCCGATGAGCTGCCCTGTGGTCACCGCATCAAAGCTCTGCCAGTCCCGGACAAAGTGATCCAGCGGGTGCCAGCGATCCGTGACGTCCACCAGCTTCATCAGCAGAGGATCCGCGGGGGGTGGTGCCAGGGGGCGATCGATCATCTCCAGCAGTGACAGGGTCTGCAAGATGGCCTGCCAGGCCACCTCGGGCGCCTGGGCATCCTCGTGCTGGCCGCACTCCAGCGTGACGCCATAGCCGCCCATGGCCCGCATGTACTCGGTCGTGCCCACGCCATATGCCGGGTCCAGATCCAGCCCTGACAGGCCCTGCGCCTGGGCGTACTGGCGCCGTTGAGCCATCCCTCGGGCATAGGTGTCCAGCCAGCCTTCGACCACACGCGTCACGCCCAGGTGTCGCGCCAGACGGACCTCGGGACCCGCCTGCGAGAAGGGCTCGAGCGGGCCGGTGTTGTCGGGCGGGCCGATCATCACGAAGGGATCCCCGGGCGTGTGAAAGGAATGCAAGTCCAGTAACACATCGTGTGCCGCCAGAAGGGGACACAGGGCATTGGCCGCATGGTCTTCGTACTCGACGGGCTGCGCCGTGGGCTGCAGTCGCCGGTTGAGATTGCGATCCCCTTCACGACAGCCCCGCTCGTAGGCCAGTGGATTGCACACGGGCACCAGGGTCAAGTGGCCTCGCCTCAGCGAGCACGCGCCTGCGGACAGATCCCGCAACAGACGCTCGATGGCACGGGTACCGCAGGTCTCATTGCCATGCACGGCGCCCAGGATGATGAGCCTGGGGCCGGACTGCCGACCATTGAACTGGTGCTGGACCAGCGATACGCTGGGGGCCTGAACATTCGTCATCGCACCAGTCTAGCTGCGATTGCGTGAGAGACAATGCCTCGCAGATCACACCCACAGGAGCACGTCATGCATGAGCTGTACATCGCCAACAAGACCTATTCGTCGTGGTCGCTGCGGCCCTGGGTGCTGATGCAGCAGTTGGGCATCAGCTTCACCGAAAAGCTGGTGCCTTTTGGCGAGGGCTCCAACTGGGCCGCCTATCGGGCCTTTTCACCGACAGGCAAGGTGCCCTGCCTGGT
>NZ_DASUIT010000038.1:0-6826 GCF_036279655.1 Aquabacterium sp. | reverse complement strand
GGCATCGTTTCCGTTGGTCGTGAAGGAAGCGTTGCCCGTCACGTTCACTGCACCACTGTCGGTGATGTTGCCGCTTGTTGCGGTGACAGTGAGGTTGCCGCCCACCGTGCTGGTGCCCAGGTCCAGGCCGTTGACTTCCGCCACATTCACATTGCCAGTGGTGTTCAGCACCACCGTGTCAACATCCAGATTGCCGATGATGCCGCCCGTGCCAGCGGTCAGGCTGACCAGCCCGGTGCTCGCCTGGATCTTGCCGGTACCTGTCGAAATGCCCCCCGAGGCATCCACCGAACCCGCCGTCAAGGTGATCGTGCCCGAGCCCGTTGTGCGCAAGGTGAAGCCTGCCAGGCCGATGTTGCGGCCTGCTTGCAGTACCACGTCGTTGCCCAAACCCATGGTCAGGCTGGTGGCAAAGGTGATGTCCTGCGTGGCTTGCAGACGCAGTTCGGCCACGCCGCTGACGCCGCTGACATTGACGCTGACATCCAGGCCTGCGCTGTCGCCAAAGGCCACGTCCGGCGTGGGCGAGGCGTTGTTGGCCGGTGCCGTGCCGCCCGTATCGACCAGGGTGATGTTCTGGGGGTCCAGCAAGAGCAGGCCATCATGCCCAGCCGTGGCGTTCAGGTTGACCTGGCCGTCAAAATCCAGATGGGCCTTGCCGGAGACTTCGGTCTGGCCGCCGTTGCCGGCTTGTGCGCCACCCTGAGCCTCAATGCTGCCGTGAAAGCGCGTGACCTCATCGGACCACACCACGACCTTGCCTCCATCGCCCTGCGTCAGCGCATTGGCCTGGATGCTGGCCTCGCCACCGACGAATGTGCGGCTGGCGCGACGCTCGTCGCCTGAGCCCTGCCAGTTGCCACCCACCAGCACCGTGCCGCCACCGGCCTGGCCGGAGGCGTCGATGTGCGCCTGGTCGAACAGGCCGACCTTGTCGCCCAGCACGGACACCTGGCCGCCGTGCTCACCCGCCTGCTGGCCGGAGGCGTCGAGGGTGCCGGTGACCGAGGTCACGCCCGAGCTGCCGCCATCGATGACGATGCGCCCTTCACGCGAACCGATGCTGCGGGCCTGCACCAGGCCATCCATGTTCAGCACCGTGCCGGCCAGACCTTCACGCGCACGCGCCTGCAATTCGGCCACACCGCCATCGGCCCGGATGGTGCCCAGTTGCGACAAGCGAGTCTGCGCCTCTTGCGCATTGCCCACGTGCAGGAACACCAGCCCATCGCCGTCCAGATCGACCAGGGCTTCGGAGGCTGCGGCCAGACCCACGCGCGAGGCATCGATGGTGCCGGTGTTGACCACTTCCGGGGCGATCAGCGTGACGGTGCCGCTGGCGTGGATCTGGCCGTGTTGCTCGATGGCACCTGCGGATCCAGCCAGGGTGAAGCGGAACTTGTTCTGGAGGAAGTCCTCGTCGGCCAGGTTCAGCGTCGAGGCCACGAGCGAGCCCACGTCCGCACGGAAGCCGCTGCCGAACACGATGCCATTGGGGTTGAGGAAGAAGACGCGACCATTGGTCTGCAGGCTGCCCAGCAGGTGGGTCGGGTCATAGCTCGTGTCGCGGATCAGCAGGCTGGAGTTGCTGCTGAGCATGTCGATCACGACCGACTCGTTGGCGCGGATCGATGAATCCTGGGTGTTCGTGATGGCCGTGTGGGTCAGCACGTTCACATGGGTCGAGGTGCCCGTCGTCGTGGATGTCGCCTGACCATGGGTCACCGTGCCCAGGTCGAAAGACCATGCTGCGGCAGGAACCAGCGCCATGATCAGGGCGGCTGGCACGGGGCGCAGACCCCAGCGGCGCAGGGGGGCGGTCAAGGTGGATGCACGACGATTCATAACCGGACTCTCGAATTTCATTCAACTGCGGAAGCGGCACCTGGGCACCGCTCGATCCCCGCCTGCCAGGGCAGGGGCCGTGGCATTTACAGACTCTTGGTGAACACGGCGTAGACCCGGGGGTTACGCTCTTTCTTGTCGTTCACGGCCTCGCCCTGGGTGGCCCAGGCCAGGCTCATGCGGAAGGCAAAGGACTGGGGGCGATCCCACACAAAACCGAAGCCTGCACCACCGAGGGTGGGGGTGTTGTCGGTGATGGAAGGCACCCCTTCCAGGTCATGACGCACCTTGGCCACCCCCAGGTCATAAAAGGCGCTGAAGACCATTTCACGCGCGACCCGGCCGAACATCGACTCGGGTGGCAGCCAGCGCAACTCGGTGGTCAGCAGATGGGCGGTGTCGGCCGTGCCTTCACCCGGGGCATAGGCGCGCACGCCGCTGGCGCCACCCAGGCCGAAGCGCTCGGTGGTGTCCAGGTTGTCGCCAGCGATCTGTCCCTTGTAGCGCACATAGCCCAGCAGGCGGCCATTGATGATGTTTTGCAGGCGCGAGAAGCCCAGCCCGTACTTGTTGAAGTTGTTGGGCACGGCCAGGGTGCCGGGTTTCACGGTGATGTTGCCGCGCCACCAGTTCAGCTCGTAGGAGTTCACACCCCCGGTCAGCCAGTTGTCGCGGAAGTCCCCCACGATGCCCAGTTGCAGGTCACGGGTGCGCTTGTCGGACGTCAGGCCCGCGATGCTGTCGGTGTATTCCTTGTGCTCCAGCGTGGCCAGGGCAAAGGTGTTGAGGTTGCGCGAGCGGATCACCGGGTAGAGCCCGAACACGCTGTAGGCATTGGCCTTGCCATGCAGGTCCAGTTGGAAGATGTCCTTGTCGAGCTGGTACTTCACGGCCGAGGCCGAGGCGCCCAGCTTCAGGCCGTGACGCCCCACTGGGGTGGCGTAGCTGACCAGGCCAAACTGCAGGCCGCCGGTGGTTGACGCCAGACCGCTCACGGTCAGGTTGTCGCCCCGCCCCAGCGGGCTGGCCACCGAGGCCACGCCGGTGAGACGGTATTCGCCCGAGTAGCGCGAGCCGTTCATGTCGAGTTCGACCCGGCCGCTCAGGCGGGCTTCGGCTGTGGGCGTGACCACCAGCGAGGCGGTGCCGGGCGTGCGGCCCGACTTGACCTCGAAACGCGCGCGCAGACCATACAGGTCATTGATCATGAAGACGACGCGCTCGACATCACGCACCTTGAGGATGGCGCCGGGCTGCAGCTGCGAGAGGTAGTCTTCGACCACCTCCTTGCGCACGGGCATCTTGTCGGGCCATTTGAGGATGACCTCGTCCAGGCGGCCCTCCAGCACGCCGATGCGGATCACACCATCTTTGGGCGTTTGCTCGGGCAGGTAGGCATAGCCCAGGTAGTAGCCCAGTTCACGCTGCATGAAGCGGGTCACGGCCGATGCTGCATTGACCAGGTCTTCGTAACTGCGCTGCTTGCCGACAAAGGGGGCCGTGAGCGCGGGCAGGGCCTCGCGCAGGGCGGCGGGGGCGGTGTCGTCGATGCTGTAGGCCGTGACATCCAGCGTGATGTCATCGCTGGGCTTGCCCAGCTCGCGCGGCATGGCACCTTGGTCGGGTACAGCCGAGGCCGGAGTGTCCTTGGCAATGGGCTGCACGGGCTTGAGTTGCTCCAGGGTCGGCACGGTTCCGGGGGGGGCTTCGTCGGCGTACACCAGGGGCGTGTAGGCCATGAGGCCAGCCATGGAGACGCCGGCCAGGCAGGCCAGGGCTGTGTGTCGACCCGCCACGACGCGGGAGGTACCTGAAATTTTTCGCACGAAGATCCTCGTCCCAGCAACAACGGGTGCCCACATCGACGTGACAGGGCACCGATAAGCAAAATCGGAAAGATTCAGGTGGGAGTATCGCCGCAGCAGCCTCGGGTAAACACCCTGAAGCTAGGGGGGCGGGGCGATATGGGCGGGATCATGGGTTGATCCCCCTAGTATTAGGGGGAAGAAAAACGCCCGCAAGGTGCGGGCGTCATCTGATCAAGAGGTCGTAGGCGCTCAGGGACCGGGGGCGACCCATCCCAAGGTGCCGCTCAGTTTGACGGTCTGACCCACGATGGAGTCTTCTTTCAAAGTGAATCGGGTGAATTTGATCGTACGTGCGGTGGAGTCCAAGGTGACGCCAGTGGTCGGGCAGTCGTTATCGCTTGATACATCTTCATTGCTGCACACATAGCTGTCCGTGCTGGGCGTCGGGGCGGCATATTCGACATAGTTCAAGGAGCCATCCGTCTTGCTGTACCTCACGAAGACGGTGAAGTCGGTGCTTTGACCGTCAATGGTGACTTCGTACATGCCGTCGCCGACGTCGTCGTAAACGTCCGTATTGGCGACATCTT
This sequence comes from Aquabacterium sp., assembly GCF_036279655.1. Lineage (GTDB taxonomy): Bacteria > Pseudomonadota > Gammaproteobacteria > Burkholderiales > Burkholderiaceae_C > Aquabacterium. The sequence goes on along the minus strand of NZ_DASUIT010000038.1, from coordinate 2,583 downwards.
CTGCCGTGAATGTGCCGTTCAAGGACGACGTGGTGGCATCCGACACCACCAGTGTCCCCAGTGGTGTCAGCGCTTCGCCTGCATCCCCGCCACCGCCGCAGCCCGCCAGAGAGGCCGCCAGGGCCAGAGTTGCCATACCAAAGAGTGACTTGAGCGCGCGCATGAGGAAGTGTCCTGCCGTTGAATCGATGAGGTGCGGCGGATTCTACGTGCGCTCATCATCTGAAATTGCAAGCAGATGTAGCTGCGGGCGTGCCGTCAGGGGCGTTGTCTTTCTCGTGCGCTTCATTCATGTCATGGCGATGAAGCTTGGCTTGCGTTCGTTGATGCGTGTCAATAAGTGCCAACACCTTATCCGTGACCTATTCAACGATATGTAATGTTGTGTCATAGTTTCAAAAGTAGTCCCTGATTCAGATTTGGGGTACACAAAGCAGGAATCAGGGAAATGCAAATACAAGTCGCCCCAAAGATGGGCGTCATGGGAGTTGCTCGCGAGTTGGCGACTGGCGTCGGCGCCATTCACGCGCTGGAGTCCTATTGTTCGCTGGCACGCCTGCATCGCGCGGCCAGACACTTAGGGCGCAAGGCAAATTTGTTGCGCATGCAGCAGACCGTTGGGCGGGAGCGCAGTGGGCCGGAGGGGCAGTCATGACCGCTGCAACATCTCCAGAGCAAGCGGAGTTGATGCGTTTGCCGCGACATCCTTCTCCAAGGCGCGCCATCTGGGTCATCCTGGCGCTATTCACCCTGGCCTTGTTGTGGGCCTGTCTGGGCCAGGTCGACATGGTGGCGGTGGCGTCTGGCCGCATCGTGGCCAGTGAGGGCTCCAAGCAGATCCCGCCACCTGAGACCAGCATGGTAAAGGCCATCCATGTACAGAATGGGGGCAAGGTCAACGCAGGCCAGTTGTTGATTGAGTTGGATCCCACGACCGCCCGGGCGGACAACAGCCGGGTGGCGCAGGGGCGCGTGGCGGCACTGCCGGAAGTCTGGCGTACGCAAGCACTGTTGGGGTTGCTGGACAACGGCAAGGCACCATCATTGCCAAAAGGGGCTGGTGATATTGATGACGACTTGCGCCAGTTGGCGCAGTTGCAGCTAGATTCTGAGTGGCTCAACATCCGGGCCCAGCGCGCCAAGCTGGAGGCCGATTTCGAGACCTTGTTCAAACAGGGGTTCTTGACCCAGCATGCCGACCAGGACTGCACCCAGTTGTGCATTAAGGCGGGACTCACTCTGACCGAGCAAATGCGCCAGGCCTGGATGGCTGATACGGCCAAGACCTTCAATGAGTGCCATGCCAGGGCCGATCTACAACAGCGCCAGTTGGTGGAAGAGGGCGCCAAGGCAGGCCTGCTCGAGCGGCTGACCTGCCTAGCAGCGCCAGTGAGCGGCGCCGTGCAACAGAGAGCGGTGCACACCACGGGCGACGCAGCTACTACCAAACAGGTGCTGCTGATCCTGGTGCCTGAGCAGGCGCTGGTGACGGCATCCGACGTGATGCTGGAAAACAAGGTCGTGGGTTTTGTGGGTCACGGGCAGAAGGCTGAGATCAAGCTGGCGACGAAACGGTATGAGTCAGTGTCGGGCAGGGTTATGTAAGGGGTGAATATTTCGTGTGACGAACACCGCAAATCCAAGAGTGACAACACGGGGGGTATTATTCCCTGCTTCTTTGACGTTAGTGTGAAACGTCATCACGGCCTATGGCCAAAATATCACGTTGATGCTTGGAATAAGTCTCTCTGCGGAGATCAGGATGGGCGAGGCGAGCTTCCCTAGTCGAGGGCGGAGTGAGGCGAAAAGTCTGCGGGAACGGCGAGGTGCAATGTTGGAATTAATGTTCACCTCTATGAACATTGAACGAGTGAGGTTTGATTGGGGTCTTCTTATGTCTATTAAGCAGCTTGTGCGGACATCAGTGTTGCTAGTGTTGTTGTACGTGATATTAGTTTATGGAGGGTTTTTTTATGGGTTGCCAAAAAAAACCGAACGGTTATGGCCATTAATTCACGTTGTATTGATGATTGTGATTGCACAAGTCGCTGCCTTGCTCGTGACCTTCCTTCTGAGGCGGCATCGTTCTGGCTGCAGGAATTTGGTTGCAGTCATTTGGTGTGCTGGGATCGCTTGGGGGACTGTGTTGGTTTGCTATGGGGGGGTGCTGAATTCCCAAGAAGAGTATTGCGTCAAAGAGGTTGCGAGAGATGGGGTTTGTGCCCTGGATGGATTGAAGTTGGTGGGGGAGAGTTTTGTGCTGGTCCTTCTTCCGACTGTATGTGTTTTTCTGTATACATTAATTTTTCCGGTTAAAAAAGGGATTGAATCGTGACTGCTCAAATTATTGCTCCGGCGGATAGGGTTGATAATATTATTAATAATGCGCCGGGTATTTTTCAGGTTGATGTGGACCCGAGTTCTAGTGCTAATCATAATAGGGCTATTGAGTGGCGGTGGTTTGGTAGTCGTGTTGTTGATGTATATAACGAGTATATAACTGCAGAGGCAAATCGGCAGGGCGTGGATCCTGAGTGGGTGCGTGCAATTGTGTATCTTGAGAATTCTCATGGCTATTATGAT
>NZ_DASUIT010000037.1:0-3453 GCF_036279655.1 Aquabacterium sp. | reverse complement strand
GCGGCCGGCGCACTTGTGGCCTACCATGACAACAGGACAGAGTCAAGGAGAGGGATGATCAGACGGTTCCCATCTTGCGCGGGAACAACAGATACTGCTGGAGAACACAGATGGCCGATCAGAACCTTAAGCTGGCAGTTTTGCATCAGAACGGCTGGCAGTTGGAAAACATTGTCGACAGGCTGCGGGTCGCACGCAGCGATTGGATGGCCCGCCATGGCCGCAGCTGCGAACCGGACGAACGCGAGCTGCCGTCGCGCAAGATCATGGGCGAGGTGGTCGAGGCGTTGTCGGGGGCATTGTTTCCCATGCTCCTGGGGCCAGCCGACCTGCGCCTGGAGAGCGAAGACTTCTACGTTGGGCATACCCTCGACGCGGCGCTCAACGCCCTGCTGCAACAGATCTGCCTGGAACTCGGCCATGGTTTGCGACCGAGCCAGGAGATCGAGCGACAGGCACGCAGCATCGTGCAGGACTTCGCCCTGACCCTGCCCCAGTTGCGCCGACTGCTGGACGACGACGTGATGGCGGCCTTCCGCGGCGACCCGGCGGCGCGCAGCGTCGACGAGGTGCTGCTGTGCTACCCCGGCATCGTCGCCATCATCCACCACCGCATCGCCCATCACCTCTACAAAGCCGGGCTGCCGCTGATGGCGCGGATGACCTCCGAGCTGGCGCATTCGGCCACCGGCATCGACATCCACCCCGGCGCGCAGATTGGCTCGAGCTTCTTCATCGACCACGGCACCGGCGTGGTGATCGGCGAGACGGCGATAATCGGCGACCGGGTACGCATCTACCAGGCGGTCACGCTGGGCGCCAAGCGCTTCGACGCCGATGACACCGGCCAGCTGGTCAAGGGGCAGCCGCGCCACCCGATTGTTGAGAACGACGTGGTGATCTACGCCGGGGCAACCATCCTCGGGCGCATCACCATCGGCGCGGGCTCCAGCATCGGTGGCAACGTCTGGCTGACCCGCAGCGTGCCTCCGGGCAGCAACATCACCCAGGCAAACCTGCAAAACCAGGTGGGCACCCTAGGATAGTCGCGCACGACCAACCTCCCGGCCTCGCCGGCTCTCGTTCAGAGCCAGGGGCAGGCAGAACGCCTGTCCCTGGAGGGGCGCAGTGCCCGCCATCGCAGCAGGATCGTTCCCCCCTCATGCCTGCATGCGCGCCCCGGTCTTTGGCCAATGGCCGCGGGCGTCGTTGCCTCGTCAACAGCCGTGCAACCGTTGGCGGGGCAACAGTCCCTCACCCTGCTGAAAATCCTGCCGCCACTGCAAGAGCCCGCCAGCTCGTAGCCTCCCAGGGCAGCATGGGGGTCAGCCTGCCGATCTGAACCGGTACAGCAAATCCCCTGTCGGTGCCCACAGCTTGCAGTGGGAGCCAGCCCCGCCATTCCCTCCACGCAGAGGGGCGCGAGACACGGAAAAATCGTACGCTACGCCCGCAATCCCCGATGCCTGGCAACAAGGAGTTACCCGCCCCATGCCCTCCCCCACACCACAGCCCCCTGCGGACAGCACGCCTCCGCAGCCAGTGAGCTTCTGGCAGGCCTTCGCCTTCTGGCTGAAGCTGGGCTTCATCAGCTTCGGTGGCCCGGCCGGGCAGATTTCGATCATGCACCAGGAGCTGGTCGAGAACCGGCGGTGGCTTTCGGAGCGGCGCTTTCTGCACGCGCTCAACTACTGCATGGTTCTCCCCGGCCCGGAGGCGCAGCAACTCGCCACCTACATCGGCTGGCTGATGCACCGCACCTGGGGCGGCATCGTGGCCGGTGCCTTGTTCGTGCTGCCATCGCTGCTGATCCTCATCGCACTGTCGTGGGTGTACATCTCCTTCGGTGACGTGCCGCTGGTCGCCGGTCTGTTCTATGGCATCAAGCCCGCCGTGACCGCCATCGTGATGCAGGCAGCCCATCGCATCGGCTCGCGGGCGCTCAAGAACAACTGGCTGTGGGGCATCGCGGCGGCCTCCTTCGTGGCGATCTTCGCGCTCAACGTGCCGTTCCCCGTCATAGTCGCGGCCGCAGCGCTGATCGGCTATGTGGGTGGCCGTCTCGTCCCGGACAAGTTCCAGGCCGGTGGCGGGCACGCACAGGCCGGCAAGTCGTTCGGCCCGGCACTGATCGACGATGACACCCCGACACCCGAGCATCTGAAGTTCCGCTGGAGCCGGCTGGCCCGGCTGGCGGTAACGGGGGCGCTGCTGTGGGCGGTGCCCATGGGCGTGCTGACGGTCGTCTGCGGCTGGGATCACACGCTCACGCAAATGGGCTGGTTCTTCACCAAGGCCGCGCTGCTGACCTTCGGCGGGGCTTACGCGGTGCTGCCCTACGTCTATCAGGGTGCGGTGGAGCACTATGGCTGGCTGTCCCCCACGCAGATGATCGACGGTCTGGCCCTGGGGGAAACCACGCCTGGCCCGCTGATCATGGTGGTGGCCTTCGTCGGCTTCGTCGGCGGCTACGTCAAGACGGTATTCGGCCCGGACGCCCTGTTCCTGGCCGGGGCGCTCGCGGCAACGCTGGTGACCTGGTTCACCTTCCTGCCCTCCTTCCTGTTCATCCTCGCCGGGGGACCGCTGGTGGAGTCCACCCACGGCGATCTCAAGTTCACCGCGCCGCTGACGGCGATCACCGCTGCCGTGGTCGGGGTCATCCTGAATCTGGCGCTGTTCTTCGGCTACCACGTCCTGTGGCCCGAGGGCTTCGAGGGCACCTTCGACTGGGGATCCGCCCTGATCGCCCTGGGTGCCGCCATCGCCTTGTTCCGCTTCAAGCGCAACGTGATCCATGTCATCGGGGGCTGCGCGGTGGTCGGCCTGATCCTGAAAACCCTGATCCTGTGAGGCATCCCGGCCAGCCGAAGCAGTACCTGAGCGCCCTGCGCAATCCGCGGAGCTGATGCCACGAAAGCGCCGTTCGCCCTGAGCCCGTCGAAGGGTGACCGGCGCTTTCAGCCGGACTGGCCTGGAATACGCCATCAGCTATCTTGAAGCGAGGAACACCCAACCATTCGGTGTTCCACCCAGGGATCAGGCACCCCGCCGGTCCCTCCGCTCAGGAATCAGCGCATGTCTCTCTCCATGTACCAGGCCTCCGTCCCGCTGTTCATCCGTGGACTGGACAACCTCGCGGCCATCCTGCGCAAGGCCGCCGCCCATGCCGAAGCGCGGAAGATCGCCCCGGAAGTCTTCCTCAACGCCCGCCTCGCACCCGACATGTTCCCGCTGCTGCGCCAGGTACAGATCGTTTCCGACACCGCCAAGGGCTGCGCCGCGCGCCTGGCCGACGTCGAGGTGCCGAGCTACGCCGATACCGAAACCAGCTTTGCCGAACTGCAGGAGCGCATCGCCAGGACCATGACCTTCCTGCAAGGCATTGCCCCGGCGCAGGTCGACGGCAGCGAGGAGCGTCCGATCACCCTCAAGATGCACAGCCAGGAAATC
>NZ_DASUIT010000036.1:0-4558 GCF_036279655.1 Aquabacterium sp. | reverse complement strand
GTGGATTTGAGCGGGCCGAACCTTGAGTTCAGCCGCCAGTTGCATCAGGATCTTGTCCAAGCTCAGGCCTTGCGAAGAAGTGCATGCAATGCGGACGTCGCCATGGGACCCGGCCCGTCTGGCGTCATCTGCGCGTTAAGGGGGGGCAGTTTGCCACAGGCAGACGCCCTTCCCATGGCAGGCCATGCACTGCCGGATGAGGGACAATACAGGGTTTTGAATCTGGCCCGCCCTGCCCTCATCATGGCCCTGATCCCCTACTTCCTGCCCCGCTCGGTCCTGTTCAGCATGGATCCCGAGGCGGCCCACGAACTGACCATGGCGGCCCTGGCGCGGTTCCAGAACACGCCCCTGGCATGCGCCTGGTCTGCCCGGCGCGTGGAAGACCCTGTCGAGATCGCCGGTCTGCGCTTTCCCAACCGCATCGGCATGGCCGCGGGCCTGGACAAGAATGGCCGGGTGATCGACGGCCTGGGGGCCATGGGTTTCGGTTTTGTCGAGGTGGGCACTGTGACCCCCAAGGCCCAGCCGGGCAATCCCAAGCCGCGCATGTTCCGCCTGCCTCAGGCGCAAGCCCTGATCAACCGCCTGGGCTTCAACAATGAAGGCCTGGACGCCTTCCTGGCCAACGTCAAGCGCGCCAGCTTCCGCCAAAGCGGTGGCATCCTGGGCCTGAACATCGGCAAGAACGCCGTCACCCCCATCGAGAATGCGGTCGATGACTACCTGATCGGCCTGGAGGGGGTCTACCCCCACGCCGATTACGTCACGGTCAACATCTCCTCGCCCAACACCAAGAACCTGCGCGCCCTGCAGAGCGACGAAGCGCTCGATGCCTTGCTGGGCCAATTGCAGGAGCGGCGCCAGCAGCTGATCCAGCGTCATGGCCGCACCGTGCCCATGTTCGTGAAGATCGCGCCGGACCTCGATGAAACCCAAGTGGGCGTGATTGCCGCCACGCTGCAAAAGAATGGCATCGACGGCGTGATCGCCACCAACACGACCATCTCCCGCGAGGCGGTCAACGGCCTGCCGCATGCCCAGGAAACGGGCGGCCTGAGTGGCAAGCCAGTGTTCGAAGCCAGCAACCAGGTGATCCGTCAACTGCGTGCGGCGCTGGGGCCTCGCTACCCCATCATTGGCGTGGGCGGTGTGATGAGCGGCGCCGATGCGCGCGCCAAGCGTGATGCGGGCGCCGATCTGGTCCAGATCTACACCGGCCTGATCTACGAAGGCCCCGAACTGGTGAGCGCTTGCGCCCAGGCGCTCAAGGCCTGATCAACTGACCGCGGCCCGTGCCGCGCCAGGGCCCGGCCCCGATGGGCTGGGCGCGGGGAACATCTGCCGGTACAAGGTCCGATCGATCGGGCGGATGGCACGTTGCAGGGCATCGAGCAATTCGCGCTGGCTGGTCACGGCCGGGCGGGCATACCGTGACAGCAGATGGGTCATCATGCGGGCCTGCTGTGCCGCAGGTTTGCCGATCAGGGCACACAGTTCATTGGCCAGGCTGGCCGTGATGCGCAGCCAGTCTTCCGGGCTTTCAGGACGGCGGGGGGCCACATTCAGACTCAAGGGCCTGGCTGCCTGGATCAGCGGCTCCGAAAAGCCCCAATGGCGCAGGACCGCTGCAGTCAGATCGTCCGGATGGATGCCCAGCACCGCTCCCGTCGCAGCCTCCTGGGTCATGCCTGGTGTCGGCTTGCCACCCGGCTCGCTGGCCGGCACCGGTGCCATCAGGCGAGCGATCTGGGCGGACTCTTCGGGATAGTGGTAGAGGATCAGCAAACGCCCCAGGTGCTGGGACATGGCGGCCACCATGGCATCCTCGTCGCCGATGTTGAAGGGGCGCAGCCAGCGCGCTGCCATGGCCGCGATGCAGGCCATCTTCATCTCTTCGTCCAGGGCCGCAATGGCTTGCTGCCCGGCACCTTCACCCTGACGAGATTCAGCCGCCCCCAGCACCCCCGGCCAGGTTCTGACGCTGGTGCTGACCTTGCGCAGCCCTTGCTGGCCCAGCAGGACCACCGCCCTAGAGAGGCTGCAACTCGGCTCTTCGCCACTGTTCTGGAAGCGCGCCGTGTTGATCACGCGCAGCAACTCCCAGCTCAGCGCCGGATCCTTGATGATCTGGTCCACCAGATCGTCGATCTTCAACTGCTCATTGAGCAACAGCTTGTTGATGGCGCCCAGGTCCTTGGCCCGACTGGGCAGGTGCCCGACGGCGTTGATGCGATCCAAAAACAAGGCCAGCGGCCCGGCGGATTCCTGGCTGTTGGCCAGAACCCAGCCCTGCAGGGCGCTGATCAGGGTCCGTGCATTCAGATAGCGCTGGCGCTGCTGCCGATCGGTGGCCCGATTGACGATGGCACGCAAGGTTTCGGGCACGGGCTGCGGCGTGGTCCAGGGCAGGCGCACGATCTCCAGCCCGACCCGCGAGGCCGCACTGCCCAGATCGGCATCGTCCAGGGCGGGATGCCCCGCCAGCAGGCGATGAAGCATCAGGCCTGCCATCAGCACGTCACGCTCGGCCGCGGCGCGCTGCTCCTGCCGGGCCGCGCTGGAGTGCTCTGCACCCTGGGCCGCGCTCAGGCCCACGCCCAGACCCGCCAGACGGATGTGCCCTGCGGCATCCACCATCACATTGTGCAGCGCCAGATCCCGGTGGGCCATGCCGGCCTCATGTGCGTAGGCCAGGGCTTCGAGCATCTCCACCATCCAGTTGACCTGCTCGATCACCGTGGCATGGGCCTGCCCCGATGCCAGACGCTCGCTCAGGGTCTGCGCACCGTCACGGTCATAAGCCACATAGGGCCAACCGTCATGCAGCCCCATGTCCAGCACCTCTGCCAGACGGGGGTGCTTGAGCCGGGAGGCCTTGAGCGTGTCCTGCGTCCAGGCGTCCCGCCCGGCCACATCCGACGGTTTGGCCCGAGGCACGCAGAGCAGCACTTCGGCCTGCAGATTGGCATCAAAAGCCAGCCAGCTGTTGGAGGCCAGGCTCTTGCCCAAAGGCTGCCGCAGCTCGAAGCGCCCGAAGCGTCGAACCGGTGCGGAAGCTTGCGCGGGAACGTCGGCCTTGTTCATCGACACACTGCTGGCTCAATGGCGGTTGCAGTCCGCCCTTCGCGGCAGACTTGTAACGACATTGAACCCCAGTTGTATCGATTGCAAGAAGTGTTCAAGCCCTGTAAACACCGGGCTTATTTCTCGTTATCGGCCGAAATCGAGCACCGATTTGACCTGATCCCTGCTCACAGCGGACGAAAACCCCCGTCCCCCGTGATGAAGGCCCCCCGCACCACCGATTGGGGCTCCAGCTCGGACACGGCCTGCACATAGCGGTGCAACTGTTCCCGGTAGCTGTGGACACTCTGGGGCGTCTCGTGGAGCTTGTAGTCAATCACCCACCATTCCAGGGCATCGCCCTTGCGGCGCGCCACCAGTCGATCCAGACGCAGGATCTGCCCCTCGTGCCAGAGCACCACCTCGTTGCCCGCCCAATGGACCTGGGACGGATCCAGCCAGGGGCCTGACTCGGGGTGCGTTGCGATGCGCTGGACTTGCGTGATCAGCTCCAGCAAGACCTCTCGTGTCAGCGGTGCAGGTGCCGACTCGGCCGCGCTGGCCATGGCGGTCCAGGCCTGACGGGTCAAGCGCTCGATCACGACCGTCTGGCGCGCAGCCAGGGGCAAGGGGGTCAGCAGTTCCAGCACCCGGTGCACGACGCGCCCACGGTGGGCACGCAGCACTTGCGCCAGATCGGTGGATGCATCGGCATCCTGTGCACGCGGAGACGGGGCCTTGTCTGGCGGCTGCAGCGGCGGCAAGACCGCCAGACGGTTGGACTGCCCCTCGCACGAGGCGGACGCTGCCAAGGACGCGGTGGCGGCTGGCGCCTGCCAGCGGTGCCCATCCTCCAGGGCCTGGCTGTCCCACAAGCGCTGCCACCAACTGGCCACAGGATGACGACGGTGAGGCTGCGTGCGGCTGAAGATCAACTCCTCCCGGGCTCGGGTCAGCGCCACGTACAGGGCATTGCACTCCTCGGTCTGCTGGGCCCGCTTTTCACCCTCCAGGGCGGCGGCCAGGCTGGCCGGCGGGCTGCCTTCACTGGCAACAAAGGCGCAGCAAGCCGGGTGGTCGGCCCCTTGAGGCCAGTCCACGAGCACGGTGTGATGATCGCTTCTGGCCGGCTCGCCATCGCAGTCCACCATGAAGACCACAGGCGCTTCCAGCCCCTTGGCGCCATGGATGGTCAGCAACTGGACCACGCCCTGGGCCGCAGCGGCCGGCAAAGGCTCGCGCAAGCGTTTGAGTTCGCGCAGCCAGCGGTAGGGCGTGGCGTCGCGCCCGCCCTGCAAGGCCAGGGCCTGCCCCAGCAAGGCATCAAGGTGCAGCAGGGCCTGACGCAGCATGGGCGCGCTCAATCGCCGCGCCAGGGTGTCGCGCCACTGCGATTCATCCACGATCTGCTGCATCAGATCGTGCGGCGGTAAGACCGCTGCGGCCTGCCTCCAGCCCGACAGCAAACAGCGGGCACGCACCAGGCAGGCCT
>NZ_DASUIT010000035.1:0-16707 GCF_036279655.1 Aquabacterium sp. | reverse complement strand
CTCCTCGGCACCCACAAGGCGCCCGGCCGCGTGCCCCTTCACCCCTTTGATCGCCCCGCTGGTGGTCTGCGTAGACGTCCTGACGTACCCTGGTCGCCGCGCCTTTGCCATCCTTGGTGAATCGCACACAGACCTTCGTGTTGTCGCTCCCCTATCCGCTCCCTGACTCTCAATGTGCGCGAGCCGTGGCCGGTGGCGGTCTCGGCATGCCACCAGCGGGGCGAAGAAAGGCGGCTCAGCCCGCGCCCCGCGTTACATCGACAAAGCGTGCATTAGTGGCACTGCACACCCAGGAAATGCGTGATGAGCCCTCTTTTTCATCGATCTCGGGGGGGTGTCCCCTCTGGCGTGCCTGTGAGCGCCACGCTACATTGAATCCATGACCACGTTCCGCGATGCTTCGATCGGCGTGTGGTGCCTGAGCTGGCACCCCGGGACGGATGACGTTCGCTTCGAACCCCTGTCCGTGGTCATCCGCAACAATCTGGTCGCCCTCGAAGGACAGCACAAAGGTGTGTTGATGCTGGTGGGGCACCACGACAGGGACATGCTCACGCTGACCGAGACCGCACAAGGCGATCTTCACGGGGCGGAAGTCAGGGATGTCTGTCAGAGCTTCAGGATCGCACGCGAGCAGGGCTGGACGCCGGCCTGGTATCCCGTCGGCATCGAGAGTGCCGAGCGCTGGGAGTGGATGATGCTGGAAGGGTGAGAGCCTGAAAAGCCAAAAGCCTCTAAGTCCTTGATGTACTTAGAGGCTTGAGCCGGTGTGAGATGCTGTGATCTGCTGAACTGGAGCGGGTGATGGGAATCGAACCCACGTTATTTGCTTGGGAAGCAAGAGTCCTACCATTGAACGACACCCGCAGAACCCGCGTATTCTAGCCTACCCAAACGCTGCTCCGGCCTAGGTCGCACAGGAAAGGGCCCTCAGTGGCCCTTCACCATGTCAGGCGGCGCGCCGACGTGCCAGGGAGAACCCCACCACCCCCAGACCGGCCAACAACAAGGCGTAGGTCTCGGGCTCTGGCACCGACGATGCCAAGGTGACGCTGACGCCATCGATCAAGGGGTCGTTGTTGCCACCAGGCCCGGCCGTGTGTACGAACGACAAGGTGGTCAATGCACTGGTGGCCACAAAATTGAAGGTCTGCGTCACGAACGGACGCTGAAACACACCCGAACCATCCGGAATGAGCGGGTAGTCCAAGGACACATTGCCAGCTGCAACCGTCAGGGTTTCGTCGCCTGACGAGTTTTCACCGCTCAGGCCGAAGCTCACGGTGTAGGTCGCACCCACGGTGGTTGCAAAACTCTGTGCAATGCCGTCACCGATCGGGCCATTCGCGTCACCATAACCACCCAGGTCATAGTAGTTCACACCCTCGTAGACAGGGGTGTTGAAGGCGGCATAGGTGATCACGCCATCGTTGTGGCCGATGTTGAACCAGCCCGGGGGCGTTGCGACCGGACTGGTCGAATCTTCAAAACCGCCGTTGACCAGCAGATTGGCCTGTGCAGCCGTGGAGGCCGCAACGAGAGATACCGCCAGCAACAACGGCTTGAGCAAATGGGACATGAAGGACTCCTGACAAGGTGTGTGGAACTGGACGTCCGCGGGACTGTCCAGGCACGAGCCGGTAGCACCGCTCCTTCTCTGTGCCGAGGCATTGTGTTTGTTACCAGACGAAACACCCATCCCTAACTCGCTGTTGCCAGCCCCCTGTTCAGGGGCAGGGGAAACCTGCGGGCTCCCAAGATGGGCGTTGGCAAGACCTCACAGCCCGCTTCACGCACCTCGCGGATGAACCCCGGCAGGTCCACCCCCGGAATCATGTCCGGGGTGTCGCGGATGTGGGTGAACATGGTGTCCCAATGGCAGGGCAGCACCCAGCGCGGCTTGAGCAGGCGCACCACATCGCGCACATAGTTCGGGCGGGCCTGCCGGCCCACCGCGCACAGGCAGACGATGTCGGCCTGGGCCAGCGCCAGTTCATCGGGGATGACGTCGGCCGAGTCGATGTGCACCACCCGCAGCCCACCCGTGTCCACCAGCCAGTTCATCACCAGACCGTGCTTGAGCTCCCGCATCCGGGGCGGCCAGGGCGGGGGCTCATGCATGTCGCCAGGGATGGGGATGCGGCCAAAGACCTTGCCATGCCGGGATGGCAGGCCGCGCACGGTCCAGTGGCCACAGGCGATGTCCTCACGGCCTGCGGTTTCCAGCAACTGGTGCTCGGGCAAGCCAGCCGCACGCCCGACCATGATGGTCGCCCGCGAGCCTATCAGGCGCGCTCCCGTCTGGCGGCACAGGTCGGGCGCGTCCAGGATGTGGTCGTAGTGGGCATGCCCGATCAGGACATCGTCGGCGTGCGGGATCAGCGCTTGGATCAACTCGGTATCCGGCACCAGGGGCTGCGTGAGCGTGGGCCACAGCCCCACGCGCGTCACGAAGGGATCGAGCACGACGGTGCGCCCGGCATCACGGATCACGAAACCCGCCGCCCCCAGGTACTGCACTTCCAGGGCCGCCCTCTGCCCGGCCGATGCCGGATCGGGTTGGGTGAACCACGCCGGGTCAGGGGCTCGCAACCCGATCAGACGCTTCCACCAAGCCATGGACTGCCTTTGATTGTGAAGAGATGCCTCGCCATCGGAGCAGCTTAGCCTGAAGTGCCCGTCGACATCTACCGCAGCGTCATCCCCAGATCCCCCTAGAATCGCCCGATCTGATCCAGGTCCGCCCCATGTCCGACACCCACGAAGCCCCCTCCCCCGAGTCCGAGCAGCCCTCGCCCGAACACCCCCGCACCATCCGCAGTTATGTGATGCGTGCCGGCCGCACCACCGAAGGTCAGGCCCGTGCGCTGAACGAGCTCGGCCCCCGCTTCGTGCTGCCTTACAGCGAACAGCCTCTGGACTTTGGCGCCACCTTCGGCCGCCAGGCCCCGGTGGTGCTGGAGATCGGCTTCGGCATGGGCGATGCCACCGCCAAAATCGCCCAGACCCTGCCCGACACCGACTTCATCGGCTGCGAGGTGCATGAACCCGGCGTGGGTGCCCTGCTCAAGCACATTGGCGAGTTGGGTCTGAGCAACATCCGCATCCTGCGTCACGACGCCGTGCAGGTGCTGGAGCACATGATCCCGCCGGGCTCCCTGGCGGGCGTGCACATCTACTTCCCCGACCCCTGGCACAAGAAGCGCCATCACAAGCGTCGCCTGATCCAGGCGCCCCTGGTGGCCCACCTGGTCACGCGTCTGGCCCCGGGCGGCTATCTGCACTGCGCCACGGACTGGGAGCCTTATGCCCAACAGATGCTGGAGGTGCTCGGCGCCGAGCCCGCGCTGGAGAACACCGCCGAGGGCTATGCCCCCAAGCCCCACTACCGGCCGCTGACGAAGTTCGAGAACCGTGGGCTGCGCCTGGGGCATGGCGTGTGGGATCTGGTGTTCCGCAAGCGCTGAACACGCCACAAATGAGCCCGGTTTGTTCGGCACTTGCGCTGGACGCTGAGGTCGCTTGAGATTACGCTGGGGCCGTCACAGCAGAGGGCCCTGGCATGAAGCCTGAACGGAAGGACCGTCTCCCCTGTCCCTGGCGCGATGAAGCTGCCGCCGTGCGCGCCTTGCAGGAGGCGCTGAGCGGTCATGTGGACTGGACGGCGGTCAAGCAGCGCTGCACCCCGTGGGTCGAAGGGGTGAGGCGCCATCCCGGGCCCCTCTGGGCCATGGAATCCCTGCTGCACGAGTTCCCGCTGTCCAGCCACGAGGGCCTGGCCCTGATGCGCCTGGCCGAGGCCTTGCTGCGCGTGCCCGACGCCGACACCGCGCTGGCACTGACCATTGACCAGTTGCGCCACCACGACCAGGCGCCGCCCCCGCCCCCCGCCCAGGGCCTGCTTCAGAGCCTGTCGCATCGGGTGCTGGAGCTGGCGCAGCACCTGCTGCCCGACAGCGACCGTGGCCCGCATGGCTGGCTGCAGCGCCTGGGCGGTCAGACCGTGGTGGCCGCCACGATCCGGTCGGTGCAATTGCTGGGGCGCCAGTTCGTTCTGGGACAGACCGTGGACGAGGCCTTGAGCCACGCCCAGCACTTGCGAGATGCCGCGCGGGCACGTGGTCAGCGCCTGTGCTTCAGCGTCGACATGCTGGGGGAAGGGGCACGCACCTGGGCCGATGCCGAGCGCTATCTGCGCGCCTATCAACACGCCCTGACCGAGATGGCCGGGCGCGGCGACCATGACGGACTGTCCATCAAGCTCAGCGCCCTGCACCCCCGCTTTGAGAGTGCTCACAGCGAGGCGGTACTGCGCCACCTGATTCCGCCCTTGCATGCACTGGCGCTGCAGGCCGCACGGGCCAATGTGCTACTGACCATCGATGCCGAAGAGTCCTGGCGGCTGGAGTTGCAGCTCGATGTGCTGGAGGCCTTGTTGCAGGCACTGGCCGGAGAGCCTGAGGCCCGTGCCTGGTCGGGCCTCGGGCTGGCGGTGCAGGCCTACCAGTTGCGCTCCGCTGAAGTCATCGACGAGGTGGCCCGACTGGCCACACTGCACCAGCGTCGCCTGACCGTGCGTCTGGTCAAGGGGGCCTACTGGGACAGCGAGATCAAGCGTGCGCAGGAGCTGGGGCTGCCCGGCTTTGCCGTGTTCACTCGCAAGGCCCATACCGACCTGAGTTACCTGGCCTGCGCAGATCGCTTGCTGGGGCACCGCGCCGTGCTGTCGCCACAGTTCGCCACCCACAACGCGCTCACGGTGGCTGCGGTGATGCAACTGGCGCACAGGCAGGGCGTGCCACTGGGGACGCTGGAGTGGCAACGCCTGCACGGCATGGGCGAGGCCACCTGGCGGGAGATCCTGGCCGATCCGGTCGGTGGCCTGCAAACCTCTGCCCTGCGGGTCTACGCCCCTGTGGGTGCGCACCGCGACCTGCTGGGCTACCTGGTCAGGCGCCTGCTGGAAAACGGGGCCAACACGTCCTTCGTGCATCAGTTGGTGGACCCGACCGTGTCCCTGGACACCCTGATGCGCTCGCCGCTGCTGGCGGCCGATGAGCCGCCCTCCACCACCGATTGCGGCGTACTTGCACCACGGCTGCTGTATGGCCCACAACGCCTCAATGCCTGGGGCCGCGATGTGCATGTGCAGGCCCACCGAGAGGCCCTGCTCCAGGCCTTGACTGAGGCCCGGACACGGGAGCAGACACATGATGTGCCGGCCCATCTGGCGCCCGAGCACATCGATGCGTTGATGGCGCGTCTGGCCGCAGCCTTCGAGTCCTGGGAGGCCAGCCCCGCAGCACGGCGCTGTCAATGGCTGGACGAGGTGGCCTTGCGCCTGGAGGCCGAACTGGACAGTTGGGCGGCCGATCTGGTGCTGGAGGGTCACAAGAGCTGGCCCGATGCGGTGGCCGAAGTGCGCGAGGCCATCGACTATGCCCGCTACTACGCCCAGCAGGCCCGCGAATCGCTGGTTCCACGGGTGCTGCCCGGTCCCACGGGTGAGCACAATGAGTGGCGCTTGCGGGGGCGCGGCGTGTGGGTCTGCATCGCGCCCTGGAACTTCCCCCTGGCCATCTTTGCCGGCCAGGTGATGGCCGCGCTGGTGATGGGCAACACCGTGGCCGCCAAGCCTTCGGAGCAGACTCCGCGCGTGGCGGCACGCTTCATCGACTTGCTGCATGCGCTGGGAGTGCCCAGAGACGTGGTGGCACTGGCCCCCGGCCTGGGCGCGGTCGTGGGCCATGCCCTGGTCGCCCACCCGCTGTGCGCGGGGGTGGCGTTCACGGGCTCGGAGGCCACCGCCCGGCAGATCCAGCGCGCGCTGATGGAGCGTCCCGGTCAGGCCATCGTGCCGCTGATCGCGGAAACCGGCGGGATCAACGCCCTGATCGCCGACAGCACGGCCCTGCCCGAGCAACTGCTCGACAGCGTCATCGGCAGCGCCTTTGGCAGTGCGGGGCAACGCTGCTCGGCCCTGCGCGTGCTGTGCCTGCATCAGAGCACCGCCCATGAGTTCGAAGCACTGCTGGCCGGTGCGCTGAGCACCCTGGTGGTGGGCGATCCGGCACAGTGGTGCACCGACGTCGGCCCGGTGATCGATGGACGGGCCCAGGCCCGCCTGCACACGCACCTGACCGAGTTGGCACAGGCAGCGCAGGAGCGAGCACAGGAGGTGCGCTGCATCGGCGTGGCCGCCTGCCCCAGCCCGGAACTGGCAGAGCGCTGGCACTTCGTGACGCCCGCAGCCTATGCCCTGCCCTGCGTGGCAGATGTGCGCGAGGAGCACTTCGGGCCCATCCTGCACGTGGTGCACTGGGGGCCGGGCACGGGTGCTCCCACCCTGGACGCGCTGATCGATCAGCTCAATGCCACGGGCTTCGGGCTGACACTGGGGGTGCACACGCGCATCGACTCACGCGCGCAGCAGATCGCGCAGCGGATGCGGGTGGGCAATGTGTATGTGAACCGCGGCATGACTGGCGCGGTGGTGGGCGTTCAGCCCTTCGGTGGCCAAGGCCACAGCGGGACGGGTCCCAAGGCGGGAGGCCCCTTGTACCTGCTCCGCTTTGCCACGGAGCAGGTGGTGTGCATCAACACGGCAGCGGCCGGAGGCAATGCCGCGCTGATGACACAGGTGCAGTAGACGACTTACTGGTTGGAGAACTTGAAGTCGGTCTTGGCCTTGGCCTTGAGTTCGTCACGGAACTTGGCCAGCTTCATCTGGTTGTTGCGCTGGATCAGTTGATCCTTGACCTCTTCGAAAGGCGGGATCGACTGGTTGGCGCGCACATCTTCGAGCTTGATGATGTGGAAGCCGAATTGCGACTTGACGGGCTCTTGCGTGAACTGGCCCTTTTCGAGCTTGGTCATCGCGGCAGAGAACTCAGGCACGTAGTTGCCAGGGCTGGCCCAGTCCAGATCGCCACCATTCTCGGCCGAGCCGGGATCCTTGGAGGCCTTCTTGGCCAGCTCGTCGAACTTGGCGCCGCCCTTGAGCTGGGCGATCAGGGCCTTGGCCTCGTCTTCCTTCTCGACCAGGATGTGGCGGGCGCGGTATTCCTTGTCACCGCTGGTGGCCTTGATCTTGTCGTACTCGGCGCGGGCTTCAGCTTCGGTGCTGGGGTTCTTCTTTTCGAAGTCGGCGAACAGGGTCTGGATCAGCACCGACTGGCGGGCGAACTCCATCTGCTGGCGGTAATCCTCGGAGGCCGCGATGCCACGCTTTTCAGCCTCTTGCGCAAAGATCTCGCGCAGCACGAGCTGTTCCTTGACCTTGGCTTCGAGGTCGGGCGTCTTGGGCTGCTGGCCTTGCTTGGCGATCTGGGTCATCATCGCGTCAAAGCGCGACTTGGGCACGGCCTTGCCGTTGACGATGGCGATGTTCTGGGCCAGCACCATGGGGGCGGCCAGAACCAGGGCAGCGGCGACAGCGGCAGCCTGGGCAATACGTTGGGTCTTCATGAGCACAACAGGGTCCTTTGGTGCGAGCACAGCGCCCGGGGCACCGGCTGGTTTTGCATGTATGTGTTGAGAGTGTTCAAACGGCTTCGGCCTTGATGGCCAGCGCATGGATGCCCTGAGGGATCACATCGCGCAAAGCATCATACACAAGACGATGACGCTGAACGTGTGACAGGCCCTTGAAGCAGGCGGCCTGGATGGTCACCGAAAAATGCCGGCCATCGCGCGCGCCGGCATGGCCCGCGTGCAGGTGGCTGTCGTCCTGCACCTGCAGCGATTGCGGCGAGAGCGCGGCGCGCAAGGTGGTCTCGATCAGGTCGGCGCTGACGCCGTGGGAGGGTGAAGGCGGGGTCATGGGTCGCTCCTGGCCCTCAGGCCTCGGTCTTGGCCTTGTCGGGCACGGCAGGCATGTGGCGGCTGAGGTACACGCCCTGCGCCAGGGTAAACACCAGCGTCAGCCCCAGGCTGCCCCACATCTTGAAGTTCACCCAGGTGTCGGTGGGGTAGTTGTAGGCCACATAGAGGTTGAGCACACCCATGCCGGCGAAAAACAGCACCCAGGCCCAGCTCAGGGTGCGCCAGACCGCATCGGGCACCTCCAGTTCGGCCGCGCTCATCATGGTGCGCAACACGTAGCGCTTGAGGATGATGTCGGAGATCAGCAGGCCCCCGCCCATGACCCAGTAGATCATGGTGGGCTTCCACTTGATGAAGGTCTCGTCGTGGAAGTAGATGGTCAGCCCCCCCAGGCCCAGCACGATGACCACGCTCACCCACAGCATGGTGTCGATCTTCTTGCGCAGCAGCTTCATGGTCACGATCTGCACGATCGACAGCGCCGCCACAGCCACGGTGGCCAGCAAGGTGGGCGCCTCCTTGATCCCGACGATGCCGCCCGAGACCATGAAGCCCAGGGTGTGGGTCATCCAGTGAGCCGCCAGCTCCTTGTTGCCATCGCCCCATTTGTAGGTGGCGAAGAAGAGGATGATCGGCAGGAAATCCAGCAGCAGCTTCATGGTGGTGGCCGTGCAATGCGCGGCATCAGGGTGGTCAGCGTGGGCTGAAGTCTATCGCGGCCGAGTTGATGCAGAACCGCTCACCCGTGGGGGCCGGGCCATCGTCGAACACATGGCCCAGGTGGGCGCCGCAATCCTGGCAGCGCACCTCGACACGGACCATGCCGTGGCTGCGGTCCTCGATGCGCTCGATGATGTCAGCGCGCAGCGGCTCGAAGTAGCTGGGCCAGCCGCAACCGGCATCGAACTTGGTGCGTGCATCGAACAAGGGTGCGCCGCAACACACGCAGCGGTAGATGCCGTCCTCGTTGTGGTCCCAGTACTTGCCAGTGAAGGCGCGCTCGGTGGCCTCGCGACGGGTCACCTGGTACTGCATGTCGTCGAGTTGCTCGCGCCATTGCGCGTCGGTTTTCTGGACTTTGTAATCGCTCATGATGAACAGGACACCTCGATGGCGGAAGCCCAGTCGGGCGGGAAGTCGGCATCGGCCGCGTGTTCGCTCTGCACCTCGAACGGCCGCTGCAGGACCCGGTGCAAGCGCTGCACCTCACTGAAGTCACCGGCCTGGGCGCGCCGGATGGCGTGCTCGGCCAGATGGTTGCGCAGCACGACCCAGGGGTTGACACGGTCCATGCGCGCCTGCCGATTGGCGTCCACGCTGCTCTCACGCGCCAGGCGATCGGCGTAGCGGCGCGCCCAGGCGTCGAAGGCGGCGCGGTCCAGGAAGAGATCCCGCACCGGCGCGTTCTCGGGGGCCTCGGGCGGCAAGGCTGCGCGGTAGCCGCCCAGGCGCCGGAAGGTGATGGTGAAGTCGGCACGGGCGCCCGCCATCAGCGTGATCCAGTCATGGGCCAGCCGGGCGTCGTCCGGCTCCTCGGTGCTCAAGCCCAGCTTGGCACGCCAGCGCGCCAGCATCTGCTCGCCATAGCGCTGCTCGTATCGCTTGATGGCGCCCAGGATGCGCAACTGCGCCTCACTGTCATCGGTGGCCGCATCGGGGATCAGGGGCGCCAGGGCCTGCGCAAGCGCCCCGATGTTCCAGAAGCCCACATCGGGCTGGTAGCGCCAGCGGTAGCGGCCGGACACATCCGAATGATTGCAGACATGCGAAGGGTCGAAGCCATCCATGAAACCGAAAGGTCCATAGTCCAGCGTCAGGCCCAGGATGGACATGTTGTCGGTGTTCATCACGCCATGGCAAAAGCCCACGGCCTGCCATTGCGCCATCAGGTCGGCCGTGGTCTCGGAGGCATGGGCCAGCAGGGCCACGGCACGCTCGCCCTGCCCCGCCGCTGCGGTCGCCCTGGGAAGGTGTGCCAGGTGGGGCAAATGGTGGTCCACCACAAAGTCCACCAGCGCCGCCAGGGCCTGATCGTGTCCCGGGCGACCACTGTGCGCGAAATGCTCGAAGTGCCCGAAACGCACGAAGCTGGGCGCCACGCGGGTGACCACGGCGGCAGTTTCCGCCGTTTCACGGTAGACGGGATGGGGCGATGCGGTCAGGCACAGCGCCCGGCTGGTGGGAATGCCCAGGGCATGCATGGCCTCGCTGCACAGGAACTCGCGGATGGACGAGCGCAGCACGGCACGCCCGTCCCCCCGACGCGAATACGGGGTCGCGCCGGCGCCCTTGAGCTGCACCTCGCGCGGGCCCTGGGGGGTCTGGACCTCGCCAAGCAACAAGGCCCGCCCGTCCCCCAGTTGCCCGGCCCACTGGCCGAACTGGTGTCCGCTGTAGACCGTGGCCATGGGACGCATGCCTGGCCAAACAGCATTGCCGCTGAACACGGCCAGTGCCTCGGGGTGCTCGGCCCAGTCCTCGGGCCATCCCAGCTCACGCGCCAGGGCCTCGCTGGTGGCCACCCACTGCAGATTAGGCAAGGGCTGCCCCTGCAGCTCGGTGCCCAGGCTCACACCACATTGGTCCTGCAGTTGCGCGCTGAGCGAGGCATATCGGTTGACCCAGGCGTCTCGGGAAAATGGCATGACAAGGTGTTTGGCAAAGACGGCGACAGACAGGATGCTGACACAGGCGCGGCCACCCCGTCCGATCAGGGGATATCGGCCGGGGCCCAGGCGCGCGGGCTTGCCCTAAGATGCTCGGCTTGTCGCTGCTCAGAACGAACGGACTCTTGTGGATATTGCGCTGTACATCAAGGCGGCCCTGATGGGCATTGTCGAGGGACTGACCGAGTTCCTACCCATTTCCAGCACGGGGCACCTGATCCTGGCGGGATCGCTGCTGGACTTCGGACAAGGCATGGGCGCGGACAAGGCCAAGGTGTTCGACATCGCCATCCAGACCGGCGCCATCTTTGCCGTGATCCTGGTGTACTGGCAGCGCCTGCTCGACACGGTCAAAGGACTGGGCAGCGAGGCGCGTGCGCAGCGCTTTGCCCTCAATGTGATCGTCGGCTTCCTGCCGGCGGTGGTATTGGGCCTGCTGCTGGGCAAGGCCATCAAGGCCCATCTGTTCACCCCCACGGTGGTGGCCACCACCTTCATCATCGGCGGGCTGATCATCCTGTGGGCAGAGAAACGAGGCCAGGGGGCTGCCCCGGCCCGTGTGCAGTCGGTGGATGACATGACCGTGCTCGACGCCCTGAAGGTGGGCCTGCTGCAGTGCCTGGCCCTGGTGCCCGGCACCAGCCGCTCGGGTGCCAGCATCATCGGCGGCATGCTGATGGGCCTGTCGCGCCAGAGCGCCACGGAATACAGCTTCTTCCTGGGCATCCCCACGCTGATCGGTGCGGGAGCCTACAGCCTCTACAAGGAGCGCGAACTGCTGTCGATGGCCGATGCCCCCCTGTTCGGCATCGGGCTGCTGCTGTCCTTCCTGTCGGCCTGGCTGTGCGTGCGCTGGCTGCTGCGTTATGTGTCCACCCACACCTTCGTGCCCTTTGCCTGGTACCGCATCGCCTTTGGTGTGTTGATCCTGGTCACGGCGCAGGCCGGCTGGATCCACTGGGCGGAATGACGATGCCCGGCCTTCGTCACCAGGCCTTGCACGCCCTGCTGCTGAGGGATCCGGTTGACAAGGCCCGGGCGGCCCGCGAGCTGTTCGAGACCGTCCAGGCCCAGCCTGAGGCGCTGATGCGCGCGGCCTATGAGGCCGTGCACCCCACGCCCGAGGTGCTCACCGCCCTGCCCGGCCGCCCCGAGCGGCCACGTCTGGCGTCGGCCAAAGAGGTACCCACGCGCTCCCCCTTCACGCTGGAAGGCCGTGCTGCCCTGCTGCACGCCATCTGCCACATCGAGTTCAATGCCATCAATCTGGCGCTGGACGCTGTCTGGCGCTTCGAGGGCATGCCCGGTGATTTCTACCGCGACTGGCTGCAGGTGGCCAGCGAAGAGGCCCTGCACTTCACCCTGCTGAACGAGCATCTGCACAGCCTGGGCGCCCGTTATGGTGACTTTGACGCCCACGACGGCCTGTGGTCGATGTGCGAGCGCACGGCCCATGACATCCTGGCGCGCATGGCGCTGGTGCCACGCACCCTGGAAGCCCGTGGGCTGGATGCCACGCCCCCCATCCAGGCCAAGCTCACCAAGGCCGGAGATCTGGTCGCCGTGGGCATCCTGGACATCATCCTGCGTGACGAGATCGGCCACGTGGCCATCGGCAACCGCTGGTTCCACCACCTCTGCGCCGCCCGCGGGCTGGATCCGGTGACGGTCTACCCGGAGCTGGTGCGACGCCACGAAGCACCACGCCTGAAACCGCCCTACAACCTGGCGGCGCGCAAACAGGCTGGCTTCAGTGATGCAGAAATGCGCTTCCTGCTGGGCGAAATGGGCTGAGCGCCCTCAGCCGCGCGGGTGATGACGCGCATGCAATTGCTTGAGGCGCTCCCGCGCCACATGCGTGTAGATCTGGGTGGTGGAGATGTCGGCGTGAC
This sequence comes from Aquabacterium sp., assembly GCF_036279655.1. GTDB lineage: Bacteria > Pseudomonadota > Gammaproteobacteria > Burkholderiales > Burkholderiaceae_C > Aquabacterium. Next base: position 4,325 of record NZ_DASUIT010000035.1, on the reverse strand, counting down.
CCAGCAGCAACTGCACCACGCGCAGGTCGGCGCCATGGTTGAGCAGGTGGGTGGCAAAGGCATGGCGCAGGGTGTGCGGCGAGAGATGCTGGTGGATGTCCGCCAACAGACTGTACTTGCGGATCAGCTTCCAGAACATCTGCCGGGTCATGGCCCCGCCGCGCGCCGTCACAAAGAGCGCATCGCTGACCTGCCCGCCCAGGATGCCGGCGCGTGCCTCGCTGATGTAGCGCTGCAGCCATTGACCGGCCTCCTGACCGAAGGGCACCAGGCGCTCCTTGCTGCCCTTGCCCGTGACCCGCACCACGCCGTCGGGCAGGGACAAGTGAACAGCCAGCAGCTCGACCAGTTCACTCACCCGCAGGCCGCTGGCATACATCAGCTCCAGCATGGCGCGGTCACGCAGGCCCAGCGCTTCGTTCACGTCAGGGGCCAGCAGCAAGGCGTCGATCTGCGCCTCCGTCAAGGTGGAGGGGGTGCGCAGGCGCTGCCTGGGCGCATCGAGCTTGAGGGTGGGGTCGGCCTGCGCCAGCCCCTCACGCAGGGCCCAGCGGTAAAAGCGCCGGAACACGCTCAGACGGCGCCCGGCCGAACTGGGCTTGGAGCCCTCGTGCCGCGCAGACATGTAGGCCAGCACATCCAACTCCCTGGCCTGAACCAGGGAGCGGCCTTCGGCATCGATCTGCAGCCAGTCGGCAAGCGCCTGCAAGTCGCGGCGGTAAGCCGACAGGGTGTTGGGACTCAAGCCATCTTCGAGCCAAAGTGCATCGATGAAACGGTCAAGGTGTGGATCCGCCACTCAGCAGGCCTTCCTTCATGCGTTTGTCCACGGGGCGCTCACCGATGAAGATCTTGAGGATGGCGCGGTAGAAGTCCTCCCCCTCGATGACGGGGCCCAGCACCTTGTTGTTCCATTTCATCTGCATGCCCTTGCCGGGAACATAGTCCAGATCGATGGCATCCCCCTTGCGGATGGTGCCCATGGCATCGACGGTTGCGATGAACACGGCCATGCGCGAGGCCAGTTGGGCCTGCACATTGTCAGGCTCGTTCTTGCGCACCCCTTTTGAAAAGGCCTTGGAGAACTCCTTGCTGGAGACCTCCAGCATGAGCTTGAGCCGCAGGCGTTTGGGACCCGGCATGGCCAGCACCTGGCCCGCATCGCGGCTGGGCGCCGCCAGATACAGACCGGCCACGAAGGCCTTCAGCCAGGCCACCCCTCGCAAGCCCAGGCCATTGAGGCGCAAGGTGCGATCGGCCAGGACCACGGTGTCGTCAAAACGCTGCCCCTCCAGACGAGCGGCCTGTGCGGTACCCGCCTGAGGCAGACCGCCCACCCCCATGCCCCCGGACAGCATGGCCAGGATCGCCAGCACACAGAGCTGACGCGAGAGCGTCCACCATTCGCGAAGCGACACGCGCGCAAGCTGGGCCATCCACACCACCTGACCAGGACTGAAACAAACGACGCCGGGGCTGTCCCGTCACGCACACCACGCGCCGCCAACTATCAACGATTGGGCCCAAAGTTCGGCTGACAAGCCAGGGTTTGCCCGCAATCCTCCCAGGAAACAGTTACCCTTGCGCCCCATGCTGGACCCGATGCTGCTGCTCCCCGACTTTGCGCTGATCATGACCGGTTTTGCGCTGTGCAGAACCCGGATTTTTGATCGACCTGTCTGGGAGGTGGTCGAGCGCCTGGTCTACTGGATGCTGTTTCCGGCCCTGCTGTTTGCATCGATCGTGCGCAGCCCCATCCAGGTGGGAGACGCAGCCGCCCTGGCCGCGGGCGGCCTGCTGATTTGCGCCAGCGGCATCGGGCTGGCCACCCTGCTGCGCTGGTGGCCTGGTGTGGATGCACGCATGCACGCCAGTGGCGCGCAGATCGCCTTCCGGTTCAACAGCTACATTGCCCTGGCACTGGCAGAGCGCCTGGCTGGCGCTCAAGGGGTGGCCTGGATCGCCGTTCTGATCGCCCTGTGCGTGCCACTGTGCAATGCCGGCGCCGTGTGGTCGCTGGCGCGGCACGGAGGGCAGAACGCCTTCCGGGAAATGGCCCGCAACCCCTTGATCATCGGCACGGTGGCAGGTCTGCTGGTCAAGCTCAGCGGCGTGCCACTGCCCACTTGGACCGTCGAGAGCGTAGGACGCATCGGCCAGGCGGCCCTGCCCATGGGCTTGCTGGCCGTGGGCGCCGGCTTGAAGCTCGGAGGATTGACCGAGGCGCCCGTGCTGGCCACCACCTTGCTGACCATCCGGCACGCCCTGCTGCCCGCCCTGGCGCTGCCGCTGGGGATCTGGCTGCATCTGCCCCCAGCACAACACGGCATCCTGGTGGCCTTTGCCGCATTGCCCACCGCCTCCAGCGCCTATGTGCTGGCCGTGCGCATGGGGGGCCATGGTGCCTTTGTGGCCGGGCTGATCACCGTCTCGACCCTGCTGGGGATGGCCAGCGTGCCGCTGTGGGTGGCGGCATCGGGATGGGTGCACTAGCCTCACCCGGACGGGATGCGAGCCCATGAACGGCGGGCAGCAAGGCATCGAGGGACTGGCCACGGCACCACCGCCCACCTTGAGAACATGGGTGTAGATCATCGTGGTGCTGACATCGCTGTGGCCCAGCAACTCTTGAACCGTGCGGATGTCGTAGCGCGCCTGGAGCAAGTGGGTGGCAAAAGAGTGCCGCAAGGTGTGTGGCGTGGCCTGTTTGGTGACGCGCGCCAACATCACGGCCTTCTTGAAGGTCCGCTGGAATGACTGCTCATGGGCATGGTGACGCCGGACCTCGCCGGTGCGTGGATCCGTGCTCAGATCCAGTTGAGGAAACACCCAGAACCAGGACCAGCTCCGCCCCATCTGAGGGTACTTGCGGTCCAGCGCGCCGGGCGTGTGAACGCCACCGACACCGGAGTCGCGATCGTTTTGCCAGATCTGCCGGATGCAGGTCAGGTGATCACGCAGGGGCTGGATCAAACGCTCGGGCAGCATGACCGTGCGGTCCTTGGCGCCCTTGCCCTCGCGCACCACGATGGCACGGTGCTCGAAATCGATGTCCTTGACCCGCAAGCGCAAGCCCTCCAGAAGGCGCATGCCGGTGCCATAGAGCAACTGACCAAACAGCTGGTGTTGCTGGGGCAAGGCCTCCAGCACACGCATGACCTCATCCGTCGACAGAACCACGGGCAGACGCCGCTCGCCTTTGGGACGACCGATGGCGGACAACCAGGGCAGATCAATGCCCAGGACCTTTTGATACAGGAACATCAGGGACGACAAGGCCTGCTTGTGCGTGGACGACGCGACCTGACGCTCGGAGGCCAGATGGCTGAGGAAGGATTCGACCTCATGCGCGCCCAAGTCCTTGGGGTGCTGCAGGTCATGGAAACGGATGTAGGCCTTGACCCAGTAGACGTAGGCCTCTTCCGTGCGGCGGCTGTAGTGCAGGTAGCGGATGTGCTCACGCAGTTGGTCCAGCAGGCGCGCAGGCTGAGGGGCTGGTGACGTGGCTGCATCGAGGCGCTTCATATAGCAACATTACTGTATCCAAACACAGCATTCAAGAGGGGTTGATGCGGGCGATTCACGCCCCTATGGGGGTGTGCATGTCCGGCTTGGTTGACAGAACTGGATCGGATACAGTGAAGAGACAATGAAAAGCGACATCACAAACTTCAGGGTCACCAAAAAGCTCGCCCCCGTTCAGCCGGGTGCGATCAAGCTTGCACGCCGCTATGGGGAGCAACTGGTGTGTGTTCGTCACCGCGTTGACCCCTCAGGCAAAACACGCATCACGACAGTGGAGTTGATCGTTGAGCAGGCCCCAGTCAGCGCAAGGCCCCATCAGATCGTAGGGGTTCGCATCGACATCGGAGAAGGACAATTGCAATCCGTGGTCAAAGCGGCCGGCGCCACCTGGGACAGACAAGCCAAGGTCTGGCGAATGCCTCTGAAGGTCGCTCGCCGACTCAATCTGCGTGATCGCATCACAGAAAAGTAGCTATATGTGGATTTCATATCTATACACAAATGGGCATATCTGGCTACTTCTTTCCAGCAGTGGCAACATGGCATCGCCGCCTACATTGCGTTAGGCTTTATGAGCGAAGGATCTGCCACCATGTCCGGCCAACTATTCAAATGGCCCGAAAAGGAAGCTCTAGCGGCAACTCTCGCCTCAGCAGGCCTCAATGTCCAAGTCGGCCGCTACTCGGTACGAGTCAAGGATTGCGAACACTTCTCTTTCGAGCACTACGGGAAAGACTCAAGCGCCCCGGAAATCTCTGCTGACGCTGAAACGACCGAGCAAATGATTAGGGACGCAAAAC
>NZ_DASUIT010000034.1:0-13931 GCF_036279655.1 Aquabacterium sp. | reverse complement strand
GGCGTCGACCTGCGCCAGGCCCGGCGCCTGCATGCGGCCCGCCTGGATGAGGGCCGCGACCTTGTCGACATTGACCTTGGACCAGACGCTGCGGGCGCGCCTGGGCGTGAAGCGCTGAAGGAAGTATTGCTCGTCCAGGCGTTTCTTCTGGCTGTCGATCCAGCCCCAGCACAGCGCAATGTCCACCGCCTCCGAGTAGGTGACGCTGGCTTCACTGGCGCCGCGCTTGGCGATCTTGAGCCACAGGCCAGGGGACGTGGCGTGGTGCTGCGTTAACCAGGTTTCGAATGCCTGGGCGTTCTTGAACAGGACCGGGGCATCGGCAGACGGGTCGATGGGCATGCGTGACTCCCCCCTTCAGCCCCCGGGCGATTGCATCCGCAGACGCCGCATGGCCTCTTCATCCCGGGCATCGTCAATCTCGCGGATCACGCCTCCCAGATCCACCGGCCCCGTGGGGCGGGCAAAGGTGCCCGTCAGCGGGGTGTCGGGGGTCAAGACCCCTTGCTCATACAAGGCCCAGATCTCGGACCCGTAATCCGTGGACAGCAGATCGGGGGCGAAGCCGCCAAAGAAATCGCGCAGGTTGCCCACGTCTCTGAGCAGCATGCGTTTGGCGTGGTTGTTGCCTGCCGCATCCACGGCCTGCGGCAGGTCGATGATGACCGGGCCGTCTTGCGCCAGCAGGATGTTGAACTCCGACAGGTCGCCATGCACCACGCCTGCGCACAGCATGCGGACCACTTCGGTCAGCAAGGTGGCATGGTGGTCTCGCGCTTCCTGGGCCGTGAAGCACACATCGTTGAGCCGTGGCGCCGCATCGCCTTCGGCGTTGGCCACCAGCTCCATCAGCAAGACGCCATCCAGAAAGGTGTAGGGCTGGGGCACGCGCACACCCGCTGCGGCCAGGCGGTAGAGGGCATCGACTTCGGCGCTCTGCCATGCGGCCTCTTGCGCCTGCCGCCCAAAGCGGGTGCCTTTGGCCATCGCACGCGCCTGGCGCGTGTTCTTGGTCTTGCGGTTCTCGGTGTAGTCCACCGCCTGCCGGAAACTGCGGTTCGTGGCCTCTTTGTAGATCTTGGCGCAGAGCGTGTCGTCTCCCCGTCGCACCACATAGACCATGGCCTCCTTGCCGCTCATCAGTTGACGCACGACGGTGTCGATCAAGCCTTCTTCCACGAGGGACTGCAGTCTGGGAGGTATTTTCATCCGGGGAGCAAGGGGGCCGATTCAGTTGCGGGATCGGGCCATGCTAACAGCCCCGCTCCGCGATGTCCTGCTGCAGTTGCGCCAGCATCTCTTCGTAGGTCACCCGGGGCGCCCAGCCCAGGGCCCGCGCCCTGTCGGTGGGGAAGCGGCTGTCCCAGGCGATGAGGTTGAGTGCCTCCCGCGTGACCGGTGGGCGCTGGCGGGGGCGCAGGCGCCGCAGCAGCGGCTCGGTCAGGGTGGCGGCCAGGTAGGCCAGACCGCGAGGCACCGAACGCGGCGCGGGCACACCCAGCAGTTGGGCCAGATCGCTGAAGTAGCGTTGCCAGGTCACCGGCAGACCATCGTGGATGTTGAAGGCCTGGCCCTGGGCCTGCGGCGTGCAGGACACCAGCAGCAGGAAGTCGGCCACGTTGTCGACCACGGCCAGGACGGCATTGCCACGGCCCCCACTCAGGAGCGCCGGCAGGCCCTGGCGCAAGGCATGGGCCGCGTCCAGCAGCCACGGGCCCGATCCCGGGCCGACGATGTTGGCCGGACGGACCACGCAGACCTGACCGCCCTGATCGCGGAACTGCCAGGCCAGCCGCTCCTGCCCCTGTTTGGCATGGCCATAGGGCCCTTGGGGCACGCCCAGGGGCGTGTCTTCGGCACAGGGGCCGCGCTGGATGGCGTCGCCATAGGCGCAGATGCTGGTGGTCAGCACCACGCTGGCGCGGTGGTGCCGGGCGGCCTCGAAGATCAGGGCGGTGCCGCCCACGGTGACGCGCTCGTGATCGGCCACGCTGCCCGCATCACCCACCAGGGCGGCCAGATGGAAGATGCGGCCACAGCCTTGCACGGCACGCTCAACATCGTCGGCACGGGTGATGTCGCCGCGCAGCACCTCCACCCGGTCGGACCAGGTGGGGGGCACGGGCTCATGCGGCAGGGCCAGCACGCGCACTGCCCAGGGCGTGTGCGCCAGGATCTGCCGCACCAGGGCGCGGCCCAGGAAGCCGCAGCCCCCGGTCACCAGCACGGTGTCGGCCTGAGTGCGGGTGGCGGCGCTCATGCACGCACCTTCTGCACGCTGGGGGCGTTCTGCACCTGCCCAAAATGGGCCTCGCCAAAGAGGTGGCTCACCACCTCGCCGGGAAAGGCCCAGAAGGGCGTGCGCTCGCTGGAGGTGGCGCAGTTGGGATAGTCCGGGTGGGCCGAAGGGCCCGCCAGGGTCTTCTCCAGCACCATGGAGATGTACTGGTCGTTGCTGCCCTCCAGCGTGTTGCCGTTGAGGATCACCTCCACCCCGGTGCTGAGCGCATAGCGGCGCACAGCGTTGATGCGGGAGTGGCGCGGCTCGTAGGCATCGACCCCGACGCCGTTCTCGCTGGTGACGCGGATGCCATCGGGCACGCGGGCGGCCAGCGAATGGTTGCCTTCGGTGTGCCCCGGGGTGTGGACCAGGGCCAGGCCGGGCCCCAGGCTCAGGCTGTGATCGAACATCACGACGCGATCGGCCGGGATGCCGTCGATGCCTTGAGGGCAGTACCAGTCGGCCTGGATGGGCAGCAGTTGACGGGTCGACAGCCACTCCTGACGGTGCACCAGCAGGCGCGCCCGGGGGAAGTAGGCCGGTCGGTCGTGCGAGCCCAGCCACTTGCGTACATCGTGCGTGTGCAGGTGGTCGTAGCTGATGTAGTCCACCTGATCGGGCGTGATGCCGCAGTCGGCCAGGGCGCCTTCAACCGTGTTGTACTGGGGGGCCATCATGCGGTTGATGGCCTGGGGCACGCCACGCGCCAGGCGCTTGAAGAAGGGCGTCTCGCGGTTGGCCTCGTGGTCGGTGGGCGACAGGATCAGCGTGCGCAGCACCCGATCGTGGTCCAGGTACTGCACCACGAACAGCCGGTTGAACAGGTGGATCAGGGGGAACTTGAAGCCCTTGTCGGCGAACACGCCCGAGAAGGCGTAGTAGGTCGGGTAAGGCGCGCGGATCAGGTTGAAGCTGCGGTAGAAGAGCACTTCGGGCTCGGCCATCATGCGCTCGCGCAGGGCCTGGGCGCAGGCGCGCACCTGCCGCAGGCGCTCCATGGGGCTGCTGGAGGCGCGGGCCTGGTCGAAGTCGGTCAGCGCCCGCATGCCGGCCGGCATGGGCGTGGTCATCGTGTTCATGGCTCAGTGGTGTGAAGGGAAGGATCAGTGCCCCGCCATGCGGGCGGTCACCAGGCGATTGGCCCAGTCGGGCGACATCTTGGCCAGCAGGTAAAACAGCTTGGCCTGCAGGCCCACGGGGGTGTGCACGGGCAGACGCCGGCCCGGGCCCTGGGCCAGGCGCCAGATGCTGTGGGCGATGTCCTCGGGGCTGAGGCGCACGCCCAGGGTCTGCACGGTCTTCATCTTGTGGACATCGTTGGCCACCATGGCCGTGTTGACAAACAGGGGCAGCACATCGACCACGCGGATGCCGTGGCGCTGCCATTCGATGTCCAGCGCCTCGGTCAGGCTGCGCACCGCCGCCTTGGTGGCCGAGTAGCTGGCCAGCATGGGCTGGCCATACAGGGCCGAGGCCGAGCACAGGTTGACCACGCGTGAATCCGGCGTGCGGCGCAGGTAGTCAAAGGCCAGATGACAGCCATGGACCACGCCTTTGAGGTTGATGTCGATGAGGCGGGTGTGGCGGGCCAGATCGGCCTCGGCAAACGGCGCCGTGACAGAGATGCCCGCGTTGTTGACCAGCACGTCCAGGCGCCCCCCGGCTGCGTTGAAGAAGCCCTCCAGTTGGCGCTCCCAGTCGTCGGGCTGGCTCACGTCCAGACGGCCGGCATGGCAGCGCTCGGCGCCCAGTTGCTGGCGCAGGGCCTGCACGCCGGCCTCGTCCACGTCGTACAAGCCCACGAACCAGCCCGCTTGCGCAAAGCGCTCGACCACGGCCCGGCCAATGCCTGCGGCGGCGCCGGTGATGAAGATGCTCTTGCGTGTCGACATGCCCATGGATGCTCCTGATGTGGGACTCAGCATAACGAACACAGGGTCAGCACGTCTTGACTGCATCGACCCAATTTTTGACAATTTCATCCATGCGCCGTTTGTCTGCTTCCACGCCCGCCACCCCTTTGCCTGAGCGTCTGTACGAACGCGATGTGGTTCAGGGCATGGTGCCCATGACCTTCTTGCGGGTGCTGGCACAGTATCTGGAAGCGCAGGGCGTGCCCGCGCGCGAAGTGATCCCCCGCCGCCTGGCACAGGCCGATGCCCAGCCGCTGGGCCGCTTGTCCGCCGAGGATTACTGCCAGTTGCTGATCCGGGCGGCCGAGCGCTTGCACGACCCGCTGCTGGGCCTGCACCTGGGCCAGAGCCTGCAGCCCAGCCACCTGGGGGCCCTGGGCTATGTGCTGCTGGCCTGCGAGAACCTAGGCGCCGCGCTGATGCGCATCCAGCGCTACCACCGCCTGGTGCATGACATCAACCCCATCGAACACGAGGTGGTCGATGGCCATCTGGAGATGCGCTGGGGCGTGGCGCATGGCAAGCCCGGCGCCTTGTTCGATGAGGCGGGCATCGCGGGCATCGTGCAGTTCGGCCGCGATCTGTGCGGGCAGGCCCTGTCCCTGCAGACGGGGGCGGTGGACTTTGTGAACCCCCCGCCACCGGACCTGCGGCCCTACACGGACTACTTCGGCTGCCCTGTGCGCTTTGGGCAGCCGGTCACGCGCCTGGTGATCCCGCTGGAAGCCCTGGCCACGCCCTTGCGGCAGCCCGATCCCACCTTGCGGGCCCTGATGGAAGAACAGGTGGACGCCGCCCTGGCACGCCTGCCGCAAGCCGGAGATCTGGGTGAGATGACGCGCCGCGTGGTGGCCCACCTGGCCCCGCAGGGCATGCCCGAGCTGGAGCAGGTGGCGCAGGCGCTGCGCCTGTCGCCACGCGTGTTCTATCGGCGCCTGGCCGAGCAGGGCCTGAACTTCCGGGCCCTGCGTGAAACGGCATTGCGGCAGGTGGCCGAGCTGCACCTGAGCGACGAGCGCCTCACGCTGGCCGAGGTGGGCGCCCTGCTGGGCTATGCCGAGCAGAGCGCGTTTTCACGCGCCTTCAAGCGCTGGACCGGCGTGCCGCCCTTGCAGTGGCGGCAACAGCGGCTGACGGCTTAACCCGCCACGGCCTGGGCGGCGGGCTGGGTGGGGCGCGCCACCTTGTGGGGCTTGGAGAAGGTCATCACGCCGTCTTCGAGCTGGCCCTTGTGCAGTTGCTCCTTGTCCATGGCGTAGTTCTGGTAGAGCTTCCAGGGTGCGCGGTCGGCACCCTTGGGCAGGTGGGCCTCGGCGCGGGCCACATAGCCGGAGGTCATGTCCAGCAGGGGCGCAGGCTGCACATTGGGGTCGCGGCGCGGCACGGCGATGCGGGTGCCGGTCTTGTCCATGTGCTTGAGCAGGCGGCACACGTATTCGGCGATCAGGTCGGCCTTGAGCGTCCACGAGGCATTGGTGTAGCCCAGCGTGTTCGAGAAGTTGGGCAGATCGCTGAACATCAGGCCCTTGTAGGAGATGTGCTTGTTCATCTCCACAGGCTTGCCGTCCACCGACATCTGCATGCCACCGAACAGGCGCAGGTTCAGGCCCGTGGCGGTGATGATGATGTCGGCCTCCAGCGTCTGGCCGGACTTGAGCAGGATGCCCTTGTCCACGAAACGATCGATCTGGTCGGTGACCACCGAAGCCTTGCCCCGCTTGAGCACCTTGAACAGGTCACCATTGGGCACGGCGCACAGGCGCTGATCCCAGGGGTTGTAGGGCGGCGTGAAGTGCTTCATGTCGAAGTTCGGGCCCACCTGCATCTTCACCTGCTTGAGCAGGAACTTGCGCATGGCATTGGGGTACTTGCGCGACAGCTTGAAGATCATCTGGGTGATGAAGTTGTTGCGGGCACGGCTGATGTTGTAGACCGTCATGTCCGGCAGGAACTTCAGCAGGAAGCGCACCATCGGGTCGAACTGGGGCACCGAGATCACATAGCTGGGCGTGCGCTGCAGCATGGTCACATGCTGGGCCTTGTCCGTCATCGAGGGGATCAGGGTGATGGCGGTGGCGCCCGAGCCGATCACGACCACGCGCTTGCCGCTGTAGTCGAAGTTCTCTGGCCAGAACTGCGGGTGGATGATCTGGCCCTTGAAGTCATCACGGCCCTTGAACTCGGGCGTGAAGCCCTCTTCGTAGTTGTAGTAGCCCGAGCACATCATCAGCCAGTTGCAGCTCATCTGCACGGTCTCGCCGTTCTGCTTGTGCACCGTCAGCGTCCATTGGGCGGTTTCGCTGTCCCAGGCGGCGGCCGCCACCTTGTGACCCAGACGGATGTTCTTCTGGATGCCGCCATCACGGGCGACTTCCTGGATGTAGTTGCGGATGCGGTCGCCGTCGGCGATGACCTTGGGTTCGGTCCAGGGCTTGAAGTTGTAGCCCAGGGTGTACATGTCCGAGTCGGAGCGGATGCCGGGGTAGCGGAACAGATCCCAGGTGCCGCCAATGGTGTCGCGACCTTCGAGGATGGCAAAGGTCTTGTCAGGGCATTTTTGGGTGAGATGCCAGGCAGCACCGATGCCAGACAGGCCAGCGCCCACGATCAAGACGTCAAAGTGTTCGGACATGAGTTCAACTCCAAAATTCAAGCAGGTCGCTGGGCACCGCTCTGAGTCGGCACGCGAGGATGCAAATGTATTCTGAAAATGATGGTTGTCAAATAAGGGTTAGAACTAACCCTTATTTGAAGGGGGCCGCGGAAGGCTGGCCCCCGCAAGGCCACGTTGCTACCATGGGCAGCAAAGACACACAAATGCAGACCCATGGACGACAAAGGCCACATCCACCTGGTGGACGACGATCCCTCCGTCAGAACATCGCTGTCACGCATGCTGACCTACATGGGCTACACGGTCGATGTCTATGAGGACCCGCAGTCCTTCCTGAAGCATTCCCTGCCCGTGGCCCCGGCCGTGCTGATCTCGGACATGCGCATGCCCGGCATGTCGGGGGTCGAGCTGCAAAGAGAGTTGCTCAAGCTCGAACGCCACACCCCCATCGTGTTCATCTCTGGCGAAAGCCAGACGCAGGAAGTCATCCACGCGCTCAAGAACGGTGCGGTCGACTTCCTGCTCAAGCCCTTCAACATGGACGATCTGCTCCAGGCCATCCACAAGGCCATGGCCCGCGATCGAGAGCGGCTGCAGAACTATCGGGAGCAGGTCGACGCGCGCCAGCGCTATGAATCCCTCACCCCGCGCGAGCGCGAGGTGTGCCAGTTGGTGATCAAGGGGCTGATGAACAAGGACATCGCCGACCACTTCCAGTGCAGCCTCAAGACCATCAAGGTGCACCGCGCGCGGGTCATGGAGAAACTGGGCGCCAGCTCCCTGCTGGAGCTGGTGGACATCATGCGTGAGCTGGAGCCCTGATGCCCTTTCACATCCCCACGCTCTTTCTGGTGGTCGGGGTCCTGTATCTGCTGATGCCGGCCATGGCCTGGGTGGTGCTGTCCGGCCAGCGTGCCCGCTCGGTGGCGCTGTGGTGCGGTGGCGGGGAGATCGTCGGCATCGGGCTGGTGCTGATCGGTCTGCGCCCGAATGTGCCCGACTGGGTCACCTATCCCCTGGCCAATGGCCTGATGTTCTGCGGCAACCTGATGCGCGCCCAGGCCCTGCGCGACGAGCTGCAGATGCCCTGGCGACACCACAACATGGCCCTGGCGGGCATCGGCTTTCTGGCCTTGTACGAATGCCTGCGGCAGCTCCTGCATGACCCCTTGCTGCGCTTTGAATGGGGCTTGTTGGGGCAGGTCTGCCTGTTCGCGCACATTGCCTGGCTGGCACGGCGCATGGCGCACCGAGACGACTCGACCAGTGCACGCTGGATCAGCTTCATCTATGTCTTGGCCGCCTCGCTCCTGCTCTCTCGTGCCGTGCGGGTGGGCCTGGGCTATTCGCAACCCAATGCGGTGGCGGCCGAGATTGACGGCGCACTGACCGCCGGTGCCGCCTTGATGTCATCGGTGATCGGCAGCATGGGCTTCATCGGCGTCTTCATGGAGCGGGCCCGAGCCAAGGATCTCGCCACCGCCGCCGCCATGGCCAGACAGGAAGAGCACAACCGGCTGCACGCCCAGATTGCCCAGTTGGACCGCCGGCACAGCCTGGGCGAGATGGCCGCATCCATCGGGCATGAGCTCAATCAGCCTCTGACCGCCATCCTGGCCGATGCCCAACTGGCACAACACGGCCTGGCGGCCCAGCGCTTCAGCCAGGCTCAGTTGAATGATCTGTTCGAGGACATCGAAAAGAACACCCTGCGTGCCAGTCAGATCCTGGACCGCATTCGCAGCTTCATCCGCACCAAGAAGCTCATGTTCGAGCCCGTGGCATTGCCGCCTTTGCTGCAGGATGTCGCGGACCTGGCCAGCACCGAGGCACGGGCGCAGGGCGTGAGCTTTCAGTTCGACCTGGAAGACAGCCATCTGCGCGTGATGGGCGATTCCATCCAGCTCTCGCAGATCGTGCTGAATGCCTACCTCAATGCCATTCAGGCGATGGCGAACTCACCGCAGCGCCTGATCCGGGTCAGCACGCGCCGTGAGGGCGCTCAGGCCGTGCTGTGCATCGAGGACACCGGCCCCGGCCTGGCGCCCGAGTTCGCGGCCCAGGTGGGCACGGCCTTCTTCAGCACCAAGGAGCAGGGGCTGGGCGTGGGCCTGTCGATCTCTCGCGCCATCGCGGAACAACACGGTGGCGCGCTGTCCATCGACAATGGTCCTGCGGGCGGCGCACGGGTGACCCTGCGTCTGCCGCGGCTGGCATGAAGCGCCCGTTCACACCCCGACGGTGGCCAGGGCAGGACGCGCGCCCATGATCTGAGCGAGTCGGCTGCCCCGAGCGGCCGGCACCGGGCTCGATGCCACAGAAGCGGTCGAGCGGCGCTGATAAACGTCGATGGCATTGGCCAGATGTTCGGCCTGACGGGCCATCATGGACGCGGCGGCCGTGGCCTCCTCCACCATGCTGGCGTTCTGCTGGGTCATGCCATCCAGCAAGGTCACGGCCTGATTGACCTCACCGATCCCCGTGGCCTGCTCTTTGGAGGCCAGATGGATGTCGTCGATCAAGCGGGTGACCTGCTGGACCTGACCCACGATGCCCTCCATCGTCACGCCGGCCTGGCGCACCAGTTGTTGCCCCGCCATGGTCTTGTTCACGCTGTCGTGGATCAGGGCCTTGATCTCGCTGGCCGCCTGGGCACTGCGGCCGGCCAGGCTGCGCACCTCGCTGGCCACCACGGCAAAGCCACGCCCTTCCTCACCTGCCCGGGCCGCTTCCACGGCGGCATTGAGCGCCAGGATGTTGGTCTGGAAGGCGATGCCATCGATCACGGCATTGATGTCGCGGATCTTCTCGCTGGCGGCCGTGATGTCATGCATCATCTGCGTGACCTGTGCAAAGACCTGACCGCCCTCGTTGGCCGCCTGCAAGGCAGCCTGGGCGCTCTGGGTGACCGCAGCCGATGTGGAGGCGCTCTGTTGCACCGAGGCGGTCATCTGCATCATGGAGGCCGCGGTCTCTTCCAGGCTGGAGGCGGTCTGCTCGGTCCGTGCGCTCAGATCGTTGCTGGCCTGCAGGATCTCCTGGCTGGCACTGCTGAGCCCGCAGACCTGCACCCCGACATCGTCCACCAGCGAGCGCAGATTGAGCCCCGCCTGGTTCACCGCGCGCAGCAGCATGCCGATTTCGTCCACCCGGTCGAGATTCACATTGGGCTCGGGCTGACCCGACGCGACGCCGCAGGCCTGACGCAGCACCTGATCCAGCGGGCGAGCGATCTGCCGCTCCAGCCACAGGCAGGACATCAGCAGCACGCCACAGCTGAGCGTGGCGAAGGTGGCCAGGGTGGCGCCGCCCAGGCCCAGCAGAGCCCCTGCCACCACGGTCATCAGCCAGGCCAGCGACGTCGCCAGGCGCAGGCGCCCACGGACGCTCAAGACCTGAAACAGGGACATCCAGGCCAGCGCTCCCGTGCGCACCACAATGCCTTTGTGAAAGGCCCGGCCGCGCGTTTGCCCGGCCCGGAAGTCGGCGTACAGCGCTTCGGTCTGCTTCACCTCGTCCCGCGAGGGCTGGGTGCGCACCGACATATAGCCCGTCACCACGCCTTGACGGCGCACCGGGGTGACGTTGGCGCGAACCCAGTAGTAATCACCGTTCTTGCGCCGGTTCTTGACCAGGCCCGACCAGGACTGCCCGCCCTTCAAGGTGGCCCACATGTCGGCAAAGGCCTGGGGCGGCATGTCGGGGTGTCGCACCATGTTGTGGGCTTGCCCCAGGAGCTCTTCCGGCTCAAAGCCACTGACCCGCATGAAGGCCTCATTGGCATATTGAATGTGGCTGTGGGTGTCCGTGGTCGACATCAGGGTGACGTTGGCGTCGAAGGTGTACTCACGGGAAGTCACCGGTTGGTTGAGGCGCATATTGCACTCCAGAAACAAGGTCTTGCTGAACTGACACGCCGCTGTGTGCTCTGGATCCGGGAATCACCTTGGCGCTGGAACTGATTTTTGAGGACAGCGTGCGCCCCTGCCAATTGCCCCCGAGGGCATTGGCCCCGACCGCGCCGCCCATGAACCGTGACGGAGTGGACCAAATGGCCATGTATGCGATGGCCCTTAGGGTTTCACCCTGCCGCCCCATCTGTCCGCGCCATTGCCTAGAATGGCCCGGCACCGCGCAGAGAGTGTTGCTCTGCGCGGCACACCTGTTCAGCCCCTCTCACGGGACCATCGACTGCTGTCAAGGGAGCCCAGCATGCCGTTCACCGCACTGACCGATTTCGACACGATCAAGAAATATGAAACCGTGCTCAAGACCGAGTTGAACAAACTCGATGGCGAGCCCTCCGAGTTCTTCTTCTGCGAGAAATTCCCGCTGGAAGGCAAGAAGGTGGATCTGCTCTTCGTGGGCAAGATCAAAAAGCCGGTCATCGAGGCCCTCAAGACCCAGGGCGCCAGCCTGACCTGGGGCCAGGTCACCGCCAACAAGAAGAACCTCAAGCTGGAGGTCGAGCGCGGCAAGCTGACCGACTCCAAGCTCACACCCGTGCTCAAGGGCACCACCTTCACCTTTGAGCTGGTCGACTCGATCGCCACACCCTCCAAGCCCAGCGAAGAAGATCAGGCCCTGCTGCAAAAGAGCGTCAAGGCCAAGCGCGCCCTGTTCACCGTGTCGGAGACCTTCAAGGACATGGGCCATGTGCTGGCCCCGTCCGACCGCAGCGCCATCCGCAAGGACCTGGAATCGGCCGAGACCCTGATCGAACAAGGCAAGCCCGATCAGGCCCAAGTGCTGATCGACAAATCGATCAAGGAGCTCGAAGAACAAAAAACGGCGATCAAGAGCGAAGTCCAGACCCGCAAGCAGCAACTGGGGCAGGATCTGGAGAAGGAGCTCCAGGAGATTGCGCGCAAGCTGGGCCCGCTGAACGATCAGATCAGCGTCGAAGAGCGCAAAGTCAAGGTGCTCCAGAACAGCATTGACAGCATGCTGCAGGCACAAAAGAAGCCAGGCATCAAGCAAAAGGAGTTTCTGGAGCGCAAAGGCCGCATCGAGATTGCACAGACCGAGCTGAACTCTGCCCAGCAAAAGCTCAAGGAAGTGCGCGATGAACTGGAGCCCAAGATCGCCCTGCTCAAGGAGATGGAGGACAAGGCACCACTGAAGATGCAGACCATCGTGCAGAACATGCAGCAGCGCCTGACGGTGGTGGAAAACGCCACCAAGTCGGCCCAGCAGTCACACAAGGAGTTGTCGGATCTGGTGGGCAAGATGTCCCAGGCCACCGCCTGGCAGAAGGACAACAAGGACACCCTCAACGAGGACGGCACCCAACGCACGACACCCGATGACGACGTGAACACCAGCCGCGGCCATGGCACGGGGCGCCATGGTGCGCAAACGGGCCTGGATCGCCAGGCGCAGCGTGCCTCCACCGAAGAGGGTGTGACCCCGGATCAGCCTGGCAACAAGTTCGGGGTGACCCAGCACCAGACCAGTTGGAACAAGGTCAGCATCGTCTACGAGACGGACAGCGAAGGCAAGAAGGTCATCAAGAACCGCACGACGGTCGTCAAGAACATCGTCAATGCCGTCTCGAACACGGTCAAGAGCGATGTCGGCTCCATGTGGGCCACGCCGGTGCTGGAGCGTGAGGCGGTGAAGCGGGCCATCGACACCGCCAAGGCCATGGAGCCCTACCTGGAGTACGAGAAGAACGGCAGCTGGCACGCCTTCACGAGCCTGGCCATCACCCTGGGCAAGCCCACCAGCGCCCCCGGCTGGGGTTATGCGGTGGAAGGCGATGGCAACCATGTGGACCCGGCCGAGGCCTCGCGCATCCTGGGCGAGTTCGAGAAGGGCAAGTTGACCCTGGATGAGCTGTTCAAGGAACTGAACGTCAAGCTGGTGACGCGCGACGGCGGGGCCGAGATGATCCATCACGCGATCGTCGTCTTCAAGCGGGCCACCGGCGGCGCCAAGTGGGAGCTGGTGACCCACTACCCCAACCACAAGCTGACGAGTGCCGATGTGGGCTGGGAATGCGCGCGTGACTGGCGCCCCGGTACGGTCAAGTTCAAGACCCCCACGGGCACCACGACGGTCAGCAACAAGAAGCTGGTCTGAGCGGGCTGGGCAGGAGGCTCCGCGGCGTCAAGGACAATACGGTCCTGACTCCCAAAGAAGGAACCCCGATGAGCGGCCTGCCCCCCTGCCCCCAATGCCAATCCACCTACACCTATGAAGACGGCGGCCAGCTCGTCTGCCCCGAATGCGGGCACGAATGGCGCCAGGACGCCCCAGAGGCCGCTGCCGAGGCGCGTGTCTGGAAAGATGCCTACGGCAATGTGCTGCAAGATGGTGACTCGGTCACCGTGATCAAGGACCTCAAGATCAAGGGCTCGTCGTCCGTCGTGAAGGTGGGCACCAAGGTCAAGAACATCCGCCTGATCGACGGCGACCACGACATCGACTGCAAGATCGAGGGCTTTGGCTCGATGCAGCTGAAGTCGGAGTTCATCAAGAAGGCCTGATCATCCACAGGGAGCTCGCCATGACCGGACCGACCGCTGAGTTCTGGCAGGAACGTTTCGAGACGCAGCAGACCCGCTGGGACCGCGGTGGCCCCAGCCCGCAACTGCTGCACTGGCTGGACAGCGGGGTGCTGCAGCCCTGCCGCATCGCCGTGCCCGGTTGTGGCCAGGGTTGGGAAGTGGCCGAGCTGGCCCGGCGAGGCTTTGAGGTCGTCGGCCTGGACTACACCCCTGCCGCCGTGGAGCGTGCACAGGCGCTGTGCCAGCAACAGGGCGTGCGCGCGCAGATCGTGCAAGCCGATGTGCTGACGTATGCCCCTGAGCGCCCTTTCGACGCCGTGTACGAGCAGACCTGCCTGTGCGCCATCCACCCTGAGCACTGGGCCCGCTATGCGGCCCAGTTGCACGCCTGGCTGAGGCCGCAAGGGCAGCTATGTGCCCTGTTCATGCAGATGCTGCGCCCGGCGGCGATCGATGAAGGCCAGATCGAAGGCCCGCCCTACCACTGCGACATCCATGCCATGAGGGCGCTGCTGCCCGAGGCGCTGTGGCAATGGCCCAAGCCGCCCTATGCGAAGGTGAACCACCCCAATCTGTCGCACGAGCTGGCAGTGAGCCTGGTGCGCCGGTGA
>NZ_DASUIT010000033.1:0-21704 GCF_036279655.1 Aquabacterium sp. | reverse complement strand
AAACGACCCGTCGGGTTGATCAGGTACTTGGTCTCGCTGGTGAGCCACTCCTTGGGCAGCACGGGCTTGATCAGCTCTTCGCGGATGGCTTCATAGAAGCTGTCCTTCATCTTGGTGGCCGTCTCGGACTGGTCCGGGCTGTGCTGGGTCGACAGCACGATGGTGTCAATGCTGTGGGGCTTGCCGTCCACATAACGCATCGTCACCTGGCTCTTGGCATCCGGGCGCAGGAAGGGCAGACGGCCGTCCTTGCGCAACTGGGCCTGGCGCTCGACCAGACGGTGGGCGTAGTAGATCGGCGCGGGCATCAGCTCGGGCGTCTCGTCACAGGCATAGCCGAACATCAGGCCCTGGTCACCGGCGCCGATGTTGAGGTAGTCGTCGCTGGCGCGGTCCACGCCCTGGGCGATGTCGTTGGACTGCTTGTCGTAGGCCACCAGCACGGCACAGCCCTTGTAGTCGATGCCGTACTCGGTGTTGTCGTAGCCGATGCGCTTGATCGTGTCGCGGGCCACCTGGATGTAATCCACATTGGCCTGCGTGGTGATCTCGCCGGCCAGCACGACCAGACCGGTGTTGGTCAGGGTCTCGGCGGCCACGCGGGAGAGGGGGTCCTGTGCCAGGATGGCGTCCAGGATGGCGTCAGAGATCTGGTCGGCCACCTTGTCGGGGTGACCTTCAGAGACGGACTCGGAAGTGAAGAGGAAATCGTTCGACACGCTGTGTGCTCCAAAAAAAATGACATGGTCCTCGGCGTCGCCGGGGCTGTGGAGTCATCACTCTGGGCAGCGGCGAACGCTTTAGCGGCATTTGTGAATCGCCCCGCAAGTTGTCCTGTTAACTCGGCGATGGCCGAAGTGTAGCGGATCCGTGGACGGGGCCCAACCCAGAGACATCTGAGGGGCATCAAGAAAAGCGGTCATGCCGGACGACACCGCAGACGATGGCTCTAAGATCGCGTCCCATGTCCCGAGTCTTCTATTCCCTGTCGCGCTGGCCCCTGGGGCTGCTTCACCTGCTGGGCGCATGGATGGGCTGGCTGGCCTATGGTTTGTCGCCGTCCTACCGTCGCCGTCTGGTCGTGCATGCCCGCCAGGCGGGGGTGGGGCGGCGGGCCCGCTGGCAGGCCGTGGGCCATGCCGGCAAGATGGTGGCCGAGCTGCCGCGCCTGTGGGGACGCCCACCCGACGAGGCCCTGGGCTCGCGCGTGCAATGGCGCCAGAGCGAGGCCGTGCAACAGGCCCTGGACGAGGGCCATGGCCTGTTGCTGCTGACGCCGCACCTGGGCTGTTTCGAGATCGTCGCCCAGGCCTACGCCGAGCGCTTTGGGGCCCACAAACCCATCACCGTGCTCTATCGCCCGGCCAAGCAGGCCTGGCTGGCCGGCATCATGGAACACTCGCGCAACCGCCCCGGCATGCTCGCCAGCCCCGCCACCCTGGCCGGGGTGCGGCAGATGCTGCGGGCACTCAAGAAGGGTGAGACCGTGGGCCTGCTGCCCGATCAGGTGCCTCCCGAAGGCATGGGCGAGTGGGCCCCCTTCTTCGGCCAGTCGGCCTACACCATGACCATGGCCGCCAAGCTGGTGGCCCAGACCGGCGCGGCCGTGGTGCTCTTGCGTGGCGAGCGCCTGAGCCTGAGCCAGCGCTGGCGTCAGGGCACGGACTTCATCGTGCACGCGCAGCGCGTGCACCCGGACACCGAAGCCTTGCTCGCCGCTGGCGATGCGGCACAATCGGCCGCCGCCATCAACCGGCTCATGGAAGACCTGATCATGCAGTGCCCTGCGCAGTACCTCTGGGGATACAACCGCTACAAGGCGCCACGCGCCGAGATCCTGACCTCGGCCAAGGGCGAGCGCGCCGCATGAGCACCCTGGGTGCGCGCCTGGCCCTGGGCCTGCTGTGGCTGCTGCACTGGCTGCCGCTGCCGGTGCTGGCAACCCTGGGGCGGGGCCTGGGGGCCTTGCTGCACCGCCTGGCCGGCTCGCGTCGCCGCGTGGCGCTGCGCAACCTGGCCCTGTGCTTCCCGGACATGCCTGAAGCAAAGCGCCGGGCCGTGGTGCGCGCGCACTTCGGCTGGCTGGGGCGCAGTTTCCTGGAGCGCGGCATCCTGTGGTGGGCTTCGCCCGAGCGCATCCGTGGGCTGATCCAGGTCGAAGGCGACATCGGTCTGGCCGAACGCGAGTTCCAGTCCAGCGGCCGCGCGACCATGTGGCTGTGCCCGCACTTCGTCGGGCTGGATGTGGCCGGCGCGGCCATCCTGCTGTGCCAGAGCCGGCCGGGCGCCTCGATCTACCAGGCCCAGAGCAACCCCGTGTTCGACGCCGCCATGCGGCGCGGACGCCTGCGCCTGGGCGACGCCGAGATCTTCCCGCGCAGCGACTCGGTCAAGCCGCTGTTTCGGGCCGTGAAGCAGGGGCGAGGCTTCTTCAATCTGCCGGACATGGATTTCGGGGCCAAGGATGCCGCCTTCGTGCCCTTTTTCGGGGTGCCGGCCGCCACGCTGCTGGCGCCCTCGCGCCTGGCCCGCATGCTCAACATGGTGGTGCAGCCCGTGATCGCCGAGCTGCTGCCCGGCGGGCAAGGCTACAAGGTGCACTTCCTGCCCCCCCTGGAGCACTTCCCGACGGCCGATGCCGAGGCCGACACGCGCCGGCTCAACCAGCACATCGAGGGCTGGATCGGCCAGAACCTGCCCCAGTACCTGTGGGTGCACAAGCGCTTCAAGACCCGCCCGGAAGGCCAGCCCGGGGTGTATTGACCCTGGACAAAGCATGGGCACGCCAGGGGCAAACCCGCAATCCCCAGCTCTCAACTCCCAGGCCCGCATGCCGATACAAGGAGGAGGTCGAACCACCCGGGGCGTATCCCTGGGCTCGACATGGGTCTTAGACAAGAGGAGTACATCATGGCTGCCTGGATCACCTGGCTCCGGGGATTTTCCATCCAGTCCCGTCTGCTGGCCTGCATGGCGCTGGTCGTCGGGATCGGTTGCCTGGTCGGGGGGGTCACCAGTTGGCAGCTGCTCAAGCTGCGGGGTTCACTGGAGAGCTTTGCCCAGCAGGAGTTCGCCGCCACGCAGCGCATGGTCGAGGTCTCCTTGCTGATGGGCCAGATGCGCGGCTCTGAAAACGCCGCCATCATCAACACCGGCGATTCGGTGACCGCCGAAGGGCATGTCAAGGCGTGGAAGGCCCGCATGGCGCACGTGCAGGAGGCCCTCACCGGCCTGGAAAAGGCTGCCCCCACCCCCGAGATCGCCCAGCAGGTCAAAGCCATCCAGGGCAACCTCAAGACCTACGCCGATGGCCTGAGCCCCACGCTGGACCTCATCACGTCCAACGCCATCACGGGTGCCGCCGAGGCCTTCCAGTCCACGGCCGAGATCCGCATGCAGGCCGATGCGGTGGAAGCCGCCATGGTCAAACTGGCCGGTGACGTCAAGAAACTGGCCAACGCACGCAGCGAGGCCAGCAACCAGACGGCCACCACCTCCATCATCGTGCTGTGGGCCATGCTGATGTCACCGGGCATCATCTTCCTGCCCCTGATGGGCCTGTCCATTGCCTCGATCACCGGGCCGCTCAAGCGGGCCGAAGTCATCACGGCCGCCATCGCCCACGGCGACCTGACCCACGACATCAATCCCCGCGGTCGCGACGAGATCGCCCGCTTGATGATGTCGATGAAGGCCATGCAGGACGGCTTGCGCGAGATGGTGGCCTCCGTGCGCGAATCCTCCGAGTCCATGCTGACGGCCAGCACCGAGATCGCCGTGGGCAACCAGGACCTGTCCAGCCGCACCGAACAGACGGCCTCGAACCTGCAGGAAACCGCCTCGTCGATGGAGCAGTTGAGCACCACCGTGGACCGCTCGGCCCAGTCGGCCACCCAGGCCAATCAGCTGGCCGACACCGCCAGCCACCGGGCCCAGCACGGCGGCGAGGTGGTGGGCAGCGTGGTGCAGCAGATGGATGCCATCAGCCAGGCCTCGCGCCAGATCGGCGACATCATCGCGGTCATCGACGGCATCGCCTTCCAGACCAATATCCTGGCCCTCAATGCCGCGGTCGAAGCCGCCCGCGCCGGGGAACAAGGCCGTGGCTTTGCCGTGGTGGCCAGCGAGGTGCGCTCACTGGCCCAGCGCAGTGCCCAGGCGGCCAAGGAGATCAAGACCCTGATCAGCCAGTCGGTCGACCGCGTCGAGGTGGGCGCCGAGCGCGTCCGGGCCGCAGGCGCCGTCATGACCGAGATCGTCGACGCCATCGGCCGGGTCACCCATGCCATGGGTGACATCGCCGACTCCACGCAGCAGCAGGCCCAGGGCATCGCCCAGGTCTCTCACGCCGTGACCGACCTGGACCACATGACCCAGCAGAACGCCGCCCTGGTCGAGCAGTCGGCAGCAGCGGCAGAAAGTCTGCGCCAGCAGGCCCAGGCCCTGTCCCAGACCGTGGCCCAGTTCAAGCTCCACGCCAACGCCTCGGTCTGATTCCCACCCCTGTTGCGCCTTTGGCTTCATGCGGATTGTTCATATACTGCAGTCCTGATGTAATCAAAAAAACGGGATGCGGCGTGGACCAGCACCAGCGGGTTCGCGGTTGACTCCACGCAGGGAGAGGCCATTTGTCTAAGCGATTGACGGAGCTGGCAGCGCAGCTGTCACAGTTGTACAAGCACGGATCATCGATCGGCGTGGACTTTGAGACCATTGCCGACCACCTGGCCGTGCACGTGGCCGTCAAGGACGCCGATCTGCGCTACCAGTACATCAACCTGCCCGGGCAACTGGACCGGCTGAGCGGCGGGCCCGCCAGCGAGCACGCCACCGCCCTGCCCCAGGTGTTGGGTGCGGCCCTGAGCGAGCACCTGATGCAAAGTGACCGCAAGGCCCTGGCCAGCCCCACGCCCCTGGTGCAATGGTCCGAGCCACGCCTGCGCGCCGACGGGCAGAGCGAGCGCATTCCGCAGATCAAGGTGGGCCTGCGCACGGAACAGGGCAGCCCCCTGGGCGTGATGGATGTGGCCCCCATGAGCGATCTGAACTCGTCCGACACGACGAACGAAGTGATGCGCATGAACCAGGCCATCGACCTCATCACCGACGTGCTGGGGCTGATGATGCGCTGCGAGGACGAGACCGCCCTGCTGGAGCGGGTGTGCAGCACCCTGGTCGTGCGGGGTGGCTACCTGGGTGCGGCCATCGTGCCGATCGAGGGTGACAAACGCCAGGTCGGGGTGCCCCTGAGCCTGGCGGGGGACCGCGCCGAGCTGACCCTGCCGGGGCCCTTCCTGCTGGACGACCCCGCCTGGGAGCACCACCCCGTGGCGCGTGCCGTCGAACGAGGCCTGTGCGTGATCCACGCCTGCGAAGGCCCCGCCCCCTGGCCGGCCGCCTTCACACCCCGATCGGCCCAGGCACTGCTCGCCTTGCCGCTGCAGTCACAGGACGATGTCTTTGCCGTGCTGCTCATGGCCTGCGAGGGGCACGACACCTTCACCCCCTCGCGCGTGATGCTGCTGCAACGCATGGCCGACGAGTTGTCCCTGGGGCTGGAGCTGCTGCGCTCACGTGCCCGCCTGGCCCAGGAGCGCCGTCAGCGCGACATCCACCTGCGTCAGCAACTGCTGACCTCGCAACGCCTGAGCCTGGCCACCGAGACCGCCGACATCGGTATCTGGGAGTGGGACCTGGCCCGCGGCACCGTCAATCTGGACGAGCGTGTGTCGGCCCAACTGGGTCTGCCCGTGCACATGCGCACCCTGCCGATCGCCACGGTGCAGGGCTGGATCCATCCGGGCGACCGCCAGGCCAATGACACCGCGACCGACACGGTCGCCCAGCAGGGCCTGCCCTGCGACATCACCTTGCGCATCACCCCGCCCGACGGGCGCGAACGCGTGCTGCGCCTGAGCATGTCGGCCCTGAGGGACGAACACAACAACCAGATCACCGGCGTCATGGGGGCCACCCAGGACATGACCGACCATGCCCGGCATGCCCAGCAGTTGCGTGAGCTCGATGCCAAGCTGCGACTGGCCACCGAGGCCACCGGTGTGGGCCTGTGGGAGCTGGACATCGCCACCGACACCGTGCTGCTGGACAAGCGCACCCGCCAGATCTATGGCCTGCCGGACGATGCCGGCCCCCTGGCGCAGTCGGCCTGGTTGAGCTGGGTGCACCCAGGGCAACGCCAGGCCCTGAGCAAGCGCCTGCAGGGCAGCCTGCGCCACCCGACCGTGGGCCAGCTGGAATGCGCCATCACGCCCCCCGACGGGCGACTGCGCCGCGTGCTGGTGAGCTGGGCCAGCACACGCAATGACGAAGGGGTGATCGCCCAGCTCGTGGGCACCCAGGTGGATGTGACCGAACGCCGCCGCGATGAAGCGCGGGTCGAGCAGACCCAGCACCGCCTGGCCCTGATGGCCGGCGCCACCGGCGTGGGCCACTGGCGCTACCACCTGCAAGACGGCTTCAGCTTCGACGAGGCCATGGTGCGCCTGCTCGGCGCCACCGGCAACCCGCCCCCGGCCGCCGCCTGGCTGATGGAGATGTGCCTGCCCGCCGCCCAGCGCGAGGCGCTGGAGCTGGCCCTGATCACGGCCGATGACCACCTCGAAGTGTCCCTGCAGTGGCAGGGTCTCGATGGTCTCTCGCGACATGTCATCTGGATGGGCACGGTGGACCGCGATGCACGCCGCACCGTCATCCGTGGCGAAGGGCTGTGCATCGACGTGACCGTGCAGCAGCAACTGCACGAGGCGCGTCAGGCGCCGCGCAGCCAGGACCATGCGGTCGCCGATCGCACGGCGCTGGCGGCACGGGTGAGCAAGGAGCTGCGCTCTCCGCTCAATGCCATCCTGGGCTTCGTGCAACTGCTGCGGCAGCAGCCCCCGGGCCAGAACAACGGCGAGCAGGACGGCTATCTCGGCGAGGTGGAAAAAGCCGGCTGGCACCTGCTGGATGTGATCAACCAGGCCATGGACCTCTCCCGCATCGAATCGGGCCACACCCCCGTGACGCTGAGCGCGGTGTCCCTGATCGACCTGATCGGCGAATTGCTGCCCCTGGCCGAGCAGCAAGGCAGCCCCCGGCAGGTGCGCATTGACGTCGGGGCCCTGCAGACCTGGCCCAGGGTGCGGGCCGATCGCGCCCTGCTGCGACAGGCCCTGCTCTATCTGGTGGGCCATGCGGTGCAGCACAGTCCGCGCTACGGCCAGGTCACCCTGGCCTTTGAGCATGCGGGCTCGCACGTGCAGCTCACGGTCTCGGACCAGGGCCCCTCCTTGAGCGATGCCCAACTGGCCCGCCTGTTCGAAGCGTACATCCCGCCCTCGGCTGGCGCCACGGCCGAGGGCGCCAGCGCCCCCGACATGCGCCTGGCGATGGCGCACCAGTCCATCGAGGCCATGGGAGGGCAACTCCAGGCCAGCCGCCAGGCCGACGGTGGCACCACCGTGCGACTCACCTTGCCGGCGGCCGCCCCCCTCGATGCACCCGAGGACCCACACATCGAGGTGAGCAGAAGCGCGCCCCCCATCGAACAGCTCCAACCCAACGATGCAGCCTCCGGTCGCCTGCTCTACGTGGAGGACAACCCCAGCAACATCCTGCTGGTGCGCGAATGCCTGGGCCTGCGTCCAGGCATCGAACTGGTGGTGGCCTCCACCATGCAGGAGGGCCTGCAGGCCCTGCGCCAGAGCCGCTTCGATCTGGCCCTGCTCGATCTGCAACTGCCCGATGGCGATGGCTACACCATCCTCAAGCGCCTGCGCGAACAACGGGGGCCGCGTGTGCCCTGCATCGCCCTGACGGCCAGCGCCATGCTCAACGAGCGCAACCGGGCCCTGGAGGCCGGTTTTGACGCCTTCTGGACCAAACCGCTGAACCTGCCCGAGTTCCTGGCCGGCCTGGACCACATCTTGAGCAAACAGCCCCACTGAGCGCGGATAATGCAGCCATGAAGCTGCGCTTTACCAAGATGCACGGCGCGGGCAACGACTTCGTCGTGCTCGACGCCACCCGCGAGCCGCTGCACCTGAGCGCGGCCCAATACCGTTTCATGGCCGACCGGCGCTTTGGCATCGGGGCCGATCAGATCCTGATCGTCGAACCCGGCGACCCCGCGCGCGGCACCGACTTCACCTACCGCATCATGAATGCCGATGGCGGTGAGGTCGAACAATGCGGCAATGGCGCGCGCTGCTTTGCCCGCTTCGTGCACGACCAGGGCCTGAGTCCCAAGGACCGCATCCGTGTGCAGACCATGAAGGCCATCATCGAGCCCTGTCTGCAGGCCGATGGCCGCGTCACGGTCGACATGGGCGAACCCTTCCTGGTGCCCGCCGAGGTGCCCTTCCTGACCGCAGGCCTGACGCCCACCCTGGTCAACGGATGCGAGCTGTGGCCCCTGCCGCTGGCCAACCACCCGGTCGACGTGGCCGTGGTGTCCATGGGCAACCCGCACGCCGTGATGCGCGTCGAGAGCACCGAGCACGCCCCGGTGGACGAGCTGGGCCCCCAGATTGAAAGCCATGAGCGCTTTCCCCGCCGGGTCAACGCCGGCTTCATGGAGGTGGTCGACCGCGGCCACATCCGCCTGCGTGTCTACGAGCGTGGCTCGGGCGAGACCCTGGCCTGCGGCTCGGGCGCCTGCGCCGCCGTGGTGGCCGGCATCCGCCTGGGCTGGCTGGACAGCAGCGTCGACGTCGACACCCGGGGCGGACGCCTCACCATCCGCTGGGCAGGCCCTGGCACGCCGGTCATGATGACCGGCCCGGCCGTCAAGGTGTTTGACGGCGAGATCGACATCCCCGAACTGTGAACCGACCATGACCTTGCAAGGCATCACCGAAGAAGACATCGCCAACTTCCTGATCCACACGCCCGGCTTCTTCGAGCGTCAGGCCCAACTGCTGTCCGCCGTTCAGCTCACCAGTCCGCACGGCCAGCGCGCCGTCTCGCTGCAGGAGCGCCAGATGGAGATGCTGCGCGATCGCATCAAGGGTCTGGAGCGGCGCATCATGGACATGATCCGCCACAGTCAGGAAAACGAGGCCATCGCCCAGCGCCTGCACCACTGGGTGCGCTCGGTGCTGCTGGCCCACGATGACCGCGCCCTGCCCGAAGTGCTCACCCGCGAGCTGCAACACCAGTTCCTGATCCCCCAGGTCGGCGTGCGTCTGTGGGGCACCAGCGCCCACCCGCTCGACAGCCGTTTTGCCGATCTGCCCGCCGCCCAGGCCGTGAGCGACGATGCCCGCAGTTTTGCCCGCAGCCTCACGCTGCCTTATTGCGGCATCAACGCCGGGTTCGAGGCCGCCAAATGGCTGGACGACGCCAGCACCGTGGCCTCCCTGGCCCTGCTGCCCCTGCAGCACGAGGGCGAGGTCTACGGCCTGCTGGTGCTGGGCTCGCCCGACCCCACCCGCTACACCGCCGACATGGGACTGGACTTCCTGACCCAACTGGGCGAGGTGGCCAGCGCGGCGCTGGCGCGTCTGCTGACCTGATCGCCACGTGAACGCCGAGGCCGACACCACCCTGCACCCGGAGGTGGTTCGCCACCTCGATCACCTGCGCGTGCAGCGCCGCCTGGCCGATCGCACGCTGGCACTCTATGGGCAGGCCTTCCAGCGCCTGCAGGCCTTCATGGACCGCGAGGCCTTGAACCTGGCTCAGGTGCGCCCCCACCACGTGCGCGGCTGGACCGCCCGGCTGCATGCCCAGGGCCTGGGCAGCCGCAGCATCGCCATCCACCTGGCGGCTTGGCGAGGCCTGTTCAAGGCGCTGGGGCGCCAAGGCCTGGCCGAACTCAACCCTGTGGACGGCGTGCGCGCGCCCAAGGCCGCCCAACCCCTGCCCAAGGCCCTGTCGGTGGACCACGCCGTGAGTCTGGCCCAGGCCAGTGCCCAGGTGCCCCCCGTCACGGCCACCGGCCAGGCGCGCGCCCGCGCCGAGCGCGAAGCCCCCTGGCTGGCCGCCCGGGACCACGCCATGATCGAGCTGCTCTACAGCAGTGGCCTGCGCAGCGCCGAGCTGATCGCCATGGAAGTGAGTGCTCACAGCGATGCGCCGTGCTGGATCGATCTCGATGCCGGCGAAGCCCATGTGCTGGGCAAGGGGCACAAGCGCCGCTTGGTGCCGGTGGGCGAGGCCGCACTGCGGGCCCTGCGGGCCTGGCTGGCCGTGCGCGAGGAAGTGGCACCCCCGGGCGAAACCGCCTTGTTCATCGGCCGCAACGGCCAGCGCCTGAGCGCCGCCCAGTTGCGCAACCGCCTCAAACAACTGGCGACCCAGGCGGGCCTGCCCACCCATGTGCACCCGCACATGCTGCGCCACAGCTTTGCCAGCCACCTGCTGCAATCGAGCAGCGACCTGCGCGGCGTGCAGGAGTTGCTGGGCCACGCCCACATCAGCACCACCCAGGTCTACACCCGACTGGACTTCCAGCACCTGGCCCAGGCCTATGACGCGGCCCATCCGCGTGCCCGGCGCCGCTCGAAACCCAGCGAGTAAGCCACCACCCGACATGCAACGCGTTGCATGAACACATCGGCAGATGGCAATCCGTCACGCTCAACAAAACCTTTCCGGACAGGCGTTTTTTGTTCCCGGACATAATCAATTCACAACCGACCAGACAAGATGAGAAACCCTGGTCACAGAGGAGTTGTATGTCGAACAGCGTCAAGTTGCCGCCCTGGGATTCCCGTCGAGGCATTGCCACGGCACGCGTGCTGATTCAACTGGGCGTGGACCGGGGTGCACGCGTGGACACCCTGCTGCGACACACCGGCATCGGCATCGATCAGTTGAACGAACCCAAGGCCGAGATCGAGGCGGCCCAGGAGATCCAGCTCATCCGCAACCTGCTGAGCGACACGGGCCACCCGCCCGATCTGGGCCTGGCCGCCGGCCAGCGCTACCGCCTGACCACCTATGGCCTGTGGGGCTATGCGGTGCTGAGCAGCTCCACCCTGGGACATGCCATCCAGCTCACGCGGCGCATGCTCAACCAGACCTTCTCGCTGACACGCAATGTGCTCACCCAGGAGGGTGATCAGATCATCGTGACGCACATGGACGAGCACCTGCCTCCCGATGTGCGTCAGTTCGTGGCCGACCGTGACCGCGCCACCATCATCACGCTGCAGCGCGAGGTGCTGGGCCACCCCCTGCCCTACACGGCCATCCACATGAAGCATCCCGAGCCGGATGCCACCATGGCCCAACGCTACACCGACTGGTTTGGCGTGCGTCCTCACTTTGGCAGCACGCACCATCGCAGCATCTTCCCCGCCACGCTGATGCACGCGCCGCTGCCCCAGGCCGAGCCCGTCACCGTCAAGATGTGCGAGGACATGTGCCGAGCCCTGGTCGAGTCCCGCAGCGCTCGCACGGGTGTGGCCGCCAGTGTGCGTGACCGCCTGCTCAGGACGCCCGGGCACATCCCCGACATGGAAGAGATCGCCGCCGAGATGAAGATCACCTCGCGCACCCTGCGGCGCCACCTCACGGCCGAAGGAGCCACCTTCCGTGCCCTGCTGGAAGAAGTGCGCAGCACCCTGGCCATCGAACTGATGGCCAACGCGCGCCTGACACACGCCGAGATCGCCGAGCGCCTGGGCTACGCCGATGTCACCACCTTCATCGAGGCCTTCCGGCGCTGGAAGGGCATGCCGCCCAGCGAATACCGACGCAGCCAGGGCTGGCGCTCGGGCTCGACGCGCGCCCTGCGCCAGCGCCTGGGCGAGATCAAACCATCCTGAGCCACGCCGCGTGAAGAATTCACGGTGAAACGGGGGGAAGATCCGGTTTTTTGATATTTGAAAATCGGCCCGAGGCGCCTAGACTGATCATCCCAGCACACTTGATCAGCAAAGGCGGCCATGAGCATTGATCCCAAATTGCGGGACTTGAACATCGATCTGCCGGCGTGCCCGTCCACGCTGGTCAAGCTCTCGCTGATGATGGCCGACGAGGGCTGCTCCATGGCCCAGATGTCCGCCCTGATCGAAACCGACATGGCGCTGGCCTCGGCCGTGGTGCGCACCGTCAACTCCGCCATGTTCGGCCTGCTCAAGCGCGTGGAGACCGTGCACGAGGCCATCCGTTACCTGGGCATGGCCCAGGTGGCTGGCCTGACCTACGAGATCGGCCTGCGCGGCGCCTTCCCCCCCACCCCCCTGCTGCAAACGCTGTGGGACCGCGCCGGCATCCGGGGCCTGGCCATGGGCCGCATCGCCCGCCAGCTCGATGTCGACCCCTGGCAGGCCCACACCATGGGCCTGTTCGCCGAAAGCGGCCGGGCCGTGCTGATGGCCTATGACGCCAGCCGCTACGTCAACCTGCAGCACAACCCGCCTGATGAAGCCGCCCTGGGCGCGCTCGAGATCGAAACCTTTGGTGTGAGCCACTCCGCCCTGGGTGCCGCCCTGTGCAAGGCCTGGGGCCTGGCGCGCGAGGTGGCCGATGGCGTGCGCACCCGTGCCCAGGCGCCCAGCCAGTGGGCTTACGAGCGCCCGCCCGTGCGCAAGCTGCTGGCCATCGGCGCGGTGGTCGACGCCCTGCTGCTGGACCCGACCCGCTCGGCCAACCCACAGGCCGTTTGGGAGGAAATGCTGCCCGTGGCCGAGCAGGTGGGCCTGCATTTCGAGGCCTTCCAGTTGGCCACCACCCGGGTGTGCGAGCGCCTGAACATCCCTCAGGCCTGAGGGCCTGGGAAAGACCCTCACCCTACTGCCCCCCCCAAAGGTGGGAGCGCTGTGGTGAACACGCCCCAGAGGGTGGCCCCTGCCTTGACTTGCGGGCTTGACGCCTGACACCCGGTGCTTTTCAATCCTGTGAAGGATTTAACGAAACGCACAGGGATTCCCGCGACCCTCCCGGCCGCTCAGGCCTCCTGTGCACACACAGCCAGGAGTCCACATGTCCTTCCCTATCCGTCCCTCCCTCATGGCGCTGGTCGCCGCCTTGGTGTCCGTCGGCGCGCAGTCCGCCGTGGTGGGCTCGGCCAGCAGCAAGCTGGAAAACCTCCGCGTGGGGGTCATCGACCTCAACCTGGACGACAACGTGGCTGCGGCCGTCAACTGGCAGAGTTCGCATCAGGGGCTGGCACTCACGCCCTCTGTCGTCGGATTTGTCGACACCCCGTATTCCGGAGGGCTGCAGCCCATCTCCCCGGACCTCCTGCCCGTGGCCGCCGACCTGACGTCCCAGGCGCTGCCCTGGTCGACCCAGAGCCTCACCTCGGCCGACGGAGCGAACAGCATCACTCTGGCGGACCACAGCCTTCAGGTCAACGCCAGCCTCGATGCGGATCAGTTCAACGCCGCGTCGATCCACGATATCAGTTCGTACGCCTATGACACCGGCGAGGGGTCGATCGCCACCACGACCTACGACACCACGCGCACCATCGTGGGTGCCAGCAACCAAAGCCGCTTTACCCCGGATGGCACCGTCTACGACGACAACATCTATGACTTTCCTTCGGCCTACTTCGAACTGGCCCCTCATTCCTTGCTGATCCTGCAAGGCATCGCCACCACCACCGTGGACTTCGACTCGACGACGCTGCAAAGCCAGGTCGCCGAGATCAATGCGCAGGGACATTCCTGGGAGAGCGGCACATTCCTGGCCACGGCCGATATCGGCCTGGGGATCGGCTTGCTGAGCACCAACTATGAATGGTCAGATGGCAGCATTGACGATCAGACCTACTGGTACAACTATTCGGATTTCGGCACCAACCCACAGGTGGTGTCCATGAATCTGCAACGCTGGGGAACGATCGACGCCAATGCAACCACACCCGCCAGCACCAGCCGCAGCTTCAGCCTGATCGTGGCCAACACCAGCGATCTGGTCCGCAAAGGGGCGCTCATCGTGCGCATGGAAGCCAAGGTGGACCACACCCTGACCTCCAGCGTCACGGATGTCACCACCACCTTCGCACCGATCCCGGAGCCGGCCACCTACGCCCTGATGGGACTGGGCCTGGTGGGCATCGCCCTGGTACGCCGCCGCGCCTGAACCGCGCGCGGGCTCAAGCCCGCCCCGCTTGCTGCCGATAGCAGAAGGACGACCCTGGTGGTGTCGTCCTTCTGCCCATGCCCCTCCTTCCTGCCTTGGCATCCAGGGTCAGCCCCGAAGACCCGTCCTTGACCCGGCTCATCCAGGCCGAGCGGGTGCGCATGCTCTATGCGCCCACGCCGGTGATGGTGATGATGAGTGCCGCCTTTGCCGTGGCCCTGGGCGTGGTGGTGGGCGACAAGATCGGTTGGTGGACCACCACCCTCTGGGCCTTGGCCTGCGTGCTGATCTGCGCCGTGCGCATGGTGCACTGGTGGGCCTACAGCCGCGCCGAAGACCGCGAAGACCCCCGCTGGCTGAGCAGCCTGGTCATCCTGTGCGGTATTCACGGCGGCATCTGGGGGCTGGCCGGGGTCTGGCTGATGCCGGTGGACGATCTGGTCACCACGGCCATCATCGTCTCCACCCTGATGGGCGCCACCGCCATCTGCACCTTCACCCTGCAAGCCCACATCGGGCCCAATCTGGCCATGAACGTGCCCCAGCTGATGCCGGCCGCCTTCATGCTGCTCACACGCATGGACGCCTTCGGCTGGTTTGGAGCTGCCGGTCTCAGCTTCATGTGCCTGTTCATGATCCTGGAGGGCCACCGGGCCGAGCGCCGCATCTCCGAGCTGCTGTGGCTGCGCTTCACCACCGACCGCATCTCCCAGGAGCGCGCCGAAGCCCTGAAGCTGGCCCAGCGCCACAGCGCCATCAAGGACCAGTTCCTGGCCACCATGAGCCACGAGATGCGCACCCCGCTGCACGGCATCCTCGGGCTGGCCCAGTTGATCCACCAGCGCCTGCCCGCCCGCGCCGGCGTGCTGAGCGATGCGCGACAACATGCCTCGCTGATCCAGCGCTCGGGCGAGCATCTGCTCTCGCTGATCAACGATGTGCTGGATTTCTCTCGCATCGAAGCGGGTCAACTGCATGTGGACCGCAGCCCCTTCGACCTGCGCAGCGTGCTCGACGAGGTGATGGCGCTCTCTCGCGTGACCGCCGCCAGCAAGCAGTTGAGCTTGATCGATGCCATCGACCTGCCACGCCCGTGTCTGGTGGAAGGCGACGCCGCACGCGTGCGCCAGGTGCTCTACAACCTGCTGGGCAATGCCATCAAGTTCACCGACACCGGGCATGTGCGGCTGCGCACCACGCGGCTGGACACACCGCAGGGGCAGCAACTGAATTTCATGATCGAGGACACCGGCGTGGGCATCCCGGCATCCCAGGTCGAGCGGGTCTTTGAAGCCTTTGCCCAGCTCAACGCGAGCTTTGGTCGGCGTCACCAGGGCACCGGCCTGGGGCTGACCATCTCACGCGAGATCGCCCGGGCCATGGGGGGCGACATCACCTGCCAGAGCACGCCAGGCCAGGGCTCGACCTTCACCCTGAGCCTGCCTTTGCCGGCGGCGCAAAGCGACACGCCTGCCGCCACGCTCACACGCCTGCAGCCCCTGAGCGACGATGTGGTGACCCGCCCACTGGACGTGGACGACCGAGCACCGTCAGCATCGACCGCGCCAGAGCGCAGCCTCCCCGCCCCAAGGAGCGACGTGACCCGGCCCGACAGCGCCATGCATGGCCATGTCCTGCTGGTCGAAGACAACCCGGTCAATGCCCTGGTGGCCCAGGCCTCCTTGAGCGAGCTCGGTGTCCAGGTGTCACTGGCCTGCGACGGGCAGGCCGCGCTGGACCTGCTGCTGCAGGCCGATCATGGCTTCGACCTGGTTCTGATGGACTGCCAGATGCCAGTGCTGGACGGCATCGAAGCCACACGCCGGCTCAGGGCCCACGAAAACGAGGTGGGCTGCCCGAATGTGCCGGTGATCGCGCTGACCGCCAACGCCATGCCGCAGGACCGCCAGCGCTGTGCGGCCGCCGGCATGGACGACCACCTCGCCAAGCCCTTCCGCATGGAGGAGCTGCGCGAGGTGCTGGTGCGTCATCTGCACCCGGGACAGGTCACTGCTTGACGGCTTCGACCTGGATGACCAGCTTGATGTCGTTGGGGATGAAGGGCAGGCCGTAGCTCATGCCATAGGCATCGCGCTGAAGGGTGGTCTCGAAGTCACCGCCACACACCTCACGCTTGAGGCGCGGGTTCTCGTAACAACCGAAGCCGGTGGCCTTGAGGGTGACGCTCTGGCGCTTGCCCAACATCGTCAGGTGGCCAGACACCTCGACCACCTTGTCACCGTCGAAGACGAACTTGTCGCCCACGAAGGTGGCCGTGGGGAAGGCCTCGGCATTGAAGAAGTCCTTGCTCTTGAGGTGCCCGTCAAAAGGCGCCGTGCCGGTGTTGATCGAGCCCATGTCGATGGTGATCTCGGCCTTGCCGGTCTTGGCCTCCTTGTCCAGCGTCACCGTGCCCTGCTTCTTGTCAAAGCGCCCCCGGTTGGTGGAGGTGCCGAAATGCTTGGCCTCGAAGGTCACAAACGTGTGGGTGGGGTCGATGGCATAGGTGGCCGGGGCCGCCTGAGCGGCGGAGCTCAGGCAGGCCGCCAGCACGGTGGCACTCAGGATCGAGGCGGTGAAGTGTTTCATGGTGTTCAATCTCCAGGCAAAAGTCACATCGGGTTGCAAAAGAAGTCCATCGGGCACACCCACCTCACAGCGGTGGCAGCCCCTGCAGCAGGAGCTTGAAGCGCACCTGCACGTCGTTGGCGACCACCGAGGGGTCGGCCCAGTCGCCATCGCCGATCTTGAAATCCAGCCGTTTGAGCTTGAAGCTGCCGGTGGCGGTGGCCTGCGCCCCGGTCGACGTCAGGCTGACCGGCACCACCAGTTCACGCGAGACGCCCTTGATGCTCAGGGCACCGCTGACCTCGTAGCGTCCCGGCCCCACGGCCTGGATGCGCCGCGAGACGAACTGCGCCTTGGGGAACTTGCCGGTGTTGAACCACTCGGGTTTGAGCAGTTCGGCATCCGTTTCCGCGTTGATGGCCACGCTGCCCAGATCGATCTGGAAACTCACATGCCCGGTCTGGGGCTGACGCGGATCCAGCGCGATCTGCGCCTCAAAGCGTTTGAATCGCCCCTCCAGGGGCACGCCGATCTGGGTGGCCGTGAAGCTCACCTCGCTGCCGGCAGCCTGCAGACGCGCCACCGGCGGAGCGCTCGCCGCAGGGGCCTTGGGCGGCGCGGCAGCCATCGCCGACGAGACACTCATCGACATCAGCAGGGTCAGGAGGGCCAGGCGTGCTGGCCGGGGGGGCATCGGGCTCATTCGTGTCCTTTCAGCGTCCGGGACGCATGCGATCGATCAGGCCGTCGCGGTCGACAAACTGGTGCTTGAGCGCTGCGGCCACATGCAGGGCGACCAGGCCCATCAGGGCAAAGGCAGCGATCTCATGCACTTCCTTGAGGGTGTGGGCCAGGGCCTCGTCCTTGCCGACCAGATCGGGCAGGGGCAACACGCCGAACCACACGATGGGGAACCCCTTGGCAGAGCTGTAGGCCCAACCGGCCAGCGGCACGACAAAGAACAGCAGGTACATCAGGTGGTGGGTGCCATGGAAAGCCGCCATCTGCCAGCCCGGCATGGCCCGGCGGATCGCCTCGGGCAAGGCGGGCGGGCGATGGGTCCAGCGCCACAACAGGCGCGCCACCGACAGCAGCAAGATGGTCACACCGGCCCACTTGTGCCAGTTGATCAGCTTGAGCTTGGCGGGCGAAAAGGGCAGGTCCGACAGGTACACGCCCATGCCGAAGGCGCCGATGATGGCCAGGGCCAGCACCCAATGCAGGGCCATGGCCACCGGGGTGTAGCGGGGCGATGTGTGGTGGTGGTTCATGCTCACTCCTCTGGATGGGCAGATTAATGCAGCGCATGCGATTGGGGATGCGCCCTCTTTCATCTCAGCATTCAATCTGTTTGAATGCAAGGTACGGCAAGTATCAAATCTTTCAGATCGCCCCTCAATCCCTCGGGGCATCTGCCGAAAACACAGTCAAGGCTGCTGCTGTGCGCCACAGCCGCTTAACTTACAGGGCCGCACATGACCACATCATCTGTCAAGCGCATCGCCGACCTCCTGCTGGGCACCGAGCCCAAACAGCGGTTGCGCATCTATCGCTCTTTGATGGCCGCATCCGTCTACTTGGTCTGCGTGGCCCTGCAGGGCTATGCCTGTCTGGCGGGCTTCATGCACTGGACATCGGCGGCGATCCTGTCGAGCCTGATCGTGCTGAACATCCTCTTCTGGTATGGCGTGATGCGCTCGGGGTTCAATCTGCGCTTCGAAGATCCCGCCCTGACCTTGCCACAGATCCTCTCGGCCCTGACCGTGATCGCGGGTGCCTATGCGATCACGGGCCCCGTGCACGGCTCGACCCTGATGCTGCTGGCCCTGGTGCTGGTGTTCGGTATCTTCAACATGAAGGCCCAGGGTGCCCGCATTGCCAGTGTCTACACCCTGGTGATCATGGGCGTCACGATCGCCATCAAGTCACGCACCGAGCCAGATCACTTCCCGATCAAGCTGGAGATCGCCCATTTTGTGCTGGTGGCCTCCATCGTGCCCACCATCTCCTCACTGGCGGCGCAGTTGTCCAACCTGCGTGCCAAGCTGCAGAACCAGAAGGAAGAGCTGAGCCAGGCCCTCAGCCGCATCCAGATCCTGGCCACCCGCGACGAGCTGACCGGCCTGTACAACCGCCGTCACATGATGGACGTGCTCAACCAGCACCAAAAGCGCCTGATGCGCACGGGCTATCACCGCTTCTGCCTGGCCATCATCGACATCGACTTCTTCAAGCGCATCAACGACACGCATGGCCACGGCGTGGGTGACGAGGTGCTGCGCAACTTCGCCCAGTCGGCCGCCGCGGTGCTGCGCGAAACGGATGTCATTGCACGCTGGGGTGGCGAGGAATTCCTGGTCCTGCTCAACGACACCCACACCAGCCAGGCCACCATCGGGCTGGACCGCATCCGCGAACATCTGGAAAAGACCCTGTTGGTGCCCGCCCTGCCCGACCTGCGGCCCACCTTCTCCGCCGGCCTCACGGGCTACTCGACCGATGAGCCCCTGCACACCTGCATCGAGCGGGCCGACCGGGCCCTCTACCGGGCCAAGGCCGAGGGCCGCAACCGCACGGTGGTGGTCGACACCATCGAGCCCCAGGCCGAGCCCGCCGCCGAAGCCGTGGCATGAATGCGGCAGAGGCGCTTGCTGAACACCGCCGTTCTGTGACACAGTCAGGCCCATTGTGCTGTCGCGCCACCCGCCAGCGCGATGCAGGAGAGGTCACGCCCCACAAGACGCAGGCGTGATGCGGTGGTCGGGTCTCGCAGTGTCCCTATGCCAAGCCGCCCTTTTGACAGAACTCCGGCCTCCCTGAACGAGTTGGTGCAGCAACTGAGCGCCCGCTATGTGCGCGGCGCCTCCTTCAGCGACATCTTCGAAGCCCTCCTGCCCGACCTGCTCGCGGTCACCGACAGCAGCATGGGTTTCATCGCACATCTGGGGCACGACGATCAGGGCCCCTTGCTGCAGGCGGTGGCGCACAGCACGCAGCACTGGCAGACCACGGCCCCGTCCACGGTCTTCACGGATCTGGGACAAGGGCATCTGGTGTTTCGGGACTTCGACACCTTGTTCGGCCAGGTCATCACCACCGGACAGACCCTGATCACCAACGACGTCCCAAACGACCCACGCGCCAAGGGCACCCCTCCCGGACATGCCCCGCTGCACCAGTTCCTGGGCATCCCTTTGCACCATGGCGGCACCCTGGTGGGCATGCTGGCGCTGGCCAACCGGCCGGCCGGCTATGACCTGGCACTGGTCGACGATCTGCGTGCGGTCGTCAGCGTCCTGGCCAACATCGTCGGCGCCATCGACCTGGAGCGGGCCAATCGCGAAGCTTCGCTCGCCCGCAGTCAGGCGCAAGACAGCCTCAAGCGCAACGAGGCCTACTACGAACAGATGTTCGAGGCCGCCGGCGTGGGCATTGCCTGCGTGACGCCTGAGGGCCAGATCCTGAGCATCAACCAGCGTTATGCCGACATCTGCCAGCGGCCTCGCAGCGACTTGCTGCGCCTGAACCTGCTGGACATCACCCACCCGGAGGACCTCGCCGTCAACCAGGCCCTGCTACAGGCCACCTTGCAGGGCCACCAGGACCGCTACACCATGGACAAACGCTACCTGGTCCCCCAGGGCGGCGAGGTCTGGGTACAGATCAATGCGGTGCTGGTGCGCAACGAACTGGGGCAGCCGCAGCACTTCGTCACGGTGGCCGAGGACATCAGCGAGCGCAAACGCTACCAGGAGGCCATCCTCAGCGCCCAGGCCGCCGAGCGTGCCAGCAAGGCCAAGACGGAGTTCCTCTCCCGCATGAGCCACGAGTTGCGCACCCCGCTCAATGCCATGCTGGGTTTTGCGCAACTGCTGCGGGTGGATCCGCGCCATCCACTGATGGAGCCGCAACTGCAGAAGGTGCGCTACATCGAGCAGGCCGGCGCGCACCTGCTGGCCATGCTCACCGATGTGCTGGACCTCTCCCGCATCGAGGCGGGCAGCCTGCCGCTGTCACTGGAGCCCCTGCGCATCGCCGAGGTCGTCCAGGAGGCACTGACCCTGGTCGCGCACCAGGGGGCGGAGCGCGGCATCGCCTTGTCGCAGACGGACATCGACCCGACCTTGCATGTGCGTGCCGATCAGGTGCGGCTGCGCCAGATCCTGGTCAATCTGCTGTCCAACGCCATCAAGTACAACCGACCTCAGGGGCAGGTGCGCGTTGAAGTGCAACCCTTGGGCACCCACGTGATGGTGGCCGTGCATGACACCGGCATGGGCTTGAGCCCCGAGCAGCAGGCGCATCTCTTCGAGCCCTTCAACCGCCTGGGGGCCGAGCGCACGGGGGTGGAAGGCACGGGCATCGGCCTGGTCATCGTGCAAAGGCTCATCACCCTGATGAACGGCCGCATCGAGGTCAGCAGCCTGCCTGAGCAGGGTTCGGTCTTCCGCATCGTGCTGCCCTGGGTCGCCAGCCCGACACTGGACGGCATCGACGGCACCGGCCCTCGCAGCGGCTTTGGAGAGCTCTCTGGCCTGGGGGTCGAGTGCCGCCCGCTCACCGTGCTCTACGCCGAGGACAACGCGGTCAATGTCGAACTGGTGCGTCATGTCCTGCGCATGCGCCCGCAGTGGCAGCTGGAGGTGGCCACCAACGGGGCCGATGCCATCGAAATGGCCTTGACCCAACCGCCCGATTTGCTGTTGCTGGACATGCACCTGGGCGACATGACGGGCCTGGATGTGGCCGATGCGCTCTCGCGCCATCCGCACACCATGGGCTTGTGCAAGGTCGCCCTGTCCGCCGATGTGATGCCCGATCAGGTGCGTGCCACCCGCGAGCGCGGCTTCATGGACTATCTCACCAAACCGCTAGAAGTGCCGCGCCTGCTCAAGCTGCTGGACGCCATGGCACCTCTGGAAGAAGCCGGGCCCCTTGATCAAGCCCCCCCGGCCTCTGCGGTCACAGCGGCAGATCGGTGAAGAAACGCCCGCCGTGGAACAGCAGGGGCACGGCCCCCACGCGGCGCTGGCAATGGGTGACCTCGCCGACGAAGATCAGGTGATCGCCCTCGTCATGCGTGCTGCGAGGGTGGC
>NZ_DASUIT010000032.1:0-14437 GCF_036279655.1 Aquabacterium sp. | reverse complement strand
GGCGCTGCTGGCCCTGGCGGTGACCATGGCCCTGCTCATGATGGCGCGCGGGTCGGCCTTCAAGGCGCGCTGGTTATGGCCCGTGGCGCCGGTGCTCACCGTCACGCTGGTGTTGTGGAGCGCTCGTGCGGTTCACGCCCTGGCGGACGCTGGCCGTGGCCGATGGCCTGGACGGGCCTTGTGGGGTGTAGCGTTGGCCATGCCGCTGCTGGCCGTGGGGGTGTCGGCCTTGCGCTGGTGGGAGCCCGAGCTCAATGCCCAGCGTTGTCGAGAGTGCTGGACGGATCGCCCGGCCGAGACCCTGTCTGGCGCCTTGCATCAACGCCATGGACCGGATCTGCGCGTGATCGCCGGCGACACCCATCTGGCCGGCATCCTGGTGGCGGCCAGTCCACGCGTGCGTGCCTGGGCCGCGCCACAGTCGGCTTTGCCGCCGCCCCAGGGCTTTGCGCAAGGCCGTGCGAACTGTGTGCTGGCCTGGGTGAGCCTGGAGCCTGAGGCAGAGCCCCTGCCGGCTTTGAGGGGCTTGCAGCAGGCCCATGCCCTGGGTGAGGGCCCGCTCTCAGCCTCCTGGCCCCTGAGGCATGCGCCCCAGCGTCGCATCTGGTTGCACTCGCAGCGCGTGGCCCCGGCGGCGTGTGCCTCGGCATCGCGCTAGCATCGGGGCTGGCCGGAGGATCTCCGGCATCTGCCCATGTGCTCACATTCCGGGAACCTCATGAACCTGCCGTCCCCCGCGCCCGCCTGGCTCTATCTGGCCTCGCAGAGCCCCCGTCGCCGACAACTGCTGGATCAACTGGGGGTGGCGCATCGCCTGCTGCTGCCCGACGCGCACGAGGATGCCGAGGGCCTGGAGGCCGAGCGGGCGGGCGAGAGCCCCGACGACTACGTGTGTCGCGTGACCCTGGCCAAGTACGAGGCAGCGCATGCGCGGCTGCTGGGCCGCCAGGCACATGAGGGCTGGGTCCTGGCCCCCGTGCTCTGTGCCGACACGACCGTGGCACTGGGCCAGGAGATCCTGGGCAAGCCTCGGGATGCCGATGATGCGGCAAGGATCCTGGGCCTGCTGTCGGGACGCACGCACCGTGTGCTCACGGCCGTGGTGGTCGACGGGGCCCTGAAGGTGTCGGTGTCCGAGGTGAGCTGGCGCGAGGTGGATGCGGACGAGATGGCGCGCTACGTCGACAGTGGAGAGCCCATGGGCAAGGCGGGCGCCTATGCCATCCAGAGCCATGCAGCAGCCTGGATCCGCGAGATCCGAGGCAGCTACAGTGGCATCATGGGGCTTCCCTTGTACGAGACTGCCGAGTTGCTCAAGCCCCGAGGCTGGCGCTTTTGAACACCATGACCGAGCCGATCTCCTTTGATTCCCCTGCCGGAACCCGTGTGCTGATCGCCGGCGCCACCGGCCTGGTGGGGCAGCAGTGCCTGCGCCTGCTGCTGCAAGACGACTCGGTGGGCCAGGTGCGTGCGCTGGTCCGCCGCCCCATGAGCCCGGCTGAGCTGGCCGGGCCCGAGATCGCGGCCGAGCAGCTCGCCAGGCTGCAGGTGTGCGTCACCGACTTCGATCGGCTGGATGACCATCTGGAGTGGTTCGATGTGGACTGGGTGTTCTGCACCCTGGGCACCACCATCCGTCAGGCCGGCTCTCAGGCCGCCTTCCAGCGTGTGGACCTGGATTACCCCTTGCAGATCGCTCGCCTGGCGCGCACCGAGCGGGCCCGCCATTTCCTCCTGGTGAGCGCCCTGGGCGCCAATGCGCGCTCATCGGTGTTTTACAACCGCATCAAGGGCGAACTGGAAAACGCTGTGCGCGATCTGAACTTCGAGTCGCTGACGGTGGCGCGCCCCTCCTTGCTGGCGGGCGATCGCACCGAGTTCCGCCTGGGCGAGGCGCTGGGGCTCAAGCTCGCCTGGCTCATGCCCGGGCCCTGGAAGCCCGTCCATGTCAGCCAGGTGGCGCGCGGGCTCTGGGCTTCCGCACACCAGCCGCCCAAGGGCCTGCGCATCCTTCACAACACCGACCTGCGCAGCCAGCCTGTCGCGGGCACCTTCTCCTGACCCAGACCACCACCATGGCATTCACCCAAGACATCCTCATCAACTGGACCCCACAGGAAACCCGAGTGGCCATCATCGAGGGCGGTGCGGTGCAGGAGTTGCATGTCGAGCGCACGCTGGAGCGCGGTCTGGTGGGCAACATCTACTGCGGCAAGGTGGCGCGGGTGCTGCCTGGCATGCAATCGGCCTTCATCGACATCGGGCTGGAGCGTGCGGCCTTCCTGCATGTGGCCGATCTGCACAGCGAGGACCATGGCAACCGGGGGGGGCGCGCCAGTGACCAACCCCTGCCCATCGAGCGGCGCCTGCACGAAGGACAGACCCTCATGGTGCAGGTGATCAAGGATCCGATCGGCACCAAGGGGGCCCGTCTGTCCTCGCAGATCAGCGTGGCCGGGCGCATGCTGGTCTACCTGCCGCAGGACGATCACATCGGCATCTCGCAGAAGATCGGCTCGCCCGAGCAGCGCGAGCAGTTGCGCACGCGCATGCAGACCCTCACACAGGAGGCCTCGGCCGCCGATGGGCGCCCGGCCGGAGGCTACATCTTGCGCACCAATGCGGAGGACGCCAGTGACGACGACCTGCGCGCCGACATTGCCTACCTGCGCAAGACCTGGTCCATCATCCGTGAGCAGGGGCTCAAGTCGGCGCCGGGCTCGCTGCTCTACCAGGAACTGAACCTGGCCCAGCGGGTGCTGCGCGATCTGGTGGGCGACAACACCCAGAGCATTCGCATCGACTCGCAGATCCAGTACGAGGACCTGCTGACCTTCGGGCAGGAGTACACCCCCTCGGCCATGGGTAAGCTGGCCCTGTACCGCGGTGAGCGCCCCATCTTCGATCTCTACAACATCGACCAGGAGATCGAGCGGGGCCTGGCCCGGCGCGTGGATCTCAAATCGGGCGGCTACCTCATCATCGACCAGACCGAGGCCCTGACCACCATCGATGTCAACACCGGCGGCTATGTGGGGGCGCGCAATTTCGACGACACCATCTTCAAAACCAATCTGGAGGCCGCGCAGGCCATCGCGCGCCAACTGCGCCTG
Source organism: Aquabacterium sp. (assembly GCF_036279655.1). Taxonomy (GTDB): domain Bacteria; phylum Pseudomonadota; class Gammaproteobacteria; order Burkholderiales; family Burkholderiaceae_C; genus Aquabacterium. The sequence continues at coordinate 11,324 of NZ_DASUIT010000032.1, read as the reverse complement.
CGCAATCTGGGCGGCATCATCATCATCGACTTCATCGACATGACCCGCGAGGAGCACCGTGACAATGTGCTCTCCGAGTTGCGCAAGCAACTGGCGCGTGATCGCACCAAGATCACCCTCAACGGTTTCTCGGCGCTGGGCCTGGTCGAGATGACGCGCAAGCGCACGCGTGAGTCGCTGGCCCACATGCTCTGTCAGCCTTGCCCCACCTGTGAAGGCCGCGGGCAGGTCAAGACGGCGCGCACCGTCTGCTACGACATCCTGCGCGAGATCATGCGCGAGGCGCGCCAGTTCAACCCGCGCGAGTTCCGCGTGGTGGCCAGCGCCGCTGTGGTCGAGATGCTGCTGGACGAAGAAAGCCAGCATCTGGCGGGCCTGAGCGACTTCATCGGCAAGCCGATTTCTCTGCAGGCCGAGCCCAGCATGTCCCCGGAGCAGTACGACATTGTCCTTTTGTAAAGAGGGGAACATGCATCGTCCGTTAGGATTCCGAACGTTGTGCCTTTGTGGAGACCGTGTGTGCCCAAGTTTGCGTCCGTGACCTTGCCTGACATCAACCCTGTACCCTTGGGGCGACGCCGCTGGCTGTCGACGGCCGCCGCGTCGATGGCGTTGGCCACTGTGGCCTGGGCTGCGCCTGCGCAGGCGCAGTTCCGTGTCCAGATCTCGGGTGTGGGGGCCACACAGATCCCGCTGGCGATCGGGCGTTTCCGCGACGAGACCCGCTCGCCCCAAGCCATCTCGGCCATTGTGCGTGCCGATCTGGAGCGCAGCGGCCTGTTCAAATCCCTGGATGCCACACTGGACAAGCTCGATGAGAGTTCGCGCCCACCCCTGAACGACTGGCGCACCAAGGGTGCCGACGCCCTGCTGGCGGGCTCCGTCACGCCCCTGGCCGATGGCCGCTACGACGTGCGCTATCGCTTGTGGGATGTGCTCAAGGCCAAGGACCTGGGGGGCCAGAGCCTGGTCGTGCCGGCGGCCGATCTGCGCCTGGCCGCTCACCGCATTGCCGATGACATCTATGAAAAGCTCACGGGCGACCGGGGCGCCTTTGCCACGCGTATCGCCTATGTGAGCAAGGTGGGGCGCAAATACACCTTGCTGGTGGCCGACTCCGATGGTGAGGGGGCACAGGCCGCCCTCACGAGTGCGCAGCCCATCATCTCGCCCGCCTGGGCTCCGGATGGCCGCCGCCTGGCCTATGTCAGCTTCGAGGGTGGCAAGGCCGTGGTGGTTTCGCAGGATGTGGCCTCGGGCCGCCGCCAGGTGCTGGCGGCCTTCAAGGGCACCAACAGTGCGCCCGCCTGGTCGCCCGATGGCCGCCAGTTGGTGGTCACGCTCAGCCGCGAGGGGGGCTCACAGCTCTACCTGATCGACACCAACGGTGAGGGCACGCGCCGCCTGACCACCAGCAATGCGATCGACACCGAGGCGGCCTGGTCGCCCGACGGCAGCCAGGTCTACTTTGTCAGCGACCGCGGCGGCGGACCCCAGATCTACCGTGTGCCGGTGGCCGGCGGCAACCCGCAGCGCGTCACCTTCAAGGGCGGCTACAACATCAGCCCGGCCATCAGCCCGGACGGCAAATGGATGGCCTATGTCTCGCAGGTCGGCAGCGCCTTTGTCGTGCACGTCATGGAGCTGGCCACGGGCGAGGTCCGCGCACTGACGGACACCCGCGATGACGAAAGCCCCAGCTTTGCGCCCAATGGCCGCTGGCTGATCTATGCCACCCGCGCCCAGGGGCGCGATGTACTGATGACCACCACACTGGACGGCAAGATCAAGGCCATGCTGACCACCACCCTGGCCGATGTCCGTGAGCCCGTCTGGGGCCCCGACATCATGGCCCGTCCATGAAACCTTTTTTGATCCCGGTATCGATCCTGACCAAGGAGCCCATCATGAACACTGTGACATCCCTGTCTACGCCCACCCGCCGCCTGGCTCGCCAGGCCCTTGTCACCACGCTGCTGGGCTCGGCCCTGTGGTTGACGGGCTGCGGCTCGACCGTCAAGCTCGACGAGCCCAAGGCCGAAGCGCCAAGTGCCAGCAGCACGACCATGTCCTCATCGTCGAGCAGCACACCGGCCAGCACCGTGGCCCCGGTGGTGACGGCGCCTGCGGCTGCGACGCCTGCCGTGGCCAACCTGCCCACCGTGATCTACTTCGATTTCGACAGCTTCGTGGTCAAGGACGAGTTCCGCCCCACCATCGAAGGCTATGCCAAAGTGCTGACGGCCACCAAGGGCAAGCGCATGACGATCGAGGGGCACACCGACGAGCGCGGTGGTCGCGAGTACAACCTGGCCCTGGGCCAAAAGCGTGCCGAGGCCACCGTCAAGTCCCTGACCTTGCTGGGCGTGTCGCCCGATCAGCTCGAAGCCGTGAGCTTCGGTGAAGAGCGCCCTGCGGCCGAAGGTTCCACCGAAGAAGCCTGGGGCAAGAACCGCCGCGCTGAATTCAAGGGCCGTTGATCATGCGTGCTGTTCATCTGCTGAGTCCGCTGCGCCCCCTGGCGGTCGTGCTGGCCCTGCTGGGCGCCTCCACCGCCCAGGCCGGGCTGTTTGGTGATGACGAGGCGCGCACCGCCATCCTGCAATTGCGCGAGCAGCGCAGCAAGGACCAGGAGGATCTGGCCGCGCGCTTTGCTGCGCTCAATGCGCAGATCGATCGCCTCAATCGCAGCCTGCTGGACATGAATGCCCAACTGGAGCTCTTGCGCACCGATCTGGCGCGCCAGCGTGGCCAGGACGAGGTGCTGGCCCGGGAGGTGGCCGAGATCCAGCGCCACCAGAAGGACCTGCAGCAGGGCATCGACGCCCGCGTCAGCAAGCTCGAACCCCAGAGTGTGACGCTGGACGGCAAGACCTTCCAGGCCGATGTCGAAGAAAAACGCGAGTTTGAAGAGTCCCTGGCCAAACTGCGTCAGGCCGACTTTGCCGGGGGCTTGAGTGGCCTGACGGCCTTTCTCAAGAAGTATCCCGATACCGGCTACAAGGAGTCCACCCTGTATTGGCTGGGCAATGCCCACTATGGTCTGCGCGCCTACAAGGAGTCCATCTCGGCCTTCCGCGCCTTGCTGGCCCTGGCGCCTCAGCACATGCGGGCACCCGAAGCACTGCTGTCGATTTCCAACTGCCACAGCGAACTCAAGGAAGCCAAGCTGGCGCGCGCGGCCCTGGACGATCTGATCAAGGGCTATCCGGATTCCGAAGCAGCGCAGGTGGCGCGTGAGCGCCTGGCTGCCACACCGCCTGTGAGCCCCACGGTGACCAAGCCGGCATCGAAGTCGAGCAAGTCGCGCGGATGATGGTTGACGCGCAGGGGGCCGATATCGAGCGCCGCTTCGGCGGGCTCAGGCGTCTGTATGGCGAGGCGGGCTATGCCCGTGTCCGGCAGGCGCGCATTGCCGTGGTCGGCATAGGGGGCGTGGGGTCCTGGGCGGCCGAGGCACTGGCCCGCAGTGGCGTGGCCTCGCTCACCCTGATCGATCTGGACCATGTCGCCGAGTCCAATATCAACCGGCAGGTGCACGCGCTGGAGCCCACTCTGGGGCAAGCCAAGGTGCTGGCCATGAAGGAGCGGGTGGCCCTCATCCATCCGGGCTGCGAGGTCCTGGCCGTGGACGAGTTTGTCGACGAGGCCAATGCGGCGGCCCTGCTGGGCGCCACGCCCATCGATGGTGTGATCGACTGCTGTGACCAGGTGCGGGCCAAGGCGGCCATCGCGGCCTGGGCCTGGTCTCGGCGTGTGCCGGTCATCACGGTGGGGGCGGCGGGGGGCAAGGTCCAGCCGCATCGCCTGGAAGTGGCGGATCTGGGCGAGGTCACGCACGACCCTTTGCTGGCCAGCTTGCGCCAACGCCTGCGCCAGCGCCACGAAGGTGCACGGCGTGGCCGCATGGGGCTGAACTGCGTGTTCTCGCGGGAGGCCGTGCGTGCGCCGCAGGATGCATCCTGCGATCTGGGGCAGGGCGATGGCAGCCTCAACTGCCATGGCTATGGTTCGACCGTGACCGTGACGGCCACCTTTGGCATGGTGGCTGCGGCAGAGTTGCTCAACGCGCTGATTGCCCAGCCCCCAAAAATCGGGCTATAATTGAAGGCTTGATGGGTCGGTAGCTCAGTCGGTAGAGCAGCGGACTTTTAATCCGTTGGTCGAGGGTTCGAGTCCCTCCCGACCCACCAAAAATTTTCAAAACAGGCTCAGATCAACACAAGTTTTGTGTATATAATTTGAGTCTTCGCGAAATGACCAGTTTTCGCGGCCTTCGATAAGAAGGTTCAGTCACCGCTCAAGCAGTGACAACAGGTACGGGCTCTTAGCTCAGTTGGTAGAGCAGCGGACTCTTAATCCGTTGGTCGAGTGTTCGAGTCACTCAGGGCCCACCAACTTTCCAAAGGACTTGCCGCAAGGCAAGTCCTTTTTTATTTCCGGTGATCGTCAGGTCGCCTGGCGCTTTTGTTGAAGGCGACGGCGCTCGGACATCTCGCGGCCCATGCCGTGGAGATCCCAGGCGGCGATGCGTGCCTTGGCCTCGGGGTAGATCAGCGATTCCTCCAGAGCCATGTGGTCCTGATAGAGCGCGGTGAACACGGGGATGGACAGGCGCAACTGGTCCAGGTTGTACCAGCTGTAGCCGGCGGCAATGGCTTCGAACTGAGGCGCCAGCTCCAGCCAGTCTTCCTCGATCCAGCCATGGTCCTGCTGCAGGCGCAGGGTGTGCTGGATCAACTGCTCGTCGCCGCTGCTGAGCATGGCGGGGAACACATGCTTTTCCTCGTCCAGGTGGTGGTCTCGGGCCGTGGTCATGAAAAACTGAAAGATGGCGCGGGCGATCTCTTGCGCCTTGCCATCCACGCCTTTGTCTTCCAGATGATCGATCAGACGGCTCATCTGCTGAAGGGCCTCGACCACTTGCTGATGGCCTGCATCCAGCACATCAAAAGGCTCGATGGGGCGCCCGCGGCGGGGGGCGGTCATGGGGGAGGGGGCGGTTGCAGACATCGCTGGCTCCTGCTGTCAATGGCGGTGTTCAGGGTTAACGCTTGGTTCATTCTGAACAAGCCGGCGCAGCCAGGTTTGCGCAATGTCAAGAGTTGTGAGGCTCTTCACACCCGGGTGAGGGGGCGATCACCGCCTGATCGCGGCCTCGGCGTTTGGCGTCATAGAGCGCGGCATCGGCGCGTGCGATGAGGCCGGCGGCATCCGGGTCGAGGCTGGGTGTGCTGGCGGCCACACCAATGCTGCAACGCAGTGGAACCTCCTGACCGCGGTGTCTGAGATCCAGTGCGCGGACCTGTGCCAGCATGCGTTCGGCCACGCGACGGGCGCCTCCCTGATCGGTCTCGATCAACAAGGCGATGAACTCCTCGCCGCCATAGCGGGCCACGACATCGGTGCCGCGGGTGCATCCGGCTCGCAAGGCCTGCGCGACGGCCTGCAGGCAGGCATCACCAAAAGGGTGACCGTGGTTGTCGTTGATGCTCTTGAAGTGGTCCAGGTCAATGAGCAGGATCGCCAGGGAACCACCATGGCGGTGCTGGCGCGCCCATTCATGGGAGAACTGTCGATCGAAATAGAGGCGATTGGGCAACTCGGTCAGGCTGTCGGTCAGGCTGCGCAATTCCAGCTCCCGGGCGCGCTGATCGCTCAGGCGTTGGGCATGCCGCGCCGCCCAGTAATCGTCATGGAGCAGGCGAGAGGCCTTGAGCAGGTACAGCGAGAAAGCCACCAGCATGATCGACAAGGCCAGACGCTCGGGCGACGGCGTGAGCAACTCCGCCAGAAACACCGGCGTGATCATCACCGTGGGATAGGCGATCCTCAGCTTGGGATTGATGCCATACATGGTGTTGCCACCGGCGCAAAAGCCCACGGCGCTGCACAGCATGATCCAGGTCATGCTGTCGTTGGGGGCCATCAGGACGCAGGCGGCGGTGAGGCATCCCCAGTACAAGGCCGTTGACAGCGACATGGCATTGAAGATGGCTTCTGTGCGGGCATGATCGTCCAGCAGCCGCACCGGCAACTGCCGGTGGTAGGCCGTGCGCCCCAGGGCCAGCAGCAGCAAGGCCACCACATTGCCCCAGATGAAGGTGGGCATGCGGGCGCTCCAGCCTGTGGCCAGGGCCAGGGTGGTCCACACGACGGGATAGATGAAGATGCCGGTGTTGGTTCGCGCTGCCGTGTCCAGCACGCATTGCCGCGCGAGATCGGCATCGCTGGCCGGTCTGGACGAGGTGAGGACCGTCAGCACATCGTCTGTCGGTGTGCGGGTGTCTGTCGTGGTGGGCCCGATGGCCATCTGGCGGTGTTCCTCGCGTTCCAATGCGCTTGAATTATCGTCGTGCACTGGCCTGGCTGGAACAGGTTCAACCCTCGTCGGGGGCAGGCCGATCAGTCTCTGTTGCTGCGGTAACGCCAGAAGGTGATCAGGGTGGCGGCCAGGAACAGCATGAGCACACTCATGGCGGCCGGTCCGCTCCATCCGAAGACGGCGAGCACGACCGCACCGATCACAGCGTACAGGACGGGCAAGATGGCATACAGCCAGTCAGGCATCCACATGATGGTTGACTCCTCGGGGGCAGATCCAGGTGGAAATGCCCCCATGGTGCAGACCCCAGGTGTCGTCGTGTTGAGGGAAACCCCCTCTCAAGCGATGTGCGATCGCATAAAGCGGCAACTTTGCACAGCGCTCAGTAGGTGATGAGGTAGCGCTGGCCCTGCACACGCAGCACGGCCGACTTGAGCTGGATGGTTTCCAGCGTCAGGCCCGGCGCGATGGCATCGCCTTCGTGGAAGACCCGGCCATTGATCACCAGCATGCGGCTGCTGGGTTTGTCCGAGTACATGGCGCCGCCAAAGCTCAGCGGTGGCAGGTTGCGCCGCACCTCCTCGGGCATCTCGATGACGGTGTCCTGGCTGTTCCGAGTGGACGATGGCTCCATGTGCGCGCCCGGGCGAGTGGCCCGAGCCCGGCTCGACGGCGCCGGGGCAGGCACCTGCACCACGGTGGGGGGCGTGGGGGGCGTCACCGAGTCCTGTGGCGGCCAGGCGTCGGGGGCCTGAGCCTGTGTCTGAGGAGGGGAGGGAGGTGGCATGGCCATGCCTTGTTCGGCGTGGACGGTGGGGGGCGGTGTGGGGGTCAGCCAGTGCCAGGCCAGCAGGCCGGCCAGGCCCAGACCGAGGCCCACGGCCAGGCCGGGGAGCAGGCGGTGCATCAGTGTGGCCGAGGCGGTGGCCGGGGTGGCGGCACCCGACAGGGAGGCGGCCATGGTCGAAGCGTCACGTTCTCGTTCGGACTCGGCCTTGCGCAGGGCATCAAGGATGTAGGACATGGGCTCAAGGCTCCGTGGTCAGTCGCGGCTCGTTCACGCCTGTGGCGCGATTGAGCAGCATGATCGTCATGGCGCCAGCCATGCCGTCAGGCTTGAGGCCCTGGGCGATCTGGAAGGCATGCACCCGGGCCTGCAGGGCAGGCTCGTAGCGCTGGGGACCGATCGGTGGACTCTCCTGATGCAGTTGGGCCATCCGGGTGGCCAGCCAGTCGACGGCTGCGCCACTCTGCCCGGGTTCGATGCGCTTGCGATAGCCCTGGGGGGAGCGCCATAGGGTGGCGAAGTCGCCGCGCCAGACCTTGGCCAGTTCCGCCACCGGGATCGAGATGCTCTGGCCTGAGGCGCGCAAGGTCGCGGCGCGTTCGTTGAGCCCCGTGAGCAAGGCATAGACCTCTCTGCCCCGCACGTCGTACAGCGTCAGCACCGAGGGGCGGGCCAGTTGAGCGACCAAGGGCAGGCCCCCACTGCCCTTGAAACACTGGACATCGTGCTCACGGGCCTCCAGGCAAGGGTCGCGTTCACTGACAGACAGACCCCACAGGGGGGCCAGTTCGGTCCAGGCCGTGCCCTCGCGCGTCGGGGCGGCTTCCAGCCAGGCATTGAGCTCGGCGACGCTGGCCAGGGCGTTCGGACGAGCGAGCGGCGGTGGTGCGGTGGTGCGGATGGGAGCAGCGGCGGCTCCGCGCGACAAAGGCATGTCCATCGAGGGCTGCAACTGCAGGGGCGAGGCGCCGACGGACATCGGGGTGGGCCCGCTGGCGGGCGCCACGCTCGATGGGGCAATGGGCAGGCGCGTGGCCGCCACCGCCGTGGTGGTGGTGGGGACAGGTCGGGTGCGCTCGGACTTCATCCAGGCGAGTGCGGCGGCCCCCCCGAAACAGCTGATGGCCACGCCACCGAGCACGCCCCAGACCCAGACCGGGGTGCGTTCCAGCAAGCCGGGCTCCGGGGCGGCTTCCGGGCGCTTGACGGGCACCAGGCCGAACACCTCGGCGGCGGCCTTGTTGACCATGCCCTGGTCCACGCTGAGCCGCTCGTTGGCGTAGGCGCCCAGCAAGGCGCGATCGCACAGGAGATTGATGCGTCGGGGAATGCCGCGTGTGATGCGGTGGATGCGCCGGATCGCCTTGGGGTCGAACAAAGTGCCGCTCTGCAGGCCGCTGACCGCCAGTCGATGCACGATGTATTGCCCGGTCTCGGCTTCGGTGAGGGCCTGCAGGTGATAGCGGGCGATGACCCGCTGGGCCAGTTGCTCCAGTTCGGGGCGGGCCAGCAGGGTCCGCAGCTCGGGCTGGCCGATCAGGATGATCTGCAGCAGCTTGCGTTCGCTGGTCTCCAGGTTGGTCAGCAGGCGCAGCTGCTCCAGCACCTCGGCCGACAGGCTCTGTGCTTCGTCGATGATGAGCACGCAGTTCTGCCCCTGGGCGTGCGCGTTCAGCAGGTAGGCGTTGATCGCATCGACAAAGGGTTTGAGCGAATCGCTTTGGGGATCGACCTCGGGGGCCTCGATGCCGAATTCGTCGCACGCTGTGCGCAGCAACTCGGCCACCGTGAGCTTGGGGTTGAAGATGTAGGCCACATGGCAGTGCCGCGGGATCTGCTCGATGAAGGCGCGGCACACCGTGGTTTTGCCCGCACCGATCTCGCCGGTCAGCAAGACGAAGCCGCCACCGCCCTCCACACCGTAGAGCAGATGGGCGAGCGCCTCACGGTGACGCTCGCTCATGAACAGGTAGCGAGGGTCAGGCGCGATCGAGAAGGGTTCTCTCTTGAGTCCGAAATAAGGCGCGTACATGGGCCCAGAGGATACCTGTGTCGCGGGCCGGTGTAAGCTTGAGCAGTGAATCGATTGAGCATCCCCGAGCCCGGCCTGCCGGAAGGCTTCCAGCCTGTGGGCACCTTCGTCGTGGACACCAACGTGATCCTGGTGGCCAATGGCCAGCATGAGGCGGTGTCACCGGCCTGCGCGGCTTGCTGCGCCCGGTGGCTGGAGGGCCTGATGGCCACGGGCCGGGTGGCGCTGGACGATGCCTACGAGATCCTGGGGGAGTACCAGCACAAGACCCATGCTGGCACCGGACAGGGCATGGGCGACCGGTTCGTGCGCTGGGTGCTGCACCACCTCGACAACCCGGCGCGCATCGATCTGGTGCCGCTGACGCCGCATGCACAGCGTGCTTATGCCGATTTCCCCGATGACGAGCGCCTGTCTCATTTCGACGCGTCCGATCGCAAGTTCGTGGCGCTGTCACGCGCTCATCCGGAGCGGCCGGTGATCTGGCAGGCGGCGGATTGCAAGTGGCTGGATTGGGCCCCGGCCCTGGCCGAGCATGGGGTGAAGGTCGTTCTGCTGTGCGAACCCGAGATGCACGAGTTCCATCTACATAAATTTGGTGTCTGAGACCGAGCACGGACCATGAGTGATTTTTTCCGCTTCCCCCACACCCCGCACATTGCCTGGCTGGCTGCGGGCACCCCACGAGATGACAAGGTCTTGTCCCCCGACGAGGGGCGAGCGCTGCTGGATGGGGAGGTTGTGGTCGAGGAGAAGCTCGACGGTGCCAACATGGGCATCTCGTTTTCGGCCGATGCAGTGCTGCGGGTGCAGAACCGCGGGCAGTACCTCAACCGCCCCTTCGGCGGGCAGTTCAGCCGGCTCGACGAGTGGCTGGCGGTGCGGGAGGACAGCCTCTTCGACGCCCTGGGCTCGAACCTGATGCTCTTTGGCGAGTGGTGTGCCGCCCAGCATTCGCTGGACTACAACGGCCTGCCCGACTGGTTCCTGGCGTTTGATGTCTACGACCGTGAGCAGGGGCGTTTCTGGAGCACCTCCCGCCGCCATGCCCTGGCCGAATCCCTGGGGATCAAGCAGGTGCCGCGGGTGCTCAAGGGACACACCACTCTGGCCGAGTTGACCCGATGGGTTCAGGAGCGCGACAGCCATTACCGTGAGGGCTCGCTCGAAGGCGTGGTCATCCGCCGCGAGGACGATGACTGGCTGCTCTCCCGGGCCAAGCTGGTGCGCCCGGACTTTGTGCAGAGCATCGAAGAGCACTGGCGCAGCCGCGCCCTGCAGTGGAACCGCATTGCCTGGACCGAGGCGGATGGCGAACTGAGCTGAGCCGGGTTCAGGCGCGGTGGCGGCGCCAGGCCTTTTCCAGCTCGACGGCCAGGAACACCACCAGCGCGCAGGCGCCACACACGGCCAATTCGCCCAGGGACAGGGCCTCGGTGTGGAACACCTCCTGCAGCACGGGCACATAGACCGTGGCCAGTTGCAGCAGCACGGACAGGGCCACAGCTGCCAGCAGCGGGCGGTTGCTGCACAGACCCAGGCGCCAGGTGGACTGGCTCTCCGAGCGGATGGCGATCAGGTGCGCCATTTGCGAGAAGGTCAGCACATTGAACACCATGGTCTGCCAGTGCGCGAGCCCGGTGGACAGCGCCCAGGCCTGCACGCCCAGGCACAGGGCTGCGATCAGCAAACCCACCCACAGCGCGTGCTGCCACAGGCCGTGGGCAAACACGCTCTCGGTGGGGGGGCGGGGCGGCCGTTGCATGACACCGCGTTCGGCCGGTTCGGTCGCCAGGGCCAGGCCGGGCAGACCATCGGTGACCAGGTTGATCCACAGGATGTGGATGGGCAGCAAGGGGATGGGCAAGGCCAGCAGCGGCGCCAGAAACAGGACCCAGATTTCGCCAGAGTTGCCGGTCATCGCATAGCGGATGAACTTGCGGATGTTGTCGAAGATGCGGCGCCCTTCCCGGACCGCGCCGACGATGGTGGCGAAGTTGTCGTCCAGCAGCACCAGGCTGGCGGCCTCGCGGGCCACGTCGGTGCCACCCTGGCCCATGGCCACCCCGATGTCGGCAGCCTTGAGCGCCGGGGCATCGTTGACGCCGTCGCCCGTCATGGCCACGAATTCGCCTTGTGCCTGCAGGGCCCGCACGATGCGGATCTTCTGGGTCGGGTCC
>NZ_DASUIT010000031.1:0-40782 GCF_036279655.1 Aquabacterium sp. | reverse complement strand
TCGATGCGGGCCAGGGCGGCCACGGCGGCCAGCCAGTTCTGGCGGCCTTCGCCCAGCTCGGCCTGGTACTGGGCCGTGTCCAGCCGCACCAGCACCTGGCCGGTGGTGACACGCTGGCCGGCCTGCACGGCCAGTTCGCGCACGATGCCGCCTTCCAGGCTTTGCACCTCCTGCACGCTGGAGGGCGCGACGATCTTGCCCCGGGCGCTGACGGACACGTCCACCGTGCCGACGATGGCCCAGATGATGGCCACCACGCCAAAGGCCACAAGCAGCAGCACCATGACCTGGGCTGCGCGGCGAGGGCCGCGGTCGGGATCGGGGTGGTGCTGGATGGCGCTCATGCCTTGCCCCCGGATGTGGCGGGCTTGCCTTGTTGGGCCAGGGCCTTGAGCACGGCGTCGCGCGGGCCGTCGGCCACGATGCGGCCCTGGTCGAGCACGACCAGGCGGTCCACCAGAGCCAGCATGGCCATGCGGTGGGTGACGAGCAGGATGGTCATGCCCTTCAGAGCGCGCAAGCGCTCGATGAGCTGGTGTTCGGTGGCCGGGTCCATCATGCTGCTGGGCTCATCGAGCAGCAGCACGCTGGGCTGGGTCAGCAGGGCGCGGGCAATGGCCACTGCCTGGCGCTGGCCGCCCGACAGGCGCTCTCCGCGTTCACCCACGGGGGTGGCCAGACCGGCGGGCAATTGGGCGATGACCTCGTCCAGGCAGGCGTTGCGCACGGCCTGCAGCAGGGCCTGGTCGTTGGGCTGGGTGCGTCCGAGCTCGATGTTCTCGCGCACGGTGCCGTGGAACAGGGTGAGGTCTTGCGGCACATAGCCGATCTGGCGACGCAGGCTCAGCGGTTCGAGTTGCGTGGTGACGAGCTTGTCGACCAGCACGCTGCCGCTTTGTGGGCTGTACTGGTTGAGCAGCAGTCGCAGCAAGGTGGTCTTGCCCGAGCCGAGCTTGCCGATGAAGGCCACGCGCTCACCAGGCTGGATGCTGAGCTTGAAGCCATCGAGCACGGGCGGGCTGTTGGGGTAGGCAAAGGTGACGTCGCGGAACTCGATGGCACCCGACAGGGGGGGCGCTTGCACGCTGCCCTGGGCATTGTCGGTGGGGGCGGCCATGACCTGGTTGAGCGCCTCGAAGGACATCTTGGTCTGCTGCCAGCGCACGGCCAGGCCGGTGAGCTGGGTGATGGGCAGCAGGGCCCGCGAGGTGAGCATGGTGACCGCGATGAGTTGGCCCACGGACAGGGCCTGCTCGCCGATCATCCAGGCGCCCGCGGCCAGCAGGATCACGCCTTCCAGCGTGACGATGGCGGCGCTGACGGTGTTGGCGCGGGACAGCAGCTCGCGCGTGCGCATGCTGTTGTCGGTGATGGCCAGGGTGAGGCTTTCCCACTTGCGGCGGCTCCAGGCCTCGATGCCCAGGGCCTTGACGGTGTCCAGCCCGTTCATGGTTTCAAACAGGTGGGCGGTGCGCTGGGCACTTTGTTGCATGCCGGCGTTGACGCTGCGCTGCAGGTCACGGTGCGTGAGCCAGGCCATGAGCACCAGCACGGGGATGGTGACCAGGGGCACCAGCACGATGGGCCCGCCGATGATGCCCACCAGGATCAGAAAGAGCAGCACAAAGGGCAGATCGCCCACCACGGTGAGGGTGCTGGAGGCAAAGAACTCGCGCACGGCTTCGAAGTCGCGCACGACATTGGCCAGCGTGCCGCCCGAGGCGGGGCGGTTGGCGGTGCGCAGGCGCAGGCAGTGGGCAAAGATCTGGCTGGACAGGGCCACGTCCATGCGGCGCGCGGCCGATTCGATCAGGTAGCCGCGCACCAGGCGCATGGCCGTGTCAAAGCCGATGACCACCACGGCGGCCACGGTGAGCACCCACAGGCTGTCGAGCGCGTTGTTGGGGATGACGCGGTCGTAGATGGCGGTGGAAAAGAAGGGGATGATGGCCGCGAAGACGTTCATGGCCAGGCTGCCCAGCAGGGCCCAGCGGAAGATCCAGCGGTTGCGTCCGAAGACATCCCAGAACCAGCGGCTGGGCTGGGGCAGGGTGTAGAGCAGGCTGCGCTGATCCAGGAACAGCGTGGGCCGCACGGCCAGCCAGCGGGCATCGGGGCAGTGGGCGTCGATGTCGGCGCGCTGCAGCCAGACGCTGCCGGCCACGCCGGGTTGGTGGCATTCGTAGCGCTGACCCTGGCGGGCCAGCACCACCAGCACACTGCCCGAGGGGCTGATCAGCAGGGCGGGCAGCAGCGTGGATTTGACGGCGGCCCCGGCGGCCACGTCCAGCGGCGTGGCGACCAGATGGGCCTGGATCAGCAGCTCGTCGAGAACGGCGCTGGCGGACTGATCCTGGCGCGCCCCCAGCACGCCTTGCAGCACATCGGCTGGCAGGGCTTGCCCATGCCATTGCCCCAGGAAGAGGACGGCATCGAGCAGTTCAGAGTGTGGCGGGGGCGTGAGGCTCAAGCGGCTTGGGTCAGGCGACGGCGTTGAGCGAAGGCTACAACACCCAGACCGGCGGCAATCAGTGCATAAGTGGAGGGTTCAGGGATCACACCGGAATTCGAGATCATGGCCTGCGAGTTGGCAGAGTTCCAGACAAGGGTCTGACGTTGAATGCCGCCCACAACCATGTTGTTGGGGTCACCGCCCAACGCCAGCGGGTTGGCTACGTCAGCCAGCATCTGGTTGGCCAGAGCCTTGATGGTGCCATTGATGCCCGAACTGCCGAACGCCTTGAAGGTGCCGCTGTCCATGGAGTAGTCACCAGCGTCTGTGACCAGGTTCCAGATGGCCAATTGCATGGCCGCGCCATATTCGCGTCCTGTTGTGGTGGACGCGGGATCGTAGAGATTGCGATCCAGACTCAGACTGACGCGCCATCCCCACAGATCGAACAGGCGTTGCACTTCAGGGTTCACGCCGGAGGTGGTGGATGTGTAAGTTTCGGTGGTGACACCAAAGTCATTGCCAGCCGCAGCTGACAGCGGGGTCAGCGGTTGCAGGCAGAAGGCCAGGAAGCTGCGTTGAACGGTGTAGTCCTTGACGGTGTACACACCCGCACCTGCGCGAAATGGATTGCTGACAGGGTTGTAGGTACCGATCAACCAGGGAATGGCGGCTTCGTAGGTGCCGCCGTAATTGGTGTCCGCCGTGGCAAAGCTGGTGCCGCCGGTGTAGCGGAAAACTTCCACTTCGTCAGCGTGAGCCACGCTGGTGGAGAGCGCGGCGGCCAGGGCCAGCAGGGCAGGGGTGAATTTCATGATGCGTTCTCTCTGAAGGGGTGTGTGGATCAGCAGGCGGTCAGGCGACGCAGTTCTTCGTCGCAGTTGTAGCTGTACTGCGTGGAGCTGCAAGAATCATTGCTGCTGGTCTGCGAGCCGAAATAGCAGTCCAGCACGTTGTCGACGCACAGCAGATCGCTGAGGCTGGGGCCGCACCAGGATGACGAGGCCTTGACGATGCCGACATCCACGTTCTGGTTGCTCTGGCCCACGCCCAGGTGGATCACATTGCTCAGGCCCAGGCTGTTGACGTCGGAGTCACAGGCGTCGTTGCCGCCACGGTCTTGACCGGTGAACACATAGCCGGAGGGCAGGTTGCCCACATGGACCACATACTGACCAGCTGCCAGATTGCTGAAGCCGTACTGGCCCTGCCAGTTGGTGGTGGTGCAGGCCGTGGTGTCGTCGGCCGTGCCGAACTGGCCGTCCCAGCCCGCGCCCAGCAGGGTGACCTTGACGCCGCTGACACCGCTTTCAAACCAGTCTTGCTGGCCATCGGCGTCGCTGTCCTTCCAGACGCGGTTGCCGATGCAGCCCAGCGGCACGCACTTGATGCCGGCATCCACGGTGTTGTTGTTCTCACCCGCAGCCAGGGTGATGGTGCTGGTCTGGCCCATGCTGTTGGCGTCGGAGTCGCAGGCGTCGTTGCTGCCTGCATCCTGGCGGGTGTAGGCATAACCGGCGCGCAGGGCGCCGAACTGGACCTGGTATTGGCCTGCCGCGAGGTTGCTGAACAGGTAGTTGCCGTTGCTGTTGGTGACCGTGGTGGCGGTGGTGTCATCGGCGGTGCCGAACACGCCGTCCACGCCAGCGCCGCGCAAGGTGACTTGCAGGCAGGCCACGCCCACTTCGCAGCTGTCTTGCAGGCCGTCGCAGTCGCTGTCCTTCCAGACGCGGTTGCCGATGCTGCCGGTGGCTTGTTGCTGCAGGCCGATGTCGACCGAGCTGTTGTGCTCACCCACGCCCAGGGCGATGGTGTCGCTCAGGCCGCTGCTGTTGACGTCCGAGTCAGTGGCGTCGTTGCCGCCAGCATCCTGCCCCGTGAAGTTGTAGCCAGCCAGGGCACCCGCCTGCACGCGGTACAGGCCCGACACGAGTTGGTTGAAGAGGTAATCACCCGATGCGTTGGTGGTGGTGCTGGTGCTGGTGTCGTCAGCGGTGCCGAAGGTGTTGTCCAGGCCTGCACCGATGAGGGTGACGGACACGCCAGCCAGGCCAGATTCGGTGCCGTCCTGCACGCCGTTGCCATTGGCGTCCAGCCAGACGCGGTCGCCCAGGCTGGAGGTGGGGATGCTGAAGGTGATGGTGTTGGGTGTGGCGTCCAGATCGGCGGCATTGCAGCCGGCCAGACCACCGTCGTCACGCACCTGGAAGCCAAAGGACACCTGACCAGAGCTGCCCACGGCGGGCTGGAAGCTGAGCTTGCCGGCGGCGATGTCGGCGGCGCTGACTTCGGTGGGGGTGGTCAGGGCCACGCCGTTGAGCAGCAATGCGCCGGTGGTGGGCAGCGTGGAGATCAGCACGGACTGCAGGTGGTGGCCGTCGATGGCGTCGGTGAAGCCGAAGCTGCTTTCGGTGAGCACGTAGGGCGAGCCGTCGACCAGGGCGATGCTGGCATCGGCGCCCGAGGGGGCGTCATTGACGGGGTCGACAACGACCTGCAGGTTCAGCGTGACGACGTTGAAGCCCGTGTCGATGATCAGGGTGAGGGTGTCGAAGCTGCCGTTGTAGTTGGCCACGGCCGCGGCCGTGACTTCAACGGAGTCGGTGCCCACGGTGCGAAAGAGGGCCGTGGGGGCCTCGACCGGTTCACCGTTCTCAATGACGAAGGCGCCCAGCAATTCGATGGGCTGAACGGGGTAGTAGCCCGCCTGGTTGAGAAGGTCGACCAGCTTGAAGGTCTGGTTGGTGTCTTCACAAACGTGGACAACCGACTGGACGGTGATATCTGACATGGGCGGGCTCCCGGAGGGCGTGACGGTTCGATGTGTTTGGAATGCTCACGAGATCGGGGATTTCGTGACATATGCATCGAACTGTAACCACACCTGTTACAAGGCAGAACACCTGAAACAGGGGGGAACCCTGAAAAACTAGGGGGGACCCAGTGGCTCAGAAGACCTGAGCGTTTTGTAATGTGGGAGCCTGGGCGTCTTTGGGGGCCAGGTTGGGCGTGAGCTTGCCCAGGGGCCACCGGATGCCGATGGCCGGGTCGTTCCACAGCACCGAGCCTTCACACTCTTTGGCGTAGAAGTCGGTGGTCTTGTAGAGGAAGTGGGTGTTGTCTTCCAGCGCCAGGAAACCATGGGCAAAGCCCTCGGGGATCCACAGTTGGCGGTGGTTGGTGGCGCTCAGCTCGACACCCACCCATTGCCCGAAGGTGGGCGAGCCCCGGCGGATGTCGACCGCCACGTCAAAGGCCGAGCCGTGGCTGACGCGCACGAGCTTGCCCTGCGCATGCGGGGGGAGCTGAAAGTGCAGGCCACGCAGCACGCCTGCCATGGAGCAGGAGTGGTTGTCTTGCACAAAGGGTTTGGGGGCGGGCAAGCCGAGCTTGTCGAGCGCGTCAGCAAAGCGCCGCTCGTTGAAGCTTTCCATGAACCAGCCCCGCTCGTCGCCATAGACAGCAGGTTCGACGACCACGACGCCGGGCAGGGTGGTAGGAGTGAGTTGCATGGCCGCATTTTAATACAGCCATGAGCGATGTCAGGCGTGCATCTTGCGGCGCAGGGAGAAGCCGATCACACCCAGGCCAGCCAGGACCATGGCATAGGTTTGAGCTTCAGGCACGGCCACCACGGGTGGGGCGTCGAACGACAGGCTCTGGATCTTCAGCGAATCGGCCGAGCTGATGCGGAAGGTGGTGTCGGCGGGCAGGGCCAGGCCAGAGAAAGCCGTGGCCACATTGGCGCCAATGGTGTAGGCAATGGGCGTGACCGAGCTGCCGATGTACAGCGACACTGCATTGGTGGCTTCGTTGGCGTCTTTGGCGCCACCAGGGCCGGTATCCACGGTATCAAACAGGGAGAAGCCGGTCAGCAACACAGCCTGGTTGAAGGTGAAGACCAGGGACTCGCCGTGATTGAGGCTGTCGTTCATGTTGGCACCGTGCACACCCAGACCACCGGTGGTGGCAGAGACGTTGGAGCCGTTGCCGGTCACCGTCAGGGTGTAGGCACCTTCCGTGAACACCTTGCTGGCAGCCGTGGCGCTGGCGGTGTTGAACGTGATGGTGGCCGCCTGGGCTGCACCCAGAGAGGCCAGGGTGAGCGCCACCGAGGTGGCGACGGTGCGGAGGAGACTGGAGCTGGACATGAACTACATCCTGTAAGGATTCGAGACAGCTTCAGTCTACGGTTACAGAATGTATCTGTGTTCCCTTGCCTGGGGGGGAACCCGACCTTCTTGCCCCCCTCGCCTTGCACAGAGGCCCCCCTTTCACGGGGGTGGCGCAGGAAGATTCCAGTGGACGAAATGTATTAATACACCTTGTCGTTGAGCACCTTGAGCAGGTACTGGCCGTAGCCGTTCTTAAGCATGGGCTGGGCGAGTTTTTGCACTTGTTCGGCGCTGATCCAGCCGGAGCGGTAGGCGATTTCTTCCAGGCAGGCCACTTTGAGGCCCTGGCGCTTTTCCAGGGTGGCAATGAACTGGCCGGCTTCGAGCAGGCTGTCGTGGGTGCCCGTGTCCAGCCAGGCGTAGCCTCGGCCCATGATTTCGACGTTGAGCTGGCCCTGTTCGAGGTAGCGGGCGTTGACGTCGGTGATTTCCAGCTCGCCTCGGGGGCTGGGCTGGATGTCGGCGGCGATGTCGCACACCTGGGTGTCGTAGAAGTACAGGCCGGTGACGGCGTAGTTGCTCTTGGGCTGGGTGGGCTTTTCTTCGATGCTCAGGGCACGTTGCTGGGCGTCGAAGTCGACCACGCCGTAACGCTCGGGGTCGGTCACGTGGTAGGCAAACACGCTGGCGCCTTCGGTGCGTGCGGCGGCGCTGTGCAGCAGGCCCTGGAAGTTGTGGCCGTAGTAGATGTTGTCGCCCAGCACCAGGGCGGAGGGGTTGTTCCCCACATGTTGCTTGCCCAGGATGAAGGCTTGCGCCAGACCGTCGGGGCTGGGTTGCACGCAGTAGCTCAGGTTCAGGCCCCACTGGCTGCCGTCACCCAGCAGGTGCTGGAAGCGGGGCGTGTCTTGCGGGGTGCTGATGAGAAGGATGTCGCGGATGCCGGCCAGCATGAGGGTGCTGAGCGGGTAGTACACCATGGGCTTGTCGTACACGGGCAGCAGCTGTTTGCTGATGGCCAGGGTGGCGGGGTGCAGACGGGTGCCGGAGCCGCCGGCCAGGATGATGCCTTTGCGTGAGGTGGTCATGGTGTGTGCAGATGTTCGGTGAGCATGCGCTCGACGCCCTGCTGCCAGTGGGGCAGATGCAGGCCGAAGGCGTGTTGCAGTTTGCGGGTGTCCAAACGCGAGTTCAGGGGGCGTTGGGCAGGGGTGGGGTAGGCGCTGGTGGGAATGGGTTCGATGGCCTCAGGGGCCACCCGGATGGGCACCTGGCGCGCACGGGCCCATTCGATCACGAAGCGGGCGTAGTCGAACCAGGAGGTTTCACCCCCGGCGACCAGGTGGTAGAGGCCGCAGAGGGATTCAGGCGCAGCGCTGTGGCGAACGGCACGGATGGCGTGGGCGCTGATGTCGGCCAGCAGATCCGCCCCGGTGGGAGCGCCGATCTGGTCGTGGATGACCTTGAGGGCATCACGTTCGGCGGCCAGGCGCAGCATGGTCTTGGCGAAATTGCCGCCGCGTGCGGCGTAGACCCAACTGGTGCGGAAGATCAAGTGATGGCAGCCGCTGGCGGCAATCAGTTGTTCCCCCTCGAGCTTGGTGTGGCCGTAGACGCTCAGGGGGGCCGTGGCAGCGGATTCGTCGCGTGGGGCCTGGCCGCTGCCGTCAAAGACGTAGTCGGTGCTGTAGTGCACCAGCAGGGCACCCAGGGCGGCGGCTTCGCGTGCGATGGCGCCTGGGGTGGTGGCGTTGATGGTGCGGGCCAGTTCAGGCTCGCTTTCGGCCTTGTCGACGGCGGTGTGGGCGGCGGCATTGACGATGACGTCGGGCGCCACCTGGCGCACCAGGGCGGCCACCGCGTCGGGCTGGCTGAAGTCAGCCGTGTCGAAATCATGGGCGATGACGTGGCCCAGGGGCGCCAGGGAGCGTTGCAGCTCCCAGCCGACCTGGCCACCTTTGCCCAGCAGGAGGATGTTCATGGTTCAGGCCTGGCGGTCGGCGTAGTTGGTGGCGATCCAGTCACGGTAGGCGCCTGAGCGCACGGTGCTGATCCATTCGGTGTTGTCCAGATACCAGCGCACGGTCTTGTCGATGCCTGATTCGAAGCTCTCGGCCGGGCTCCAGCCGATGTCGCGCTGGATCTTGGTGGGGTCGATGGCGTAGCGGCGGTCGTGGCCGGGGCGGTCCGTCACGTAGGTGATCTGCGATTCGTAGGGCTGGCCGTCGGCGCGGGGGCGCAGGGCATCGAGCTTGCGGCAGATGGTGGTGACGACGTCAATGTTGCGGATCTCGTTGATGCCACCGACGTTGTAGACCTCGCCCAGGGTGCCTTTGTCAAGGACCTGGCAGATGGCCTCGCAGTGGTCGCGCACATAGAGCCAGTCGCGGATGTTGAGGCCATCGCCGTAGACGGGCAGGGGCTTGCCGTCCAGGGCGTTGAGGATCATCAGGGGGATGAGTTTTTCAGGGAAGTGGTAGGGCCCGTAGTTGTTGCTGCAGTTGGTGGTCAGCGTGGGGAAGCCGTAGGTGTGGTGGTAGGCGCGCACCAGGTGGTCACTGCCGGCCTTGCTGGCCGAGTAGGGGCTGTTGGGCGCGTAGGCCGTGGTCTCACTGAAGGCCGGGTCGGTGTCGGACAGCGAGCCGTAGACCTCGTCGGTGCTGACGTGCAGGAAGCGGAAAGCGGCCTTGGCGTCGCCCTCCAGCGCGTTCCAGTAGGCGCGGGCTTCTTCGAGCAGGCTGAAGGTGCCCACCATATTGGTCTGGATGAACTCGCCGGGGCCGTGGATGGATCGGTCGACGTGGCTCTCTGCCGCAAAGTGCAGGATGGCGCGGGGCTTGAAGCGCTCCAGCGCCTGGCGCACGGCCTCGCGGTCACAGATGTCGGCCTGGATCAGCGTGGCTGCACCGCTGTCGAGCAGGGGCTTGATGGTCAGGGGGTTGCCGGCGTAGGTGAGCTTGTCAAAGACGACCAGCTGTTCTGCGGGCAGGCCCAGGCGTGCACGGCGCTCGAACCAGTGGTGAACAAAGTTGCCGCCGATGAAGCCAGCGCCGCCTGTGATGAGGATCATGGACTGTGTGCCTGAGGTGAGTTTTTTCCAAGCTTCGATTATCTGCGGAGGATGTGACGCTAAGGCGCGTGACCACTAAGGGATATCGCCCGGATGCGGGGTCTGTAGACAGGGGGATCCGCCGGTTTTGCACAACATTTGGACACACACTTGTGGTCCACTAGGGGCCGCAGTCAGAGCGCAAGGCCTGATGTAATGGACGCAATGAACGACAGACGGGACGTTTGGTAATGGCAAAAGCAATGATTCTCGCGGCGGGTCAGGGAACCCGCGTCCGGCCCCTGACCAAGAACCTGCCCAAGCCCATGGTGCCCATCCTGGGCAAGCCGGTGATGGAATACATCATCGAGCACCTGGCGCGCTATGGCGTCAAGGAGATCATGGTCAACGTGGCCTTCAACCACTGGAAGATCGAGAACTACTTTGGCGACGGTCACCGCTGGGGCGTGGAGATCGGCTACTCCTACGAGGGCGGGCGTGAGCACGGCGAGATCGTGCCCAAGCCGGTGGGTTCGGCCGGTGGCATGAAGAAGATCCAGGATTTCAGTGGTTTCTTCGATGAGACCACCCTGGTGCTGTGCGGCGATGCCATCATCGATCTGGACATCAAGGCCGCCCTGTACGAGCACAAGATGAAGAAGGCCCTGGCCAGTGTGGTGACCCTGGAGGTGCCCCTGGACGAGGTCAAGAACTACGGCGTGGTGGTGTCCGACAAGGAGGGCCGCATCACCTCCTTCCAGGAAAAGCCCAAGCCCGAAGAGGCGCTGTCGCGCTTTGCCAGCACGGGCATCTACATCTTCGAGCCTCAGATCCTGGATCTGGTGCCCTCGGGCGTGGAATTCGACATTGGCAGCCAGTTGTTCCCCATGCTGGCTGAAAAGAGCCTGCCTTTCTACGCCCAGACGCGTCACTTCAACTGGATCGACATCGGCCGCGTGTCCGACTACTTGGCTGTGAGCCTGCGGGTGCTGCGTGGTGAGGTGGCACAGATGGACATGCCCGGTACCCAGGTGCGCCCTGGGGTGTGGGTGGGTTTGAACACCCGCATCGATTGGGACACGGTCAACATCACGGGGCCGGTGTACATCGGCTCCGGGGCCTGCATCGAGCCGGGGGTGACCATCGAGGGGCCGGCCTGGCTGGGCCACGGTTGCCGCCTGCGGGCCAACAGCCGCCTGGCGCGCAGTGTGTTGTTTGACTACACGCGCCTGAGCGAAGGTGCGGTGCTGGAGGATGTGGTGGCTTCGCCCCAGTATGTGGTCGACAAGAACGGCAAGACCACCTACCAGGGTGATGAGACCACGTCCTTGCGCTGGGGCGACGCGCGCGCCTGATCAGTTGATCGGGCGCAGGCCGCGCAGGCTGTGATGGGGGCCCGCCAGTTGGGCCCGCCATTGGTCGAGCCCGGCTTGTGATTCCAGGGACAGGTGGATGCCCGGGTCGTCGACATCGACGTCGACGGCGGGGTAGCGTGCGGCCAGGCGCCGCAGATCGTGTTCGCTGTTCAGGCGCACCAGTTCCGAGTAGAGCTCGCCGGCAAAGGCCACCGGGTGACCGCGCAGGTGGCGGTGGCAGGGGTAGGCCATGGGGCCCTGGCTCAGACTGTGGGCCAGCGCCTGCAGCGTGCGGGCCTGGAGCATGGGCATGTCGGCCGGCAGGATGATCCAGCCGGGCGAGAGTGAGCGCGCCATGATGCCCGCCGCCATGCCGCGCACCAGCCAGTCACCCCGGGACTGCAGCAGCGTGGGTGGGCTGAGGGTCAGGATGTCGTCCTGGGGCAGCAGGGTCAGGGCTGCATCGGCCTGCTCGGGTGGCGCCACCAGCAGCATGGGCAGATCGGCGTTCAGGACACGTCGCAACAGGGTGTCGAGCGTGCTGAAGGCCGCCATGGGGCCGCTGGTGTCCGCACGGGTGCGCAGCTGATCCTCGGACAAGGGTTCAGCCAGGATGATGACCGTGGGTGTGGTGCTCATGACAGCAGTGTGAAAGTTCATGCTGCAATGCACCAGAGTGGCTTTCCTTAGGGGCATACCCCTGTTACAAGGTGTTTTCGGACGGTCGTTCGTGACTTTGACCATGGTCCTGATGACATGAGGGATTGACGGCGGTCATTTCAGAGGCGCAGGCATTTGTCCGATACTGATGGGATGGACAGAACACAGCACGAACTGGCGCTGATGCGCCGCAGCTACGAGCAGGCTGCATTGGACGAAACCCACGTGGCCGCCACCCCGCTGGCGCAGTTCCAGAAGTGGTTTGACGAGGCGGTGCACGCCAAGGCGCTGGAGGCCAATGCCATGACGCTGGCCACGGTGTGCCCGCAGGGCCGCCCGTCGACCCGGGTGGTCTTGCTCAAGGGGCTCGATGAGCGTGGCCTGGTCTGGTACACCAATTACCTGAGCCGCAAGGGGCGCGAGCTGGAGGGCAACCACTTCGGGGCCCTGCAGTTCTTCTGGCCTGAGCTGGAGCGGGTGGTGCGCATCGAGGGCACGGTCGAGAAGATCGCGCCCGAGGAGTCGGACGAGTACTACCGCACGCGCCCCTTGGGGTCGCGCATCGGGGCCTGGGCATCGCCCCAGAGCGAGGTGATCGCTTCGCGTGAGGTGCTGGAGGCCCATTGGGCCGACAACCAGGAGCGCCAGGGGCATGACCCGGTGCGCCCGGCCCACTGGGGGGGCTACCGTCTGGCGCCAACCTACTGGGAGTTCTGGCAGGGGCGTCCTTCGCGCCTGCATGACCGCCTGTGCTTCACCCGCCAGGACGATGGCACTTGGTCGCTGGCGCGTCTGGCGCCCTGAGATCGCGGGCTTGCCTCACTTGGCCGGCTTGGCCTCGACCAGCCGGTAGTACAGGCCCATGGCGTCGTCCTGCAGGACGAGCAACTGGCCTTCCATGACGATGGCTTCGGTGGCGTAGGGCACCGGCGTCTTGCTGCGCACTTCGATCAGGCCTTCAGGGCCGGCGGGGACGCAGTAGGGGCAGGTGGTGGGCACCGACGACAGGATGAAGCGGCTCTGCTTGAGCCCGGCTTCGAGCGGCATCATGAAGCCCTGGACCTTGATGGTGTGCCGGTGCAGCGCCTTGACGGCATCAGGGAACACCGGGATCAACTGGTTTTTGACCGGCTTGGTGGTGACGCTGCTCAGCAGCTTCCAGGAGACGATGTCGTCCCGCTCCTGCAGGGGCTTGATGGCGCTCAGGGGGCTGTGATAGCCCGGGCCCTGCCCTGTGGCAAAGGGTGGCGTGCCCACCGTGCCAGGGGCGCTGGCGGGCGTTTGCGCGCCTGCCTGGGGTGTGCCCAGCAGCAGGCTGCTCAGAAGGACGGACAGGAGCAGAGGGCGTGATGCGATCGACATGGGGGCGGACTTCACTTCAGCGGGGCTGCAGCAGGGGCAGCAAGAGGGTGCGGTAGGCACGCCAGGTGGGGCCCAGGCAGGCCAGCAGGGCCAGGCCCACGGCCAGCAGGGGGATCCAGGCTTCCTGGGGTGAGACCCAGGTGCCCGTCAAGGTGATGGATTGTTGCGTGTGCAGCAACTGGCCCACGCCGTGGGTGAGGGCATGGCCCAGGGCCAGGCCCAGCGCAGCACCCAGCAGGGCCAGCAGGAGCGCCTCCAGCACCACGGTGATGGACACGCGGGCCGGGCTGGCGCCGAGCATGCGCATCATGGCCAGTTCGGGCTGGCGTTCGCGCACCGCATGGGTCAGGGCGATGAAGACCGACAGGCCGGCGGCCAGCAGCAGCACGGCGGCAAATCCCTGCAGGACCTCGATGCCCACGCCCACCATCTTGAACAGGCGGGCGGCCTCCAGGGCCGGGCTGGCCGACTGCAGCGGGCCCTGGCTGTTGACCCAGCGCGGCAGGCTCACGGCGGCCAGGGGGCTGCGGTAGCGCACGAGCAGCAGGGTCAGCTCGCGAGGCGGAGCAGGGGGGGCATGGGCGTCGTGATCGTCATGGGCTTCGTCTTCGTCGCCGTGATGGGCCTCGTGCACGGCCCAGACGGACTCGACCGGGGTGAGGATGAGCCGGTCGATCACGCTGCCGGTGGGCTCGAGCACGCCGGTGATGGTGAAGGGTTGATCGGCATGGTCGCTGAGGCTGCCCGCGCCGCTGGCCAGGCCGTGGCTGCCCGCAAAGCGTTGTCCCACGCGCCAGCCCTGGGTGCGGGCCACCTCGGCACCGATGACGGCCTGCAGAGGCTGGGCGCCCCACTGTCCTTCTCGGTAGCGTGCCTTGTACTGATCGGCATAGGCGCTGGTGGTGCCGACGATGCGAAAGCCCTGAGCGGAGTCGCCCAAGGCCAGGGGGATGACCTGGGCCACGAAGGGATGGGCCCGCAGCATGGCCTCGGCGCTGGCGGGGATGTTGCCGGTGGGACTGTCGAGGTGAAAGACCCCCGAGAGGATCAACTGCATGGGGCTGCCCTTGGCGCCGACGACCAGATCGACGCCGGCCAGGTTGCGCTGCAGTTGCTGCTCGGTCTGTTCGCTGGCCAGGATCACGAAGGTGATGGCGCCAAAGCCGAGCACCAGCAGGAGCAGGTTGAGTACGCTCATCAGGGGCTTGGCCCACAGATGGATCCAGGCCAGCCTGGGCAGGGACAGACGCCGACGGGCGGGGCTGCTCATGCCCAGGCTCCCGGCGTGGTGGACGCGGACACGGTGGCCAGTTGCAGGGTTTGGACCTCTGGGCGGCCGCTCAGGTGGTGAACGGCACGGGCGTCGTGTGTGGCGATGACGATGGTGGCCCGGCCAGCCTGCGCTTGCAGCAGGGCCAGGACCTGGTGGGTGTGGGTGTCGTCCAGGCTGGCGGTGGGCTCGTCGGCCAGCAGCACGGCGGGCTGGCGCACCAGGGCGCGGCCCAGGGCCACGCGCTGGGCCTGCCCACCGCTGAGGGTGTGGGCCAGGCGCTCGGCCTGAGGCAGCAGGGCCAGCGCCCGCAAGGTGCGCTCGATGGCCGCCGGGTCGGGGGTGTCCCCCGCGCAGACGTAGGGCAGAGCCAGGTGCTGCCACACGCTCAGGTGCGGGCTGAGCAGGGCGCGCTGGGGCAGCAGCCCGATGGTGGCCCCACGCCAGCGGTCCCGCTTGGCGGGGGGCAGCTCATGGGGGGCGACACCCGCCACCCGGGCCTGCCCCTGGCTGGGTGGCAGCAAGCCCGCCAGGATGGCCAGCAAGGTGGACTTGCCGCTACCGGAGTCACCCCGCAGGATCAGCGTGTGGCCCTGCGGCACATGGGCGTCATCAAAATGCAGTGTGGGGCCTTGCGGGTAACGCAGGCTCAGGCCCAGGAGATCGATCATGCGCGGCGGGTGTCCAGGTCCGGAAAGGCGTGTCGGAATTTGGCCACCTTGGGGGCCACCACAAAGGTGCAGTAGCCCTCGTGAGGGTGGTGCTCAAAGTAGTTGTGGTGGTAGGCCTCGGCCGGGTGGTAGTTGTCCACGGGGGCGACCTCGGTGACGATGCGCGCGCCGCCGTAGGCGCCCTGCTCGGTCAGGGCCGCCATGTGCGCGTGGGCAGCAGCAGCCTGGGCCTCGGAGTGGGTGAAGATGGCCGAGCGGTACTGCGTGCCCGTGTCATTGCCCTGGCGGTTGAGCGTGGTGGGGTCGTGCGTGGTGAAGAACACGTCGAGCAGCTCGTCGTAGCCCACCACGGCGGGGTCAAAGCGCACTTGCACCACCTCGGCATGGCCCGTCTGCCCGGAGCAGACCTTGTCGTAGCTGGGGTGGCGATCGTGGCCGTTGCTGTAGCCAGGCTCGACGTGGACGACCCCGCGGACGCGGCTGAAAACGGCCTCTGTGCACCAGAAGCATCCACCGGCAAAGGTGGCGAGTTCGAGAGGTGAGGTGGTCATGGCGTGGCCCCCGGGGTTTGAGGTCGCCTAGATTACCCCTATTCGGCCACGATGGTGATGTTGCGGCCTTGTTGCTTGGCGCTGTAGAGGGCGTGGTCGGCGCGCTCGACCACGCCATCCATGGTTTCGTTGGGCACGGGAATGGCCACGCCCGCGGAGAACTGCACGCGCAGATCGGGCAGATCGTCGCAGACGATGGCGCCCGCCAGGGTATTGCGCAGGCGTTGCAGGCCGGTGGTGGCGCGCGCGGCAGGTTCCGTGTCGGGCATGAGCACGACGAATTCTTCGCCGCCCCAGCGGCCGATGACATCGGTTTCGCGCAGCACGCTTTGCGCGATCTCGGCAAAGGCCTTGAGCACGGCGTCGCCCACCTGGTGGCCATGGGTGTCGTTGATGCGCTTGAAGTGGTCCAGATCGATGACGACCAGGGCCAGGCCGATGCCTGAGCGTTCGGTGCGGGCCAGTTCACGGTTGATCACGTCGACCATGTGGCGGCGGTTGTACAGGCCCGTGAGGGTGTCGTGGGTGACGATGTGCTCGACCTGGGCCACGGCTTCGCTGAGGTCCTTCTTCTGGGCCCGTACCCGGCTGCGCATCTGGCTGTAGCGGTGCGACATCAGGGTCAGCAGGGTCAGGATGAAGGCGGCCATGCCCAGTTGCAGGGCTTCGCCGGTGGCGTCGAAGGCCCAGATGGGGGCCCACAGGCTGCCACCCAGCCAGGCCATGAAAACGGCAATCACGGCTGCGCCGCCGCCTTGCAGCACTTGCCGTGGCGACAGGCTCAGCAGGCCGAAGACCTGCACCACGCAGATCACCTGCATGAGCGCGCCGCGCGCGTCGGGCACGATGACATAGCCCAGGCAGCAGACCATGAAGGCCATGATCATCTGCGGCAGCACCAGACCGGGGTCGGACAGGCGTGCCGTCAGGCCACTGCGCACCAGGGGGTAGAAGGTGGTCGCGGCGATCAACTCCATGGCCACGAGAAGCCAGCCGCCGGGCTCGGAGATGATCATGTCCGAGCCGGTGCGCAGGGCGCCGATGTTGATGACCAGCCAGAAGGCATAGATGGTGGAGGCCAGCAGGCACAGTCGCACGCGGGTGCGCAGTCGCGGGTCGGTGCCAAAGAGCAGGTCACTCAGTCCCTTGGGGCCGAAGGTGCGGCTGTCGGTGGTCATGGCTCGCTCACCCCGGCAACGCAGCGCACCTGATTGCGCCCATGGGCCTTGGCCTGGTAGAGCGCCTGGTCTGCGCGCTCGACGATGTGGTGGTCAGGCTCTTCGATCAGGCGGTGGTCGGTGACACCGGCTGAAAAACGCACGACCAGACCGGGGGCAATCTGTTCCCAGTCATGGGCTTCCATGTGCTGGCGCAGCCGGTCCACCGTGCTCATGGCCTCATACACCCCTTGCTCGGGCAGCAGGAGCAGGAACTCCTCACCCCCCCATCGGGCCAGGGCATCGGCCGGGGGCAGATGCTCGACGGACAGCTTGGCAAAGGCCTTGAGCACCTCGTCGCCGACGGCATGGCCGAACTGGTCATTGATGGCCTTGAAGTGGTCGATGTCGATGATGGCCAGGCTGAAGCTGCGCCCCTGGCGGGCAAAGCGCTTGATCTCGTGGTTGAGCAACTGCGTCATGTGATGACGGTTGAACAGCCCGGTGAGCGAGTCACGCTGAGAGGCTTCATGCAACTGGTCCAGCGCGGTCTGCAGGCCCACCCGTTGCTGCAACTGGCGTTTGCGCATGGTGCGCACATCGCGCGAGATCATGGCCAGGGCGGCCAGTTGCACGCCGGCCATGACCAGATTGAGCACCTCCGCCCGGGCATTGAGGGCCTCGGGGTGCCTCCACCATGACCACAGCAGGGACAGCATCATGAGCATCACGGCGCTGCTGGCCGCAACGCGCATCTGTGCGGGACTCAGCCGGTGCATGTCGAACACCAGGATCAGACACAGCAGTTGCATGGCGGCCGCGCGGGCCTCGGTGGCCAGGGTGTAGGTCAGGACAACGGCGCTGACGCCAAAGAGCACTTGCTCGAACACCAGGCTCGGATCGCTGCGAGAGTGGCTGCGCCCACTGTGGATCAGGAAGTAGAACACCCCCATGCCCAGCCAGTGGTAGGCCATCTGGCTCAGGCAGACCCAGGCCGGCAGGTAGTTCATCCACCAGGCCAGCAGCAGGAGCAGATCGGCAAAGCCGTAGGTGACCCAGGTGGCCTTGAGCCGCCGCAGGCCCTTGCGGCGAGCGTCGCGATCACCCTGCGCATCGCCGCCACGCACAGGGGCGTGTTCGGGCGGGGGGATCGATTCACTCAAGGTTGGCTGCATGCAGTCGGCTCCACGGATACCGGGATTTCGGCGTGGTGCGGGGCTTCTTGACGGGGGAATCTGTGCAGCATGTCTGAAACATCGTGTCTCAGAAATGACAAACCCCCGGACTAAGCCGGGGGCGAGGTGACGCGAAGGCCACCTAGGGAATGGGCGAAGGGTAAGGTTCGCCGCATCCCCGGACGCAGTGACTGCGCCGCTTTGGGTTGCCTGCTAGACAGGCAAGCTCAGATTAGCCGAGTCGTTCATCGCTGGCAAGTGTTTTGGATCAAGACCCTGCCAACTTGTTGGCGGCCAGGATCCCTTCGATGCGGCGGGTGACCTCGTCAGGCATGGTGATGGTGCGACCCCATTCGCGGCTGGTCTCGCCGGGCCACTTGTTGGTGGCGTCCAGGCCCATCTTGCCGCCCAGCCCGCTGATGGGCGAGGCGAAATCCAGGTAATCGATGGGGGTGTTGTCGACCAGGGTGGTGTCACGCACCGGGTCCATGCGGGTGGTGATGGCCCAGATCACTTCCTGCCAGTTGCGGATGTCCACGTCGTCGTCGACGATGACGATGAACTTGGTGTACATGAACTGACGCAGGAAGCTCCAGAGGCCGAACATCAGGCGCTTGGAGTGTCCGGGGTAGGCCTTTTTCATGCTGATGACGGCCAGGCGGTAGCTGCAGCCCTCGGGTGGCAGGTAGAAATCGACGATCTCCGGAAACTGCTTTTGCAGGATGGGCACGAAGACTTCATTGAGGGCCACGCCCAGCACGGCGGGCTCGTCGGGCGGCTTGCCGGTATAGGTAGAGTGGTAGACGGGGTCCTTGCGGTGCGTCATGCGCTGCACTTCAAAGACCGGGAACCAGTCCTGCTCGTTGTAGTAACCCGTGTGGTCCCCGAAGGGTCCCTCCAGGGCATGCAGGTGGCCACCGCGCTCCATGAGGGGCACGCCGTGTTCGCTGACACCCTTGAAGCCCGGCGCGGCGGTGGGAATGTGGCCTTCCAGCACGAACTCGGCACTGGCGGGCACCTGCAAGAGCTGATCGCCTTCGCCCACCTGGGTGTTGACAACTTCGGTGCGGCTGCCGCGCAGCAGGCCGGCGAACTGGTATTCACTCAGCGAGTCGGGCACGGGGGTGACGGCGCCCAGGATGGTGGCGGGGTCGGCCCCGAAGGCCACCGCGATGGGGAAGGGCTGGCCCGGGTTGGCTTGCGCGAATTCGCGGAAGTCCAGCGCACCACCGCGGTGTGCCAGCCAGCGCATGATGACCTGACGCTTGCCGATCAACTGCTGGCGGTAGATGCCCAGGTTCTGGCGGCGGCGGGGGTTGGGCACTCCTTGAGGGCCTCGGGTGACGACCAAGCCCCAGGTAAGCAGGGGGGCGGCGTCGCCCGGCCAGCACAACTGCACGGGCAGATCGCCCAGGTCGACCTCGGGGCCGGGGATGACCACGTCCTGGCACGGGGCGCGGCTGTGGGTGCTGGGCTTCATGTCCCACAGGGCCTTGGCCATCTGCAGGAGCTTGCCGGCGTCTTTCAGGCCCCGGGGCGGTTCGGGCTCCTTGAGGCTGGCCAGCACGCGGCCGATGTCGCGCAACTCACTGACATCGTCGGCGCCCATGCCCATGGCCACCCGCTTCGGGGTGCCGAACAAATTTGCCAATACGGGAATTTTGTAACTGCGGGCCCCCCCTTGAGTGGGATTGGAACCCCCCGTTGGATGGCTGAACCACAGGGCTGGACCGCCCGCGCGGAGCACGCGGTCACTGAGGGCGGTCATCTCCAGCCGCACAGAGACGGGCTCTGCGACGCGTTTGAGCTCGCCAAGCCGCTCCAGGCCTGCCACGAAGTCCCGCAAATCTCGGTATTTCATCTAATAAAAGGAATAAGAGGTGAGCTTCTTATGCTTGACTGGTTATTTCAAGCCTGCCTAGAATCCGCGCTTGTTTTCGATCCCGGGCATTTTCCTGGGGTTAACCCTCGGCGCTCAACGTGAGCGCCACGCTGCCAGCCTGGAACTGGAAGCCCCCTGTCGATGGGCGCCTCCGAGACCGAGCTGATTATCACCGTTGCCGTATGGCCCCTCAGCCTGGATTGGGTTGAGGAGCACGGAGCGCCAGCGGGCCGACCGGGCCCGCCGCGAGCCCTCTGATGCGTGCAGCGGCCGAGAAAGGAGAGTCATGACAGCGTTCTGGAGTATGAAGGTTTGGCGAGTGGTGGCAGCCGATGTGCTGTTGGGCATCCGCCATGTGAGCCACAACACCCTGGCCCTGGTGGGCCTGTCGGCGGTGGTGTCTGCCGTGTTTTTGTCCGGGCGTGCCGACGTGCGCCATCAACTGGAAGAGCAAGTGCTGGGCTGGCTGGAGCAGCGTGCTCTGGCGCGTACCACCCTGGCGGATGAGGCCGCCCCCAGCGACATCTTGCTGGCCATGGCAGAGCCCGAAGCGATCACACGTGCCACGGCCATGGATCCGGCCGAGCTGAACCGTCAGCAGGCGGCCCTGGTGAGCTGGATCTCGCGCCGCTACAGCGTGGCCCCCGAGCCCATCAGCCGCCTGGTGCAGGAGGCCTGGTCGGTGGGCAAGAAGGCGGGCGTGGAGCCCACCTTGATCCTGGCAGTGATGGCCGTGGAATCGGGTTTCAACCCCTTTGCGCAAAGCCACGTGGGAGCGCAGGGCCTGATGCAGGTCATGACCGGCATCCACCGTGACAAGTACGAGATGTTTGGCGGGCGCCGTGCGGCGTTCGACCCGGTGACCAACCTGCGCGTGGGCGTGCAGGTGCTCAAGGACTGCATTGCCCGTGCGGGCAGCCTGCAAGAAGGCTTGAAGCACTACGTGGGCGCGGCCAACCTGACCCATGATGGCGGTTATGCCAGCAAGGTGCTGGCTGAGCAGGCCTACTTGCGCGAGGTGGTGCAGGGCCGCAAGGTGGCCTTCAACGCGCCCCTGCCTCAGCCGGGTGCGGAGCTGCCGGCGGCTGTGGCCACGCCTGATTCGACCGTGAACGCCCCTCAGGCGGCGGCCCACCCAGCGGCCCCTGCGGCTTCCGGTGCAGTGGCCCCCTTGCCCGCGGTGGCTCCGACGGTGGCGCCCGCCGCCAGCGAAGCCCCCCTGGTTCGCCGGGTGGAACAGGTGGCCCTGGCTCGTTGAGCCGCGCTTGAGTACAATCATCAATTCAACGCCGCGCGACTGGCGATAGACGGTCCTTGACTGGGCCTGAGGTGGTGAACCACCGGGGAGCGCGGCCTGCGGGTGTCTCACACATGCCGTGTGCGGCCCCGTGGTTCAGCCGTTCGCCTGGGCAGCCCCTTTGTGGGTCTTCAACCTTGAAGAGGACTGCCGCGTCATGTTTGACCGTGCCCAACACACCATCGCCCATGTCGACGCCGAGCTGTGGGCGGCCATCCAGGCCGAGAACCAGCGCCAGGAAGACCACATCGAGCTGATCGCTTCCGAGAACTACACCTCGCCCGCCGTGATGCAGGCGCAGGGCTCGCAGCTGACCAACAAGTACGCCGAGGGCTACCCCGGCAAGCGCTACTACGGTGGTTGCGAATACGTGGACGTGGTCGAGCAACTGGCCATCGACCGCCTCAAGCAGCTGTTTGGCGCCGAGTACGCCAACGTGCAACCCAATTCCGGCTCGCAAGCCAACCAGGCCGTGTTCTTCGGCCTCCTGCAGCCCGGTGACACCATCATGGGTCTGAGCCTGGCCGAAGGTGGCCACCTGACCCACGGCATGCCCCTGAACATGTCGGGCAAGTGGTTCAAGGTCGTGTCCTATGGCCTGAACGCCCAGGAAGACATCGACTATGACGCCATGGAGCGTCTGGCCCGCGAGCACAAGCCCAAGCTGATCATTGCTGGCGCCTCCGCTTTCGCGCTGCGCATTGACTTCGAGCGCTTTGCCAAGGTCGCCAAGGAAATCGGCGCCTACTTCATGGTGGACATGGCCCACTACGCCGGCCTGATCGCCGCAGGTGTCTACCCCAACCCCGTGCCTCACGCCGACGTGGTCACCTCCACCACCCACAAGAGCCTGCGTGGCCCGCGTGGCGGCATCATCCTGATGCGCGGTGAAGAGATCGCCAAGAAGATCAACAGCGCCATCTTCCCCGGCATCCAGGGCGGCCCCCTGATGCACGTGATCGCTGGCAAGGCCGTGGCTTTCAAGGAAGCCCTGTCGCCCGAGTTCAAGGCCTATCAGCAGCAAGTGGTCAAGAACGCCGCAGCCCTGGCCGACACCCTGACGAAGCGTGGTTTGCGCATTGTGTCGGGTCGCACCGAGAGCCACGTGATGCTGGTGGACCTGCGGCCCAAGAACCTGACGGGCAAGGAAGCCGAGGCCATCCTGGGCGCCGCCCACATGACCTGCAACAAGAACGGCATCCCCAACGATCCGCAAAAGCCGATGGTTACCAGCGGCATCCGCCTGGGCTCGCCGGCCTTCACCACCCGCGGCTTCAAGGAAGAGCAGGCGGTGCAGGTGGGCAACCTGATCGCCGACGTGCTGGACAACCCGCACGACGAGGCCACCATCGCCCGCGTGCGCGAGCAGGTGTCGGCCCTGACCAAGGCTTTCCCGGTCTACCGCTGATCCATGCGTTGCCCTTTTTGCGGCCATCACGAGACCCAGGTCGTCGAGACCCGGGACTCGGATGAGGGCGACTCGATCCGCCGCCGTCGCCGTTGCAACGACTGCGACAAGCGCTTCACCACCTACGAGCGTGCCGAGGTGGAGTTGCCGGCCATCGTCAAGCGCGATGGCCGCCGCACCGACTACGAGCGCGACAAGCTCAAGTCATCCCTGATGCTGGCATTGCGCAAGCGCCCGGTGGGCGCCGAGGCCGTGGAGACGGCCATTGAGCACATCGAGGCCAAGCTGCGCCAGTCCGGCGACAAGGAAGTCGATTCGACCCTGCTGGGCGAGCTGGTCATGAAAGAGCTGCGCAAGCTGGACAAGGTGGCCTATGTGCGCTTTGCCTCGGTGTACCGCAGCTTTGATGACGTGAGCGAGTTCGTGGCGGCGATCAAGGAAAGCGGCAAGAAGAACTGAGCCAAAGGGAATCCCCCTTAAGGGTTGACGTGCAGGGCATTGTTGCGATGCAGCAAAGGGTTATCCCCCGGATGGGGGTTTCCTCGATGCCGGCCCGGAAGTGGCGCTTGGTTTGTCGCATAGTTGCTCGCTTCTGACGGGCGAGCGCCAGCAATGTGTGTTCGGGCTCAGTGATTCCCGTCAGTTCTTATGAACGGGAGATGACTTGATGAATGTGTACACACGTGTGACCAGCGCGATCGTGCTGGGTGCTGTGGGTTTGCTGGCCAGCCAGTCGGCTTCGGCCGGTGCCGTGCTGACTTATGGTCAGACCACGATTGGCGTGAACGACTCGGGCGAGCTGAATTTCACGACCACGACGGACGCTGGTGATTCCATCACTTATGGCGTGTCGCGCGCTGGGGTGGGGGATGCCATTTCCCCCGGTTGCTTCTGTGAAGGCTGGGGCGTGAGCCTGATCAGCAACGAGCAGAGCTTTGCCACCTGGGCCAACCAGGACAGCGGTTCGGGTGGCTTTGGTCTGGTCAATTCCTTTGGCTCTGTCGGCAACACGGCAACCTCCTTTGTCAGCATGGATGGCGTGGCCGTGACGGTGCGTCAGGCCTATGGCCCTTCGCTGGCGGCTGACGTGTTCCAGAACCAGGTGACCATCACCAACAACACGGGTGCGACCATCGACAATCTGGTCTACCGTCGTTCGATGGACTGGGATGTGCCCCCGACGCAGTTCAATGAATACGTGACGCACTGGGGTGTGCAGGCCAACCTGACCAGCAATGGCGGCAATGTGCTGTACGCGAGTGATGACGGCTTCGTGAGCAGCAACCCGTTGACAGCGGCGTCGCCCATCGATGGCAACACGGTCAATACCGATTTCTACCGCAGCGGTCCGAGTGATCACGGTTCGGTGTTCGACTTTTCCTTTGGCTCGCTGGCCGCAGGTGAAAGCCGCATCTTCAACATCTATTACGGCAGCGCAGCCAATGAGGCTGAAGCGGTCTCGAAGCTGACCTCGTTGGGGGCCAATGTGTATTCACTGGGCCAACGCAGCGAATACCTGCCGGTGGAGGGCGGCGGCGGCGATGTGCCGGCGGCGTCCATGATGGCGGTGTCCTCATCCGATGCGCCGGTGGACCCGGGTGCTGAGCCCACCTTCCTGTTCGGCTTTGGCGGCGTGGCGGGTGTCGAAGTGGGGTCGTCGCAGGATGTGCCTGTGCTGCCATTCAATCCGGCTCCGGGGCAGTTTTTCTTTGACGCGCCGGTGTCTGGCCGTTGGTTTGATCCTCCGTTCGCCGAAGGTTTTGACATCAGCCTGACGGACGCCACCTTCACCAGTGTGACCGCGCCAGAAGGTTTCGAGGACCTGATCCTGCTGGCGGCAGACGGGACCATCCTGGATGACGATTTTGACGCGGGTGAGACCTTCTATTTCGCATCCGGCGTGTCGGTCTTCAAGATCCGCGGCACCCACCTGGACACGGCTTCAGACACGTTCTCGACGGCTTTGCCACTGCGACTGGACTTCACGCCTGGCGCGACGTCCATGACCTGGACGGCTGCCCTGGCACCGGTGCCCGAGCCGAGCAGCTATGCGCTGATGCTGACCGGTCTGGCCGCTCTGTCGCTGACGGTACGTCGCCGCAACAGGCAGAACTGAGCGCCTTTCACTGCGCCAAAAAAAAGCACCTCCTTGGAGGTGCTTTTTTTGTTTGGGGCCGTGTTACTTCCAGCAGTCCGCTACGGTTTTGCCTGATCCGCTGACGCTCTTGGCGTTGCGCTGGTTGATGCTCAGGGCGCCGCAGGCGTCCGTCGCCATGGTGCCTCCTGAGCGGGGTGTGGCTGTCAATACAAAGGTGGTGTCGGTGGCTACGACGGTGATGTCGTAGTTGGGGCTGGCGACATTGAAAGGCACGGTGCGCAGGGACGCAGGCAATTGCGGTTGCGCACCATTGACCAGATAGCCGTTGTTGGCGTTGTACAGCCGTTGCATGAACTGCTGTGCCTCCAGCAAAGCGGCCTGCACTTCGGTGCGACGTCCGCGTTGAACGTGCTGGGTGTAGGTGGGCACAGCGATCGCCGCCAGAATGCTCACGATCGCCACCGCGATGAGAAGCTCAACCAGGGTGAATCCGCGTTTTCCAGGCTCGCGAACTGGGCCGTGTGGGTGCTCGATCAGCATATGCGGGGGTCCTTAACGGGGGTAGTTCTGAATCTGGTGCCAGTAGCGCTGTGTGTAGCGTTTGGCACCGCAGGTCGCGGTCGACAGACCGGAGCCCTCGAGTTGAATGGGTGAACCACCGGCGCAGGGCTGCTCCAAAGGACAGTCCGGGCAGGTGACCTTCTTCTTGATGACGGGCACCATGCGCCCGTCGGAGGTCACCTCGATCACGCCCACCTCGGTGTCCGTGGCGTTGATGACACCGTCACCATTGACGTCGAAGGTCGCGAACTTGGGCATGCCGCCCGTCAGCGGATCGATGGCGAATGTAAAGCCCGCAGAGGTCACGGGATCACAGTCATCGTTGGGGGTGGTCGGTGCGATGGTGTTGAAGAAGGCCAGTCCGCCCAGGATAAAGGGGTCAAAGATGTTGCGCTGACCTGTTGCCAGGGTCATGTTGACGTACCAGCCCCGCTTGGCGCTGCTGCCTGTCCAGATCACGCCGTTTTGCGACACCTTGTAGTACCTGCCTGACTTGCCGATGATGACCGTGGGCGTGATGGTCTGTTGGACCAGTTGGCTGGTGCCCGAAACGCTGACCGTGCTGGCCGATGACTTGCCCACCACGGTGGGATCCCACACGCCATACAAGGTCTGACCATCGGTGTTTTGCTCATCGCCTGTGGCGTAGAGCCGGCCTGTTCCGAACAAGACCATCAGGCCGCCCGAGGGGTGAGGCATGAAGGTGGGGGCCGCTGTGATGGGCTGAGAGCTGGAACCTGCGTAAAGGGGCATGCCACTCAGACCGGCTTTCCAACTGCCCGACGTGGTGGCTTCGAGGTCGAAGCGCCAGAGATTGCCTTTGGCATCGCCGGCATAGGCTGCGACCACCGTGCGCTCGCTGTTCCTGACCAGCGTCACGCCGCCCAGGCCATTGCCGGTGGCGCTGCCAGCGGGGATCGCGGTGATCAGGCTGCCATCGCTGAGGTTGACCACCATCAGATAGGCCTTGCCGTCCGTGCTGTCCAGACCATTGCCAAAGATGGCGGCCCATTGCCCGTTCATCATCCTGCCCACAGCCACCGGGTTGGTGACATAGCCCAGCTTGCTCTTGGCCGTGAAGCCGTTGGAGGCCATGGTGTTGATTTCCCACATCACCGAGTTGGCATTCAGACTGGTCGGGGTGGTCGTGTCCATTTTCAGGGCGAAGACAGACTTGCCGCCAGCGCCGGTGCTGCCCACCAGGACGTTGGTCCAGGTGCTGCCCAAATAGGCGTCCGATTCGGTCATGGGGCCATCGACGAAATAGCGATGGGAGTTGGTGGCCACTTCGTCGGTCGTGCCGCCGTAGTTGATGTCCGCCAGCCGAGCCAGATTGCCCATCACGGCCTGAGGGATGAAGGCAAAGACTTCCTTGCCGTTCGAGTCGTCGAAGGCGTGCAACATGCCGTCATTGGCACCCACGAACAAGGCACCGACGCTGCGCTTCTTCTTGGAGGACACGAAGCTGCGGTAGGTGCTGCGACCCGCAGCGCCGCTGGGCAGGAACTCGTAGCTGAGGTCCACATTGCCCTTGATCAGGGTGGGCATGCTGTTGACCACATCGCCGAGCAGGCCGCGGTTTTCTTCACCGGTCTTGCGCACGCTGCAGACGGTGGTGCCAGGCATGTCGCCGCGACAGCGATAACCGTTGCCCTCCAGGCTGCGGTCACCGCGCAGGAAGTTGATCAGACTGTCCGGCGCATCGGCCGCCAAGTTCCAGAGTGCTGCAGCACGCATGTCGGTTGACAGCGTGTTGTTGAACTCCACGGCGGATGCGCCGTTCCAGATGAAGATATTGCGGAGGTTGGCCGCGGGCAGTTGCTCGGATGCCTTCCAGACGATGCCGCCAGTGCTGCCTGTGGACATGTCATAGGCCGTGATGTCTCCGATCCATTGCGGTTGAGAGAAACTGGGCACGTACTTCTTGCTGCCACTGGTGATCACAAAGGACGACACCGCCACGCCTGAAGGTGCCGTTTGGTCGTCGAAGATTTCGCGGAGCGTCGCGTCCAGAGCGTCCTGGAACTCCTGCGGATTGGATGCGCTGAGGTACTTGCCACGCCCATTGACGGCGGCATGCCACAGGTCATCCACGGCCGTGGCGCCATCAGAGACGGGCGCAGGCCAGCCGCCAGAGGGGGGGGCTCCCAGCGCAGGGTCCTTGGTGCCTGTGATGCCCAGCCCCACGGTGAAGGTGGTCAGGTGTTGCCAGAAGGCGTGGTCCAGTCGGTCAATGCCTTTGGCAGCACTGTAGAAAGGCTTCTTGAGATTGTCTTCGTACATCTCGACGGACAGGTTGTTCTTGATGTCCGGGCGCAGATCATTGACCCAGTA
Organism: Aquabacterium sp.; assembly: GCF_036279655.1. GTDB lineage: Bacteria > Pseudomonadota > Gammaproteobacteria > Burkholderiales > Burkholderiaceae_C > Aquabacterium. Next base: position 13,385 of record NZ_DASUIT010000031.1, on the reverse strand, counting down.
GTACTGGGCCACGTCGGCCAATGTGCCTGTGTTGCCGTCCTTGTACGGAGAGGTCGCTGCAATGCCATCGGTGGCAGCCGTGGAGTAGGTGTAAGTGCGTCCGTCCCGGTTGTCGGCGATTGCGGTGCCGTTGTTGCCGTCCCAGTTCGTGCCGTTGATGGTCGATCGGGCAGCGTCGAGGTTCCAGTAGCCATCGGTCATGAAGATGTGATAGCTCTTGCGGCAACTGAGGTGGCTGCTGGTGTCTTCGACGCCAGAGCCGGGTGTCTTGCCCCAGGGGCCTTTGCTGTCTTTGACCATGAAATACTGGCCAACGTCATCCATGGCGCGACGCAAGGGGGTGCCGCCGTTGTATGGCACGGTATAGAGCCACGAGAAGAAATTGGCCCGTGGGGTCGTGCTGACCTTGAAGTCACGCACCCCGGACACGATGGTCTTGCTGGGGGCGCCAGAGATGTTGTCCACCGAGGTGCTGCCGCTGTAGTTGATGCGGCCGTAACCCAGGCGGAACGGTTCGGTGAGCTTGGAGAAGGCCAGGCTGGTGGCGCCCCGTGCCAGCAAGCTGCGTGTGCGGTAGTAAGTGAACCAGTTGGCAAAGTTCTGCCGCTCTTCAGCCAGGGAGCACTTGCCGTCGGCCCGCGAGACGCAGTCGGTGCGGCGGTCGCCTTTGGTGCTGGCGGTCGTGTCGTCGATGAAGGTTTTTTCGTCAGTATTCAGATTGACCAGGACGTAGTTGTTGACGTCGTTGATCTGTGTGGCTGTGGCCGTGGCAGGGTTCAGTTTGAACCGGAAATAGACCGCAGGATTGAAGCTGGCGGGGGCCGTGGTGGTGGCATTGTTGGCCGTGCACCACCCCTTGGGGCCGGTGCCTGATCCACTGGGGGCGGTGGGTACCGGTGACGTGGTGCTGAGGTTGACGGTGACATTGGATGCATCGCTGTCACCGGTGTTCCAGATGTAGCGGGGATCGATCCGCGCAGCGGTGTAGGACGCATTGCCGAAGTCTGGGTCGGTGGGGTTGGCTTTGGCCCAGGGACGATAGCGCACGGCCGGGTTGTAGTAGATCTTGTTGAATTGCGGAGAGCGCAGGCGGAGATTGGACGTGCCAAAACTGCTGGAAACGTCTGTGCGAACCACGCAGGTCTGACGGATCACATAGCTCGAAGGAATAAAGGAGGGCAAGCGCGACAGATTGTCACTGGGATGGAAGAGCGGAAAGATGTTGTTCGACATGCCGGCCCAGACCGAGTCCGGGGCATGCGAGAAGGCCATCGAACCTGAATCGTCCAGCGTGTAGAAGATGTTGGGGTCGGTCTTGCCGCTGGCTCGGCTGAGCAGTGATTTCTGAGAGGGGGCGGCGGTGGCGGCCGACCAGAGGCCTGCCATCAGCAGCAGGCAGGTCAGTTGAAGGGCCGAGCGAACGCTCGCGGCGGCACGGGAGTGATGAGTGCGGTACATGGATCGACTCCTGCGGGATCAAAAAAGTGGGATCGAGAGGATGGACTGCAGCCAGACCTCACCGCCGGTGGAATTGGCGCCACGGCGGTAGTCTGGGCTGAACCCCCGGACAGTGATCAGCAAAAGCTCGTTCTGATCCTTGATGGATGGGGCACCGGCGGTTTCGGCCATCAGCGGAGGGGGCAGCGAAAAGCGCTGGACCAGGCATTCAGGCGTACGCGGGTAGCTGATCAGGCCATTGGTGGCCAGGATATTTTGGGGAACGCTGGCCACGAGGGCGTCATCGCTGAAATTGTTGCGGTTGCGCCAAAGCTCCAGGCCCTCCCCAGTCTCCTCCTGAATCACCACAGCGGAAACGTTGCCCCGGACCGCCAGGCGCGCCTGAAGCTCGCACCAGCGCAAGCCGGCTTCGGCCGCCTGCATGGCCAGACTGTTGCCACGCAGGCTGGCGGCAATCTGCCCACTCGACATGGCCAGCTTGATGGCAATGGCGGAGCCGGCGGCAATCACCCCCATCATGATCAGGGCGATGACCAGGACGATGCCCTGCTGTGGTGCGCGAGATGGAACCGAGGTCCGGCTGGAATGTGGTTGGGTGGTCATGATCTGGACGGCGCCATCAGAAGGCGCACCTGCTGGGGTTGGGCCTGGCGGCGCCGGGGGCTGCGGTGGCATCTGCGCAGGCAGGGGTTCGGTTCTTGAAACCGGTGTTGATCGAGACGGTGCGGTAGAAGCGCAGGTCATTGGGCACGACCCGCACCCCGTTGCAGTCCACATAGGGGGTGGGTTGATCCATGGCGTTGGGCTCGGAGGCCATCAGCAGGCAGATATTGATGCTGACAACCCGCCGCCAGTTGTCGATCGGCAGGTTGGTGGTGGGAGGCGAGGCAGGCAAGGCCAGCACTTGGGCGGCGGTCAGGTACATGACCGGCTCAAAGAAGGGCACTTGCAGCAGGTCTGCCTGGGCGGCGGTGGGAACATCGGCCACACCGTAGGTGATCTGCATGTCCAGCACGTTGTCGACCAGCGGTTGCCCAGCGCCGACGTTGCCGCTGCCGGCGCAATACAGGGCATTCATGCCGGTTTGAGGATTGGGTGCGATGTAAAAGCGGTTCTCTGCCAGCCGGTAGTTGACGCCCGTGCCCATGTCGGACGGTGTGGTGGCAGGAACGGCCTGCCCCAGGCAGTCGGTGGGCAGACCCGCTCCGGTGGGGATGGTGTTGAAGTTGTCGGCCTCATACATGACGGCCACGGCATCAGGGGCGGCCCCAGGGGCGCCGCCGTTGCAGTTGATCGCCGTGTAGTTGGGGGCATTGAGGTTGGCGATGCCGTTTTCGCAGCCCAGAACGGACGGGCCGGCAAAGTGGGTGTTGGGGGTTCCCGCTAGATTGCCCGCTGGGGACATGTAGGTGCGCATCGTGCTGTAACCCGCGACACGCAAGTGCCAGTTCAGGACGTTGGCGATGATGGCGGCTTCGTCGTCGAGCCGGGCCTGGGCGCTCTGGCGCGCGCCTGACTGGTTGCCTCCCACCGAGGACAGCATCACGGCGCCCAGGATGACAAAGCCGATCACCAGCGCCACCATGAGTTCGATCAGGGTGCGGCCAGCCTGAGTGGGAGCCATGCTGCGGCTCAAGGTCGGGGTGCCGTTCATAGCTGGATCCTGAAGAGCATGCATTGGGGGCGAGGATTGGGATTGCCCATGGCGGCCGGGCAGTTCGTGGTCAATTGCTGGGTGGCTGCGTCAGCCGCATCGTCGGCTTCCGCGCCCAGCCAGAGCACCCACAGGTCAATCACGGGCGCCTGGACGTTCGGGGGAGGGACTGTCAGGGTGGAGATCAAACCACCGCCCGGCAGGGCTTGTCTGGCCGCCTCTCGCCATTGAGCCAGGTCCACGGCAGCCAGTTGCACCGGTGTGCAGGGGATGGCCGTGTTGCATGGTTGTGCCGGTGGCGGAACAGCCGCCCGCAGGGGAGCGTAGGGGACGGTATAGACATAGCCACCGGCCTGGGCGCCCGCCGTGTTGGCGCGCACCATTTCGGCAAAGCTGCTGGCCAGTTCGGTGGCCATGCTTCGGCTTTGCGCGTCCTTGCTGAGTCGGGTGGCTGTGGCCTGGATGCCCACCATGGCCAGCAGACCAATGGCCAGCAGCAGGGCCGCCACCAGCACTTCGATCAAGGAGGCGCCCCGGTGTTGTCGGTGAGGGCGCAGGAGGGGGGTGGAACCGTACATGCGGGTGCTCATGGGTTGAGGAGTGCGATACGTGCTCTGCCAACGACGTCGATGACAACCGTCTTGCTGAGCTTGCTGGAGAGCTTGTCCGAACTGTCGGGATAGATCGTGAACGTCGTGTTCGGGAAGGGGGCCCCGCGTACGGGCAGGCCATTGCCCTGGAAGGTGATGAAGTAGCCCGCCGTGTTGACGATGACACCTCCGCTGCGCGGAAAGGCACCCTGAGATGAAATGATGGTGTCGCCAGCATCGATCACGCCACGGGCGCCGGCCTGGGGGTCGTCCTCAAAGACAATCCAGCCCGAGGCCCAGCCCAAGGTGCCACCACCAGCCGAGCAGGTCGGGGCGGCAGCGTCCGGGTTGTCACTGGGGCAGACCGTGACCAGACGGCCGCGGCGGATGGCCTCGGCGCGGGCGAGCCGGAAGCTGCTGGCCAGACTGGCGACCTGACTGTCGACGAGTTTGCGGTTGCTGAAGTTCTGCAGTTGCGGTATGCCAATGGCCGCCAGCGTGCCGATGAGGGCCAGAACCACCAGGGCTTCCAGAAGCGTGAAGCCCCGAGCGATGCGGGGGAGCATGGACGCAGATGGGAGTGGAGACTTGTGCATGGCTTGATTATTGGAGAGGCGAGGGCCAGGGCGGGGCGGCAGTTGGACGAACGGTTGTCTGGTGGTGACGAGCGGAGCATCGCCAGCGTGGACAATGGACACTTGGCAACATTTTTTCAACCTGAGGACATCACGGATGCGGGCGCAAGAGACGGGGGAAGGGGTGGATCGGTGGCCTGAGGCCCTGGCCCTGGCACGCCGGGCCATTGCCCTGTCCGAGCCCAATCCCCGGGTGGGCTGCGTGATCACGTCCCCCCAGGGCGAGCTGATCGGCCAGGGCCACACCCAGCAGGCGGGTGGCCCCCATGCCGAGGTGATGGCCTTGCGGGATGCCCAGGCACGAGGCCGGTCCGTCCAGGGGGCGACCGCCTGGGTGACGCTGGAGCCCTGTGCCCATTTCGGGCGCACCCCGCCGTGCGCCGATGCCCTCGTGAAGGCCCAGGTGGCCCGTGTCATGGTGGCCCTGGCCGACCCCAATCCGCTGGTGGCGGGGCAGGGGGTGGCGCGGCTGCGCGCGGCGGGCATCGCGGTCGATGTGCTGCCCACCGACCACCCGGCAGCCGTTGAGGCGCGGGAGCTGAACATCGGTTTTCTGTCCCGCATGAGCCGCCAGCGCCCCTGGGTGCGCGTGAAGATGGCGGCCTCGCTGGACGGGCGCACCGCCTTGCCGGACGGCCAGAGTCAGTGGATCACCGGGGAGGCGGCGCGGGCCGACGGCCATGCCTGGCGGGCCCGGGCCACGGCGGTGCTCACGGGCATCGGCACGGTGCTGGCCGACAACCCCCGCATGGATGTGCGCGCCCTGAGCGTGGCGCGGCAGCCCTGGCGGGTGGTGCTCGACTCGCACTGGCGCCTGCCCCTGGATGCGGCGCTGCTGGGACAGACGCCGGGCGACGTGCTGGTGCTGGGGCTGGCCGAGCAGGCGCCCGAGCGTCAGGCCGCCCTGGCGCAGGCAGGGGTGCAGGTGGTGCCCCTGGCGGCCGATGCGGCGGGCCGCCACCCGGATCTGGCCCAGGTGCTGGCCGAGCTGGCGCGCCGGGGGGTGAACGAGTTGCACGTGGAGGCAGGCGCAGCCCTCACGGGGTCTTTGATCCAGGAGGGCTGGGCCGACGAGCTGCTGGTGTATCTTGCGCCCAAGCTGCTGGGGCCCGGACGGGCGCTGGCGGATCTGGCGGTGCTGCCCAGCCTGGCGCAGGCGCCTGAGTTTGTCTGGCGTGAGGTGGCGATGGTGGGCGGCGATGTCCGACTGCTGGCGCGTCGCCCCGGCGCCGATCATTTCTGAGTCTCAAAGGATTGTTTTCATGTTCACCGGCATCATCACTGGCGTGGGCCAGATCGTCGACTCCCAACCATTGGGTGATCAGGCCAGCCACGGCCGCCGCCTGACGGTGCAAGCCCCTGCGGGCTACCTGGATGACGTGGGCCTGGGCGACAGCATTGCCCACAACGGCGCCTGCATGACCGTGACCACGTTCGATGCGGCCACGGGGCGCTACACCATCGATGTGTCGGCCGAGAGCCTGGCGCGCACGGCCGGCCTGGATGGGCTGGGCCGCGTCAACCTGGAAAAAGCCTTGCGCGCCAACGACCGCCTGGGGGGACACCTGGTCTCCGGCCATGTGGATGGGGTGGGCGAGGTCAGTCGCTTCGAGCCTGTGGGCGAGTCCTGGGAGTTGCGCATCCGCGCCCCGAAGGCCCTGGCGCGTTTCCTGGCCTACAAGGGCTCGATCGTGGTCAACGGCGCCAGTCTGACGGTCAACAGCGTGTCGGACGCGCCGGACGGCAGTGCCGAGTTCAGCATCAACCTGATCCCACACACCATCGAGAACACCTCGCTGGGCGATCTGAAGGCCGGCACCCGGGTCAACCTGGAGGTGGACCTGATCGCCCGTTATGTGGAACGCATGTTGTCGGTCGAAGGCAAATTGCCGTCCTGAGTCGGCCACAAGGGCCGCCGCTTCGTGGGGCTGCCCTGGTGTTTTCCCCAAAACAGGGTGGCGCCCCCCTACAATGTCGGGATGGCCATTTCTCCTATTCCTGAACTGATCGCCGAGTTGGCAGCGGGCCGCATGGTCATCCTGGTGGATGAAGAAGACCGCGAAAACGAAGGCGACCTGGTGCTGGCGTCCGATCACGTGACGCCAGAGACGATCAATTTCATGGCCAAGTACGGCCGTGGGCTAATCTGCCTGACCCTCACGCGCGAGCGCTGCGAGCAGCTGCAGTTGCCGCCCATGGTGTCTCGCAACGGCACCAAGCATGGCACGGCGTTCACCGTGTCCATCGAGGCACGCGAGGGCGTGACCACCGGCATTTCCGCCGCCGACCGTGCGCGCACGGTGGCCGCTGCCGTGGCGCGCCATGCCAAGCCGGCCGACCTGGTGCAGCCGGGGCACATCTTCCCGCTTCAGGCTCAGGATGGCGGCGTGCTGATGCGCGCGGGGCACACCGAAGCCGGTTGCGATCTGGCAGGCATGGCCGGGCTGACCCCGTCGTCGGTGATTTGCGAGATCATGAACGACGACGGCACCATGGCGCGCCTGCCCGATCTGGAGGTGTTTGCCAAGGAGCATGGGCTCAAGATCGGCACCATTGCCGACCTGATCGAGTACCGCAGCCGCAACGAAACCATCATCGAAGGGTTGGGCTCGCGCACGCTGCAGACGCCTGAAGGTCCCTTCGAGACCCGTGTGTTCCGTGACCGCACTGGTGCCGTGCATCTGGCGCTGACGCTGGGCATGACCCCGGGCAGCCTGAAGGCCGACGACGAAGTGCTGGTGCGCGTGCACGAGCCCTTGTCGGTGATGGACTGGCTGGATGCAGGCAGCCGCGCGCACTCCTGGCCGCTGGCCAAGGCGTTGGCCCAGATCCGCGAGGCGGGGCGGGGCGTGGCGGTATTGCTCAATGTTGGCGACGACAGCGAGCGCCTGCTGGAGCAGTTGCTGCCGGCCCCCACCGAGGAAGCCCCCAAGGCGGCCATGGACCTGCGCACCTACGGTGTGGGTGCCCAGATCCTCAAGGCTCTGGGCGTGCACCGCATGCGCTTGCTGGGCAATCAGCGTCGCATGCCCAGCATGGTGGGCTTCGGGCTGGAGGTCACAGGTTTCCTGACGGCGGACGGGCAAAGCCTGCCGCCAGGGCATTGAAGACGCCCCTTGAATTGTTCTTTGACGCTTGTTCTTTTGGGATTGAATCACTATGCAAGGCGCTGACAAAGGCCAGGCCGCCAACCTTGATGGGCGTGACCTGCGTATCGGCATCGTCCAGGCCCGTTTCAACGACGCGCTGACGGGTCAACTGGCCCAGGTATGTACCGATGAACTGCTGGCCCTGGGCGTGCAGCGCAAGCACATCCAGCATGTGACCGTGCCAGGCGCCCTGGAGGTGCCCGTGGCTCTGCAGGCCATGGCCGACAGTGAGCGCTTTGACGCACTGGTGGCGCTGGGCTGCATCATCCGTGGCGAGACTTACCACTTCGAGCTGGTCGCCAATGAGAGCGGCGCGGCGGTCACGCGTGTCAGCCTGGATCACCACATCCCCATTGCCAACTGCATCCTGACGGTTGAAAACGAAGCCCAGGCTGTCGCCCGGGTCGAGGAAAAGGGCCGAGATGCGGCCCGCGTGGCCGTCGAGATGGCCAACTTGCTGGACGAACTGCTGTGAACGACCGCGTGGACCCCACCCCCCAGACGACTCGCAAGAGCGCCCCGGTGCGCGATCGCACCAAGTCGGCACGCCGCCGCGCCCGCGAGTTCGCCTTGCAGGGCCTGTACGAGTGGCAGATCAACCCGCGTGAGGTGTCCTCGGTCGAGGCCAATATCCGTGAGCTCGAAGAGTTCGCCAAGTGCGATCGCATGCACTTCGATGCCTTGCTCAAGGGCTGCATCGAGTTGCGCGAGACCCTGGACACGCACCTGTTGAAGTTCCTCGATCGGCCGCTGGAAGAGTTGTCGCCCGTGGAGCACGCGGTGCTGTGGGTGGGTGCCTATGAGCTGGCCCACTGTCTGGATGTGCCCTACAAGGTGGCGATCAATGAGGCGGTCGAGCTGGCCAAGAGCTTTGGCGGCACCGATGGTCACAAGTATGTCAACGGGGTGCTGGATCATCTGGCCCCTGTGTTGCGCCCCGATGAGGTGAAGGCGACCCGACCCCAGCGGGGCTGATGGCCGTTTGCTTGAGCGCTGTTTTGTCTGCCAGGGAGGTGGCATGGTGAACACACCGCAGGATGATGATGCTGAACCTGTGATCCTGGAGCACGATGACCAGGACACGGTGGCTGCGACGCGCCCTTTGCCCGAGGCTGAGCCGACCGAGCAGCAGCGCACCGCGCCCGAAGCACTGCCGACCATCGGCCATGTGGGGCGCTATGCCCTGAAGTACTGCATCGGCGAGGGGGGGCTGGGCACGGTCTATGCCGCCCATGACCCGCTGCTGTCGCGCCTGATCGCCATCAAGACGATGCAGGTGAGCCTGCCCGAGCAGGACCGCGAGCAGTTCAATGCCTTGTTCCTCAACGAGGCCAAGGCGGCAGGCAGCCTGAGTCATCCGCACATCGTGACCGTGTACGACGCGGGTGCGGGTGCGCAGGGCACTTACATCGCCATGGAGTTGCTGCGTGGCAAGGACCTGCGGCAGTTGCTGGCCATTGGCTGGCGGCCCACGCCGGGGCAGGCCGCGCTGATCGTGCGCCGGGTGGCCGATGCCCTGTCCTACGCCCACCACAAGGGCGTGATCCATCGGGACGTCAAGCCCGCCAACATCTTCATGGTCGGGCGCACGCAGCCGCGGGTGCTGGATTTCGGGATCGCACGCATCCGTCAGGTCGAGTCCCAGGTCAGCGATGGCATGAGCCGTTTTGGTGAGCTGGTGGGCGGATCACCCCACTACATGGCGCCGGAGCAGGTTCGCCGCGAGCCGGTGGATCGGCGTGCCGATGTGTACTCGCTGGGGGTGGTGCTCTATGAATTGCTCACGGGGCGCAAGCCCTTCGGGGGCAGCGATCTCGATGAGATCACCACGGAGGTGCTGACCAAGGCGCTCCGTCCGCCGCATGAGCTCAATCCCGAGGTGCCCCAGGCCCTGTCGGAGATCGCCATGCGGGCGATGGCGCGTGACTTGGTGCAGCGCACGCGCTCGGCGCGCACCTTGTCTCAGGAGTTGCGCGAGTGGCTCGATGGGCAGGCCGATGCCGGTGTGGCCACGGTGGGCAAGTCTGGCAAGGCAGAACCCAAGGCAAGCCGTCAGGCGGCACAGCCGTCGGTGGCGTCTTCTGGAGCGGGATCTCGCACCGTCATCTTGGCGGGGGCGGGTGCGGTGGCCGCGGCCTTGCTGGTGGGGATCGCCTGGGTCGGTTGGGGGCAGGTCAGCAAGGGGCCGGTCAAGCCGGCCAGCGATGTGTCTGCTGCCTCACAGGCGCAGCCTGTGGTGGCGCGGCCGGCGGTGGTGGCTCCAGTGGTGGTGCCGCCCGTGGCCGCGGCGGCCTCGGTGGCGCAGCCCGCAGGTGGTGCTGCGCCCTTGGCCGTGTTGCAGCAGGCGCCTGCTGCCGCCGTGCCCGCACCGGTGTCACAGGCGCCCGCGCCTGTTCAGCCGCCTGCGACGGTGGCGCCCGTGGCAGTGGCTGCCAAGCCGGTGCCCACAGGCACGGTGCGTCTGGCGATCAGCCCCTGGGGGCGGGTCTTCGTGGGGCGCCGCGCCATGGGGGTGACACCGCCGCTGACCCAGTTCTCGCTGCCGCAAGGCCAGCACACGATCACGGTCCGCAATGATGACTTCCCGGCGTACACGCAGACGGTGGATGTCAAGGCGGGCCAATCCGTCACGGTGACCCACAGTTTCTGAACCATGAACGCTCACGCTCTTGCTGCCTCTCCTGCCCGTTGGGGGCTCAGTGCCTTGATGGTGGCCTTGATGGCCGGTTGCGCCACGCCGCCCCCGCCAGCGACGCGCCCTCCCGCCGACATGCCGGCCGAGCGCGTGGCGGCGCCGGGCGAAACCGCTCTGGCATTGGGGGTCAAGTCTTACCAGAGTGCGCAGTATGTCGAGGCCGAGACCCAGCTCAAGGCCGCACTGCAACTGGGCTTGTCGATCGGGCCTGATCGGGCCAGTGCCCACAAGTACCTGGCCTTCATCTATTGCACGAGCCGGCGCGAGAGTCTGTGTTCAGCCGCCTTCAAGGCTGCGCGTCAGGCGGACCCGGCCTTTGCCTTGAGCAAGTCCGAGGCCGGGCACCCGATGTGGGGCCCGGTGTACCGCAAGGCGCTGCCGCCCGCGCCCTGATCGCCGCGGGCCTCAGGCCAGATGGATGATCAACTGGCGGTCGCCATGCTGCGACCAGCGGGCTGATTCTTCGGCCAGCAAATGGAGGGTGCGAGGGTGTTGTTCGGCCCAGCGCCGCTGCAGTGTCAGTTCCGTGCGACCGCGGCCCTGTTTCAACTGGGCCAGCCGTGGCGGCAGGTCCAGGCGGGCGTGATGCAGGATGGCGGCCAGCCGCAGACACAGCACCTGATTCATCACGGTACGGTCGTGGCGGTGTTCGGCCAGCTTGGTGAGTTCGCCGCGCTGACCCAGCACCAGGGTGGCCAGGCGACGCAGTTGGGACTGCGAGAAACCGGCGGCGTCCACATGGCTGAGCAGATAGCTGCTGTGACGGTGGTGGTCGTGGTGGGAGACCATCATGCCGATCTCGTGCAGATCCCCGGCCCAGCCCAGTTCACGGGCTGCTTCACCATTGACGCGGCTGCGCCCTTCATGGAGGCTGGCCCACAGCAGCAGCGCGCGACGGCGCACACGATCGGCCTGCACGGTGTCGGCATGGAAGCGCCGTTGCAGTTCGCGCACGGCGGCGTCGCGCGGGTCGGGCAGGCGGTGGTTGCGGTTGGCTTCGATGCGCTCTTCGAGGTCGAAGATCACGCCCTGGCGCAAGGCTCCTTTGGCGGGATGCATGATCTCGATGTCGAAATGCATGGCCAGGGTGTAGAGAATGGACAGGCCACCGCCGAGCACGGCTTTGCGATCGGCTTTGAGACCTGGCAGTTCAAGCAGGTCCATGTGGCCGGCCTTGAGACATTGCTCGATGCACCAGCGCAGGCTGGCCGGGGTGATGCTGCCATCGGTGATGCCGCTGGCCTGCAGGATCTGCGAGATGGCGCCCACGGTGCCCGATGAGCCCAGGGCTTCGCGCCAGTGGTTGCGGGCAAAAGGCAGCAGGGCTTCTTCGAGTTCGGCGCCGGCTTCGATCTGGGCGGCACGGAAGGCTTCGCGCGTGAAGCGGCCGTCCGGGAAGTGTTTCATGGACAGGCTGACGCTGCCGATGCGGAAGGACTCTGCCTGAGAGGCAGCGCGGCCGCGGCCGAGGATCATCTCGGTGGAGCGCCCGCCGATGTCGATGACCAGGCGGGGGAGTTCGCTGGGTTGCAGGCGAGCCACACCCTGGTAGATCAGGCGGGCTTCTTCGCGACCGGAGATCACTTCAATGGGGTGACCGAGCACGGCATTGGCGCGGTGCAGGAAGGCATCGCGGTTGCGGGCTTCGCGCAGGGTCTGGGTGGCCACGGCACGCACTTGTTCGGGGGCAAAGCCCTTGAGGCGGCTGGCAAACAGGCTGAGGCAGTCCAGGCCACGTTGGGCGGCCTCGTCGGTCAGCATGCCGTGTTCGTCGAGCCCGGCGCCCAGGCGCACGGTCTGCTTGAGGTAGTCGATCCGCTTGTAGCGACCCCGGCTGATTTCAGCGATTTCGAGCCGGAAGCTGTTGGAGCCGATGTCGATGGCGGCGAGGACGTCGGGTCGACGGGGGGAGGTGCGGGTGCCTGCGGTCATGGGGAAGCATTGTCCCCGAAGATGATGACGCTTGAATTGGGTGGTCTGACGGGTGGCGGGTTGAGCGTTTTGGCGTGAGAGCGTGGGGCGCGGGCCGAGGGGGCCTCTGTCCGGGCTTCACGGGGGCGGTCCCGCTACGCGCGCCCACCCCGACGCTCCGCTGCTCGGCGCCCCCGAGGCGCCCGGCCAGAGCCCCCCTCGGCCCTTCATCGCCCCACTGGTGGCATGCGAAGAGCCCGTACGCCATGCCGTCGTGAACGCGCTTGGGGCCTATGCATGCCACGAGCAGGGCGACCAAGGGCGGAGGGGGCCTGTCGGGCGGGCGCCTGAGTGGGTGCTGAGGAGCGGAGGCGGGAGGCAGGCGTGCGTAGCACGCATCAAGCTCAAACTCGTTGGCGTTGTTTGAGCGAAGAGCCCGCAGGGCGCGCAGCGAGTTCGCCAACGCTGCCTCCTGCCGAGCACCGCAAGGCAGTCCCGCGCAGCGGGACCACCCACTTGAAGCCCGGACGACAGGCCCCCTCCGACCCAGCCCTGCGCTCCCCCGACAAAGCGCTCAAACCCGCAGCCCGCTTGACAGGATTGCTAAGATGAAGCCATGACGCTTGTATATATCCTGTTGGCCACCCTGCTGGGGGGTGTCGTGTCCGTGGTGCTGGCAGCAGCACTGTCGGCCCCCTTGCTTGGCCTGATCGTGCGTCACCTGGTGAGCCTGTCCACCGGGGTGCTGCTGGGCACGGCCTTGCTGCATGTGTTGCCAGAAGCCTTCCAGACCCATGCGCCACCCGATGCCTTGTTCCTGACCCTGCTGGGGGGCTTGATGTTCTTCTTCCTGCTGGAGAAGGCCGAGCTGTATCGGCATGGTCACCACCATGAGCACGATGACCACCACCACCACCATGGCTTCGATCAGCAGCAGGCGGGGCGTGGGGGCTTGAGCGTGCTGGTGGGCGACAGCATCCACAACTTCTGTGATGGGGTGCTGATCGCCGGGGCCTTCCTGCTCGACCCTCAACTGGGCGTGGTGACCTCGCTGGCGATCATCGCGCACGAGATCCCGCAGGAGGTGGGCGACTACATCGTGCTGCTGAACGCCGGCTTCAGCCGGGCCAAGGCGCTGGTGTACAACGCGCTGTCGGGGCTGGCCTCGGTGCTGGGCGGCGTGCTGGGCTACCTCATCGTGGGCCCGTGGGAGGCGCTGTTTCCCTACCTGCTGGTCGCCGCCTCCAGCAGCTTCATCTACGTGGCCGTGGCCGACCTGCTGCCGCAGTTGCA
>NZ_DASUIT010000030.1:0-18606 GCF_036279655.1 Aquabacterium sp. | reverse complement strand
ATCGTCGCCGGGTTGCTGTTGACCAGGATGACCTTGTAGCCTTCCTGGCGCAGCGCCTTGCAGGCCTGGGCGCCGGAGTAGTCGAATTCGCAGGCCTGACCAATGATGATCGGGCCGGCGCCAATGATCAGGATGCTCTTGATGTCTGTGCGCTTAGGCATTCTTCTTCTCCATCAGCGCAACGAAGCGGTCGAACAAGTACGAGATGTCATGCGGTCCGGGCGAGGCTTCCGGGTGGCCCTGGAAGCAGAAAGCGGGGTTGTCGGTGCGGGCCAGGCCTTGCAGCGTGCCGTCGAACAAGGAGATGTGCGTGGCGCGCATGTTGGCTGGCAGCGTCTTTTCGTCCACAGCAAAGCCGTGGTTCTGGCTGGTGATGCTGACGCGACCGGTGTCCAGATCCTTCACGGGGTGGTTGCCGCCGTGGTGGCCGAACTTCATCTTGAAGGTCTTGGCGCCCGAGGCCAGGGCCATGATCTGGTGACCCAGGCAGATGCCGAAGGTCGGGATGCCGGTGTCGATCAGGGTCTTGGCGGCGGCGATCGCGTAGTCGCAAGGCTCGGGATCCCCGGGGCCGTTGGACAGGAAGATGCCATCGGGCTGGTACTTCAGCACGTCGGCAGCGGGGGTCTTGGCGGGCACCACCGTGACTTTGCAGCCGCGCTCGGCCAGCATGCGCAGGATGTTGCGCTTGACACCGAAGTCATAGGCCACCACATGGAAGCGAGGAGCGGTCTGCTTGCCGAAACCAGGCTGGCCGCCCAGTTCGGGGTTGGAGAGCTTCCACTCGGTCTCATCCCACTGGACGACATCATCGCGGGTGACGACCTGGGCCAGATCAAGCCCGGCCATGCTCGGCGCAGCCTGGGCGCGGGCCACGGCATCGGCGATCACCTCGGCGGTGATGGCCTGCCCCACGGGCAGGGCCACGACGCAGCCATTCTGGGCACCCTTGGTGCGCAGCAGGCGGGTCAGCTTGCGGGTGTCGATGTTGGCAATGCCCACCGTGCCCTGGTCCTGCAGGTATTGCGACAGCGTCTGGGTCTGGCGGAAGTTGGATGCCTGGAGAGGCAGGTCCTTGATGATCAGACCAGCGGCATGGACCTTCAGGGCTTCGACGTCCTCGGTGTTGACACCATAGTTGCCGATGTGCGGATACGTCAGGGTGACGATCTGGCGGCAATAGCTGGGGTCGGTGAGGATTTCCTGGTAGCCGGTGATGGAGGTGTTGAACACCACTTCACCGACAGTGTGACCGGTAGCACCGATCGAAGCGCCATGAAAGACCGTGCCGTCTGCGAGGGCCAGAAGAGCTTGGGGCAGTACGGGCAGCACGGGTTATTTCTCCGTTGTTGTGCGCGCCCAGCGCTGCCCTCGTCCGGGTGATGCAAAATGACTGCACACACATGGGCGAGATCGAGTCCGGTTGAGGAAACGAGTCGGGTTTCGCTAGGCGGGGGGTGGTTGCGGGTAAACCTGTAGAGTATAACCCATCCAGGCAGCTCATGGCCGCCCAGAGCCCTGCAATCTGAACACACCCACCCCGGAGGCCCCATGAAAGGCGATCCCAAAGTCATCGAGTTTCTGAATGCGCAACTCAAGAACGAGTTGACGGCCACCAACCAGTATTTCCTGCACTACCGCATGCTGAAACACTGGGGTTTCGACAAGCTGGCCAAGAAGGAATACGAAGAGTCGATCGGTGAGATGAAACACGCCGACAAGCTGATGGAGCGCATCTTCACGCTGGACGGCCTGCCCAATCTGCAGGACCTGGGCAAGCTGCTCATCGGCGAGGATGTGCCGGAGTTGCTGAGCTGTGATCTGCAACTGGAAACCGCCGCCCAGGGCACCGTCAAGGACGGCATCGCCTACTGCGAGTCCGTGCGCGACTATGTGTCCCGCGATCTGCTGCAGGGGATCCTGGACGACACCGAAGAGCACATCGACTTCCTCGAGACCCAGATCGAGCTGATCGACAAGGTGGGCCTGCCCAACTACCTGCAATCACAGATGGGCGATCTGAGCTGACAGGAGCCCGAGCGGGCCCCTCAAGCCCCCGCAGTGTTCAGGGGCTTGCAGAGCATATTGACTGCGAATCATTCTTGTTTGAGAATGATTCGCATTGTCAACCTGAACCGCCCGCCGCCATGATTGTCTGCGTCTGTCGCCGCGTATCCGACCGGGACATCACCCGCATCGCCCGCGAGGGCTGCCGCAGCTTTGACGATCTGCAGATGGACACCGGTGTGGCCACCTGCTGTGGCCGATGCGAATCCTGTGCCCGTGATGTATTTCACAAGGCGACACAGACCACGGTGGCGCATTGTGATGCACACCCCATGACGGCCGACACGCTGGCCTCCAGCATCATCTGACCGGACCCGCCCCGCTTTTTTCGCGCTCAATGGCGCGCCATTTCTGCCGAAATCCCCCTTGTGACCTGCCGCGTGGCGGGTTGAGCCTTCCGGGGGACCCATGGCCTCATTCTTCTTCATCGATGATCATCCTGCACGCGCCGGCCGCAAGGGCGCCCGCGGGAAGAGCTCGTCCGTGAACCACACCGTCAACGGCGCACCCCTCCAGCAAGGGGGCGAGCCCCCTGACTCCGCGCACGGTGACTGGGCAGCCACGTCCAGCTTCCGCAAGGAAGTGCGCCCCCCTGCCCTGTTTGCCCGCTCGCAACCCCAATGGCGCCAGTGGCTCACCACCGCCTGGAACTGGCTGTGGGACGAACAGGATCTGGAGGATCACCCGCAGGTCCTGCGCGGGCTCACCCAGGTCAAGGCCGAGTTCATGTCCATCGTCTGGGATCTGCAGTCCTATACCGCCACGCATGTGCGTGAATCCATCACCCAGGCCCGCTCACTGCGCGAGTTGTGGCACCTCAGGGCCGATCTGTTCCGACTGATCGCCGTCCACCGTGGTCAGGCCGAGGCCGGCCGCCGGCTCGAAAGCCTGGACCGGCACTTTCCCGTGAGGATCTCGGCGGCAGCCGCGCCGGCCCCCAAGGGCAAGACATCGCAGTGGTGACACACAAGAGCACATTGACACACCTGGCATGAGCCCGCAGCGCTGCGGGGGGCTGTAAGACGTTGCACAATGGTGGGCTGAACTTCGCAAGCCCCATGAACATCATCATCCTGGACGACTACCAAGACGCCGTTCGCAAACTCAAATGCGCAGCGAAGCTCGATGGCCTCAACGCCAAGGTGTACACCAACACGGTCAAGGGCGTCGGACAGCTCTCCGTTCGCCTGCGTGATGCCGAGGTCCTGGTGCTGATCCGCGAGCGCACCCACTTCCCCCGCAGCCTGCTCGAAAAGTTGCCCAAACTGCGACTGATCTGCCAGACCGGCCCAGTGGGCTCTCACATCGATCTGGAGGCCTGCACCAAGCTGGGCATCGCCGTGGCGTCGGGTGGCGGCTCGCCTGTGGCGCCTGCCGAACTGACCTGGGCCCTGGTGATGGCCGCCATGCGGCGCCTGCCCCAGTACATCGGCAACCTCAAGCATGGTGCCTGGCAGCAATCGGGGCTCAAGGCGGCGTCCATGCCGACGAACTTCGGTGTGGGCATGGTGCTCAAGGGCAAGACCTTCGGCGTGTGGGGCTACGGGCGCATTGGCCAGTTGGTGGCCGGTTACGCCAAAGCCTTCGGCATGCATGTCACGGTCTGGGGCAGCGAGGCCTCTCGCGCCAAGGCCCAGGCCGACGGCCACATCCCGGCGCCCACGCGCGAAGCCTTTTTCGAAGCCTGTGATGTGCTCAGCCTGCATCTGCGGCTGGTGGACGAGAACCGCGGCATTGTCCGCCTCGATGACCTCTCGCGCATGAAGCCAACCGCCTTGCTGGTCAACACGTCTCGTGCCGAACTGATCGAGGACAACGCCCTGGTCACCGCGCTGAACCGAGGTCGCCCTGGCATGGCCGCCGTGGATGTGTTCGAGAGCGAGCCCATCATGCAAGGACAGCCTCTGCTGCGCCTGGAAAACGCCGTGTGCACCCCACACATCGGCTTTGTCGAACAGGACAGCTACGAGCAGTATTTCAGCGAGGCGTTCGACAATCTGCTCAACTTCATCGCGGGCAAGCCCAGCAACATCGTCAACCCCGAGGCCCTGAACGTGCAGCACTGAGTGCAGGCACGCGATGACATTGCATGGAAGCTGAACGCGCCCTGTCGCGCCATGATCTGAGCGCGGCACGCTGGGCTTTGCTCCTGGGCAACTTCATCATTGGCTGCGGCGTGATGGTCGTGGGGGGCACCCTGAACGACCTGACCCGCGACCTGCACATCACCGTGACGCAGGGCGGACACCTGATCGCCATCGCCGCGATCATGATGGGGGTCGGCGCACCGGTGCTGGCCACCGTGGTGGCGGGCATGGATCGACGCCGGCTCTTGATGCTGGCGATGCTCTGGTACGCCCTGGGCCATGCCTTGTGCGCCGTGGCGCCCAATGAGTCCTGGCTGCTGGTGCTGCGGGCCCTGACGGTCCTGTCGGCGGCCGTCTTCACGCCTCAGGCGGCCGCCACCATGGGTTTCATGAGCACACCGGCCCACCGGGGGCGGGCCATCACCTTCGTGTTCATGGGCTGGTCGATCGCTTCGGTCGTGGGCATGCCCATGGCCGCCTGGGTCGGTGAGCGCCTGGGGTGGCGCGTGGCCATGGGCATGGTGGCCGTGGGGGCCCTGGCGGCTGCCTGGATGGTCCATCGCAGCCTGCCCCGGGGCATCCGCCCCCCTGCCCTGTCCTTGCGTTCGTGGCGCAAGGTGGGGCGCTCGCCCCTGCTGATCGCGGTGGTGGTGGTGACCGGGCTGCAGAGCGCCGGTCAGTTCACCTTGCTGGCCTACGGTGCACCCTACTTCAAGAACGGCTTTGGCGCCAACCCGGAACAGATCAGCCTGATGTTTGCGTACTTCGGTGCGCTGGCGCTGTCGGGCAATCTGGTGCTCAACCGCATCGTGGACCGGGTGGGTGCCGCCCGCGCGGTCAGCGTGACCCTGGCCATGATGCTGTTCAGCCTGCTGATCTGGCCGCTGGCGATCAGCCTGCCCACCCTGGCCCTGGTGATGCTGCCCTGGGCCCTGGCAGGCTTTGCCGCCAACTCGGGCCAGCAAGCGCGCCTGGGCGGGCTGTCTCCCAGGCTGGCCCCGGCCTTGATGGCCCTGAACACCTCGGCCATCTACCTGGGGCACGCCATCGGCGCCTCCAGCGGGGGCTGGGTGCTCGATCATGGCGGCTACAGCATGCTGCATTGGCCGGGCGTGGTGCTGATGGCCCTGGCGCTGGGCATCAGCGTCTGGGCCCAGAAGGAGCAGGCCCGACGAGCGGCCGAGGGCGTCCCCAACACGGGCTGAGCCCGCTCAACGGCTCAACGTGGGCTCTCGAAGAAGACGTAGGTTGCGTAGTCCGACACCTCGAAATAGATCCGCTTCTCGGTGGGGTCGACCTGGTTGTTCAGGTTCTCGTCCAGCACGCCATAGCCATAGCGGTAGCGGCGGGGGTCACCATCCGAGGTGCCCATGGCCGTGCTGAGCTTGTCGATCTTGAGGAAGCGCTTGACCACCTGCCCACTGCCGGCATAGACCTCCAGCACCCCGTCGGTCCCGGTCCAGTTCTGGATGTCGCGCTTGATCTGGTTCTGCTGCTCTTGCGTGCAGGCGGTGGCCAGCACCGCCGCAAGCACCATGCTGAGCACCAGCGCTGGGCGGATGGAGGGGGAGCGTCGAGGGGTCATGCGCTTTCCTTGTGATCTCAGGACTTGAAGCCGCGCTGGCGGCGCGATTCATAGAGGCAGACCGCGCTGGCCACGGACACATTGAGGCTCTCGACACCGCCCATCATGGGGATGCTGACGAGCTCATCGCAGTGTTTGCGGGTGAGCTGGCGCATGCCGCTGCCCTCGGCACCGAGCACCAGGGCGGTGGGGCCCTTGAGATCGGCGTCGTAGAGCCCGCGAGGCGCGTCATCAGACGTGCCCACCACCCAGATGCTGCGCTCCTTGAGCTCACCCAGGGTGCGCGCCAGATTGGTCACCATGAAGTAAGGCATGGTCTCGGCCGCGCCGCTGGCGACCTTGGCCACCGTGGCATTGATGCCCACGGCGTGGTCCTTGGGCGCGATGACCGCATGTGCACCGGCCCCGTCGGCCACCCGCAGGCAGGCCCCCAGGTTGTGCGGATCGGTGATGCCATCGAGCACCAGCAGCAAGGGCGGCTCGCTCAGGCCGTCGAGCAGGTCGTCCAGGGAGTGCGCATTCTGCACGGCCTCGACCCGGGCCACCACGCCCTGATGGCGGTGTGTCCCGGCCAGTTGCTGCAGCCGAGCGTCGTCCGCCTCGATGACGGCCACACCGGCATCGTTGGCTTTGACCAGGAACTGGCGCATGCGTTGATCACGACGCGATGCGTCGACATAGAGCTCTCGAACGGAGTGCGGCGCCACCTTGAGGCGCACCGTCACCGCGTGAAAGCCAAACAAAAGTTTCAGGCTCATGGGGCGGGATGGTACGACACCTCGCTGAGCACGCCTGCGGCAATGCTCACCTGGGTCTGACAGCGACGCGCCAGGACCATGTCATGGGTCACCAGCACCAGGGCCGTGCCCACCTCGCGGTTGAGCTCGAACATCAGATCGATCACCGAGGCGCCCGTGGCGTGGTCCAGGCTGCCCGTGGGCTCGTCGGCCATCAGGATGTCGGGCTTCATCACGAAGGCACGCGCCAGCGCCACGCGCTGCTGCTCGCCCCCAGACAGCACGGCCGGCTTGTGGTTCAGGCGGGCGCCAAGCCCCACACGCTCCAGCATGGCGGTGGCCAGGGACCGGGCTTGCCGCTCACCACGCAGCTCCAGGGGCAGCATCACGTTCTCCAGCGCGCTGAGATGGCCGATCAACTGGAAGCTCTGGAACACGAAGCCCACATGGGCTGCCCGGTGGGCCGCCCGCTGGTCTTCATTCATGCCAAACAGGGACTGGCCGCACAGCCAGACCTCACCCGAGGTGGGCGTGTCCAGGCCCGCGATCAGGGACAGCAAGGTGCTCTTGCCGGACCCGGAGGCCCCCACCACAGCCAAGGACTGATGGGCCCGCACTTCCAGGCTGACATCGCGCAGAATGGTCAGGGTTCCGGTGCTGTCCTCCACGGATTTGAGCAGGTGTTGAACTTTCAGCACCACGGGGGCATCGGATGTGTTGTTGTTTTGATCGGCAGTCATGCGAATGAACAGGTCCAGGCCAGGTGCCACGGCGGCAGCCACTCACCACTCTATGTCAAGGCGCGCACCGCATGCATCGGTGCCGGTCGAAAACCCTTCGCGGCGGGCCGGGCTCGGCGCTTTGCTGTGCCTGGGCCTCGGTCTGGCGGCATGGGGGTCGAGCCCTGAGGCTGCACCGCGCCCTGCCCGCATCCTGGTGCTGGGCGACAGCCTGTCGGCCGAATACGGCCTGCCTCGGGGCAGCGGCTGGGTGGCCTTGCTTGAAAAACGCCTGAGCACACGCGCTCAAAAAGTGCAGGTCATCAACGCCAGCATCAGCGGCGAGACCACCTCCGGTGGCGTCACGCGCCTGCCCGCGCTGCTCAAGCAGCACCGGCCGACCCACGTCGTGCTGGAGCTCGGCGCCAACGACGCCTTGCGAGGCTTGCCCATCCGTGCCACGCAAGGCAATCTCAGCCGCCTGGCCCGGCAATCGCGTGAGGCGGGTGCCCAGGTCGTGCTGGTGGGCATGATGCTGCCACCCAACTTCGGCAAACGCTATGCCGAGGATTTCGCCGCCATCTACCCCCAGGTGGGCAAGGCCGAATCGGCCAAGGTGGTGCCCTTCTTCCTTCAGGGTGTGGGCGATCGCGCGGATGCGCGGGACTGGTTCCAGGCCGATGGCATCCACCCACTCCCGAAGGCGCACCCCATCATGCTGGACAACGTCTGGCGGGCGCTGGGGCCGTTGTTGTGATTCAAGGCGCCAAAACGGCGATCACTTCTTCATGCCAGGAATCGTGCCCCCCAGATTGCCCATGAGCGTCTCGGCCTGCTTGGCCATCTGCTCCTGCATCTGCGTGAACATCTGGGTGGATTGCTCCACGTAGTTGCTCATGAAGCTCTGCATGGGGTTGGGCAGGTTCAGCACGGAGTTCTCCGTGAGCTTGGCCTGCAGATCGATGAAGGACTGGATGTTCTTTTCCAGGTAGTTGCCCATCATGCCCTGCATGGTGTGGCCGTAGAAGCGGATGATCTGCGCCAATGCCTGGGTCGAGAACATGGGCACGCCGCCGGTTTCTTCTTCCAGGATGATCTGCAGCAGGATGCTGCGGGTGAGGTCTTCGCCCGTCTTGGCGTCGAGCACCACAAAGTGCTCGCAGGCCATCACCATGTCCTTGACATCGGCCAGCGTGATGTAGCTGCTGGTCTGGGTGTCGTAGAGCCGGCGGTTGGGGTACTTCTTGATCGCTCGCACGCCCTTGGGCGTGGGTGCATCACTCGCATCAGCCCCTTCAGCTTGGGTCGCGCCTGGCGTGGTCTTGCGGGGTCGGGCTTGTGTGCTCATCAATGGCTCCAGCGTTGTGCTCATTGATTGTAGGCATGTCGACATGCCCTGCGAGACAAAATGCACCGCAGCGTATGCAACATCAAACAAGATCGATGCCGCAAAAGAAAAAACCGCCTTGTGGGCGGTTTTTCTTTTGAAGCCAGCCCCCCAGGGTGCCAGAGGCTGGCATGCGGGGGTATCTGACTCAAGATTTTGACATTGGGGCTTTACTGCCAAATTTCTAGAAATTTGGTAGGCGCGATTGGACTCGAACCAACGACCCCCACCATGTCAAGGTGGTGCTCTAACCAGCTGAGCTACGCGCCTTCAAGACCAATAATGTAGCACTATTTTTGCTGTTTTGGCAAGGCAGCGCGCTGTTGCCGCAATTTTTCATTTGCGTCGCACTTTGATCACACCAGGCACTTGCGTGGCCCGCGCGATCACGGGCGCCAGGCGGGATGTCTCGGTCGTCTGCACGGTGAGGGTGATGGTGACCCGGTCGCGCACGCATTGACTCTGCATGGCCGACACATGGGTCTTGCCTTGTGCAAAGGCATCACAGACATCACGCAGCAGGCCCGGCCGGTCGTGTGCTTCCACCAGCACATCGACGGCGTAGTTCTGCGCCTTCTCGCTGGCCTGGCGGCCC
The DNA here is from genome assembly GCF_036279655.1 of Aquabacterium sp. Taxonomy (GTDB): domain Bacteria; phylum Pseudomonadota; class Gammaproteobacteria; order Burkholderiales; family Burkholderiaceae_C; genus Aquabacterium. Next base: position 9,429 of record NZ_DASUIT010000030.1, on the reverse strand, counting down.
CAGGCCACGGGGATCACGCGCTCGGGATGGCGCCCGGCCATCTGGCGCAGGTTGCTGCAGTCGCTGCGGTGAACCGCCACGCCCTTGCCACGTGTGACATAGCCACCGATGGCATCGCCAGGGGCGGGTTTGCAGCAGCGTGCCAATTGGGTCAGCAGGGAATCCATGCCGACCACCAGCACGCCCTTGCCATCGCCGGGGGCAGGCGCGCTGTCGCCACGGTTGATGCGCTGGGCCACCAGTTGGTCGACGTCCAGCGCCGGCTCGGCCGGCTTGAGCACCGCCTCGATGTTGCGCAGCGAGAACTCGTCCTTGCCGACCACCTCGAAGAGGTCGTCGGCCGAGCGAAAGCCCAGCTGCGAGGCCAGATCGTCAAGCTTGAGTGCCGTCTTGCCTGCACGTTGCAGCAGTTTTTCAACGGCCTCGCGGCCCTTGGCGATGGTGGCTTGCAGCGCCAGCGCGTTGAACCAGGAACGCACCTTGGCCCGTGCGCGCGGGCTGCGCACATAGCCCAGTTCGGCATTGAGCCAATCGCGCGAGGGCCCGCCCTCCTTGGCCGCCACGATCTCGACAGTCTGCCCGCTGCTCAAGGGGGTGTTGAGCGGCACCATGACGCCATCGACCCGCGCACCGCGGCATCGGTGCCCGAGGTTGGTGTGCAGGACATAGGCAAAATCCACCGGGGTGGCGCCCGTGGGCAGATCGATGATGGCGCCTTCGGGGGTGAAGATGTAGATACGGTCATCGAACAGGCCCGGGCTGTCACCCGCAGCCCCCAGCCCATCGGACGAGGCCAGGTCACGCTCCCAGGCCAGCAACTGGCGCAGCACCGTCTTGCGGGCTTCCGCCACGCGGCTTTCAAAATCACCCGCGGCCTGCACGCCCGCATAGCCCTTGGTGCCGGCCTCCTTGTAGGCCCAGTGTGCCGCCACGCCGCTCTCAGCATGGTCATGCATGTCCTGGGTGCGCACCTGGATCTCGATGGGCCGCCCGGCATCGTCCTGCACCACGGTGTGCAGCGACTGATAGCCATTGGGCTTGGGGCGGGCGATGTAGTCCGAGAACTCGTCGGCCATGGGATGCCACAACTCGTGCACGCGGCTGAGTGCGGCGTAGCACGAGGGCACATCGTCGACGATGACGCGCAAGGCCTGCTGGTCGAAGACCTGATCGATGCTCAGGTTCTTGCCTTGCATCTTCTTCCAGATGCTGTAGAGGTGCTTGGGGCGCCCCTGGACCTGGGCGGACAGACCGGCCTCGTGCAGGGCGGCGGCCAGACGCTGCCGGGCCGCCTCGACCAGGCGCTCGCGCTCCAGACGCTTGTCCTGCAACTGACGGGCAATGCTGCGGTAGGTGTCGGGCTGCAGGAAGCGGAAGGACAGGTCTTCCAGCTCCCACTTGATCTGCCAGATGCCCAGGCGGTTGGCCAGCGGCGCAAACACCTGCATGGATTCACGGGCGAGCGCACGCGGGCACTCCTGCTTGCTCTCGGCGTAGTAGCGCAGGGTTTGCAGGCGCGAGGCCAGACGCAGCAGCACCACGCGCAAGTCGCGCGAGAAGGCCAGCAACATCTTGCGGATGCGCTCGATCTGCTCGGCGGGCAAGGGGCCATCGGCCTCATCGCCCAGGGCATCACGCGCGCTGCGCTGCACCTGTACCAGTCGCCGGGTGGCACCCACCAGTTGAGCCTCGGCCTCGCCAAACGCGCGGGCGATGACTTCATCGGGCGGCGTCAGGTATTCGCTGGCATAGACCAGATAGGCTGCAGCCTGCAGGCCGGGAGGCGCCCCGATGCCACGCAGGATCTGCACCACGCCATCGGCATGGGACAAGGCGCCCTCGCCCGTGTCGAAGCGCTGGGTGGCCAGCAAGGGCTCGGCAAAGACACGGGCCTTGGCCAGCATGTCCTGCCCTGCGCCAGGCGCACCCGGGCTCAGGTCGGCCCACTCCAGGATGGCGGAGGCCCCAGAGGCCGTTCCCTCGCGCGCCGGATCAAACCCCTCCGGCTGGAGCGATCCCGTTTTCATGCCAGCAAGAAGCCCTCCACGGCGGCCACCTGATCAGCCGCCATCAGGGTGGGCGCATGCCCCACGCCCGGGAACTCGATCAAGCGGGCCTTGGGGCCACGCTCGCTCATCTGGCGGGCGGTGTCGGCATCCAGCAGGTCAGAGTCCTGCCCGCGCAGCAACAGCACCTCGCACTGGAGCTGGTCATAGACTTGCCAGACCATGGCTTCACCCGAGGCCGCCGCATCGGCGCTGATGGCTTTGAAGGGCTCGGCAATGGCCGGGTCGTAGTGCAGGATCAGGCCCTGGCCGTCGGGGGCCGGACGCAGCAGGGGGCGTGACAGCGCCAGCCATTGCGCCGGGGTGTGGGGACCGAAGCCCGTCGAGATCGACCACAGATAATCTGCCGCCTCCTGCTCGTTGGCAAAGCGCTTGGGTTGACCCAGGTACTCGCCAATGCGCACCAGGGCCTCGTGACGCAGTTTGGGGCCCACATCGTTGAGCACCATGCGACGCAAGCGCGCCCCGGAGGCCTCGGGGGGCAGCGAGGACAGGCCCAGACCGATGAGCCCGCCCATGGAGGTGCCCACCCAGTCAATCTCCAGCGGCCCCTCAACCCCCTTGGCTGCACGCAGACTCTGCATCAGCATGACCATGTCGCTGGCGTAGGTGAAGACCTGGTAGCCCTTGGGATCGGCCAGCCAGTCGGAGTGCCCTCGGCCCACCACATCCGGGCAGACGACATGGTAGGTCTGGCTCAGTGCGCGCGCCAGGGTATCGAAGTCCCGCCCCTGACGGCTCAGACCGTGCACGCACACCAGGGTGCGTGGGTTGGCCGGATCGCCCCAGGACCAGTAGGCCATGCGGTGGGTGGCCGCATCGCGCGTGCTGGCCCCCGGGCAGGTCACGAAGCACAGTTGTGGTTCACCGGAAGAAGAGACCGCGTTGTTGGCTTGATTCATGCTGCTGTTCCAGAAGGCTCGGACCATAATGATCCTCAATCCACGATTGTCTTTGCACTGACCCCACAGGAGGCCTGAATGTTGAAAGGAAAAACCGCCCTCGTCACCGGATCGACCAGCGGCATCGGCTTGGGCATGGCCCGCCAACTGGCCGCTCAGGGCGCTGACGTGATTCTCAACGGCTTTGGCGATGTTGAAGCGCCCAAGGCCGAAGTGTTGCAGTCGGGCCGCGCTCACGGGATCCGTGTGGGCTACCACGGTGCCGACATGAGCAAGCCCGCAGAGATCGAAGCCATGATGGCTTACGCCGCCGCCGAGTTCGGTGGTGTAGACATCCTGGTCAACAATGCCGGCATCCAGCATGTGTCGCCCGTCGAGGACTTCCCTGTCGAGAAGTGGGATGCCATCATCGCGATCAACCTGACCTCGGCCTTCCACACCATCCGCCTGGCCGTGCCCGGCATGCGTGCCAAGAACTGGGGGCGCATCATCAATCTGGCCTCGGCCCATGGCCTGGTGGCCTCTGCGGGCAAGTCGGCCTATGTGGCGGCCAAGCATGGCTTGGTCGGCTTGACCAAGTCCGTGGCCCTGGAAACCGCCACCACGGGCGTCACCTGCAACGCCATCTGCCCTGGCTGGGTGCTCACCCCCCTGGTGCAAAAGCAGATCGAAGCCAAGGCGGAACGCGAAGGCATCAGCCTGGAGGCCGCCCAGGTGGGCCTGCTGGGCGAAAAGCAGCCGTCCCTGCAGTTTGTGACGCCAGAACAGCTGGGGGATCTGGCCGTCTTCCTGTGCTCGCCCGGGGCGAACAATGTGCGTGGTGTGGCCTGGAACGTGGACGGCGGATGGGTCGCACAATAATGGCGGATGTCCTCACCCAAGGTCTCCCCTGACTCGCACTCCGGCCTGACACCGGCCATCCTGGCCGAGAGCCCGACAGGCCACGCGCCGGGCGTGCCCTACTCCCCTGTCTTTGACGACGTCTACCACTCGGCGGCCGGGGCCTGGGCGCAGGCGCGCCATGTCTTTCTGAGTGGCAACGGCCTGCCCGGCCGCTGGCAGGGCCGGGAGCGCTTCGTCATCCTGGAGACGGGCTTTGGGCTGGGCAACAACTTCCTGGCCACCTGGGCAGCTTGGCGCGCCGACCCGCAGCGTTGCACGCGCCTGGTCTTCATCTCCATCGAGAAGCACCCCTTGCTGCAGAGCGATCTGGTGCGGGTACACCAGGAGCGCGCCCTGGACACGGATGAGGCCGAAGCACAAGGCATGGCGGCCAGACTGTGTCAGGCCTGGCCGTCGCTCACGCCCGGCATGCACACGCTGGACTTTGACGAATCCGGGTTGCCCGGTGCAGGCCCGCGTACCGGGGTGACCTTGCTGCTGGGCCTGGGCGACATCGCGACCCTGCTGCCGGCCATCGTTGCCTCGGTGGACGCCTTTTTTCTGGATGGCTTTGCCCCGGCCAAGAACCCGGCCATGTGGGACGAGGGCCTGATCTCGCGGCTCAACCGACTGGCGGCACCGGGGGCCACGGCGGCCACCTGGAGCGTGGCACGGGGAGTCCGCGATGCGCTGACCCAGGCAGGTTTTCGGGTCGAGAAGGTGCAGGGCTTCGGTGGCAAGCGTGACATGACGCAGGCGGTCTTCGAGCCCCGCTTCACGCCGCCCCCGCTCCCCGGCGGGCTGTGGCCTGCCCCGGCGGAGACCCGGCATGCGATGGTGATCGGCGCCGGGCTGGCGGGGTGTGCCGCCGCATGGGCGCTGACCCGCGATGGCTGGCGGGTGACGCTGATGGACCGCCACGAGGCCCCGGCGCAGGAGGCCTCCGGCAACCCGGGAGGCCTGTTCCACAGCATCGTGCATGCCAGTGATGGCGTGCATGCCCGAGCTCACCGTGCGGCCGCCCTGCAGACGATGGCCCTGGCGGGGCCCTGGGTGCGCTCCGGTCGCGTCGACGGGCAGTGCGAAGGGCTGCTGCGCCTGGAGCCCCGGCTGACAGATCAGCAAGCGCATCAACGTCTGGCGGCCCTGGGCTTGCCCAGCGACCATGTTCAATGGCTGGACCGACCTTCGGCCAGCCAGCGCGCGGGCCTGGACTTGCCCTCCGGGGCCTGGCTGTTTGCGCAGGGCGGCTGGCTGCACCCTGCCGGCTATGCGCAAGCGCTGCTCGAAGAGGCGCGCCAGACCGGTCTGCTGCAATGGCAAGGCCAGTGTCATGTCCGGCAGGTTCGCCGCCAGGAGGATGGGCTCTGGCAGGCGCTGGATGCCGAAGGTCGCCCTCTGGCCGACGCCCCCACCCTGGTGCTGGCCAATGCCAGCCACATCACCGGGCTGCTGGCCAGCGCCACCTCGGAGATTCCGCCCCTGGCCCTGCCCTTGACCCCCATTCGCGGGCAGATCACCTGGCTGGCGGCAGACCACGCCCAGGCACACCCACCCGCCCTGCCCGTGGCGGGCGGTGGCTATGTGCTCCGACTGAAGGACGGGCGACTGCTGTGTGGCGCCACGACCCAGCACCATGACGATGACCCCACGGTGCGGGCCACCGACCATACCCACAACCTCACGCAAGCCGGCAGGCTGGGCGCCTGGTCACACAGCCCCACGACGCTGGATGGCATCGACATCGGCCCCCTGCACGGCCGCGTTGGCTGGCGAGCGTCCACCTCGGACCGGCTGCCCATGGTGGGGGCGGCGCCGCTGTCGCCCCATGCCTTGAACGGCACGGGCCGCTGGCCCGATCAGGTCAGACGCATCCCCCGCCTGCGAGACGCCCAGGGTGGGCTGTATGTGATCGGGGGCCTGGGTTCGCGGGGCATCACCTGGGCCGCGCTGGCGGGTCGCCTGCTCAGCCACTGGGTGAGTGGCGCGCCCTGCCCGGTCGAGGTGGATCTGCGTGACGCCCTGGACCCCGCCCGGTTCGCCCTGAAGCCACCCGCACATTGATGGCTAGAATCTTCGCGTGGCTCAATCCTTCAGTTGCACCCCCAGCACGGCGGCAGAAAAACAGACGTTCGCTCAATGCAGCGCTCTGGATCGCTGGTTCGCGTCCAAACTGGACCGCTGACGTGCTGGCACCCCCTGACACCTTTGCGCAATTGCGTGCACTGGCCTGGGTCAGCCCGCTCCTGGCGGCCATGGGCAGCGGCTTCGCTCTGCGGGCTCACGGCGTGGAGCCCAGCTCATTGCTCTGGAACAGCATGGGCGGCGTGGCGCTGCTGGCTGCCTTGCTGGCCCACCTGTCCATCTGGGCCTCTCGCTGGGGGACACGTCACCAATGGGTCTCTGTGCTCGCGGCCTTCACGCTGTTTGTGCTGCCCTGGTCCGTCATGCTCACACCCAGGCTGCAGCCAGGCACCCCCTGGTTCAGCATCGGCATCATCGTGGTCGAGGGGCTGGCGCTGCTCAGCTCGGCGCTCGTCCATGTGCGCCTGTCGCGCGTGGATCCGCACCGTCAGCGCCTGAAGTGGCTCGATTGCGAGATCGACCTGCGTCGACACCGCATCGGTCAGGTCCGCCGGCCCGGCGACGGCAGCACGTCCCTCGTGGCGCCTGGTGTGATCGGTGGACTGTCCGTGGTGGCTTACCTGCTCATCCAGGCCTGGCTGCCTCAGGCAGGCCTGATCGTGCTGGGCGTGGCCATCAGTTGGGCCCTGGGCCTGTGGCTGTGCCTCTGGCCACTGGGACGCGCCCTGGGACAGGCCTGGCGCCTGCGTCAGATCGAACGACAGACCGGACAGCACTTTGTGAGTGAGCACCTCGACAGGCTCACCCGAGAGCGTCAAGCCTCCATCATCGGGCGCTGGTGGTCACGGCGCCCTTCCTGACCTGCCCGACAGCCCCAGGATGCCATTGATGTCCCCAAACACGCCCCACCACAACACCACCGAGACCGGATCCGTCCGCACCCTGCCCGGGCAGGTCGAGCGCCTGCGCCTGGACAAATGGCTCTGGGTCGCGCGTTTTTTCAAGACCCGGGCACTGGCCGCCGACGAGATCGACAAGGGGCGCATCCAGGTGAACGATCAGGTGGCCAAGGCGTCCCGAGAGCTGCGTGCGGGTGACCGGGTGGACATCAGGCAGGCCGGCGGCCCCAGCAAGACCGTGATCGTCCGCGCCCTGAGCACCATCCGGGGGCCTGCACCCCAGGCCCAGCAGCTCTTTGAAGAAACACCCGAGAGCATCGAGCGTCGCCAGCAACAGGCCGAACGACGCCGCCTGGGCGTGGTCGAGCCCGCCGAAAGCATCGTTCAGGGTCGGCCGACCAAGCGGGATCGCCGCCAACTGGCCGACTGGGATCGCTGGTCGGCCAGCGCAAACGACATCGACGACTGAATCATTTTGTTACATCCAGGGCGCCTTTTTTGACAAAGGGCCCCTTGAAGTCAGCTTTCTCGCCCTGACATGCGCAGGGTTTTCCGATTTCCACCTCATTTTCGACCACACGCAATGAGCGACAACCACGCCACACCCGATCAGCACCCCGAGCAGGGCACCCTAGCCACCGAGGTCGGCTACATCCCCGTCGAGCAGCAACTGGCCGAACTCATTGCCAAGCACGCCGAGGTGTCCGACGCCTATCTGCGCGCCAAGGCCGAAGCGGAAAACACCCGCCGCCGCGCCGATGAAGAAATCGCCAAGGCCCGCAAGTTCGCCATCGAATCCTTTGCCGACAGCCTGCTGCCCGTCAAGGACAGCCTGGAAGCGGCCATTGCCGTCCATGTGGGCAAGCCTGACACCCCGGTCGAAACCGTGCTGGAAGGCGTTCACGCCACCCTGCGCCAGTTGAGCTCGGCACTGGAGCGCAACAAGGTCCTGGAGATCAACCCCGCTGCGGGCGTCAAGTTCGACCCCAACCAGCACCAGGCCATCAGCATGGTGCCCGCGGACCAGGAAGCCAACACCGTGGTCGGTGTGCTGCAAAAGGGTTACCTGATCGCCGATCGCGTCCTGCGCCCGGCTCTGGTCACCGTGGCTGCGCCCAAATAATTCACAGGCGCAGCAAGAACCATCATTTTCGGACATTCGGCCTCTTGAATTCAGGCCAGACGTTCACACATAAGACGACAAGCGGAAGCACGCTGCTTCCACACAGATCACAGACTTTAGGAGCAATTGAACATGGGCAAGATCATCGGCATCGACCTGGGCACCACCAACTCGTGCGTTTCCATCATGGAAGGCAACACCACCAAGGTGATCGAGAACAGTGAAGGCGCCCGCACCACCCCGTCGATCATCGCGTATCAGGAAGACGGCGAAATCCTCGTGGGCGCCTCGGCCAAGCGCCAGGCCGTGACCAACCCCCGCAACACGGTGTATGCCGTCAAGCGCCTGATCGGCCGCAAGTTCACTGAAAAGGAAGTGCAGAAGGACATCGACCTGATGCCCTACACCATCGCGGCCGCCGACAACGGCGACGCCTGGGTGGAGATCCGCGGCAAGAAGCTGGCCCCCCAGCAAGTCTCCGCCGAGATCCTGCGCAAGATGAAGAAAACGGCTGAAGACTACCTGGGTGAAGAAGTCACCGAGGCCGTCATCACCGTGCCCGCTTACTTCAACGACGCGCAGCGTCAGGCCACCAAGGACGCGGGCCGCATCGCTGGCTTGGACGTCAAGCGCATCATCAACGAGCCCACCGCAGCCGCCCTGGCCTTCGGCCTGGACAAGACCGGCAAGGGCGACCGCAAGATCGCCGTGTATGACCTGGGTGGCGGCACGTTCGACGTGTCCATCATCGAGATCGCCGATGTGGACGGCGAAAAGCAGTTCGAAGTGCTGTCGACCAACGGCGACACCTTCCTGGGCGGCGAAGACTTCGACCAGCGCATCATCGACTACATCATTGCCGAGTTCAAGAAGGAACAAGGCGTCGACCTGAGCAAGGACGTGCTGGCCCTGCAGCGCCTGAAGGAAGCCGCCGAAAAGGCCAAGATCGAGCTGTCCAACTCGGCTCAGACCGACATCAACCTGCCCTACATCACGGCAGATGCGTCCGGTCCGAAGCACATGAACATCAAGCTGACCCGTGCCAAGCTGGAAAGCCTGGTCGATGAGCTGATCGAGCGCACCATCGCCCCCTGCCGCATTGCCATCAAGGACGCCGGTGTGTCCGTGGGTGACATCGACGACGTGATCCTGGTCGGCGGCATGACCCGCATGCCCAAGGTGCAGGAGAAGGTCAAGGAATTCTTCGGCAAGGACCCCCGCAAGGACGTGAACCCTGACGAAGCCGTGGCCGTGGGCGCCGCCGTGCAAGGCCAGGTGCTCGCCGGTGACCGTACCGACGTGCTGCTGCTGGACGTGACCCCGCTGTCCCTGGGTATCGAAACCCTGGGCGGTGTCATGACCAAGATGATCACCAAGAACACCACGATCCCGACGAAGTTCGCACAGACCTTCTCGACCGCCGACGACAGCCAGCCTGCCGTGACCATCAAGGTCTTCCAGGGCGAGCGTGA
>NZ_DASUIT010000029.1:0-3142 GCF_036279655.1 Aquabacterium sp. | reverse complement strand
GGTCACGATCACCATGTCTCGCCCCAGACCAATCATGACTGTGCCGTCCCCCGTGGGCGTGAGCACGTCATTGCCCTCGTCTCCGGCCAGATAGCCCGCGCCAGAGATGACATCGTCACCAGATCCTCCCATATAAGAACCGGCGACATACCTTGATGCGCCCACGATGGTGTCGTTGCCAGACCCCGCACTCACCCTGGGCTGCAAGTCACCTGGCGCAGCAACCTGAATGAGCTCATCCGCAGCGGTGCCCTCGTAAAGAGCACCGGTGGATGTCACGGATGTGGGGCTTGAAATGACAATGCTCATGGCACGCTCTCCTGATGTTTGATGATTGGAATGGTCATTGCGGGTCGCCGCAGTCGATCCGATTGGCATCGGATCGAGGAAGTCTAGTGAATGCGCCATTGCGCCTGGGTATGGCTTTCCCCCCCCTCAAAACGAGGGGGAGGTGGAGCGCCCTCCAATCTGGAGGCCCCTCTCCATCGCCCGTCGAGCAGATCGCATACAATGTCAATTGACGGGCCTCCCTGCATGGGGGCGCGGCCAACCGGGTCAGGTCGGGAACGAAGCAGCCCTAACCGTTTGCCTTCAGTGCCAGGGTTCAGGCTCGTCACCTTCTTCTTGTACAGCCCCATGTGTTCGCGTGGGATGTCCCCATCCCCTTTGGTCGCACCACGGCATGCCCTCAGCGACATGGGGGCAGCTTCTTCTGCATGGGCAGATCGGGCTCCGCTCGTGAGATCTGGCACAGCGCATCCCAGTATCGACTCATGAAGCCTGGGTACCTGGCGTGGAACTGCTTGTTGGCCGGGCTGAAAAACAGGGTCTGCTCCAGACTCGGGAGCAATCGCTCCATCCGTGCCTGTTCCTGCGGCGGAGACGCCGCCACGGTGATGTCAGGAAGCAAGATGACATGACTGCGGCCAGCCAGCAGCTTGTCGATCACGCTGACACCGTTGACGCCCAGCTCCAGATTCCACCCCCGCTTGCGCGCCAGAGCCTCGCTGCCCTGCCCTGAGGAGACCCCCACCTTAAAGCCCTGCGGGCCCCGCAGGACACGGCCGTCCCACTGGACGGACCTGTCACCTTGACGCACCCACAGCGAGGTATCGCTGGACAGGTAGGTCAGGCGGGCGTTGAGCTGGCCATGGATCATCGGAAACGCCGAGCTGGCCAACCGTTCCGGTGTGGCAGAGGCCATGGCCACGATGTCCGTCATCCCCTGCTCAAGCTCCAGGTAAAAACGCTTGACCGGGCGACGCAAGAGAACCACCTTGGTCGGACAACCGGTGTGTGCAATGGCTTTCTGAATCCACACCACCACATGGCCTGGCGGATCGGCAAACTCAGCCCCGGTGCCATTGAACCAGGGAGGCACGTCGTAGTCCAGAAAGCTGACCCGCACCTGCGCGGGGCAGGCCTCCTGTGCGATGACGCCAGAGGGCAGCGCGCACAGCATCCCCCACACTGCCGCCGTCACCACGCTGACCATGTCCTGAATTCTCATGGAGTATGAGTATGTGGATCGGTGAACACCTCAGCCATAGGTAGATGCCCATAGCGATCACTAGCCACCGGGCCCGATGCTAAACTGAGCGCGTTTCAAGGATATTGATGCCTCCTGCCGCGTGACGAGGATCGCCGCGCAAGCCGCACGCCTCGACGGTTGGGGGCATGGCAGGCACACATGGCACCCACACCCTCCACGTCCTCCAGCACCTCGGTCGCCATCGACCTGGGGGACCGCAGTTACGACATCCTCATCGGCGAAGGCCTGCTAGGCAGCGCCGAGAGCTATGCCGGCCTACCCAAGTCGTCCAAGGCACTGATCGTCACGAACACCACGGTCGGCCCGCTCTACACCGCCCGGCTGCGTGCCGCCATCACCCCGTATCACAAGCAGGTACTGGACGTGGAACTGCCCGATGGCGAGCAGTACAAGGACTGGCCCGCCCTCAACCAGATCTTCACCCGACTGCTGGAAGAAGCAGCCGACCGCAAGACCGTGCTCTACGCTCTGGGCGGCGGCGTCATCGGGGACATGACCGGCTTTGCCGCCGCCTGCTACATGCGCGGCGTGCCCTTCGTGCAGGTGCCCACCACCTTGCTGGCCCAGGTGGATTCCAGCGTGGGCGGCAAGACCGCCATCAATCACCCGGCGGGCAAGAACATGATCGGGGCCTTCTACCAGCCCCAGCGCGTGATCTGCGACATCGAGACCCTGGACACCCTGCCCCAGCGCGAGTTGCTGGCGGGCCTGGCCGAGGTCATCAAATACGGCCCGATCGCCGACGCCGAGTTCCTGAGCTGGCTGGAGGCCCACATGGACGCCCTGCTGGCACGCGACCGCAGCGCCCTGCGTCACGCCATCAAGCGTTCGTGCGAGATCAAGGCCTGGGTGGTCGGTCAGGACGAGAAAGAGTCGGGTCTGCGCGCCATCCTCAACTTCGGCCACACCTTCGGGCATGCGATCGAAGCCGGCCTGGGCTACGGTGAGTGGCTGCACGGCGAAGCCGTGGGGTGCGGCATGGTCATGGCGGCCGACCTGTCTCACCGCCTGGGCCTGATCGATGCGGCCACCTGCGCGCGCATCCGCACCCTGATCGAGCGCACCGGTCTGCCCGTCAAGGGCCCACAGTTGGGTGCCGACCGCTATCTGGCGCTGATGCAGGTCGACAAGAAGGCCGAGGGCGGCGAGATCCGCTTTGTGCTCATCGACAGCCTGGGCCAGGCCAGCATGCGCGCCGCGCCCGAGGCTCTGGTCCGCGATGTGATCGCCGCCAACACCTGACCGGCATCAGCACCTGTCCATGTGGCTCGCCCCCTACGCCAGTCAGCCTGACAAGACCCGGGGGCGTCGCCACCCCGAAGCACCGGCCCCCACCCGCAGTGACTTCCAGCGCGACCGCGACCGCATCGTGCACAGCACGGCCTTCCGGCGCCTGGTCTACAAGACTCAGGTCTTTCTCAACCACGAGGGCGACCTGTTCCGCACCCGGTTGACGCATTCGCTGGAAGTGGCGCAACTGGGGCGCTCGATCGCCCGATCGCTGGGCCTCAATGAGGACCTGGTCGAGGCCATCGCGCTGGCGCACGACCTCGGCCACACACCCTTCGGCCACGCCGGGCAGGACGCGCT
>NZ_DASUIT010000028.1:0-56988 GCF_036279655.1 Aquabacterium sp. | reverse complement strand
GAGAAGGACGCGGCCCTGTCGCGGCGCTTCCAGAAGGTCGAGGTGGTCGAGCCCTCCGTCGAGCAGACCATCGAGATCCTCAAGGGCCTCAAGTCGCGCTTTGAAGAGCACCACAGCGTCAAGTACGCGCTGGGCGCCCTGCAGGCTGCGGCCGAGCTGTCGGCCAAGTACATCAACGACCGCCATCTGCCTGACAAGGCCATCGATGTGATCGATGAAGCCGGTGCCGCTCAGCGCATCCTGCCCAAGAGCAAGCAGAAGAAGACCATCACCCGTGCCGAGGTGGAAGACATCGTGGCCAAGATCGCCCGCGTGCCAGCCACCAGCGTCTCCAGTGATGATCGCAGCAAGCTCAAGACGCTGGACCGCGATCTCAAGAGTGTGGTGTTTGGTCAGGACAACGCCATCGACGCCCTGTCATCGGCCATCAAGATGGCACGCTCGGGTCTGGGCAAGCCGGACAAGCCCATCGGGGCCTTCCTGTTCAGCGGCCCCACCGGTGTGGGCAAGACCGAAGTCGCCAAGCAACTGGCCTATGTGCTGGGGATCGACCTGATCCGCTTCGACATGTCCGAGTACATGGAGCGCCATGCGGTCAGCCGCCTGATCGGCGCACCTCCGGGCTATGTCGGGTTCGATCAGGGCGGCCTGCTGACCGAGGCCGTCACCAAGAAGCCGCATTGCGTGCTGCTGCTCGACGAGATCGAGAAAGCACACCCCGATGTGTTCAACATCCTGCTGCAGGTCATGGACCACGGCACGCTGACGGACAACAACGGGCGCAAGGCCGACTTCCGCAACGTCATGATCATCATGACGACCAATGCGGGCGCCGAGACGTTGCAAAAATCGAGCATCGGGTTCACGAACCCGCGTGAGCTGGGTGACGAGATGGCCGACATCAAGCGCATGTTCACGCCAGAGTTCCGCAACCGCCTGGATGCCATTGTGGGCTTCAAGCCGCTGGACGAAGAGATCATCCTCCGTGTGGTCGACAAGTTCCTGCTGCAACTCGAAGGTCAACTGGCCGAGAAGAAGGTGGATGTCACCTTCACCGACAGCCTGCGTCGCTACCTGGCCAAGCGTGGTTTCGATCCGCTCATGGGTGCCCGCCCGATGCAGCGCCTGATCCAGGACACGATCCGTCGTGCACTGGCCGACGAGTTGCTGTTCGGCGATCTGGTCGATGGCGGACGCCTGACGGTGGATGTGGTCGCCAATGCCAAGGGCGAGGACGAGGTCAAGCTCGACATTCAGGCGCGCAGCAGCAAGATCGACAAGCCCAAGGCCGAGCCGGCCACGGCGGAGTGAACAAGGGGGCTTCGGCCCCCATCTTCGCCCAGACAGCAAAAAGGCAGACCGCGCGGTCTGCCTTTTTTTCGGGGTCAGATCGGCCGTAGTGGCCGATCCGAGGTGTCAGAGATCAGAAGCGGCGGCGAGCGGCGAAGCCCACCACGCCCAGGCCGGCCAGCACCAGGGCCAAGCTGCCGGGTTCGGGCACAGCCGTGACCTTGACGTTGTCCAGCAGGGCGCCGATGTTGTCGCCACCGCGGTTGGCGAAGGTCAGATTGAACACGCCGGAAGCGGCCGGTGCGAACGTCAGCGAGTACGTGGCAAAGGGATCGGTGGCCAGCAGCGTGTAGGTGGCCGTGGTGGTGCCGAAGGTCACGTCCACGATTTCGGTGGAGCTGCGGTTGCTGCCCGCCAGAGAGAAGGTGGCGGTATAGAGCCAACCCGCGTTGAAGGCCAGGCTCTTGGTCAGCTCACCAGCATTGCTGCTGCTGCCGTCCAGATCGATGTAGCGGCCATTGCCGGGTTCCAAATCGTAGAACGCGGGCTGGCCGATCACGTCCACGGAGCCGTTGCTCACCGTCCAGCCGATGGGCGTGGGGTTGCTGATGCTCAGGGCGTTGGCGTCGAAGTTGTCTTCAAACACCGTGGTGGCGGCTTGGGCACCCACGGATGCGAGGGCGATGGACATGGCGATCAGACTGCGGGCGATCATGGTGCTGCTTTCATTGGCGTACCTCCCTTGAGGTAACCGCTGTTACATATTAAGGGTTTGTACGCTAGCGAGCCATACCCAATTCAGGGGGGAGGCAGTTCATCCCGCGGAACGTCGTAAGCCGCAGGTGTTTCGTCGAAGTAGCTGCACAGCAGCGCATAGACGTCCGGGTGCTCAGCCTGCAGGCGGGTCGGCGCCACAAAGAAGGCCTCCGTCACCACGGGGAAGAACTCGGTCAGACCGTCTTGTGCGGCGTAAGGGTCCAGCCAGGGGGTGTCGCCATGCGCCAGTGCATCACGGTGTCGATCAAAGGCCTGCCACAAGGTGTCTTGCCATTGCCGGGCAGACAGATGGGGTGGCAGGGGCGGGGTGCCGTCCGCCTGCCCGTTGAGCATGTCCAGCGCATGGGCAAATTCGTGGATGACCACGTTGTAGCCCTGTGTCATGTCTTGGGCCTGCTGGACGTCGTGCCAGGACAGCATCACCGGTCCGTCGGGCATGGATTCTCCGGCGAGGACCTCGTCGTAGTGGTGGACCACGCCGGCCTCGTCCGTGACAGTGCGGCGCGCCACCACCTGATCAGGGTGCACCACGACACTCACGAAGCGCTCATAGGCACGCAGTCCCCAGGGCAGGATGGGCAGGCAGGCCTGCGCGGCGATCGCCACAGCCATGTCGTCCGTGAGTCGCAGTCCACCGGCCGGGGTGAACTCTTTGCGGGCCAGGAACAAGGTGCTGAGCTCGCGCAAGCGCTGCTGTGCGGATGCGCTTCGCCAGGTCAGAAACGGGTAGTTCTGCAAGGTGTGCTGCCACAAGGCGTCCGGGATCGCGCGGTGCTTCAGGACGAGGGTGTCCGGCAGCCATGAGGCGGGCCAGAAGGCGCTCAGGCGCGCTCCCCAGGGGCGGCGGGCCATGGGGCTCAGGCGTCCAGGGGCGCCATGGCCTGCGCCAGCGTCAGGCGCTGCACACCGGTGTGATCGAGCCGCAGCACCTCGGCGCGAGGGCTCGCATGGTCCAGATCCCAGTCGGACAGGACATGACGCTGGGCATCGGGCAGGCCAAACGGCTGCGAGGCCGGGCGGTGCGTGTGGCCATGGATCAGGCTGCGGGCACCCGTGGCCTGCATCCACTGTGCGGCGTGTTCGGCATCCACATCGGCCCAGGCCATGGGCGGCTGCTCACTTTTGCGGGCTTCGCTGGCCTCGCGCAGGCCACGTGCCGTCTGCAGGCGCGAGCTCAGTGGCTGCGCCAAGAAGGCGGCTTGCCAGGCGGGTGAGCGCACCTGTTGCCTGAAGGACAGGTAGTCCCTGTCGTCCAGGCACCAGGCATCGCCGTGCGTGAGCAGGTGGGTCTGCCCAAAGGCTTCCAGCAACAGCGGGTCGCCGAGCGCATGGGCGTGGCAGGCCGTGAGCATGTCCGGCCCCAGCAGGAAGTCGCGGTTGCCCACCATCAGGCCCAGCCACAGGCGCTGACCTGCCTGGTCCAGAGCACGGGTGCAGGCGGTCTCGAAGGGCAGGTGGCGCATGTCATCGCCCACCCAGGCTTCGAACAGATCACCCAGGATGAACAGGGCACTGGCAGGCGTGTGCGCCAGATAGTCCTGTAGCGCTGCGTGCGTGCGTGGGTGCGCGGCATCGAGGTGCAGGTCCGAGATGAAATCGATGCACCGCCATGATGCGGGGGCCTGCAAACGATCACACCGCCACGAGGGCGGTGTGTCTGGGGGGCTGGCGGAGTCCACCGGCGCAGGGCAGGGTGTCTGCCCGCTCAATCAGACCTCGACGGCCTTGGTGATGACGACGTCGTCATTGGGCACGTCATCATGGAAGCCCTTGCGACCGGTCTTGACCTTTTCGATCTGGTCGACCACTTCGGTGCCGGCTGTGACCTTGCCGAACACGGCATAGCCCCAGCCACTGGGCGTTTCCGACTTGAAGTTCAGGAAATCGTTGTGGGTGGCATTGATGAAGAACTGGGCGCTGGCCGAGTGCGGAGCGCTGGTACGTGCCATGGCGATGGTGTACTTGTCGTTCTTCAGGCCGTTGTTGGCCTCGTTCTGGATCTCGCCTTGCGTGGGCTTTTGCTTCATGCCGGGCTCGAAGCCGCCGCCCTGGACCATGAAACCCTTGATCACGCGGTGGAAGATGGTGCCGTCATAGTGGCCGGCGCGCACGTACTTCAGGAAGTTCTCCACCGTGACGGGTGCCTTGGCATCGTCCAGTTCCAGGGTGATCACACCTGCGGTGGTGTGCAGTTCAACATTCTTGGCCATGGTTTATTTCTCCAGCGTGGCTTGTTTGATGATGACCGGTGTCAGGGGCACATCGCCGTGCATGCCCTTCTGGCCGGTGGGGACCTTGCGGATCTTGTCGACCACGTCCATGCCCTGGATGACCTTGCCGAACACGGCGTAACCGTTGCCGTCGCGGGATTGCTCGGCATCCAGGAAGCCGTTGTCCTTCACGTTGATGAAGAACTGGGCGGTGGCCGAGTTGGGGTTCATGGTGCGGGCCATGGCGACGGTGCCGCGCAGATTGTTCAGACCGTTGCGGCTCTCCAGCGGGATCGGCGCACGGGTGGGCTTTTCCTTCATGTCGGGGGTCATGCCGCCGCCCTGGATCATGAAGCCGTCGATCACGCGATGGAAGATGGTGCCGTTGTAGTGCTCGGCCTTGACGTACTGGATGAAGTTCTCGACCGTCTTGGGTGCCTTGGCGGCATCGAGTTGCAGCACGATGTCGCCTTGCGAGGTGCTCAGACGCACGTTCTGTGCATGCACCCCCACAGTCATGAACAGGGCTGCCGAGCCGCCCACAACGGTCGCGGTCATGCGAGTCAGCCAATGGGTCATCCGATCACTCCTTCAAAGAATATTTTCCACAGACCATCTTCCTTGGTCCAGTACTGGCGCTTGACGGCCCCTGTGCGTTCACCCTGGTTGAGTTCACCAAAGGTGACCACGAGGATGTCGCTGCGGTCCTTCCACCCCAGGATGGCCAGGTCCTTGATTTGAACCTGTCTGCCGCGCTGGCTGGCGGTTTCACGCTCCAGGGTCTGGCGCCACTGGTTGAGGTCACGTCCGCCGTTGGCAAACTGCGGGGAGTAGAAGGACATCAGGCGGTTGATGTCGCCGCTGCCACGTGCCACGCGCCAGCCTTCGAGCAGGTTGCGCAGCGCGCGACGCTCGGCTTCCAGGGCATCGGGGGTGATCCAGTCGAGTGAGCGGGCGATGACCACCGGGGTGGAGCGGGGTTGTACCCGATCCATGATGGTCTTGAGTTCAGGGTTGGCCAGGGCCACGCAGCCGTCGGTGCTTTGCGGACTGCGGGCATAGCTGTCGGGCGGTACGCCATGCAGCCAGATGCCGTTGCCGGTGCGACCCAGGCGGCGGTCGTACTCGTTGGGATAGTTCAGGGGCAGGGCACCCACACCGTAGAAGTCGGTCAGCTTGTCGGCGTCCAGGCGACTGGTGATGTAGTACACGCCGATCGGGGTGCGCTGGTCACCCTGCACGTTCTTTTCTGCGCCCAGCTTGCCGATCGAGGCGTAGTGGTCGGCGACCAGTTGCAGCCCTTTGGGGCCGTTTTCGAAGACATACAGGCGTGAGCGGCTGGTATCCACCGCAATGGCGTGCTTGGTGCTGGCCGGCAGGTCGATGAACTGGGCGGGAACGGCACCCTCAGGCGGGCGCTCCTGCAGAGCGGCAATGCGCCGCTGGGCTTCTTCTCGCAGTTGGCGCAGGCGATCACCGGCCTTGCCCGTCAGCTGCGGTGGGGCTGCGCCCATCTGGCTGAGAGGGGATGTCTGGGCCATCAGCAAGTCGCCGTAGGCCAGTTGCGCCAGGTGGAAGTTGGGCACGTCGTTGACCAGGGCCTGGGCCTTGTCCAGGGCCAGACGTGTTTCGCCCTGGCCGATGAGGCGGTAGACCTCCAGCAGGCGACCTTCCGGGGAAGGGCCTGTCGGCGCATCGGTCACACGGCGCCAGCCGGCGGGCATGGGCGTGGCGTGACCGGCCGACAGCGAATCCTCGACCGACGAGCTGCGACCCACATTGGCCACAGCCGAATCGGCCGACATGAAAGACGAGAGTGCCCAGAGGGCGAGGGGGGCGCTCACGCCAAGCGCAAGCGCCGCGACCCGCCCGGCCGACATCTCAAAAGGCCGGCGGTTGCGCGAACGTTTCATCACGAGCCAGAAGTTTCCTTCACGATCACCCATGCATTGCCGGCGCGGACCAACTCCAGGCGCTTGCCGCTGGACACGCTCAAGGTATCAGCCTTGTAGTCCTGGCGGAAGCTGGCGGTGGCCTTGTTGCCGGAGACCTTGATCTTCAGATCCGAAATCTTGACGGAGATGCTGCGCTTGCTGGTGATGCGATCGCGGCGCTCTTGCTCCCATGCCTTGCGGGAGCCCTTGTCGCCATCGAAATCACGGGCATAGGCTGCGTAGTAGGCGTCCATGTCCTTGCGGGCCCAGGCAGTGGCCCAGCCACGAACAGCCGATTCGATGTCACGCTCTTGCGCTTCGGCCTTGGCTTCAACCGGTGCAGGGGCGGGTGCCGGTGCGGGCGCAGGCGGCGTCACCACAGGCTTGGGGGCCGGGGCGGGTGTGGGGGCCGGAGCGGGTGCTGGTGCAGGCGCGGGGGCCGGCACGGGCACAGCCACAGGCGCCGGCTTGGTGGTGGGGGTGGCGGCACCGTTGGTCAGTGCAGCGACGGCAGCAGAGCCACGGTCCTTGGGGAACAGATCGCGGATCATGGCCAGCTTGGGAGCCACGGCCGAGCGGGTGTCGATCTGCAGGGCCTTGGAGTAGGCCTGGCTGGCCAGCTTGGCGTAGACATCGCCCAGGTTCTCGTAGGCGGTGGCGTAGCTGGGGTTGGTGCGGATGGCCATTTCAAGGGCCGTGCGCGACTTGTCGTACTGACCCTGCTGGGCGTAGAGCACGGCCAGGTTGTTGAAGGGTTCGGGCAGCTCGGGGTAGTCTTCAGTGAGCTTCTGGAAGGCCGTGATGGCTTCGGCGGTACGACCGGCCTGAGACAGGCTGATGCCGCGCAGGAAGCGCATCATCGGGTCACGCGGCTTGCCAGCCAGGAACTGATCAGCCTTCTGGAGGGCTTCGACGTTCTTGCCCGAAGCGAGCAGCTTCTGGACGTCGGCTACTTCGTCCGCGCGAACGATCTGGCTGGAAAAGCTCAGCATCGCGATGGCAACGCATTGGGCAGCCAGTGCCGTCAGGCGGGCTCCAAACAGGGGCGCAACAACTCGCATGGGTCTTGTCAGTCTCAGGTTTGTGGATCGGTGAAACACCGCACAGAATACCAGCGCGCGCATGCTCTTGTCGTTGATGAACACCCTGACAAGGCACACGCGGCGCCAACGCTCGCGGCTATACTCGGTCGATTGTAGCTGAGCGATCGCGTCTGCCGGAGTTCCGTGAAACGGATCACGGCCTGATCGGATCGTCCCTTGGCTGGCCTCATTTGCAACCGCTTGTGTCCCTGCAGAACTGATCGCACACAGGCGGTTTTTGGTTTTTCCGGCTTTCCATGAGCTTGCGCATTTTCAACAGCCTGTCCCGGCAACTGGAGACCTTCTCTCCCATCGATCCGGGCCATGTCCGCATGTACGTGTGCGGCATGACGATCTACGATTACTGTCATGTGGGTCACGCCCGCATGATGATGTCCTTCGACGTGGTCCAGCGCTGGCTCAGGGCCTCGGGCCTGCAGGTCACGTATGTGCGCAACATCACCGACATCGATGACAAGATCATCCGCCGTGCGGTGGAGCGGGGCATCACCATCCGTCAGCTCACCGATGAGATGACGCAGGCGATGCATGCCGACATCGCTGCTCTGGGCATCGAGCCGCCCACGCACGAGCCGCGTGCGACGGAGTACGTCGGGCAGATGCTGAACCTGATCGGTCAACTGGAAGCCAAGGGACTGGCCTATCGGACCGCCCATGGCGACGTGAACTACTCGGTGCGCAAGTTCCCGGGCTACGGCAAGCTGTCGGGCAAGTCGCTGGACCAGTTGCGTGCGGGTGAGCGCGTGGCCGTGGACGACGGCAAGCAAGATCCGCTGGATTTCGTGCTCTGGAAAGCGGCCAAGCCTGAAGAGCCTCAGGACGCCAAGTACGACTCGCCCTTCGGTGCGGGGCGGCCCGGCTGGCACATCGAGTGCTCGGCCATGAGCTGCGCGCTGCTGGGCGAGCAGTTCGACATCCACGGTGGCGGGCTGGATCTGCAGTTCCCCCACCACGAGAACGAGATCGCCCAGAGCGAGGGCGCCAGTGGCAAGCCCCTGGCGAATGTCTGGATGCACAACGGCTTCCTGAACGTGGACAACGAGAAGATGTCCAAGTCGCTGGGCAACTTCTTCACCATCCGTGATGTGCTCAAGAGCTACGACGGTGAGACCATCCGCTTCTTCATGCTGCGGGTGCACTACCGCAGCCCCTTCAATTACAGCGATGCCGGCCTGGACGACGCGCGCAATGGCCTGCGCCGCCTCTACACGGCGCTCGATGGCGTGAGCCTGCCCGACGCGCCGTTCGACATCGATTGGGCCCACCCCCAGGCGGCCCGCTTCAAGGCGGCCATGGACGAGGACATCAACACGCCCATCGCCGTGTCCGTGCTGTTCGATCTGGCCGCTGAAGTCAACCGTGACCGCGCCGTGCCCACTGCCCGGTTGCTCAAGGCCCTGGCGGGCACGCTGGGTCTGTTGCAGCAGCCGCCCCGTGATTACCTGCAGGGTGGCGCCGGTGATGATGTGATCGACGCGGCGGCGATCGAGGCCCTGATCCAGGCTCGCGCGGACGCCAAGAAGGCTCGCAATTTTGCCGAGGCCGATCGCATCCGCGCTGAGTTGACAGCGATGGGGATCGAGCTCAAGGATTCCGCTCAGGGCACGACCTGGGTCAAAGCCTGATGAGCAGCGCCCCTCGCTCCAGTGCGCCTGTTGCCGGCGCAGAACCTGCGGTCGCCCTGGTGACCCCGGCGTTCTGGGATGACGCCTGCAAGCACCTGAGCAAGCGCGACCGCGTGATGCGCAAGCTCATCGCCGACTTCGGTCAGGCGCGGCTGCACAGTCGCCGCGACGCTTTCACGACCCTGGCGCGCTCCATCGTGGGGCAGCAGATCTCGGTCAAGGCGGCGCAGACGGTCTGGGACAAGCTGCTGACCCTGCTGGAGCAGCCCCGTGACGACATCCGCGTGGTGCTGCCGGTACAGCGGGTGGTGGATCTGCCTGCCGACACCCTGCGCACGGCCGGTCTGTCGGCCCGCAAGGTCGAGTACCTGATCGATCTGGCCCGTCACTTTGCCGATGGCCGACTGCATGTCGACCAGTGGACGCAGATGGACGATGAGGCCATCATTGAGGAATTGATCTGCATTCGCGGCATTGGCCGCTGGACGGCAGAGATGTTCCTGATCTTTCACCTGATGCGGGCCAATGTGCTGCCCCTGGATGACCTGGGCTTGATCAAGGCCATCAGCATCAACTATTTCAGTGGCGAGCCGGTGTCCCGCGCCGAAGCTCGCGAAATCGCTGACGCCTGGGCACCGTACCGGACCGTCGGCACTTGGTACCTGTGGCGCAGCCTGGATCCTGTGCCCGTGGAATACTGAGGTTCGAGAGAGAAAGACGTGCCATGAGCAAACGACATTTCCTGGAGTTCGAGCAACCCATCGCCGAGCTGGAAACCAAGATCGAAGAGTTGCGCTATGTGCAGAGCGAATCTGCCGTGGACATCTCCGAAGAGATCGACCGCCTGAGCAAGAAGAGCACACAGCTCACCAAGGACATCTACGCCAACCTGTCGCCCTGGCAGGTCACCCAGATCGCCCGCCATCCGCAGCGCCCCTACACGCTGGACTACGTCAACGAGCTGTTCACCGACTTCCAGGAGATGCACGGTGACCGCCATTTCTCGGATGACCTGTCCATCGTCGGGGGTCTGGCCCGCTTCAATGGCCAGGCCTGCATGGTGCTGGGCCACCAGAAGGGTCGCGACACCAAGGAGCGCGCGGCACGCAATTTCGGCATGTCGCGTCCCGAGGGTTATCGCAAGGCCCTGCGCCTGATGAAGACGGCTGAGAAGTTCGGCCTGCCGGTCTTCACTTTCGTCGACACGCCGGGTGCCTACCCGGGCATCGGGGCCGAAGAGCGCAACCAGTCCGAAGCCATCGGCCGCAACATCTTCGAGATGGCCCGCCTGGAAGTGCCCATCATCACCACCATCATTGGTGAGGGGGGCTCGGGTGGTGCGCTGGCCATCAGTGTGGCCGATCAGGTGCTGATGCTGCAGTATTCGGTGTACTCGGTCATCTCGCCCGAAGGCTGCGCCTCCATCCTCTGGAAGACCTCCGACAAGGCGTCGGACGCGGCCGAGGCCCTGGGCATCACCGCGCACCGCCTCAAGGCCCTGGGGCTGGTCGACAAGATCATCTCCGAGCCCGTGGGTGGCGCGCACCGCGATCACAAGCAGGCCTGCGCCAACCTCAAGCGCGCGCTCAATGACGCGATGCGCCAGCTCAGTGACCTGAAGGTGAAGGACCTGCTGCAACAGCGCTACGAGCGACTGCAGGGCTATGGTCGCTTCAACGACACCACCGAGCACTGATCCAGGCGCAGCGGCCGACGCCCCGGTGGTGGCGGTGGCCGTGGCCTACAGCGCAGGGCGTGACTCGACGGCCTTGCTCCATGCGACAGCCCGCATGGCCGCTCAGCTCGGCGGCCCCGGAGGCGCCATCCACGTGGTGGCCCTGCATGTGCACCATGGCCTGAGCGCACAGGCCGATGCCTGGCTGGACCATGCGCGCGAGCAATGTGCGGCCTGGGCTGCGCAGGGCTTGCCCGTGACACTCAGGCATCGTCACCTGAAGCTGCAGCCTCGTGCCGGGGAGAGCGTCGAGGCCCTGGCGCGTCAGGCGCGCTACCTGGCCCTGGCCGACATGGCGCGCGAGAGTGGCTGTCAGCAGGTGCTGCTGGCCCATCACCGACGGGATCAGGCCGAGACCTTTGTGCTGCAGGCACTGCGTGGCGCGGGGGTGGCGGGCTTGTCGGCCATGCCCCGTGAGGCCTGGCGTGATGGCCTGCAGTGGTGTCGCCCCTGGCTGCACCAGCCGCGGGAGGCCATCCAGGCCTATGTGGCGGCCCATGGCCTGCCGTATGTGGAGGATGACAGCAATGCGGATGTCCGTTTTGATCGCAATCGCCTGCGTGCGCAGGTCTGGCCAGCGCTGACGCAGGCGTTCGACCACGCCGAGATCTCTCTGGCGCAGGCGGCGCAGCACCAGTCGGATGTGCTGGCCTGTCTGGACGATTGGCTGGCGGGCGTGTTGCCCGGGCTGATCGTGCGCCGGGCAGGGCGGCAGGATCTGGATGTGCCGGCCTGGTTGCAGTTGTCGCCCGGGCCCAGGCGCGAGACTCTGCGGGCCTGGTTTGCGCTGCACGGGGTCGGGGCGCTGCCCGCCACGTGGGTGCACCGTCTGCACGATGAGCTGTCGTCCTGTGCCCGTGGGTGCTGGCCCCTGCCGGCTCAGGGCGGCGCTTTGCGGCTTTACCGGGGCGGTCTGAGCTGGCTGCCCGGTGGGCATGTGCTGGCGCCGGAACCGATGTCGGCCGGGGTGCACCTGCTGAGTGTGGCGCGCGCCGGTCGCGTGGCCCTGCCCGCTGGGTGGGGACATCTGCAGGTGACCCGCGTCGCGTCAGGGGGCGTGGCGCTGTCGCGTCTGCGCTCGTGTGAGTTGAGACCCCGAACCGGGGGCGAGCAGTTTCAGTTGGCGCCGAAGCGCCCCGCGCGCATGCTCAAGAAGCAGTTTCAGGCTCTGGCGGTGCCCGCGTGGATGCGCGATGGGCCCTTGCTGTGGGCGCAAGGGCAGTTGGTGTTCGTGCCAGGGCTGGGGGTGGATGCGCGGGTTTGGGCGGCGTCCGGCGAGCCTCAGGTCACCCTCACTTGGGTGCCTGACCCCATTTCGAAGTGACTACGCGCATTTCCTGAGCGCATTTGGGGCCGGGCACGGTTAAAATCTAAGGTTTGACCGAGTGGGTCGGACACGCTGTGTGCCCGGCTGGAGCACGCGGTTTCAAAGCAACGCTATTAGCAACGTCTGACATGGCACTGATTGTTCACAAATACGGCGGCACGTCGATGGGCTCGACCGAGCGCATCCGCAACGTGGCCAAGCGCGTGGCCAAGTGGGTGCGGGCGGGTCATCAACTTGTGGTCGTTCCGTCGGCCATGAGCGGCGAGACCAACCGCCTGCTGGGCCTGGCCAAAGAGCTCTCCGAGAGCCCCAGCGCACGCGAACTCGACATGATTGCCGCCACGGGCGAGCAGGTGTCGTCGGGTCTGCTGGCCATCGCACTGCAGGCCGAAGGCCTGGAGTCGGTGAGCTACGCTGGCTGGCAGGTTCCCATCAAGACGAATTCGGCCTTCACCAAGGCCCGCATCGAGAGCATCGACGATGCCCGCGTGCGCGCCGATCTGGACGCTGGCAAGGTGGTGGTGATCACCGGTTTCCAGGGGGTGGACCCCAACGGCAACGTCACCACCCTGGGCCGTGGCGGCTCCGACACCTCGGCCGTGGCCGTGGCGGCGGCCCTGAAGGCGGCCGAGTGCCTGATCTACACCGATGTGGACGGCGTCTACACCACCGACCCCCGCGTGGTGCCTGAAGCCCGCCGCATGCACAGCATCAGCTTTGAAGAGATGCTGGAGATGGCCAGCCTGGGCTCCAAGGTGTTGCAGATCCGCTCGGTGGAGTTCGCCGGCAAATACCGTGTGCCCCTGCGCGTGCTGTCGAGCTTCACGCCCTGGGACATCCCCCTCGACGTAGAAGCCAAGTCGGGCACCCTGATCAGTTTTGAGGAAGACGAAAAAATGGAACAAGCCGTTGTTTCCGGCATCGCGTTCACGCGCGACGAAGCCAAGATCACCGTCGTCGGCGTGCCCGACACCCCGGGCATTGCCTACCAGATCCTGGGCAAGGTCGCGGACGCCAACATCGATGTCGACGTGATCATCCAGAACGTCTCGCACGACGGCAAGACCGACTTCTCCTTCACCGTGCCCCGTGGCGATCATGCCCGCACGATGGAGTTGCTGCAGTCGCAAGTGCTGCCCGGCCTGGGCGCGCGTGAAGTGGTGGGTGACACCAAGATCTGCAAGGTCAGCATCGTGGGCATTGGCATGCGCAGCCATGTTGGCATCGCCAGCACGATGTTCAAGACCTTGTCGGACGAGGGCATCAACATCCAGATGATCACCACCAGCGAAATCAAGACGTCGGTGGTCATCGACGAGAAGTACCTGGAACTGGCGGTGCGCGCGTTGCACAAGGCCTTTGGCCTGGACGAGGTCAAGGCCTGATCAGAGCGTTGTTTTTGATGCGTTTGCGGCAATGGGTCTGCGTTTTGTAGGCTAGAATGCTCGCTGTGCTGGAGACGTGACCGAGTGGCCGAAGGTGCTCCCCTGCTAAGGGAGTATGTGCCTTAAAAGCGCATCGAGGGTTCGAATCCCTCCGTCTCCGCCAAGAACAGAATGCCCCCTATGAGCTTTGTGCTTGTAGGGGGTTTTTCTTTTGGGCTTGTGCGGGTGTGCCATGGCATGTTGGCGTCGACCTGGGTCAACGGTCGTCGACGCGCGTCGTTGACCGTAAACGTTTTGATGTGGACAATGGCATCAATAATTGTTTTAAGGTCGCCGTATGCAAAATGGAGATGGGTACGCCGGATATAAGTGGCTGTCGGAGGCGTACGACGTGGCTCCGGTGCAGCCCTTACGGGTCCTCAGCGTCATCGGCTCGGTACGCTCCAGCTCGGCATCCAATGGCTTCACGGTTGAGACGTACCCGGCACACTACCAGCCGGATGCGACGCTGAGCGCGCACCTGACGTTTGCGCTCAAGTATGAGGGCGTCGAGCTGGATTTTCTCAACCGCCTCTTCGAGGTCACCGGCCCCGAACCCATCGCCAAATGGGCTCTGGAAGAGCCCACGGGTGCATACGCGCGCCGCTGCGGCTTCCTCTATGAGTGGCTCACCGACTCCATCCTCGATGGGGTGGGCGACGCCGGCGGGAACTACGTCGCCTTGCTCGATGGGTCCCAGTACCTCACCGCCACGGTGCCGGACAAGGTGCGCCGCTGGCGCATCAACAACAACCTGCCGGGCATCCGGGCCTTTTGCCCGATGGTTGACTTTGGGAAGCAGGGCCCGGCTGATCCGGCGCCACTGCGCGCTGAGATCGATACGATGGTCGATCAGTTCGGGCTTGAGACGATCGAGCGCGCTGTCAACTGGCTGACGATCAAGGAGAGCAAGGCCAGCTTTGCCATCGAGTCCGAGGGCAAGGAAGAGGACCGCATCCGCCGCCTGGCGCGCGCCATGAGCACGCACTGCGGCAAGATCGAGTCCGCCCTCACGGAAGAGGGAATGCTGGAGATTCAGCGGGCCATCATGGGCGACAAGATGGTGGGCGCCAGGCTGGGCATTCGCCGGTCCCCGGTTTTTGTTGGGCACACCAACTCACTCTTCGAGCCCATGATCGACTATCTGGCGCCCCACCATGGCATGGTGGCCGAGATGATGGAGGGGCTGCGTGCGTTCGAGCAGCGCACCCGTGGGCAAAGCCCGCTGCTGCGCGCGGCGGCCCTGTCCTTTGGTTTTGTCTACATTCACCCCTTGGGTGACGGCAATGGCCGGCTTTCGCGCTTCCTGATCAACGACATCCTTCGGCGCGACGGCTTCCTGCCAGCGCCGGTGATCCTGCCGGTCTCGGCGGTGATCAGCGAGAGCGCCATGCGGCGCGCCGCCTATGACACCGCCTTGGAGCACCTGTCGCGGCCGCTGATGGCCAGGATGAATCCGGTATGCAAGTTCGGCGCGACCGTGCAATACGAAGATGGCGTCGAGTCCAACCTGCACGTCGTCGACTGGAACCAGGGCCTGGCCACCTGGCGCTATGCCGACCTCACCCTCCAGTCTGAGTACCTGGTCGACGTCATCCGGCACTCGATCCTGCACGGCCTCAAAGACGAGGCTGTGTACTTGCTGCGCTACGACACCGCGCGCGACAGCCTCAAGGACCTCATTGAGGGCCGCGACGAGGACTATGCGACGATCATCCGATCCCTGGTGACCAATATGAAGGTCAGCGGCAAGCTGCGCAGGACGTACCCCGGGGTCTTCAGCGACGATGACCTGGCCAAGCGCGTCGAGCGCGCGGTCTTCAAGGCCTTTGAGCTGTTGCCCGATGATGACGACGACGATGAGGTGGTGCCGCGCCTGGATGTGGTGGCCCGATGAATTCATGAGGGCACATGGTCCATTCAGCCTTCCGCCATGGACCAGCCCTCCCGAATTTGACGTGAGGATACCTTTGATCAAGTCGCTTGACCTTTTGCACGATCGTGCTTGGTGCAGCGATCTGATCTTTCGATGCGAATCCTCAGCCCTTGAACCATGGCCAACTGCTGTCACTGCAGGCTCGTCGCGCCGAAGCCATCCGTCAGGCGATCGCCCATTGGAGCCAGTTCCGCCCGCGCCCCTACGACGCCAGCAAGGGTGTCCAGCTCGGCGCACTGGTCTGTCTGGTTGATTCCGACGACAAGGAACAACACCTCTTAAGGCCCTGCTGGGTCAACGAGAGGGTGATGAGGTGTCGTTACAGGTCGCGCCCATCCGACAGCAGTTTGAGGTGCTGCGGTTTCATTGAATTGCACGCAAGTTTCGTCAAATGGGTCGAGGTCTGCAGTACCTTGAGCCGACCACTGGTGGGGCTGTGTCGCTTGCCCTGTGGTGTCAGTGTTCGATGGGCTGAAAGCCTGGGTGATCGAAATGCTGGCCGTAGGCCTTGAGGGCGCCGATCACCTTGACGGCCCCGTCCATGCGTGGGGTGCCCTTGACTTGGCCGGCCATTTGGTCAGCGCCAGCCAGCAGGTCGGCGATGACGATGTGCAACTGGGCGTCGGCGGCGGGTGGCAGCTTGCAGGTGGCGACGATCTGAGCGACCGACGCCCGCACCTGCTTGGCCAGCCGGTCGTAAGACCTGGCCGACAGCTTGTTCTCGTGGATCGCGTGCAGTGAGTCCGCCATCGACTGGCGGATCGCCAGCATGCCCGCGCGCAATGGGGCATCGGTCTGCCACTTCTTGCCCGCATTGAGCTGCAAGGTGAGCTCGGTCGCGCCCTGCGCATGGTCATGTACAGGGGATGCGGCCAGAGCAGGGCTGCCGGTGTACAGCGCAAACACGGTGAGCGCAAGGTGAAGGTAGGGTTTCATGGGCATGAGGTTTCAGGGCATGTTCACCTTACTGCATCCTTCCCGGCTTGCCAATGCGGCAGATCAGGACGGTGGATCTCGCGCCAAGCACTGATCAACGAACAGATCCTTGATGCAAGCCAGAGCGCCAGCGATGCAGCGTGCTTATGCTGATCGCACGAGGTATCTCCAGCATGGACTCCACCCCGCGACTGCCTGTCTTGATCAGCTTGCTGCTGCTCCTGCTGCTGACCCTGGTATGGGCTGGATCAGCCACGTCTGCAGTCATGACAACGGGGCACATCGCCACCACCCCTGTGTCGCATCATGCCCAGCCTGCCGAGGCTGGGGCTCACGAGCACAGCCCCTGTGCGAGCGACACCGTGCACTGTCAGAGTGGCCATGGCCATTGCGCATGTGCGCCCGGGCCCACCTGGTCCCCTGATGCGGGCCCATCCTCACGCCCTGATCGACATGTGCGCTCCCATGCCTCCCAACGGCTCGGGCGCACCGTGCCGCCAGACACCCCCCCTCCCATCGTCTGAAGTGCTGAGTTCGCTGGGGCCCTCGGGCTCCGTGGTTTCTCATGACCGTTCGGTCTCGGCAGACCCCTGCCCGTGCCCGGCCCACTTCAACGATTGGATGACAAATGAACATGACCCATTACATGCAGCTTCTGGCAGACAACCAGCCCTGGAACCTGCTGATCTTCATGGCGGTGCCGGTGGTTCTGGCCGAAACCGTTGCCATCACTGAACTCTTTGTGCTCTTTCATCGCTCGACTCAAGGGCCGCTGGTGGCCCTCAACCGGGGTGCCAGCATCGCCGGAGGTGTCTATTTTCTGGGGGTGTTTGTGTATCTGATGAGCACAGCGGCCATCCCCCTGACGGTTTCCGGTCAGTGGCGTGGTCCTGCGGACGTGCTGGCCGTGGGCGCCTATCTGGCGGGGGTGCTGCCCTTGCTGGGCATGGCCTTGCTGGATCTCCGCATCGTCGGTGCCAACTGGGCCCATGACAAGCGCCTGTGGTGGCATGCCGCCTGTGTGGCGGCCTTCCTGGTCATCGCCCATGTCGCCATGATCTTCGGCATGCTGGATCCCACGCTGATGTGGTCTGGCGGTGCCGCAGCACACCCCGCACACATGGCGCATTGACGCCGGGGGCCGCACAGATGAGGCTATGCTCACGGCTCGCGATTTCTTGAAGAGCTTGCCTCTGCTGCCGTGCCATGACCTCATCCCACAGCCCCTTTTATGCCCACCTCTCGCGTCTGCGCTTCATCAAGCGCTGGGGCCTGATGCGCAATGCGGTCGAGGAGGACGTGGCCCAGCACAGCTGGGAGGTGGCCGTGCTGGCCCATGCGCTGGCCTTGATCCGGCGCGATGTGTTTGGCGGTGCCATTGATCCCAACGCCGTGGTGACGCGAGCGCTGTTTCATGACGCCACGGAGGCCATCACGGGGGATCTGCCCACGCCAGTGAAGTACTCGCCCGCCATGCGGCAGGCCACTGCGCACCTGGAGGACGAGGTCAGCCGCGAGATGGTGGCTTTGCTGCCCGAGGCCCTGCAAGGCAGCCTGCGCGAGGCGATGGACCATCGCCTGTGGCCCCAGGATGAGGCTGAGCTGGTCAAGGCCGCCGATCGCCTGGCAGCCTGGCTCAAGTGCAAGGCGGAGTTGCGCTATGGCAACCGCGAGTTCGAGCAGGCCGAGCAGCAGATCCGGGGCAAGCTGAATGAGCACATGCTGCCCGAAGTGCGCTATTTCCTGGATCAGTTCGGCCCGGCGTATGAGCTCACGCTGGATTCTCTGATGCGGGGCGACTGAGCTCGCGGCCGTACCAGTGGTTCAGCGCCTGGGCGTGTTGCGCCAGGCGCGTCTGCTCGGCGGGGCGCCACAGAGCGTGGCTGCTGCTGGCCCGCGCCATGAAGTCCAGCAAGCCCGCGTGGCGACGCAGCACGCGCTGCTGACGGTGTTCGATCAGGGGGTTGAAGATGCCGTGGCGGCTGAAGAGCTGGCGTGGGTTCTTCTTGACCCACAACCACGACCCCATCTCCAGCGTCAGGGGCAGGAACACCTGCTCGGGGTGCTGCTGTTGCGCCTGCAGGTAGAGGTGGTCCCACAGATCGCCATGGGCCAGGTATTGCAGGCTCTGGGGCTCAAACACATAGCGGTGGTGGGCATGGGTCTGCTCGAAGATGGTGTGCAGGGCAAAGACCTCGCTCAGATGGGGCATCGGCGCGCGCGTGTGCGCCAGCGGAAACCAGATCCGGTCCTGCACGCCAAAGCCCGAGTGGCAATCCAGGGCCAGGCTGAAGGGGCGGCCCAGCAATTCCTGTTCGACCACCTGGCACAGGGCTGCGCTCTCCAGTTGCATGGGGGCGCCCAGGGGGCCTCGGTACCAGGGCAGCGCAGCACTCCAGCGCTGTCCGCCCACCAGGAAGGGCACGGGCTCGACGGCGTCCACCGGGGCATTGCGCATCAGGTCGACCCCCTGTGGGTTGGCTCGGGTGCCCAGCCACAAGCCGCCCGGGTTGACCAGGGGCATGAAGACCATGCGCAATCCTTCCAGCTGTGTGTGCAGCAGCCGATCCCACTTCAGGCGCTGCACCAGGCTGTGCAGGTAGGACATCACCACTTCGGCACCGATGCGCTCCAGGCCATGGATGCCGCCGAAGAAACCCACGGCGGGCACATCGGGGGCCGGGTTGCCCAGGGTGATCACCGGCACGTCGAAACGATGGGCGCCCACCTCGATCTGACAGGCCGTGCGTGCGCTCAGATGCGGTCCGCCTTCGGTGATCAGTCGTGGCAGATCTTCCAGTTCGGGCAGACGATAGGTGCGCACAGAGGGGGGAGGATGGTCAAAACGGATCAGGCTAATGCCGCGATATGACAGGGGTGCGACGCCTGTGGGGTGTGTCATGCGTCTGTCATGGTGGGGCACTACCGTGGGCCGATGGTGTTCACGAAGGAGTGTGCGATGCGTCCATATCGTCAACGTCGCTGGGGGTGGCGTCTGCTGGTGCTCGGTGGCGCGCTGGTGTGGGCCATTTCCGAGTCTCTGGCGCTGTGGCGCTCGCGTTTGGCCTCAGAATGATTGGCTGAGGGCTCACTGGTCGCAAAGCGTTGGAAGGTGGGGCCCCATGGGAGCCCCCGCATGAGCCAAGCGCATGTGAATGTCTCAGCCGTTACCCAGGCCTTGCAAGCGCGCGATGGCGGGCCGGTGCGCTGCCTGGAAACCCACATCTCCTGGGTGTGGCTCACGCCGACGCATGCTTACAAGGTTCGCAAGCCCGTTGATCTGGGCTTTCTGAACTTCACCGAGCTGTCCACGCGCCTGCAGGACTGTCTGGACGAGTTGCGACTCAACCGGCGTACCGCGCCCACCTTGTACGAGGGTTTGATCGCCTTGCGCGGCCCGGCCGATGCGCCGAGCCTGACGTGGGTGCCTGACGAGCAGGCGGTGTCACCCGGGCCGGACGTGCTGGACTACGCCGTCTGCATGCTGCGTTTCGAGGCGGGGAGCCGGCTCGACGAGCTCTTGCAGGCGGGGCGGCTGGATGATCGCCTGGCCGATGAACTGACCGACACCATCGTGGACTTCCATGGCCGTGCCGAGCCCGTCTCGCACCGGCACCACGACGGTTCGCGCGAGGTCCGGCATGTCGTGGCCGAGAACCTGCTGCAACTGCAGGGCCAGGCGGGCGCGAAGGCGGAGGGCGGCACGCTGGCGCGCTATGCCCTGTGGCTGGTGCAGCAAGAGGCGGTGCTGCGGCCCTTGATGCGCCAGCGCGAGCGCGAAGGGGCGGTGAGGGATGTCCACGGGGATCTGCACCTGGAGAACATCTGCGTCTTTGACGGCCGGGTGACCCTGTTCGATGCGCTGGAGTTCAACGCCGACATGCGTCGCATCGATGTGCTCGATGATCTGGCCTTTTTGCTGATGGATCTGCGTGCACGGCAAGCGCAGCGGCTGGCGCGCCGTGTGCTGAATCGCTATCTGGAGGCCACGGGCGACTACGCTGGCTTGCCATTGCTGCGCTACTACATGGCGTATCGCGCCATGGTGCGCGTGAAGGTGGCCTGGCTCACCGGTGGTCAGCAGGACAAGGCGGCGCTTTACCTGGCCCTGGTGGACGAGATCATCGGCCCGCCGCCCACCCGAGGGTTGCTCATCACCCATGGCCTGTCGGGCAGTGGCAAAACCACCGTCAGTCAGGAGGTGCTGGAGCGCATTGACGCCGTGCGTGTGCGCTCCGATGTCGAGCGCCGGCGTCTGGCGCAGGCCGATCGGTATGCCCCTGCATCCACCCGACTGACCTATGAGCATCTGGCTAGGGTGGCCGAAGCGGTGGTGAGGTCCGGGTATGTGGCGGTGGTGGATGCCACCTTCCTGCAGCAGTCCCAGCGAGACCCGTTTCACGCCTTGGCGCAGCGCCTGGGCGTGCCTTTTGTGATCCTGCATTGCCAGGCCGCGCCAGACGAGTTGCGCGCGCGTATTGCGGCCCGCCTGGCGCGTGGGCAAGATGCCTCGGAGGCCGATGCGGGCGTGCTCGCCTCGCAGGAGGCCCACCAGGAACCCTTGAGCCCGGAGGAAGAGGCTCAGACCTGGATGATCGAGCATGGGCGGGCATCGGCACAGGCCTGGTCGGCGCTGCTGGCGCGCCTGGGAGCGCCCGCTCAGCCGGGCACCAGCACACTGGAGCCAGGTCGGGCGGGGTCGTGATGGACCTGGACTCTCTGCCCGACCGGATAGGGCGCCAGGGCTGCGCGGGCGGCCTCTTCTGAATAAAAGCGCTCGGGCAGGGCCCGCACGCGTGTGCCTTTGTGGCGTTCGCCCTGGACGCTGTACTCGTATTGCACATCGAGCAACCAGCCGTTGTGGCTGATTTCGCCCATGGGGTCGTCGTATTCACGGCGCAACTCGGCGCGGGTGATCACGCCTTCGACCGTGGGCCACTGCGGGCTGGCCTTGCGGTCCTGCCAGGCGCGCCACATCAGCACCGCCACGACGACGAACACCACGATCAGTACGGTTTTGACGATCAGCTCCAGCATGGCAGCACTGTACGCCACGCCGATGTGCAGCATGCAGGCGCTCTCTTAGTTGTCTGCCGCATAAGCAAGGGCATTTTGATTCGTTCCGTGTGGAAGGCACTTTTTCTACGATGACTTCATTGCCGCTCGAATCCTCTAACGAAAACGGATCACATCATCATGCAAGCTGTCGTTTCTTCTACCCGTCGCTCCCTTTCTGTCCTGGCCGTGTCGGCGCTGGCTGCCTGGTCGTCCCTGGCGCCCATCGCGGCACAGGCCAAGGAAGTGACGCTCCTGAACGTGTCCTACGACCCGACCCGAGAGCTCTATCAGGAATACAACAAGGCCTTTGCCAAGCACTGGAAGGCCAAGACGGGCGATGACGTGGTCATCAAGACCTCGCACGGCGGTTCGGGCAAGCAGGCCCGCTCGGTGATCGATGGCCTGGAGGCCGATGTGGTGACCCTGGCGCTGGCCTATGACATCGACGAGATCTCGGCCAAGTCCGGGCTGCTGTCCGCCAACTGGCAAAAGCGTCTGGCCAACAACAGCTCACCCTACACGTCGACCATCGTCTTCCTGGTGCGCAAGGGCAATCCCAAGGGTGTCAAGGACTGGAGTGACCTGATCAAGCCCGGCATTCAGGTGATCACCCCCAACCCCAAGACCTCGGGTGGCGCGCGCTGGAACTATCTGGCCGCCTGGGGCTATGAGCTCAAGAAGACGGGGTCGGAGGTGAAGGCTCGGGAGTTCGTCGGCAAGCTGTTTGCCAACGTGCCTGTGCTGGACTCGGGTGCCCGTGGATCGACCACGACCTTCGTGGAGCGTGGCATCGGCGACGTGCTGCTGGCTTGGGAAAACGAAGCCCTGCTGGCCCTCAAGGAGCTGGGTCCGGACAAGTTCGACATCGTGGCGCCTTCGCTGAGCATCCTGGCCGAACCCCCGGTGACCATCGTGGACAAGGTGGTCGACAAGCGTGGCACCCGTGCCGTGGCCCAGGCCTATCTGGACTACCTCTACTCGCCGGAAGGGCAGGACATCGCTGCCCAGAACTACTACCGCCCGACCCACCCTCAGGTGGCCGCCAAGTACGCCAAACAGTATCCGAAGGTGAAGCTGTTTGATATTGACGACGTGTTTGGGGGCTGGGGCAAGACCCAGAAGACTCACTTTGCCGATGGCGGTGTGTTCGACCAGATCTACGTGAAGAAGTGATTGGGGTGGTGCCTGCGGTCGGTATGAACTGACAGGCATCTTCGGCGGCCCGGGCGCACATGTGCCAGGGTCGCCTTTTTTGTTTTCTATGTCGTTTTTCGCATAAGCAGCTGCGGATTGATCACTTCTTCATTGGGGATGGGATCTCTAGCATTCGCTCATTGCATCAGGAAAGGTTTCGTCATGCGTTTTTCAACGAACAAGTTGCTGGGTCGCCGGGCTGTGGTGGTGGCCGCCTTGAGTGCCCTGTCCACGCTGGCACACGCCGATGTCACCTTGCTCAACGTGAGCTATGACGTGACCCGGGAGTTCTACAAGGACTACAACCAGGTGTTTTCCGCGCATTGGAAAAAGGCCACTGGCGAGCGCGTGACGGTGAACCAGTCGCATGGCGGCTCCAGCAAGCAGGCCAACAGCGTGGCCGAAGGACTGGAGGCCGATGTCATCACCATGAACCAGGCCAATGACATCGACATCCTGTTCAACAAGGGTAAGCTCATTCCGCAGGACTGGGCTAAGCGCCTGCCCAACAACAGCGCCCCCACGACGTCGGTCACGGTCATCCTGGTGCGCAAGGGCAATCCCAAGAACATCAAGGACTGGGTCGATCTGGCGCGCCCCGGGGTGTCGGTGGTGATCCCCAATCCCAAGACCTCGGGCAATGGTCGCTACACCTATCTGGCCGCGTATGGCTCGGCCCTCAAGAAGGGCAAGGATGTCAGCAACGCCAGGGCGCTGGTGCGCGGCATCTTTGCCAATGTGCCGGTGTTTGATGGTGGTGGCCGTGCCGCGACCACGACCTTTGCGCAGCGCAACATCGGTGATGCGCTGGCCACCTTTGAAAGCGAAGTGCCCTTGATCAAGGGCGAGTTCGGCGGCGACTACGAGGTCATCTACCCCAGCCTGACCGTGCTGGCGGAGAACCCCGTCAGTGTGGTGGACAAGGTGGTCGACAAGAAGGGCTCGCGCAAGCAGGCCGAGGCCTACCTGAAGTACCTCTGGTCCGACGAGGGGCAGGCCGTGGCGGCCAGGCACCACCTGCGTCCGCGCTCGACCAAGGTGCGGGCCCAGTTTGCCAAGGATTTCCCCAAGGTGAACACCTTCACCGTGGGCGATGTCTTCGGTGGCTGGACGCAGGCGCAGAAGGAGCACTTCAGCGATGGCGGCACCTACGACCAGATCCTGGCCGCTGGTCGCAAGTAAACACCGATGCGCTCTTGCAGTTCCTGACATGATCTTTTCTCGCACCCTGCTCAAGCGGCATACCGTGCTGCCGGGTTTCGACCTGGCGCTCGGGCTGACCTTGCTCTACCTCAGCCTGATCGTGCTGATCCCGCTGTCAGCCACCTTTTTGCGCACCACGGAGCTGTCCTGGGTCGAGTTTGTGGAGGTGGTCACGTCGCCGCGCGTGGTGGCCTCCTACAAGCTCACCTTTGGCGCCTCCTTGCTGGCGGCCTTGCTCAACGCCTTTTTTGGCCTGCTGGTGGCCTGGGTGCTGGTGCGCTACGACTTCTTTGGGCGTCGTCTGGTGGATGCCCTGGTCGACCTGCCGTTTGCGCTGCCCACGGCCGTGGCCGGCATCACGCTGACCGGCCTGTATGCCAGCAACGGCTGGATCGGCCAGTACCTGGAGCCTCTGGGGCTCAAGGTGGCCTTCACCCCGGTCGGGGTGTTCGTGGCCATGACCTTCATCGGGCTGCCCTTCGTGGTGCGCACGGTGCAGCCCATCCTGGAGGACCTGGCCTCGGAGCTGGAGGAGGCTTCGGCCACGCTGGGTGCCACCCGCTGGCAGACCTTCACCCGGGTGATCCTGCCCATCCTGACACCGGCGCTGCTCACGGGCTTTGCCCTGGCCTTTGCCCGTGCCCTGGGCGAGTACGGCTCCATCATCTTCATCGCGGGCAACATGCCGATGATCTCCGAGATCACGCCCTTGCTGATCATCACCAAGCTGGAGCAGTATGACTACGCGGGGGCCACCGCCATCGCCGTGGTGATGCTGGTCATGTCCTTTGTCCTGCTGCTGGCCATCAATGGTCTGCAGGCCTGGACCCGCAAACGCCAAGGCAAGTAAGAGGTCGACATCACATGAGTTCCATGGCTCCCCCCAACCACACCCGGGCCACGACCGAGCCTGCGTGGGTGCGCTGGTCGCTGATCTCGGTCGCACTGGTGTTTCTGTCCCTGTTCCTGTTTGTTCCCCTGGTCTCGGTGTTTGTCGAGGCCTTCAAGAAGGGCTGGGATGTCTATCTGGCTGCGGTCACCGAACCCGATGCGGTATCGGCCATCTGGCTGACGCTGACAGCGGCCGTCATCGCCGTGCCGCTGAACCTGGTCTTCGGGATCGCGGCGGCCTGGGCGATTGCCAAGTTCGATTTTCGCGGCAAGAGCGTGCTGCTGACCCTGATCGATCTGCCGTTTTCGGTCTCGCCCGTGATCGCCGGCCTGATCTACGTGCTGGTCTTCGGCCTGCAAGGCTGGTGGGGCGAATGGCTGCGTGACCACGATCTCAAGGTCATCTTTGCCGTGCCGGGCATCGTGCTGGCGACCATCTTCGTGACCTTTCCCTTTGTGGCACGCGAGCTGATCCCGCTGATGCAGGCTCAAGGGCAGGAGCAGGAAGAAGCCGCCCGTGTGCTGGGCGCTTCGGGCTGGCAATCGTTCTGGAAGGTCACCTTGCCGAATGTGAAGTGGGCCTTGTTGTACGGGGTCATCCTGTGTAACGCCCGCGCCATGGGGGAGTTTGGCGCCGTGTCGGTGGTGTCGGGCCACATCCGTGGGCAGACCAACACTTTGCCCCTGCACATCGAGATTCTTTATAACGAGTACCAGTTTGCCGCGTCCTTCGCCGTGGCATCCTTGCTGGCCAGCCTGGCGCTGGTCACCCTGGTGCTGAAATTCATTGTCGAACGCCGGGTGCAGCAGCAACTCGCCCAGGCCAAGGATGCCGGAGCCGCGTCATGAGTATTGAAGTCAAGAACCTGGTCAAACGATTTGGCTCGGTCACGGTGTGTGACCAGCTCAACCTGGACATCCCCTCGGGCGAGCTGGTGGCCCTGCTGGGGCCCTCGGGCTCGGGCAAGACCTCCTTGCTGCGCATCATCGCCGGTCTGGAAACGCCCGATGCGGGTTCGGTGCTCTTCCATGGTGAAGATGCCACCCATGTGTCGGTGCGTGACCGCAATGTGGGTTTCGTCTTCCAGCACTACGCGCTGTTCGGTCACAT
The DNA here is from genome assembly GCF_036279655.1 of Aquabacterium sp. Lineage (GTDB taxonomy): Bacteria > Pseudomonadota > Gammaproteobacteria > Burkholderiales > Burkholderiaceae_C > Aquabacterium. The sequence continues at coordinate 31,234 of NZ_DASUIT010000028.1, read as the reverse complement.
GACGATTTTCGAGAACGTGGCCTTTGGTCTGCGTGTGCGCCCCAAGGCCACGCGCCCCAGCGAGGCCAGGATCCGCGAGAAGGTCATGGAGTTGCTCAAGCTGGTGCAACTGGACTGGATTGCCGATCGCTATCCACACCAGCTCTCCGGCGGTCAGCGTCAGCGCATTGCCCTGGCACGTGCCCTGGCGGTCGAGCCCAAGGTGCTGCTGCTCGATGAGCCTTTCGGAGCCCTGGATGCCCAGGTCCGCAAGGAACTGCGCCGCTGGTTGCGTCGCCTGCACGATGAGATCCATGTGACCAGCGTGTTCGTGACCCACGACCAGGAAGAGGCCATGGAGGTGGCCGATCGCATCGTGGTGATGAACCAGGGCCGCATCGAGCAGGAGGGCACGCCCGACGAGGTCTATGACCACCCGGCCACGCCGTTCGTGCTGCAGTTCCTGGGGGATGTGAATCTGTTCCATGGCCGTGACCATGCGCCGGGCGCGGTGGCGTCTGCCAACAGCACCGGCAGTGACAAGGATGTCAGCTATGTGCGCCCGCATGAGATCCAGGTGCTGGCCCATGCCGAAGAAGGCAGCCTGCCGGTGACCCTGGTGCACACCCTGACGGTGGGCCCCAATACCCGCCTGGAATTCCGTCGCAACGATGGGCAGGGCGAGGTGGATGTCGAACTGCCGCGCGGCGAGTACGCAGCCCTGCGAGACAGCGGCTTGCTGCAGGCCGGTGGCACGGTGTTCCTCAAACCGCGCCGCGTGCGCCGCTTTACCGTGGTGTCTGGCGCCGGCAATGGCGCGCGTCCCGAGTTCGTGGCCACGGATCCGGGGGCCTTGATCTGATCCTCCGGTCTAACCCTGGTTCTGCGTGTCCACACACAGAATCGGCGTGAGCGACCAAGACGGCGCGGGTTGGGGGTTCGAACATCGGGCATCGGCCATGGGGTCGATGATCAATCGATAGGAACAACGATGAAGAACCCACTGTTTCCCGCGCTGAGTGCCCGGGCCGTTCGCTCGGCTGCGTGGCTGGCCCTGTCTCTGACCTTGCTCGGTGCGGCCCATGCCGCACCACAGGTGTTTGCTCCTCTGGTGGCGCCGATTCCGGAGCCCATGGACGATGCCTTCTATGTGCCGCCCAGTGCCACCGATCTGAGCGGGATGTCGCCTGGCACGGTGTTCCGCCAGCGCGAGATCAGCGCCAAGGCCTACTACCTCTTCCCGGTCAAAGGTCAGGCATGGCAGTTGATGTATCGCTCAACGGACCATGAGGGGCGCGCCGTGGCCATGGTCGGGACTGTGCTGGTGCCCGTGAACGCGCCAGCCACCGAGCGCAGACTGATGGCCTACAACGTGGCGTACGACGCCTTGACGTTGCGCTGTGCACCCTCGTATGAGATGGTCAAGGGCACGGCCCTGGAGCAGGCCCTGATCCAGTCGGCGCTCAAGAAGGGCATGGTCGTGGTGCTGCCCGACTATGAGGGCCTGGAGTCCCTGTGGACCGTGGGACGCCTGTCGGGGCAGGGGGTGCTTGACGGCATTCGCGCTGCCGAGAATTTCAGCCCTGCAGGCCTCGACGGGGCCGCCACCCCGGTGGTCATCACCGGCTACTCCGGTGGTGCGCTGGCGGCCACCTGGGCCAATGAGCTCTACCGCAGCTATGCGCCAGAGCTCAACATCAAGGGCGTGGCGGCAGGCGGTGTGCCCGTCGACCTGGGCAATGTGGCCCGCAAGGTGGATGGCAAGCTGTTCGCGGGGGTGTACATCGGCGCCGTGTCGGGGCTGGCACGCGCCTACCCACAGGTCGATGCCGATGCGCTGACCAACGACAAGGGCAAGGAGGCCTTGGCCAAGGCGCGAGAGATGTGTCTGGGTCAGTTCCTGACAGGCGCTCCCGATCCCCTGGTCGCCTTTGCCTACAAGAAGATGAGCAGCCTGACGACCGTGCCACAACTGCTGGACGTGCCCGCCGTGAAGGATGTGATCATCCGCAATCGACTGGGACAGCGCACGCCGGGTGCCCCCACCTACATCTACCAGGGCACCATCGACGAGCTCATGCCCGTGGCCGATGTGGATGCCTTGACGGCCCAGTACTGCAAGCAGGGGGTGAAGGTGCAGTACACGCGCACCTTCAATGACCATTTGCTGCTGGCTGTGACCGGTTTTGGCAAGGCCTTCGCTTATCTGCAAGATCGCCTCAACGATCTGCCGGCCCCCAGCAACTGCAAGTGATCAGGCCAGGCGCCGCCGGTAGTCGCCCGGTGAGGCGCCTGTCCAGCGCTTGAAGGCGTGCTGAAAGGCGCTCTGGTCCGAGAAGCCCAGCAGGGCAGCGACCTCGGCCAGGGTCAGGTCCGGGTTGCGCAGGTGCCGCTCCGCCTGGCGGTGGCGCACCCGATCGAGCAACTCCCTGAAGCCCAGGCCATGGGCTTCCAGACGGCTTTGCAAGGTGCGCGGGGCCATGTCCAGGGCCGAGGCCACCTGCTGCAGCGTGGCGGATCCGCGCTGGAGCTGATCGGCCACGATGGCCTCCAGATGCGACACAAAGCCATGTTCCTGGCCCAGCAGGCGCTGCAGATCGGCCTCGGCCTGCTGTTTCAGCGAGGCATGCACATGGGCATCGCGCTGCGCCACCGGCAAGCTCAGATAGTCCAGCGGGATGACCATCTGATTGAGGCTCTGCCCGAAGCGCACCTTGCCACCAAACACCGACTGGTAGGTGGCCACCACGTCCGCTTCAGCCGGTGCGGCAAAGGTGAAATCGATGTCGCAGACCAGGTCGGGCCGCTCGACCAGCCACCGCGCCTGGTGGGCCCACAGTGACATCGACAGCATGATGAACTCGGGAGGCGGGTTGTCGATCAAGGGACGCCAGGTCAGGGTGCACCGCTCGCCCTGGATGTCGAACTCGGCGGCGTTGACGCTGTCGAGCAATTGCTCATAGCGTTGCAGCGTCAGGGCGGCCGATCCCAAGGTGTCGCATGACATCAGCAAAAAACCCAGCATGCCCAGATGCCGAGCTTGGATGGTGGCTGCCAGCTTGATCGGAAAAGCCGGGTCATTCAGGTGTCGGCACGCTTGCTGCAGCATGCCTTGCCATTGCACGATGCCCAGGCGCGAGGCCGTGTCTTGCCGCCGGGCCTGATCGACCTTCTCCCGGCCGAAGATCTCGACCGGATCCATGCCCAGGCGTTCAACGTACTCCAGTACGGCCAGGGCATAGCTCTGACTGGCTGAACCGAGGTGTGGGCTGGCGGGGGCAGGCATGAACTCAGCGACAGATGGACGGCTTGGAATGCGCCATTGTCGCGTGAGTGAAGCAGCCATCGATATCCTTGTTTGCCCTCCATGGAAGGTGCAAGGATGCATCCTCAGCGGTTCGGCTGAGGCGTCAGGCGCAGGCTTGGCATGGTGTGATCCTTTCGGGTGCTTGAAGTGGAATGACGGGTTCAGACGGCGTAATGCAGTTCCAGCGGATGGGCGCGCTCCAGGCGGCGTTCGCGCTGCTGGTCACGGATCATCTGGTCGGTCTTGTAGCGGGCCCAGGGCCAGGGGCCGTGGCCTGACTCCACATTGATGTGACCAGCATCGCCCAGGTTGTGGAAGCGCGATCCCCATTGCTGGGCCCATGCGCGAGCGCGGTCCGCCGGCATCCAAGGGTCCGTGTCGCTGCCAACCACACAGGTCGGTATGCCCAGGCCTTGCTGGGGGATGCGGTGGGTCAGACCGAACTTGCCGGGGTCTGCGGGCGCCACCAGCAGCGCAGATCGAATGCCGCCGGCGCTCATGGGCGCGCGGGTGGCCAGGTGGCGGGTCAGCGCCAGGCAGCCGAAGCTGTGGGCCACGGCAATCCAGAGGGTGTCCGAAGAGGCCTTGCTCACGACCTGCTCGATCCGCGCCGCCCAGGCATCGAGATCGGGGTCTTGCCAGCGTTGCTGCTTGACCCGCACGGCGCCCTGGTACTGCGATTGCAGCCAAGTCTGCCAATGGGTCGGGCCGCTGTCATGGAGGCCCGGGATGATGAGAACGCGTACCGGTGCCGCCGTGAATCGGCGGGAGAGCACCGAGATGCTGCGGTGGGGATCCTTGGATGGCATAGGTACTCCCAGAAGGTGTTCAGAGCGAGGCGATCGATACCTCGGTAGACTTGACCAGGGCGATCACTTCCTGACGGCTGCGGTGTGTGGGTTCTATGGCTTGAAACGATATCGCCCGCCCTATCGGTCGACAACGAAGGTTTGTGGAGATGGATGACTGATCTGCGCATATGGTGATAGGCGAATGCCGACATGCGTTTCGAGCAAGAGCACGATGCCATCGAAGACAATGTCAGGAAAGCCCGATCGCTGAACGCGTCGAACTGACCATGTCTCCACCCCTTCCTCACACTGCACCAGCCCCCGTCAGCCTGGCCCAGGCCTTCTGGTTCTGGCTCAAGCTGGGCTTCATCAGCTTCGGGGGCCCGGCGGGGCAGATCGCCATCATGCACACCGAGCTGGTGGAGCGGCGGCGCTGGATCAGCGAGAAGCGCTTCCTGCACGCACTCAACTACTGCATGGTCCTGCCGGGGCCGGAGGCGCAGCAGTTGGCCACCTACATCGGCTGGCTGATGCACCGCAGTTGGGGTGGCATCGTGGCCGGGGCCTTGTTCGTGCTGCCCTCCCTGTTCATCCTGATCGGCCTGTCCTGGATCTACATGCGCTTCGGGCAGGTGCCCCTGGTGGCGGGCGTCTTCTATGGCATCAAGCCCGCAGTGACGGCCCTGGTCCTGCACGCGGCCCATCGCATCGGCACACGCGCCCTCAAGAATGGCTGGATGTGGGGCATCGCCGCAGCGGCCTTTGTGGCCATCTTTGCCCTCCAGGTTCCGTTTCCCGCCATTGTGGTGGCGGCAGCCCTGATCGGTCATCTGGGTGCACGATGGGCGCCGCAGGTGTTTGCCCTGGGCGGAGGCCATGGCGCCGCTCAGGCGGCCTATGGCCCTGCGCTGATCGACGATGACACACCCACACCGCCACACGCGCTGTTTTCAAAGGCCCATCTGCTGAGATGGCTGGGCATCGGCCTGGCGCTGTGGGCGGGGGTGATGGGGCTCTTGATGGCCACGCATGGGGTCCAGGGCACTTTGACGCAGATGGGCTGGTTCTTCACCAAGGCCGCGCTGCTGACCTTTGGCGGCGCTTACGCCGTGCTGCCCTATGTCTATCAAGGCGCGGTGGAACATCATCAGTGGCTCAGTGGCGCGCAGATGATCGATGGCCTGGCCCTGGGAGAAACCACACCGGGGCCGCTCATCATGGTGGTGGCCTTCGTGGGCTTTGTGGGGGGCTGGCTTCAGCAGGTCATGGGGGCAGATGCCCCCCTGCTCGGTGGGGCCGTGGCAGCCTCTGTGGTGACCTTTTTCACCTTCCTGCCATCGTTCGTGTTCATCCTGGCGGGTGGCCCAGTGGTGGAGTCCACCCACGGCAAGCTCGGCTTCACGGCCCCCTTGAGCGCCATCACGGCGGCGGTGGTGGGCGTGATCCTGAACCTGGCGCTGTTCTTCGGCTATCACGTGCTGTGGCCCCGCGGCTTTGCCGGGCCCTTTGATCCCGTGTCGGCGCTCATCACGGTGGGTGCCATCGTGGCCTTGTTCCGATTCAAGGTCGGGGTGATGGGCCTGCTGTTGGTGTGTGCCGCGCTGGGAGCGGTGCTGTCATAGCGCATCCAGCAGCCGTGTCAGCACGGTGCTGCAATCGTCGTCGATCTTGGCGGTGAGCAAGTCATCGGCGCGGGTCACGCCACGGTTGATGGCGATGATCGGTTTGCCCAGGCGGTGCGCCTGCGACGCGAACCGAAAGCCCGAATAGACCATCAGGGTCGAGCCGACCACCAGCAGCGCCGAGGCGTCGTCCATCACCCGAGTGGCTTCGGCCACCCGGTCGCGCGGCACGTTGTCACCAAAGAAGACCACATCGGGTTTGAGCGGGCCCCGACAGGCCGGACACGCCGGGACGCGAAAGCCAGCATGGGCAGCGTCCTCCAGGTGGGCGTCACCATCGGGGGCTGTGCGGGCCATGGCCGCCATGGCGGGGTCGACGTCGGGGTTGATTCGTGTCAGCCAGTCCTGCACCTCATGCCGCGGGTAGGTCTGGCGGCAGGACAGGCAGACCACCTGCCCGATGCGGCCATGCAGTTCGATCACCCGCTGGCTGCCGGCGCGCTGGTGCAGGCCGTCGACGTTCTGGGTGATCACGGTGTGGACTCGGCCGGCCCGCTCCAGCCGAGCCAGTGCGTGATGTCCGGCATTGGGCTCGGCGCGTCCGATGGTGGGCCAGCCGACGAAGCTGCGAGCCCAGTAGCGGCGCTGGACCGTCTCGGAGCGCAGAAACTCCTGGTGCTGGATCGGGCGGCTGTGCTGCCACTGGCCATGCTGGTCACGGTAAGCCGGGATGCCGCTGGCCGTACTCAGGCCCGCGCCAGTGATCACCGCCATGGGGCCGCCATGGCGCAGCAGGTCGGTCAGCCGTGTCAGACCGGCCTCAGGGGCGACAAGGGAAGGGCTCATGGCATTGTTATAGCCCACAGGGACATGGCATCAGAGGGTTCATGATAAAAAGACCGAGCCCCTCCAACGACCGCCCAATGCACCATGCCGCCCACCGAAGTCAGCCCGTCTGTGGATGCGAATCGGCCTCAGGGTTTGAGCGCGGCCGAGGCCGCGCGTCGCTTGCAGGTGGAGGGCGCCAACATGCTGCCCGGCAGCGCGCCCAAATCCATGTGGCGGATCGTGCGCGAGGTGATCACCGAGCCCATGTTCCTGATGTTGCTGGCCGCAGGAGGCATCTACCTGGTCCTGGGGGATCGGGCCGAGGCCATCTTTCTGCTCAGTTTCGTCTTCGTGGTGATCGGCATCACCCTGATGCAAGAGCGCAAGACCCAGCGCGCCCTGGAGTCCCTGCGCGATCTGTCGGCACCGCGTGCGCTGGTCTTGCGCGATGGGCAGGAGCAGCGCATCGCCGGGCGCGAGGTGGTGCGTGGCGACCTGCTGGTTCTGCATGAGGGCGATCGCATCGCAGCCGATGCCATCGTGATCGATGGGCAGTTGGAGGTGGACGAGTCTTTGCTGACGGGCGAAGCCGTGCCTGTGGCCAAGGTGGCCTGGCCTGCGGGGCATGAAGTGTCCGCCGCACCGATGGACGTGCACGGAGGGGACGCCAGCTCTGCGCTGTTTGCCAGCACGGTGGTCACCCGGGGCGTGGCGGTGGCCGAGGTACGGGCCACGGCGGCCAGGACTGCCGTGGGACGCATTGGCGCCGATCTGGCCGCCACGGCCGAGCCCACGTCGGCCTTGCAGCAAAGTTCACGCACCTTGGTGCGCCGGCTGGGGCTGAGTGCCCTGGTGCTGGCCTTGGCGCAGGTCCTGCTGAGTTGGTGGTGGAACGATCGGCCCGTGCTGGAGAGTCTGCTGTCGGGCATTGCCCTGGCCATGGGCATCCTGCCCGAGGAAATCCCGGTCATTGTCTCGGTGTTCCTGGCCCTGGGGGCCTGGCGCATGTCCCGCCAGCAGGTGCTGACACGGCGTGTCACGGCGGTCGAGGCACTGGGGACCATCACTGTGCTGGCGGTCGACAAGACCGGCACGCTGACGGTGAACCGCATGGAGGTGGCCGAGCTGGCCATTGCCGATGCCCACTTTCAGCCCGAAGGCGCGCGCGAGTTGCCCGAGGACTTCCATCGCCTGACCGAGTTCGCGATGCTGGCCACTCCGGGCGATCCCTTCGACCCCATGGAAAAGGCCATCCAGCGTTTTGGTCACCAATGGCTCGATGGCACGGAGCATGTCCATGATGGCCGCGAGCCGGAGTTCGAGTACGCGCTCTCAGGCGAGATCCTGGCCATGACGCGGGTGTTTGCCGACAGTGACCCCACGCAGCACCTGCTGGCCACCAAGGGGGCACCGGAGGCTGTGGCGGACCTGTGCCACCTGGACGAGGCCCAGCGAGCGTCCATTCGCCAGCAGGTGGAGCGCATGGCGGAGCGCGGCTTGCGGGTGCTGGGCGTGGCGTGTGGGCGCTGGACCGGTGCGGCGCCGACCCCGGATGACACCCCTCCCTGGCCACCCAGCCAGCATGATTTTGACTTCGAGTTTCTGGGCATGGTGGCGCTGGCGGATCCACCGCGCGACGAGGTGCCGGCCGCGCTGGCCGAGTGCCGACGTGCGGGCGTGCGGGTGATCATGATGACGGGCGATCACCCGGCCACGGCGCGTGCGATCGCCCGGCAGGTGGGCTTGTCCGAGCGACCCGAGGTCATCACCGGGACTGAACTGGAGGGACTGGACGATGCCGCCCTGCAGCAACGCCTGCGGCATGTCGACATCTGCGCGCGGCTCAAGCCGGAGCACAAATTGCGTCTGGTGCGACTGCTGCGGGCGGCCGGGGAGGTGGTGGCCATGACCGGTGATGGGGTCAACGATGCCCCAGCCCTCAAGGCGGCGGATGTGGGCGTTGCCATGGGGGAGCGGGGCACCGATGTGGCCCGTGAGGCCGCGGCCCTGGTCTTGCTGGACGACAGTTTTGCCCGCATCGTGGCGGCCATCCGTCAGGGGCGGCGCATCGACGACAACATCCGCAAGGCCACGCGCTTTGTCTTTGCGGTGCACATTCCCATCATCGCGCTGACCTTGATGCCCACCCTGCTGCATTGGCCCTTGCTGCTCTTGCCCGTGCACATCGTGTTGCTGCAGCTATTGATCGATCCGACCTGCTCGATCGTGTTCGAGGCCGAGCCCGAGAGTGCCGATCTGATGGCCCGCCCTCCCAGGCCAGTGGACCAGTCACCCTTTGCGCTCAGCTCGCTGCTGTATTCGGTGCTTCAGGGGCTGGGCATCGCGGGTGTGTTGCTGGCTGGCCAGCACTGGCTCGTGGTAAATGGCTGGGCGGTGGCGTCCGGGCGCAGCGTGGTGTTCAGTGCCTTGATGTTGAGCGTCATGTTGCTGATCCTGGCCAATCGAGATGCGTCCCGCACCGCGCTGATGGGCGTGATCGACCCCAATCCCTGGTTGTGGCGGATGACCTTGGCGATGCTGACCCTGCAGGCGTCGGTGCTGGGCATCCCGTGGCTGCGCGATGTCATGAAACTGGCCGTGCCCCCGCTGGAGGGCTGGGGCGTGGCGGCCGCCATGCTGCTGGCTTGCCTGGGCTGGCTGGAGCTCGTGCGTCAGTTGGGGCGGCGGCTGCGTTGATGCCCTGCAGGGATCCTCAGCCGCCCACGGGCGCGCTGATGCCGATGATGGGTGGCCGGGGCTCGGTCGCAGGTGCTGGCGTCGGTGTGGCCGCGGACGCAGGCGAGGCGGGGGGCTCGACGATGTCCTGCGCCTGTGGTGAGGCTGCGCCAGACGCCGGGGCCGATGCCTGCGAAGCGCTGTCCGCGGCGGATGCGGCGTCCGAGGGCGCCGAGGCCGGGCGGGGCGCACGGCGTTTCTGAGGCGCACTGGCGGGGGCCGGCGCGGGTTCGAACAGGCCCTGGAACCAGTCATGCACGCGTCCCACCAGGGGGCCCAGCATGCTCCTGTCCTTGGGCGGGGTGAACCGGGCCCGGCCATCGATCACCTTGGCCCTCAGGGTTTGCTGGAAGACGTCGCCCACGATGGGCAGGGCGCTGCGCGCGCCCTGGCCCCAGTAGTCACTGCGCAGGGTCACCCGGTTGTCGTTGAAGCCCACCCAGGCACCTGCAACCAGTTCAGGGTGCATCAGGATGAACCAGCCGTCGGTGTTGTCCTGCGTGGTGCCGGTCTTGCCCGCCACATCGGCGCGGATGCCGTATCGGGTGCGGATGCTGGTGGCCGTGCCGCGGTCCACCACGCCGCGCAGGACGTCCACCAGGGCGTAAGCCGTCTCCTGCGGCAGCGCCATTTCTGACGGGGCCGGCGAGAACTCGGCCAGCACCACCCCATGGCGGTCCTGGATGCGGGTGACCAGCATGGGCTCGACATAGCCCCCGCCATTGGCGATGCTGCCGTAGGCGGTGACCATCTCCTTGAGGGTCACGGGGCTGGTGCCCAGGGCCAGCGAAGGCACCAGATCCAGCGGGCTGTCCTTGACCCCCATGGCGCGGGCCAGCCGGGCCACCTTGGCCGGGCCCACGTCCTGCATCAACTGGGCGGTGATCGTGTTCTTGGAGTAGATCAGACCATCGCGCAGGCTCATCTCGCGCCCGCTCGGGGGCGTGGTGTCTGTGGGCCGCCAGATCTCGCCGCCGCTCAACTCGATCTCCACGGCCTCGTCCACGAAGGTGTCGCTGGGCTCGGCACCATCGAGAAAGGCCGCGCCGTAGACGAAAGGCTTGAAGGTGGAGCCCGGTTGTCGGCGTGCCTGCTGGACATGGTCCAGCGGGTCGAGGGCAAAGTCGCGGCTGCCGACCCAGGCCTTGATGTGGCCGTTGCGTGGGTCCAGGGCCATGAAGCCCGCCTGGATGCGCGTTTTGTCCTCGCGCAGCTTGCGCATGAAGGCGGCGTCGGCTTGCAGCTTGTCCAGAGCCTGCTCGGCACTCAGGCCCGATGCCACCGCCGCGTCGTAGTCGGGTGTGCCGCGCACAAAGGCCTGTACCAGGGCCGGGCTCCCCTCCCATCCCGTGCGCGCCCCCCAGACCTCGTTGGCCACGGCCTGCAGTTGGCGCCCCTGGCGGGCCACGGCGTCGTTGGCCATGGCCTGCAGGCGGGCGTCGATGGTGGTGGTCACGACCAGACCATCGGAGTAGATGTCGTAGTCGTTGTTGTCCGCCCAGTCGATCAGCCATTTGCGCAACTGCTGTGCGAAGTGCGGTGCCGGTCCGGTCTGCTCGGTCTGGCGCTCGAAGTCGATCCGCAAGGGCTTTTTCTTGAGCAACTCGAAGCGGGCCGGTGTCAGCTGCCCGCGCTTGACCATCTGAGAGAGCACCGTGTTGCGCCGCTGCACGGAACGCTCGGGGTAGAGCACCGGGTTGTAGTAGCTGTTGCCCTTGAGCATGCCGATCAGCGTGGCGCTCTCCAGCACGTCCAGCTTGTCGGCGGATTTGTCGAAGTAGGTGCGCGCCGCCATCTCGATGCCATAGGCGTTGTAGAGGAAGGGCACCGTGTTGAGGTAGGTCTCCAGGATCTCGTCCTTGGTGTAGAGCGCCTCGATCTTCAGGGCCGTGATGGCTTCCTTGAGCTTGCGGTTGAGCGTGGCCGCACGACCGATCTCATCAGGGTAGAGATTGCGGGCGAGTTGCTGGGTGATGGTCGATCCGCCCTGGCGGTCACCGGAGAAGGTGCGCAGCGCGGCCGAGGCGGTGCGACGCCAGTCCAGGCCGAAGTGCTCGTAGAAGCGATGGTCTTCCGTGGCGATCAGGGCCGCCTTGACATGAGGGGAGATGTCCGACAGCTTGACCCACTGGCGATTGGAGCGCTTGAACTCGGTCAGCTTCTTGCCGTCGCTGGACAGCACCTGAGCGGGCTGCTCCAGCTTGGCCTTGCGGATGTCGCTGATGCCCGGAGTGAAGGGGATCAGGGCCAGCGTGTAGAGCAGCAGCAAGACCGGCAGGGCGGCCAGCGCCCACAGCGCCATGCGCAGGGATCGGCGGTTGCGCCATGCGCCGAGGAGGGAAGACAGCACCATGGCTTTCATCTTATCGTTGCCTGACGGCCAGATCGCGCCCGCTGGCTTAAAGTGGGGATTCGTCAACACAGATCGCCATGAACACGTCCAAGCCCTCTGTCCTGCGTCAGATCCCGGCGGGTGTCTGGGCGCCCTGAGCAAGCCGATGTTTGCCCTGGTGCCTTCGATCGGTCTGGTGCTGGGGGGCACGTTTCATGGATCGGGTGGGCAAGGGCATCCGGGGGGGTGCCATGCGATGCGCTGATGGCGGCCATCGCGTCGGCCAATCTGCGCGTCACGCCATGGTAGAACTGTCAAATCATGATGACTGAAGCACGCCAACCTGTTGTCGGCCTGGCCCTGGGCAGCGGATCTGCGCGTGGCTGGGCCCACATCGGTGTGTTGCGCGCTCTGGCGCAGGCGGGCATTCAGCCCGATCTGGTGTGTGGCTCGTCCATGGGCGCCCTGGTGGGGGCAGCCTATGCGGTGGGAGAGCTCGACCGGTTCGAGCACTGGGTCTGTCATCTCGGCTTGACGGAGGTGGTGTCCTTCATGGACTTCAACCTGTCGGGGGGCATGCTCAAGGGCGAGCGGCTGATGGATTTCTTCAAACGCCACTTTGCCGACCGGCCCATCGAGACACTCGACATGCCCTTTGCTGCGGTGGCCACGGGTCTGCACTCCGGTGCCGAGGTCTGGTTGCGCAGTGGCTCGGTGGCCGATGCCGTGCGGGCTTCCATTGCCTTGCCGGGGGTGTTCACGCCGGCAAGGCATGAGGGGCGTCTGCTGGTCGATGGGGGGCTGGTCAATCCTGTGCCGGTATCGCTGGCACGGGCCATGGGGGCGGACATCGTGATCGCGGTCGATCTGAATTCCGACATCCTGGGCCGCCATCTGCGCAAGAACGAGCCTGTGAGAGATGAGGTCGGCGAGCGGGGTGACTGGCTGCAGCGCATCCAGAACAACCTCGATGCCTGGCTGCCTGGCAATGAGGATGTCGAGCCTGGCTTGCCGTCCATGCTGGATGTGGTGGCCGCCAGCATCAACATCATGCAGACACGCATCACGCGCAGCCGCATGGCCGGTGATCCACCCGAGGTGGTGGTGGCGCCTCGGCTGGCCCACCTGGGCCTGCTGGACTTCCACCGCGCCGAGGAGGCCATGGCGGCCGGTGAGGCGGCCCTGCAAGCCTGCTTGCCGCGCCTGAGGGAAATCGGCCTGGGTGCTCAGGCCTGAGGCTGACGTGGTGAGGTGGCTCGGGTCGGCTTGAGCCCCAGGCGCTGTGCCAGCTTGTGCAGATTGCTGGTGTCCAGCCCCAGATCGCGAGCGCAGCGGGCCCAGTTGCCGTCGTGCCGGCTCAGGGCCTGCTCGATGAGCTGGCGCTGCAAGGACGCCACCGCTTCGCGCAAGGGGATGGCCATGTCGGTCGTGGGGGGCACAGGCGTGCGCTCCGGAGCGGCCTCTTTGCGTGGCGGCGTGGGTAGCTCATGCGCATCCAGGTCCAGCAGATCCGTCTCCAGTGTGACGATGTCCGTGCGGTCCACCCCACGGCTCATGGCCTTGAGGGCCGCGCGGCTGATGACGTGCTCCAGCTCACGCACATTGCCAGGCCAGCGGTAGTGACGCAGGGCGACTTGCGCATCTGGTGACAGGCGCAGACTGCGCAGGCCCAGGCGGGCGCGGTTGAGCTCCAGGAAACGGCCCGCCAGCAGCAGCACATCGTTGCCCCGATCCCGCAGTGGCGGGATCGGGATGGGGTAGACCGACAAGCGGTGATAGAGGTCGGCGCGGAAGGCGCCGTCACGCACCAGGTCATGCAGGCTGCGGTTGGTGGCCGCGATCACGCGCACATTCACGCGGCGGGGCCGGTCGGCGCCCAGGCGCTGGATCTCGCCGTTCTGCAGGGTGCGCAGCAACTTGGCTTGCACCGACAGGGGCAGCTCACCCACCTCGTCCAGGAACAAGGTGCCGCCCTCGGCGGCCTCGATGCGCCCGGGGCGGTCGCTGATGGCGCCCGAGAAAGCCCCCTTGGCATGCCCGAACAGCTCGCTCTCGGCCAGCGACTCGGGCAGGGCGGCGCAGTTGACATGGACCAGGGCCTGGCCGCTGCGGCGAGACAGGCGATGCAATCGATGCGCAAAGAGCTCCTTGCCCACGCCGGTCTCGCCCAGCAGCAGCACGGGCAACTCCGAATCCGCCACCACGGACAACTCATGCAGCAACTGGCTGATGGCCTCGCTCTGGCCCAGGATCTCGCCGTCGCTGCGCGTGGTGCCGTGGCTGGGGATGTCACCCCGGGTCAGGCGCAGGGCGCGGATCTCGGCCTCCAGGCGGGTGGTGCGGATGGCCGCCTCGATCACGGCGGTGAGCTGGCGCAGCGCCGTCTGGGCCGCCGTGTCGAAGGTGCCCACTTGCAGCGCATCCAGCGTCAGGACACCCCAGAGCTGGCCTTCGATGTGCAGGCTGGTGCCCATGCAGTCGTGCACGGGCAGGGGCTCGCCCGCGTGCTCGTCGATCAGGCCGTCATAGGGGTCGGGCAGGTTGCTGTCGTGGTGGAAACAGGTGACGCCACGTCGGGCCAGGATGGCGGCCAGGCGGGGGTGCTGCCCCACCGCAAAGCGCCTGCCCAGGGCATCGCGCACCAGCCCGTCCACCGCCAGGGGGCGCAGGTGGTCTTCCTCCAATTGCAGCAGGGCGACTGCGCCACAGCGGAACTGCGTGCGCAAACTGCTGACCAGACGCTGCAGCCGAACGGCCTGAGGCAACTCGGCCACCAGGTCGGTCAACAAGAGGTTTTCCATCATGGTCATTTTGACCTTGTTTGGTTGAAAGCACCTTGAATTGAGGATGGTTATTTATACCATGATTAAGGCAAGTCATTGATTCATAAAGGACTGAGATCAGGCACGGATCTGGCGTAGAGAAGGGGGAACCCCATCAACACGGAGCACTCCATGAATCTGATCGATCAATCCCTGGGCCAACTGGCGCGTGACATTGCCGGTGCCACACAGGTCTTTCACGAGTATCAGCTCGACTTCTGCTGTGGCGGCAAGCACAGCCTGCGCGATGCGGCCCAGGTCAAGGGCCTGGATGCGGCGGTCATTGCCGAGCGGCTGCAGGCCTTGCAGGCCAGCGCGCAACCATCCGGCCGGGACTGGCGCGTGGCGCCGGCCGCCGAGCTGATCGACCACATCCTCAAGCAGTTCCACGAGCGGCACCGCCAGCAACTGCCCGAGCTGATCCGCCTGTCGCGCAAGGTTGAGTCGGTCCATGGCGACCGCCCTGAATGCCCGCTGGGCCTGGCCGATCACCTCAGCGACATGCAGCAGGAGCTGGAGAGCCACATGCAGAAGGAGGAGGACGTGCTGTTCCCCTTGCTGGCTGACGCGGACGCCGCGCAGTCGGCAGGCGGACCCATCACGGTCCTGCGCATGGAGCATGAGCAGCATGGGCAGGCCCTGGACCGGCTGGCCGCGCTGACCCATGACATCACCTTGCCCCGTGGTGCCTGCAACACCTGGCGGGCGCTGTACCTGGGTCTTCAGGCCTTCCGCGAGGATCTGATGGAGCACATCCATCTGGAGAACAACATCCTGTTCGACAACGCTCCCGTGGCGCAAACCATCGCGGCGTGAGGTTCCATAGGCCTGGATCCTGAACGGACGGTGAGGGGATGGTGAGGGGTGGGTGATCGGCGTCACGGCTTGCGTGTATCGTGCTGCCTATGCCACCCATCATCACCGTCACCGACCTGTCCAAGACCTACGAGTCCGGCTTTCAGGCCCTCAAACAGGTCAACCTGAACATCCAGCAGGGAGAGATCCTGGCCTTGCTGGGCCCCAATGGCGCGGGCAAGACCACGCTGATCAGCATCATCTGCGGCATCGTCAATGCCACGCAAGGCCAGGTGCAGGTCGGCGGTTTTGACACGGTCAAGGATTACCGTGCCACGCGCTCGCTCATCGGGCTGGTGCCCCAGGAGCTGACCACCGACGCCTTCGAGACGGTGTGGAACACGGTGAGCTTCAGCCGCGGCCTCTTTGGCAAGGCCCCCAACCCGGCGCTGATCGAGCAGATCCTCAAGGATCTGTCACTGTGGGACAAGAAGGACAACAAGATCATCACCCTGTCGGGCGGCATGAAGCGCCGCATGATGATCGCCAAGGCCCTGTCGCACGAGCCCCGCATCCTCTTTCTCGATGAACCCACCGCGGGTGTGGATGTCAATCTGCGCCGTGACATGTGGGCCCTGGTGCGCAAGCTCCAGCAGTCGGGGGTGACCATCATCCTGACCACCCATTACATCGAAGAAGCTCAGGAGATGGCCGACCGCATCGGGGTCATCAACAAGGGTGAGATCCTGCTGGTGGAGGACAAGCGCGAGCTCATGCGCAAGCTGGGCACCAAGCGCCTGACGCTGCAGCTCGATCCCCCCCTGGCGCAGATCCCGACTGCCTTGCAGGCCTACGCCCTGAGTCTGTCCGAGCAGGGCCACGAGCTGACCTACACCTACGACTCGATGGACGAGCGCGTGGACGTGACCACCTTGCTTCAGGCCCTGCACGAGGCGGGCATCCGCTTCACCGACATCCAGACCACGCAAAGCTCTCTGGAAGACATCTTCGTCAATCTCCTGAAGGACGGTTCATGAACCTCCATGCCATCCGCGCCATCTACCGCTTCGAGATGGCCCGCACCCTGCGCACCCTCATGCAGAGCATCGTGTCGCCGGTGATCTCGACCTCGCTGTACTTTGTGGTGTTCGGGGCGGCCATCGGCTCGCGCATGCAGGACGTGGAAGGCGTGAGCTATGGCGCCTTCATCGTGCCCGGCCTGATCATGCTGTCGCTGTTGACGCAGAGCATCTCCAATGCGTCCTTTGGCATCTACTTTCCCAAGTTCACGGGCACGATCTACGAGTTGCTGTCTGCGCCCGTGTCGTCGTTCGAGATCGTGGTGGCCTATGTGGGGGCGGCGGCGACCAAGTCCATCGTGCTGGGGCTGATCATCCTGGCCACGGCCGGGCTGTTCGTGCCCTTGCGCATCGACCACCCGGTGTGGATGTTGCTGTTTCTGGTGCTGACCTCGGTAACCTTCAGCCTGGTGGGCTTCATCATCGGCCTGTGGGCCGACAGCTTCGAGAAGCTGCAGGTGGTGCCTCTGCTGATCGTCACACCCCTGACCTTCCTGGGGGGTAGCTTCTACTCCATCAAGATGCTGCCGGACTTCTGGCAGACGGTGGCGCTGTTCAACCCGGTGGTCTACCTGATCAGCGGGTTTCGCTGGTGCTTCCATGGCCAGGGCGATGTGGGCCTGGAGGTCAGCCTGGGCATGACCCTGGTGTTCCTGCTGGTCTCGATGGCCATCGTGGCCTGGATCTTCAAGACAGGCTACAAGCTCAAGCGATGAGGGCTACACGCAAGGCCCCTGCGTAGTGTCAGGCGTGAGGCAAGAGGGCCATGGTGACCAGGGCCGATGCATCTTCGACCGCCCGCAGGGCATGGGGCTCCATGCGCCGCAGATGGATGAAGTCACCGGCGCCCATCAGGTGCATGCCTTCCGAGGTCTTGAACTCGATGCGCCCTTCCAGGCAGTGGACGGTGACTTCGCCGGGGCTGCGGTGTTCGCGCATGTCCTGCCCGGCCAGCAGAACGACACGGACCACTTCCAGTTGCTCGGATTTGAGCAAGGCCGTGGTGCGTGCCTCTTGAAGGCGCGGCCCCATAGGCAGGATGCTGACGACCTGACCCGATGGTGTGCGGGGTTGTGCCATGACGACCTCCTATCCGTGAGATGGGATCGGGCCAGTTTACGCCCGACGGGCGTGGCCCGCACATGAACTGGTTCTATGCTGATCGCATGAGCGCATCCAAATCATTGTTGATCGTCTACCACTCCATGACCGGCGGCACGCGCCAGATGGTCGAAGCTGCCTACGCCGGGGCCGTCCGTGAAGGGAGTGTCCAGGTCAGGCTGCTGCACGCCGCGCAGGCCGGGCCCGAGGACGTGCTGGCCGCCGATGGCCTGATCCTGGCCACGCCGGAGAACCTGGCAGCCATCAGCGGGCAGTTCAAGGACTTTTTTGACCGCAGCTACTACGCCGTGCTCGATCACGTCAACGGCCGCCCCTATGCCAGCCTGATCTGCGCGGGCAGCGATGGGCACAACGCCGCCCGACAGATCGAGCGCATTGCCACGGGCTGGCGTCTCAAGGCCGTGGCCGAGCCCCTGATCGTCTGCACGCATGCGCAGACCACGGAAGCCATCCTGGCCCCCAAGCACATCGGGGACGATGATCTGGAACGTTGCCGCGCCCTGGGTGAGGCCATGGCCACCGGGCTGGCGTTGGGGGTGTTCTAGAAGCGCACGCTGACGGCGCCCAGGCCTTCGAACATCACTTCGACAAGCTCACCCGGGTGCGCGGGCAGGACCGTCCAGGCGCCCGTGGTGATCAGATCACCCGCGCGCAGCCCCCCAGCATGTCGCGCGGCGTGGTCGACCAGCCAGGGCAGGGTCGTGAGCGGGCTGACACCCGGGTGACTGCCCCGCACCTGCCGGACCACCTGACCATTTACGCTCATCTGGCAAGCTTGCTGGCGCCAGTCGTCCAGGGTGAAGCCCGCGCAAGCAGCGGCATGGCTTTCAGGGCCGATGATCAGGCCCGCGTGCACGCCCTGATCGGCCAGTTTCCAATGGGCCGGGGCGTCCAGGCCCTGGGCCAGGCGCGTGCCGATCACTTCGACCGACACGCAGACCGAACCCAGGCAGGCCAGCACATCCTCGGCCCGATCCGGCGTGCGCGCCAGGCGGAAGGCCAGTTCGGCTTCCACCAGCACCTCGCCCTGGGGGGCGGCGTCCCAGGTGGCGGGGCTGCTCAAGACCTGGGGCAAAGGCGCGGCCGTGATCTCGGATGTGCCGCCGACCTTCCAGGCCCGGGGTCCATCGGGGAACCAGCCCAGGCGCTCGGCCACGCCCGCCTGGACGACATAGGCCTCGTCCAGGCTGAGCGCCAGTTGCTGGGGCGGTATCGGCCAGGGGATGCCGCTCTGGCGTGCGCTGACCAGGCCTTGCACGATGTCCTGGAGGTGGGCGGGGCGGGTCATGTGGGCGTGTGTGGGCGCGGGTGGCGGTGAGACGATGGTACGCCAAGGGTATCTGCGGGATGGGAGCGGATGGCGCCAACCCTAGACTCGCTGCACTTTCCCGCCGCATCCACCGCGGGGGCTTTCCATGCACACAGGAGATTTGACGTGAAGCGCACTGTTGTCCTGGCCACGATGGCCCTGTTTCAGTTGGGGGCGATGGCCGCAGAGGAGGGCACCTTGCTGTTCGAGAGCACGGGCACGAACTGCCGCAACTTTGCTATCGTGGCCAAGGTGGATGCCAAGGTCGCCCGCCAGATGGTGCCGGCCAAGTACGCGCTGCCCCGGACCGTGTATGGCCTGGTGGAGCTGGCCAGTTGCGACAGCGGCACGGTGGCCGGGCAATCCACGGGGGCTTTCAAGATCGCAGAGGCCGCCATCATGTTGCCTACGCCCCCGGGCAAGAAGGCCTTCCCCCTGGATGGTCCCACGCTCTACATGCTCTGGCTGCTGGACAACAATGAACTGCAGTCGGCCTCCAAGGTGGCTGCGGGCTACCCCGGCGGCGTGGTCGACATCCAGTTTGAGCCTCCCACCACCGGGCTGATCCGCAAGATGCGCGCACAGATCGCCTATGACGGCGGCTACAGCCTGAGCGGCGACGACATCACCCTCAAGATCAATGTCGGTAAGAAGGTGACAGACCAGTATGTCGAGACGCCCGCTGGCACCGTGCACACGGTGAACGTCATTGATTCGTCGGTGGAAGGTGGCTTCGCGATCGGTTCGGCCACCTTTGCGGAAGGCAGCGTGCTGGCCAAGTTGTTTGGCAAGACCAAGGTCTGGGGCCTGGCGTTTGGCGGGCAGGGCAATTACGTCAACACCACGACGCTCATTCCGGCGCCTTGAGGGGTGCTCACAGGCTGATCGATGCCCAACGGCGAATACGTGCGGTCAGCCGCCGTTTTTCGGCATCGTCCAGCGGCATCTGGGACACGAGAGCCAAAGCCTGTTTGGGTTCAACGTACTCGTGCTGGATCAATGCCATGCAGAAGTCACGGTCCTTGTCTCGACCTGCTGCAACCTTTGACATGAAGAGGTCCAGCACGTCCAGACAGTAGCCAACTCGATCGTTTGTGTTGGCGTTCTGTACGCGGTGCATCCAGCCTGATGGAAGGGTGGCCGTCTCTGGGCCGACACCCTGCGCGTAGTAGCCATAGGACTCATGAAATTGTGAGCCTTCCCCGATGGCTCCATCGATCTTTTCTGCCAACTCAGGGGACTGGAGCGGGTAGATGTCTGCCTCGGCCGACATCTTGAAAATGTCCTCAGGATTGGGGACTGGGCCCAGGATGGACTGGCTTCCGATGATGATGAATTCGTATTGGTCTGTCACATCACCACTGGCGCGGATGATGTGCTCAAGATCTTCGCGGTTCATGATGATGTTTCCGACGGTTCGGCATCCCCCAGCACGAGGCCCTTCTTGAGGCCGCTGATCTCGCTCAGCACGCGCTGGCGGGTCTCTTCTGGCAGCACCGTGACCAGAGGGGATGCTTGGCGTAGCTCTTGTGCACGGCGGGTTCTGCCCAAAATCTTGCGCCACTGGCCTTGGCGCAGGATGTCCTGCCATTCAATCCACAGGCCACTGGAGCGTGAGTGGCCGGAGCCCAGCCAGCGCTCAAGTGTGGCTTGGGCTTGCTGCAGCAAGGCGGGATCTGAGCGGACCAGGCGAACCGCCTCTTCGTGCAGAGCCATGCTTTGCAGGTCCTGAGCCTGGTGACGAGAGTCGTTGGTTGACACCAGAACTTGAACCGTGGGCCGCGCACGGCGCGATTGAGCAGCAGCGGTGCCCGGGGGGCCGGCCTGCATCGCGTCGCCAGCCAACAAAGCCAACTCGCCACTCACGCCCAATACCGACATGACGCGCAGATAGGTGCCGATGGACGGTCCAGGATCACCGGCCTCGACAGCGCTCAGCGTCGTTCGTGAGATACCGACGCGCTTGGCCATCTCAACGGCCGACAGCCCTTTCGCCTTGCGGAGGCGTTTGAGCCGCTCGCCGAGTTGCAAGAGCAGTTGCCGCTCAAGGACAATGGTGCTGTTGGTGGTGTTCATTTGTTCATTATGTTAGACAAATTATTTTAAAATGTCCAACAAAGTGAACAATTCATCACGTGATGATGCTCGTCACTTTGATCAGCACACCAGCCATAGGAGTCCGCGTTTGACTGTCCGGCTCAGCCGTCGACGCTGTGCCTTGCCTTGATCCCGGCATAACAGTTCGCGCACACGACCTTGAAATCGTTGAACAGGCGAAACGACGCGGTCAAGCCGCCTTCGGCCACAAAGGCGTCTTCACAGGCGGCGCACCAGCCTTGCAGATCGTCAGGGTCAGCGCTGTTTTCGACAAAGCCCAGAGGCTTGCCATGGGCGCCAACCAAGTGCTGGCAGACCACAGCGGCCACCGCAGGGCCATGTTGGTCGCAGATGACGGTGGGCGGGGTGGATGGGCTCATGGGTCTGAGTGTGCGGCACCGGGCTTGCGCATGAGCAGCCCGACAGCCAAAGAGATCAGCGCCGCAGGCACCGACGATACGGCCATGGCGATCACGAAGAAGGGATCGACATGGCCGAGGTGCAGGTAGGCCAGGGCCTGAAAGGCCAGCACCGTCGTGACGGTGGCACCGACCACTGCGAGCGTGCGGCGGGCACATTGCCGGTGCCACACGAGGGCAGAGGCAAGGGCCACAAGCAGGAAGACGATGACGGCCATGGCGGCGGTTGGCACTCTTTGGTGGGGGCGATGGTGGTGGTCATTCCCCCGAAAAACCAGCGCGCTGACGAGGAGCGGTTGACGACGGAGAGTTCTACCACGAAGAAGTCCCGATTCACCGACGCGCCCATTTTGGCTACTTGGCGGCGCTTCACTTTTTATCCTCCCCCTTACCTCCCATACAACAAATACCCCCGCCGCTGTCCTTCAAACTCCTGCAACACCTTTTGCCACCCCGCCTCGATCTCCTGAGCCGACCGCCCATCCCGGATAGCCTGCAGCGTCTGCGCTGATCCGATCATGTCCCGCGTCCGCTCCAGCTTGAAGGTCTCCGGCCACAACTGCTGCAGCGCCTGCACCAGCGCCAGCCCCAGGGCCGGCGCATCCAGCACATCCCTCTGCGTGATCCGGATCTCCACCCCCTGACACACCTGCCCCTGGTAGGTGGCCGCATCGGGGGTGAAGCTCACCGGGGTGATGCTCACACCCGGCAGGGCGCGACGGTTCAGCATCTCGGCCAGCCGGGGCCCATCGATCCAGGGCGCACCGATCCAGGCAAAGGGGCGCGGCGTGCCCCGGCCCACGCTCACATTGCTGCCCTCCACCCAGGCCGTGCCGGGGTAGAGCAGGGCGGCGCTCAAAGTACGCAGATTGGGTGATGGCGGGATCCAGTCCAGCCGGGTCTGGTCAAAGCGCATCGCGCGCTGGTAGCCTCGCATGGGCACCACGGTGAGTTGCACGTCCAGTGGCTGGCGGGTGCGCAGTTCGTCCTTGAACAAGCCCGCCAGTTCGCCCACCGTCATGCCGTGCTGCACGGGCAGGCGCGTGTAGCCCGTGAAGGACAGCCGGTCGGCGTCCAGCACCGGCCCCTTGACCTGATCGGCGCCCACGGGGTTGGGGCGGTCCAGTACCACAAAGCTTAGGCCTGCCTTGGCCGCGGCTTCCATGGCCAGCCCCAGGGTCGAGATGTAGGTGAAATAGCGCGCCCCCGCATCCTGGATGTCGAAGACGAGCACATCCAGCCCCCGCAGCATCTCCGGTGTGGGCTGACGCACCTGGCCATACAGGCTCAGCAGGGGCAGGCCCGACAATGGCTCTGTGCCCGAGGGGATGCGGCCTTCGAGCTCCCGAAACAGGCCATGCTCGGGTGAAAACACCTTGATCAAGTGCACGCCCGGGGCGTGGCGCAGGCGGTCGAGCGTGCGCCAGCCGCGTCCATCCACGGCCGTGAGGTTGGTGATCAGGCCCACACGCTGGCCCTGCAGTGCGGCGTAGTTCTGATCGCGCAAGACATCGATGCCGGTGCTGACCAGGGGCGCATCCTCGGGCCGCACGGGCGGGCGCTGCAGGCTGGCCCAGCGCGGATCGACGGCATCGAGCCGGGCCCGGCTCAGTGGCGGGGCGATGCTGGACAGCAGGGCCAGCACCTGGCGCCGCAAGGGCTGGGCGTTGCCCCGACCGTCCGGGTGCACGCGGTGGCTCAGGATCACCACAAAGCGCTTTTGAACCAGATCGATCCACAGGCCGGTGCCGGTGTAGCCCGTGTGGCCGATGAGGCCCACGCCGGGCAGGGCATCGCGATCCGGCGTGAGGGGGGCCTCCAGTTGCCAGCCCAGGCCGCGCCAGGGCGCCTGATCCAGGGGGGAGTGGGGCTGCATCAGCTCGCGCACCGTGCTGGGCCGCAGCACCGGCTTCACGCCCTGGCCGCCCAGCAGCGATTGGGCATAACGCGCCAGGTCATCGGCGGTGCCAAACAGGCCGGCATGGCCCGCCCAGCCGCCCAGCCGGCGTGCGCTGGGGTCGTGCACCTCGCCGCGCAGCGGTTGGGTGCCGCCGAAGGGCTCGGTGGGCGCGATGCGTGGCCGCCATGATGCCGGGGGCAGGAAGCGGGTATCGCGCATGCCCAGCGGGCCAAAGATGTGCCGGGCCGCATAGGCCGGCAGGGCCTGCCCGGAGACGCGCTGTACCAGCTCGCCCAGCACGATGAAGTTGATGTCGCTGTAGACCATTCGGCTGCCCGGCGGCGTGCGCGGGCGCTCGCTGGCCACCAGGGCCAGGCCGGCCCGCGTACCCGACCAGGGACGGCTCGATTCCAGCGAGGCACGCAGGCCCGAGGTGTGCGCCAGCAGATGGGCCACCGTGATCTGGCCCTTGCCCTGGGCGCCAAAGGCAGGCCAGTAGCGGGCCACCGGGGCGTCCAGTTCCAGGCGCCCACGCTCCACCAATTGCATCACGGCGGTGGTGGTGGCCACCACCTTGGTCAGCGAGGCCAGGTCGAAGAGGGTGTCCGGCGTCATGGCCTCGGGCACGGGGGTGCGGGCGCGCTGCCCATAGGCGCGGCGCAGCCAGATGTGCTGTGCATCACCCATCACGATCACCGCGCCTGGCAGGGCCTCGGCCTCGATCTGCGCACGCACGGCCGCATCCAGGGGCGACCAATCCAGCGTGGCAGGATCAGGTGCCACCGGCTGCGCCCGCAAGGCCAGGCTCACCAGCATCAGCAGTGTCCAGACCCACCCGTGCGCGCACCTTGGCATCATGGCTTGGCAGGTGGTGCCGCGTGGCGGGGTTTCAAGCCTTCGGGGCCGTAGCGGTTGCGGGCGTTCCACAGCATCCAGCCGTTGCTGCTGTTCTTCTCGGCGGCGTTGATCTGGGTGCGGATCTCGTCAGCGCCGAACACGCGGTGGTCAAAGGCATAGTCCCGAAACGCCTGCAACCAGGGCCGAAAGCGCACCCCATCCATCCCCGAGCGCTGCAGGGCGTGGCGCAGCGACAGATCCACGATCTCGAAGGCCGATTCGGTGGCGCGCGGGTAGCCCGGGATGCCCCAGGTGAAGCCCGAGGGGTAGAGCATGGGCGACAGGTAGTCGATGCGGTCGCTCAGCATTTCCAGTTGCTGGCCGATGCTGGTGTCGTTGGTGTTCCAGCAGACATAGCCAAAGATGTCGGCCGACACGAAGACGTTGTAGGGCGCCAGACGCTGACGCGCCGCATCCAGGAAGCCGGCGATGGCGTGGGTGCGCATGCTGGCCGTGTTGGGTTGCGAGAAGCGCAGCCCCGTGGCATCGGGAAAGCGCACGTAGTCGAACTGGATCTCGTCAAAACCCAGCTCGGCCGCCTCCTGGGCCATGGCCAGGGCCAGCGTCCAGGTCTGAGGGTTGGAGGGGTCGATCCAGGACAGTCCTTCGCCGTCCACCCAGGCGGCCCCGTTGGTCTTGCGCACGGCCCAGTCCGGATTGAGTGTGGCCAGACGCTGGTCCTTGAAGACGACGACACGGGCGATCAGGTACAGGCCGCGTGCGCGCAACTCGCGGATCATGGCGGGCATGTCGGCCACGGTCACCATGGTCTGCGGGATGCCGGCGGCCTGCAGCACGGCGCTGCGGTAGGGCGTGACGCCGGCATCGCCCTTGACGTCAATGACCAGGGCATTGAGCTCGGTCTGCTCGATCAGGCGCAGGGCATCACCGCGCAACTGGCCGCTGCCGATGCCATAGGCCGACAAGTACAGGGCCTTGGGCTGGATGGCCTTGAGGGGGATGCTCAATGGGTGCACGGGTCGGGTGCTCAGGCTGATGCGCTGGCGCTGGTAGCCTGGTGCGCGCAGCGAGACCACATAGGGCAGCGGCGTGCCATCAGGGATGGTCACGCTGAAGCGGCCTTCGTCATCGGCACGGCGCACCGTGTCGGCGTGCGTCACATGGGCCAGTGCGATGCCTTGCTGAGTGCGGTCATCCAGTACCGTGCCGGTGATGACAATGTCTTCGGCCCAGCACAGGCAGGCGGTGCACAGCAGCCAGAGCGCGGCCAAGCGGCGCATCCAGGCGGGGGTCATGATCGGGTCTCCTCGGAATGGGCTTGCTGGAGCAAGCGAGCCATCTGTCGTCCGCCCAGGGCATCGACCATCAGGTATCGGGGCAGATCGAACACAGGGTCAGTGAGTGATGCCGGTCGGTTGCCCAGGCCGAAGGCAGCGGCGTGGCCGGTTTGCGCGGCCAGGGCCTGCAGCCCGGCATCGCTCATGCCGAAGGGCCAGGCCAGGTGGGTCACAGGCCGGCCCATGCGCTCTTGCAGCACGGTCTTGGCGCGGGAGAGCTGGTGGCGAGCGAAGCGGTCAAAGTCCTCCGGCGTGCGCTGGCGCCGCTCCCGCACCAGGTGGGGGTGCCAGTAGGTGTGGGATTCGATGGTGCAGTGGCCGGTGTCCTGCAACTCGCGCAGATCCTCCCAGCGCATGGCATAGCGCGCGTTGGAGATGGCCGAAGGGTAGATGAACAGGGTGACGGGCCAGCGCGGGTCGCGCAGCATGGGGGCCATGGCCTCGATCACAGAACGATGTCCGTCGTCCACGGTCACCACCACGGGCCGGGGCGGCAGGCTGGGCAACTGCCCCAGGCGCCAGGCCACCAGGTCCGCCAGCGGGATGACGGTACAGCCCAGATCCTGGATGACGTGCAGGTGCTCGGCCAAGGTGCGGGTGCGCACGGTCATGCTGTCGGCCACCGTGGGGCCGAAGCGGTGGTAGGCCAGCACGGGGACCCGGGTGGCAGTGGACGCGGACACCGATGCGGGCTTTACAGGCTGCGCCAGCGCACCCCCCGACGCCACTGCCAGCGCCCCACCCAGCCAGGCGCGACGTGTCCACAGACCGGGAGGGGCAGCGAGGTCGCGCAGTGGGGCGGGTGCGGAGGGCATGACCTTGATTCTGGGGGATCTGTCCGTACTCGGGAGGCCTTGTTGCGCTCTTGCGTCTGTGCGAGCGCATGGCAGGCGCCGTGGCATCATCGGAGTCAGACTGACCAGGAGAGCTTATGCAGCGTTCCGTTGCGGGTCGCGAGCCCGACGAAGAGCAGATCACGGAGATCGTCCCTTTCCGGGGGCTGGTCCGCTACGAGCAGCAGTTGCCGGTGCGCCAGGTGGCCTACTACCTGTGCGGCGAGATCCAGGAGCCGCAGTACTACACCGAGCTGTTCTACACGCTGCGCACGGCGTCTGAAACCGACCTGGTCTACCTGCATCTGAACTCGCCGGGTGGTGACTTCAACACCGGCTTGCAGATTGTCAACAACATCATGGCGTCCAGCGCCCGGGTGGTGACCATCCTGGAGGCGCGGGCCTATTCGATGGCGGCGCTGATCTTTCTGGCGGGCGACGAGCTGATCGTGCACGACAACTGCCAACTCATGTTCCACGTCTACTCGGGCATCTTCTCGGGCAAGGGCAACGAGCATCAGGCCCAAGTGGTGGCCGTGAGCGCCTGGTTTGAAAAGGTCATGAGCCGGCTGTGCACGCCCTTCCTGTCCGAGGCCGAGATTGACAAGATCCTCAAGGGTGCGGATGTGTGGATGGACTCCGACGAGATCCGCCATCGCCTGATGCACAAGCGGGCCGGGAGCCTGTCTCGCACCCCGGCGCGCAAGAAGCCCAAGGCCAAGCCGAAGCCCAAGGCCTGAGCCACAGGCTCAGCGTTTGTCGGTCCAGCGGTGCAGGACACCGCCGACCAGCATGGCCGGCACAAAGAGCCAGGCCTCCTGGTTGCCCGACAGCACGGTGGCCAAGGCCGGTCCCGGGCAGTAGCCCGTCAGGCCCCAGCCGATGCCGAACAGGGTGGCGCCCATCAGCAGGCGGCGATCCAGGTGGACCAGGGTGGGCAGGTGGAAGCGGTCGCCGCACCAAGGGGCGGGGCGTCGGAGCAGCCACCGAAAGGCCACCAGGGTGATGCTCACTGCGGCGCCCATCACGAAGGCCAGGCTGGGATCCCAGTCGCCCGCCACATCCAGGAAGCTCAGCACCTTGAGCGGGTTGGTCATCTGGGCCACGGCCAGGCCCAGGCCGAACAGGGCACCGGCGATCAGACTGATCAGCAAACGTGTCATGGCGGCGCCTTCAGAGTTGCACGACGTGGCGCACCACGAAGACGGTGGCGGCACCCGTGGCCATGAAGACCAACGTGGCGGCCAGCGAACGCCAGGACAGGCGACCCAGGCCGCACACGCCGTGCCCGCTGGTACAGCCATTGCCCATGGAGGTGCCATAGCCCACCAGCAGGCCACCGATGATCATCCACAGGGGTGAATCGAGCTGGCGCGGGTTGGCCGTCTGCCCGGTGAGGGCGAAGTAGGCCGTGGTCGAGCCGATCATGCCGATCAGGAAGACCACGCGCCAGACCCATTCGTCAGCCTGGCGGGTGCGCTGGCGGTCCAGCAGGGCATGGGTGATGTTGCTGATGCCAGCCAGGCGGCCGATGCCACCCAGCAGCACGACGGCAGCCAGGCCAATCAAGGTCCCGCCCACCAGTGCGGTGACGGGGGTGAACTCGCTCATGTACAACTCCGGAAACAAGATCAGGCGGCCAGCGCCGCGGGCGTGATTGTCGGGTGGATCCGGGATTGTCGACGGCGGGTTGTCCTTTGCAAGCAACTGTGACAAGCCGCCGAGATCCAGGGTCTGGGCACCAGCCTGTGCGGCGGAGCGATTCCGCTCTTGTGCAGCGCAGCACCTCCGTGAGGCCCTCGATATATCCGCTCCCAGCGTGCGCTTTGACACGCGGCGTGTGGATCGGCCTGTGCCACGCCACCCGTTTTTGTGGATAGCTGGACAGGACGGTCCACCCTGTCTGGAGGCTCTCATGAACGCTCGCACAGTTTGTTTCACCTGCGTGGCAGGTGTTCTGCTAACCCTGACGTCGGCCGCCCGTTCGGCCAGCCTGGACGAGTTCCGACGCGAGTTCGCCCAGGCGGTCTACGCAGGCTCACCCCACCTCATTCATGACCGTCAACCCCAGCCTCTGCTGCGTGCTGTGGTGGTGCTCAACATCAAGCTGGGCGAGGACAGCCGCTGGCAGATCGACGTGGCCCGCACGAACGATCAGCAGCCCGAAATGCTGCGCCGGGCCCTGGAAACCGTGGAGCGCGCGCGCCTGAACACCGTGCCCGCCGAGCTGCGCGACGAGCTCCAGCGCAACGGCATCTACGAGACCTGGCTGTTCGACAAGGATGGCAGCTTCCAGGTCAAGACCCTGGCCAAGGTGCAGCGCAGCAGCCTGTAGCACTGCGCCTAGAAGTCGTAGGCTGGGTTCTTGGGGTTGAAGGTGTCTTCATCGAAACGCGCCGGCACGATCCGCTCCAGCGCGATGCGCTCGAGCATCTCGCCGGCCGCATCCCAGGCCTCGATCTGGCGGACCAGGGGTTGGCGCAGGTCCACCAGCACCTTCACGCGGTGGGCGTAGCCTTTGCCCAGGCCTGGTGCCGCCATCCAGGTCAGTGCCACGCAACGCTCGCCCTGGAAATTGGCGACCTCGATGCGTGCCGGTGCCGTGGGCAGGCCTGCCGCCGCGCGCTGGCTGTTCTCGCGGACGATGGTGTCCACGATGAACTGCACGCCCAGATCACGGATCGAATGGTTGGAGTTGCCGCGCGCCAGGGCGCCATCCAGCGCGGTCCAGACCGAAGTGATGTTGAACAGGCCGCCCGCGTGACCCAGCATGGCGTCTTTGCGGCGGGTTTCGTCGTAGATGATCTCCTGACCGGCCTTGGGGCTGTCCTTGAGCCACTTGACGTAGATCTGACGCGGCTGGTGGCGGTACTTGATGTGGTTGAGAAAAGGCTTGCGGGTCCAGCCGTCGGCCAGGCGCTCTTCGCGGCGCATCCACATCTCGTACTCGTTGAAGGGTTGAACGCCCAGTTGCAGATAGGCAGGGATGGCCTGGGGGTGGAGCTGGCTGAAGGCAGCGATCAGCGCCTCATCCGACAAGCTCAGCAGGCCCCCTGATTTGATCCGGGCCACCCAGGCCTCGGCATCGGACTCGGCCGTGGCGGCGTGGGCAGGTGCCATCCAAACCAGCGGCAAGGCCAGAAGCAGTGCGGCGCAGAGTCGGCGAGACGCCTGGAATGTGTGAGAGATCATGGTGACTATTGTGAGAAGCCAGTGCGGTCGCCTCACCTCATGTGTCGTCAAATCCCCCCAGACACGTTGACGAGGAACGTTCTGATCTAAGGGCCGCCACAGAACCCGTAGACTTGCGGCACTGCCACTGTTGTGCAGCAGCGAGTGAGGTTGATGTGTCTGGTTCCCTGATCGTGTTTGGTCCCGCCGGGATCGTGACGACCGCCGCGCCTGTGCGCCGCGCGGTCAAGCGCCTCAAGGCGCTGGGCTTTGAGGCCCAGGTCGATGCGTCGGCCCTGCTCAAGCACCAGCGTTTTGCCGGTGACGACGACACCCGCCTGGCCGCCATCCACCGCGTGGCCGAGGCAGCGCCCGATGTGGCCCTGGCCACGCGCGGCGGTTATGGCCTGAGCCGCCTGCTGGATCGCATCGATTGGTCCCTGATCGCGCGCAGCGTCGAGCGGGGCACCGCCTGGGTGGGCTACAGCGATGTCACGGCGCTGCAACTGGCGGCCTTGGCGCACAACGCTGCCGGGCCCCAGAAGGTGGAAGAGGGCACAACGGCGGGTTTCTGGGCCGGCCCCATGGCCTGTGATGATTTTGGCCGTGACGACATCCCTGATGGTGGCGACGACGTCACCCAGGAGGGCTTTGTCGAGGCCATGACTGGCGAGCTCGAAGCCATCGGATTTCGCACCGAGGCGGGCTTTGACGGGCTGGAGACCTCCGGGCGCCTGTGGGGCGGTAATCTGTCGGTGCTGCAGGCCTTGTTGGGCACGCCGCATTTCCCCAAGATCAAGAACGGCGTGCTCTTTCTGGAAGACGTCAACGAGCACCCCTACCGCATCGAGCGCACCCTGATCCAGTTGCATCAGGCCGGCATCCTCGATCAGCAAAAGGCCATCGTGCTGGGGGCCTTCACGGGCTACCGCAAATCGCCACTGGACCGGGGCTACACCCTCAAGACCGCCATTGCCCACCTGCGCAGTCTGACCGCCACCCCCATCCTGACCGGCCTGCCCTATGGCCACGTGCCCACCAAGCTGTGCCTGCCGGTGGGCCGCAAAGTGACCGTGGTGGTGCAAGGACGCGACGTTTTCCTGATGTGGTGACCGCACAATAAGCGCCATGCATCGCCACCCGATCGAGTTTGTCTCCCTCCTGCTGGCCACGCTGGCGCTGTTCCTGCTGGCCGGCTGCAACAACAGTCCCTACCCGGACGGTGCCGCCGAGTCCAACACCCTGTACACGGCCTTCAACGAGCGCTCGCCTCGTTACCTGGACCCGACCTCGTCCTACAGCAGCAACGAGACGCCCTACACCTACCAGATCTACGAGCCGCTGTTCGGCTACCACTACCTCAAGCGGCCCTACACCCTGGTGCCCAAGGCGGCGGTGTCCGTGGTCGCGCCGCGCTATGTGGGCAAGGATGGCCAGACCCTGAGCGAATCGGCCCCGGCCGACCAGATCGCCGAGAGCATCTACGACATCCGCATCAAGCCCGGCATCCTGTTTGCGCCGCACCCGGCCTTTGCCAAGGACGCCCAGGGGCGCTATCTGTATCACGGCCTCACGCGCGAGCAGGTGGGCGATAAACGCTCCCCCTGGGAGTTCGAACACACCGGCACGCGTGAGCTCACGGCCGATGATTACGTCTACGCCCTCAAGCGCCATGCCACCACCCGCACGGCCGCACCCGTGTTCGGTGTGTTTGGCGAGTACGTGGTGGGCCTGGCCGATTACGGCAAGCTCATCCGTGAAGAAGACAAGAAGCTGCGCGCGGGCCTGAGCCCCACCAGTCGCGACAAGCCCTTCCTGGACTTCCGCCGCTGGCCGCTGGCGGGCGCCCAGGCGCTGGACAAGCACACCCTGCGCATCCGCATCAAAGGCAAGTACC
>NZ_DASUIT010000027.1:0-3719 GCF_036279655.1 Aquabacterium sp. | reverse complement strand
CGGTGCTGGGTCTGGCCCTGGTGCTGACCTGGCACATGCCGGGGGCACCGCACGCGCTGTGGCTGGTGCTGCTGGGTCTGCACGCCTTGGCCAAGGTCCTGCCGCAGGGCAAGCTGCTGAGCCTGGCGCTCTGGAGTGAGTGGGCTTGCGTCGGGCTGATCGCCATGGTGATGCTGCCCTATGCCGTCGATCAGGTGCGTTTGTCGATGTATCCGGCGCTGGAGCGACCTTGGCAGTCCATGGCCCAGGAGCGCTCGACTCCGGATGAGGCGCCGGCCCCGGCTGGGCCGCAGACCATGGAGGCCGCGACGGACAGCGCGCCTGAGGCGGCCGTGTCCAGCAAGGGTTACAGCGTGGGGTCGCTCTCCCGCCCGGCGGCGCCAGCGCCTGCTCCCCGGACGGCCGCGCCCCGTGCCGACGACTTCGACCCGGGGGCCAAGGTGCAGACCGGGCCGGGCTTGCCGCGCTGGCAGTGGAACACCCATCGGCTGAGCTGGCAGGGGCCTGTGCAGCAGGACCAGTCCATGCAGTTGCTGTTGTTGCCGCCCTGGGGCACCGTGCTGTTGCGCCTGAGTGGGCTGGCCCTGCTGGTGGTGGCCCTGCTCGGGGCCTGGCGTTGTTTGCCCAAGCCCCCGCGCTGGCCACGCCCGCAGGCCTTGGCACCAGACGGCGTGAGCACGGTTGCCGCTGCCGTGTTGCTGTCTCTGTTGCTGTCCTGGTCGGGTGCTCAGGAGGTGCTGGCCGCCGAGGTGGCGGCCCCGGCCGCCCCCGCTGCCGAAGCGCCGGCGCCCTCGGTTCTGGAGGAGTTGCGTCAGAAGCTGACAGCACCGCCGGACTGCCTGCCAGCCTGTGCCGATGTGCCGCGCATGTGGGTGATGGCCTCGGGTTCACGCGTCCAGTTGCGCCTGGAGGTGCACGCCCTGGCGGATGTGAGTCTGCCCCTGCCGGGCCAGGGCAGCCACTGGCGGCCCAGTTCGGTGCTGGTCGACGGCCAGTCGGCGGTCCTGCGCCGCGATGAGGCCGGGGCCTTGTGGGTGAGCCTGCAGAAGGGTGTGAGCCAGGTCGTGCTGGAGGCCGATGTCGGCCCGGCGGTCACGGTGGACATCACCTTGCCCATGCCGGTGCGAGACGTGAAGGCGCAGACCGAGGGCTGGACCCTGGCGGGCCTGGATGCCCGGGGGCTGGCTTCTGGCGCTTTGAGCCTGTCACGCCAGCAGGCGGCGGTGCGTCAGGCCGACGATCAGGGCACCCAGCGGGATGCACTGCCACCCTTCGTGCGGGTGGAGCGCACGCTGCGCCTGGGGCTGCGCTGGACGCTCGAGACGCGGGTCTCCCGCATCGCGCCCAGCCTGGCCCCTGTGCGGGTGCAGGTGCGCTTGCTGGCGGGCGAATCCGTGAACGATGCCGCCGTGCAGGTCAGCCAGGGGGTGGCCACCGTGCAATTGGGGGCCCAGGAGTCCCTGTCGTTTGTGAGCACCTTGAAGGAGGCGCCGCGTCTGTCATGGCGCAGCACCACCGAGCCGCATCAGATCGAGGTCTGGAAGCTCGATGCGTCCACGCAGTGGCACGCCAGCCATTCCGGCATCGCGCCGGTGCTGCATCAGGATGGCGGGCGCTGGATGCCGACCTGGCAGCCCTGGCCGGGCGAGCAGGTCGTGATCGATGTGGTGCGCCCGGTCGGCGTGGCCGGCCAGACCTTCACTGTGGACAAGGTGAGCACCACGGTGAGCCCGGGGGTGCGTGCCACCGATGTGTCGGCCATGGTGTCCTTGCGCTCCAGCCAGGGAGGCAATCACCGCTTTGATCTGCCCAAGGGTGCCACCTTGCTGTCGGTCGCGGTGGATGGGCAGGTGCTGCCCATCCAGGCGCAGGGCAGTGTGGTGATGGTGCCCATCACGCCCGGTGCCCATGGGGTCAAGCTGGACTGGCGCGAGGCACGCGGCATGGGGTGGTGGTTCCAGACCGCCGCGCTGGATGCTGGCACCACCGGTGTCAACGATGCGCTCAGCCTGAATCTGCCCGCCGATCGGGTGGTGCTGGCCCTGGGGGGGCCGTCGGTGGGGCCGGCGGTGCTGTTCTGGGGGGTGCTGCTGGTGATCGTCGCCGTGGGCGTGGGCCTGGGGCGTCAGCGTTTTTCGCCGCTCAACGCCTTGTCCTGGGTGATGCTGGGCCTGGGGGTGTCGCAGGCCTCCCTGATCGGGTTGGCCCTGATCGTGGGCTGGTTCCTGGCCCTGGAAGCGCGTCGGCGCCTGAGTGCGGGCTGGAGCCGCAGGGCCTTCATGGTCCTGCAGGTGCTGCTGGCCCTGTGGGGGCTGGCGGCGGTGGGGGTGCTGTTCGACACCGTGCGCGTGGGCCTGCTGGGCTATCCCGATCTGATGATCGTCGGCAATGGCTCGGATGCCTCGCATTTGCACTGGTTTGCCGATCGCTTCGATCAGCAGACGGCGCAAGCCTGGGTGCTGTCGGCGCCCATGCTGGTCTACCGTGTGCTGATGTTGCTGTGGGCTCTGTGGCTGGCGACGTCCCTGCTGCGCTGGATCAAATGGGCCTGGGAATGTTTCAGCACGGGTGGCTATTGGCCTGACAGCGACAAGGGCTCGCAGCCCTGACGGGCATGCCAGAATCCCCCACTTTAGACCTCTGAGGATTGAGCCGTGGATTTGAAGGTGCCGATTGTCATTACCGATGAACTGACCGAGGACGTGGTCATGTCCACGGGTTTCCTGGACCTGGCCAGCGGAGAGATCCGTCAGATCGAATATGAGGATTACGACCTGTCCACACAGGGCTTGCCCTCGGATCGGGAGGACTACGAGTTCACCAGCGGCATCCTGTCCAACAACGGCAAGGACGTCGAATTCCGTGTCGATGTGAACAAGACCACCGGTCGCTATTCGGTCAGCCCCAGTGAGTTGCTGGAGGTCAAATCCCGTGCGGCGGCGCTGTTCGCCGGGATCACCGGGCAGGAAATGGCGGCGATCGCCAGCCGCAAGTCGCCGCGCTGAGCATACGGATGCCCCCAACGAAAAAGCCCCTCGGTTAGGAGGGGCTTTTTCGTATGCCGGCTGAAAGAATGCGAAGCATCAACAGCCGTGCAAAAGTTTTATGATTATGGATGACAGCGTTTTTGACTTCACACTTATTCTTGATATTGAGTGTGATTGTGGGGTCTTGACTCCGCGGCGTCATGAAAAAGTCCTGAAATGGTCTGAAGCCGCCTCCGGTGGATGATGTAATCCATGGAGAGACTGACGAGGCATTCTTGGCACTGCGCTACCGATTCGATCGTTTTGAACTCAGCGCCGACGAAATGGTGCTGTATGAGGACGGCCAGCCCGCCGCCCTCGGGAGTCGTGCGCTCGACGTTTTGCTGGCATTGGTGCAGCGACCCGCGACGCTGGTGAGCAAATCCGATCTGCTGGATCGGGTCTGGCCTGGCCTGGTGGTCGAGGAAAACAACCTCCAGGTTCATGTCTCTTCCCTGAGAAAAGTCATCGGTGCCAAGGCGATCGCCACGGTACCGGGGCGGGGCTATCGCTTTGTGCTGCCCGTCAGCCTGGTGGGTGGCCCGGCCACAACCGGGGTCGCCGGGCTGCGTCAGGTGCCGCCGGACGAGCCTTCACGGTCGAGCGCCCCTGAAGCGGGTGCGCGCATGCCCTTGCCGGCACTGGCCAGCACCGTCTGGGGGCGCGAGCAAGACCTGGAGCTGCTGTCCAGTC
>NZ_DASUIT010000026.1:0-12283 GCF_036279655.1 Aquabacterium sp. | reverse complement strand
GAGGCTCTGTCGCCCGTGCAGCGCGCACAGATGATCGAAACGGTTCGTGGGGCAGGTTATCGCCTGACCCAGCAACTGACAACGGCGGCCTGATCCACCTTTCCTCAAGGTTCCTGTGGAATTAAGCAACACCTGGTTGTGGTCGCGCGTGACCGCGCGTGTGCTGACCGGCTCTGTGGGGGGCTACGCGGGCTGGTGGTTGGGCGCTCGCATGGGCTATCCCGTGCTGACCGGCCTGTCGGCCGCTGCTGTGGCCTTGCTGAGCGTGACCGTGCTGGACACCCTCAAGGGCTATCAGTTGATGGATTGGCTGCGAACGCCCGATGTCGATCCGCCGAAACTGCCGGGGCTGTGGGGGGAAGTGGCTCACCGCACCCATCGCGTCCTGCGCGATCGCGAGCGCGAGATTCTCAATGAGCGTGAGCGTCTCGGCCAGTTTCTCTCGGCCATCGAGGCCTCGCCCAATGGCGTGATGCTGCTCGATGCGACCGAGCACATCACCTGGATCAGCACGGCAGCGGCCCTGCATTTCGGACTGCACCCGGTGCGGGACCTGGCCCAAAGGGTGACCAATCTGGTGCGTGCCCCAGCCTTTGTGCAGCACCTGGCCCATGGTGACTACGCAGAGCCCATCACCTTTGCATCCCAGGGTGGGCACACCACCTTGTCGGTGACGATCCGCGCCTATGGCGAAGGGCTCAAGCTGGTGCTGTCGCAGGACATCACCGAGCGCGAGCGCTCGGACACCATGCGCCGGGATTTCGTGGCCAATGTGTCCCATGAAATACGCACGCCACTGACCGTGCTCAGTGGTTTCATCGAGACTTTGGTCAACCTTCCGCTGACCGATGTCGAACGCGTGAGGGTGCTGACCCTCATGACGCAGCAGGCTGATCGCATGCAGACGCTGGTCTCCGACCTGCTGATGCTGGCGCAGATCGAGGGCAGCCCTCGACCGGCCTCGGACACCTGGTGCCGTGTGAGTGCCTTGATGGAGCGCATCGCCAACGATGCCCGCGGGCTCTCCAGGGATCGTCACACCCTGGTGTTCTCGGTGGCCCCGGCAGAGCGCTTGGTCGAGCTGGCGGGGGTGGAGGGCGAGTGGCTCAGCGCCATGGGCAACCTGGTGTCCAATGCCGTGCGCTACACCCCCGAGGGCGGCAGCATCACGGTGTCGTGGGTGACTTGCCCGGACGGGCGCGGGGAGTTCTCCGTGCGCGACAGCGGCATCGGCATCGATGCGGAGCACCTGCCTCGCCTCACGGAGCGCTTTTACCGTGTGGATGGCAGTCGCTCACGCGACACCGGAGGCACGGGCCTGGGATTGTCCATCGTCAAGCACGTGGTGCAGCGCCATGGGGGCGAGTTGCGTGTCAGCAGTGAGAAGGGCAAGGGCTCGACCTTCACCATCCTCGTGCCCTCCATGCGCGTGCGAGTGCGCCAGGGCTGATCAGGGCGCAAAGCGCTGCAGCACATGGTGGCTCATGCCCCGGGCCAGCTCTTCTTCACCAAAGAAGACGGTGCCCAGGCCTTCATGGCGCAGGAGTTGTGACTCATCCTCACTGGAGCTCCGCAGCACGACCTCGATGGCAGGGTTGAGCGTGCGTGCGGTGTCCACCATCTGGCGAACGTTGAAGGTATCGGCGGTGGCGACGACCAGCATCGCCGCATCGGCGATGTGGGCCTGGATCAGCACGGCGGGATCGCTGGCGTGTCCGGACACCGCTGCCACGCCTCGCTTGCGGAGGTCTTCGACGATCTCTCTGTTCTGCTCGGCCACCACATAGGGGATGTTGCGCGCATCGAGTTCCCTGGCGATGCGGCGTCCCACGCGGCCATAGCCCACCAGCACCACCTGCCCCTCCAGAAATTTGCGCTCGGTGCTCATGGGCAGCTCGGCGAAAGGGTCCTCGCGCTGGTCCAGCTTGCGGGCCATGTCGGAGCGGCTCAAGAGCCAGCGCTGCAGCGGGGCAATGACCGTGAAGAGCAGGGGGTTCAAGGCAATGGACATCAGAGCGCCGGCCAGCACCAGGTTCATGCCCTCGACGGGCAGCAAACCCAGAGACAGGCCCAGCCCCGCCAGGATGAAGGAGAACTCGCCGATCTGGGCCAGGCTCGCCGCCACGGTCAAGGCGGTGTTGAGTGGGTAGCGCAGCACGAGCACCAGCACCAGGGCGGCCAAGGCCTTGCCCACGATGATGATGGCCAGCACACCCAGCACATGCAGGGGCTCTTCCATCAGGATGCTGGGGTTGAAGAGCATGCCCACGGACACGAAGAAGAGGACCGAGAAGGCATCACGCAATGGCAGGGACTCTTCTGCCGCACGGTGGCTGAACTCGGACTCGCGCATCACCATGCCGGCGAAAAAGGCACCCAAGGCAAACGAGACACTGAAGAGCTCGGCCGCCCCATAGGCGATGCTGATGGCCGCAGCGATGACGGACAGGGTGAAGAGTTCGCGGGATCCTGTCTTGGACACCTGCCACAGGATCCAGGGCAGCACCCGGCGACCTGCGATCAGCATCACGGCGATGAAGGCACCCACCTGCAGCAGGGTGCCGCCAATGGTCATCCACAGCGGCTGCGTGCTGCTGGTGCCGCTCGGGACGGCACCGCCCAGCACGCCGGCCAAGGGGGGCAGCAGGACCAGCACGAGCACCGTGGCCAGGTCTTCGACCACCAGCCAGCCGACGGCGATCTTGCCGTTCATGGACTCCAGCACGCCGCGTGATTCCAGGGCCTTGAGCAGAACCACCGTGCTGGCACACGACAGGGAGAGGCCAAAGACCAGGCCCTCGCCCAGGCTCCAGCCCCACCACATGGCCAGGCCCATGCCCAGGGCTGTGGCCAGACTCATCTGGACCACGGCGCCGGGCACCGCAATGCGCTTGACGGCCAGCAGGTCATGGAGCGAGAAGTGCAAGCCCACGCCAAACATCAGCAACATCACACCGATCTCGGACAACTGGGAGGCGATATGGACATCCGCCACGAAGCCCGGTGTGGCTGGGCCGATGGCGATGCCGGCCAGCAGGTAACCCACCAGTGCCGGCAGCTTGATCCGCTCGGCGATGAAGCCAAGGACCAGGGCAACGCCGAAACCTGCGGCCAGGGTGGTGATCAGGGAGATGTTGTGTTCCATGCCATTCAGTGAAACGTGACGTTGGACTGAACCGCCGGACGGGCCCGACGGGCGAGGTGCACTGACTCGGTTGCCCGTGGGTCAGTGCGTGCGGCGATAGATGGCGACCGACTCGGAGTTCTGCGTCCGCTGGCGCTCTCGTCCCACATAGGACCAACCTCGGGGCTGAGGTGGTTTCTGGCGGGCCGCCACGGTGAGGATCAGCGTGTCGCAACCCGGCATCGCTTGATGCTCGACACCCGGTAGACCATGCACCGTATGTTGCCCGAAATATTCGAGCGCCGTCAGCAGGCCCACCGAAGCCCTGGGTGCCAGTACGCAACTGCCCATGGGGACATGGCGATCGATGCGATCCATCAGCAGTCGATAGCTGCGTGCCTGATCCAGCAGCGGCAGCCACAAGGTCATGAGCAGCAACCAGCCCAGGGCCACGCCACCGGCGGGCAGCACCAGGCTTTTCCAGAGGGCAGGGCGGTGGCGTGCTGTGCGCCATCGCACCAGTGCGATCCAGGCCAGGGTGGCCAATGCCGCCAGCACCAGCGCGACCCAGGAGAGGTGGGGGCTGTAGCCCGGAACCAGCTTGGCCACATTGGCTGCCATCTTGCCGGGCCAACCGGTGTGCATGGCGGCATAGATCAGCCAGATGCCCACGGCGCACAAAGAAAAGAAGAAGACGGAGAACCAGTCGATGGCTGCACTCAGGCCCCGCTTGATGGCAGGCAGCGCAAACGCCGCCAGCACCGCCAGCGGCGGCAGGGAGTGCAGCAAGGCCCGGTCATGTCCGCCCATGGCGATACAGGCCACGATGCCGACCAGGGCCGAGAACAGGGGCACGGCGATGTGGCGGCGGAAGATCTGCCGCCGCCAGGACCACACCGTCAAGGCGGCCAGAGGCAGGGCCGGCCAGGTGAACCACATGAACAGGCGCAGGAGCGGGCCCGGTGAAAAACTGCTGCCGACACGCCAGTTCCAGCCCGACAAACCCATCAGGCTCAGGCCAGTGGCCAGCAGCGATGCCGCCAGGCCGGCGCCCAGCACCCACCACATGTGGCGATGCATGACCGGATCACGCGAGAAGTGGCACACCAGAGCCCCCACCAGCGACAGGAGCAGGGCCACCGTGGGGCTGCCGCTGGCCGCCAGGATCAGGAGGCTGCCCACCGTGGCGGCGCGTGCCTTGAGCGGACGGTAGGCGGCCGCCGCCAGCCCATAGAGCAGGAGGGCGCTGCCGGTCAGCTGCAGCATTTCCGGGGTGGTTTCATGCCCCAGCTGGAGCAAGCCCAGCGTGGCCACCAGGGCCAGCAGACCACCGTCCGCCAGGGCGCGTGCGTAGTCGGCCACCGGGGCCTCGCCTCCGAAGGCCAGAGGCAAGGGCTGGGCCGCATCTGTGCGGGCCAGGTGATAGGTGGTGTACCAGGTCAGGGCCAGTACGGCGCCCAGCAGCGCGGCAAAGGGCAGCCGTGCGGCCAGCGCGGGGTCAACCCACGGGCTCAGCAAGGCGATGAAGCCCCCGCCCAGCCAGTAGGGCAGGACACCACCGCCCACGGGGGGCACACCTCCCACATGGGGTGCCCACCAGGAGGCCTGCCCCAGCGCCAGGCTCCACATCTGGCCGAAGGCCGAGATGTCGGCATTCTTCCAGGGGTCTCGCCCGAACAGGCCCGGCAGCACATAGGCCCCGCAGAACAGCCACAGCGCCCAGCGCGGCATGCGCTGCACGGCCTTTTGCATGACCAGGGCGGGTGTGACGGTGGCGCGGGGAGAATTCATGCGTTTAATAGACAAAAGGGCAGCCGAAGCTGCCCTTTGAGAAACAAACCGACAGGGCCGGGTTGATTACTTCTTGAGGTGAGCAAACTTGTTGCGGAACTTCTCGACGCGACCGCCCAGGGTGTCCACGCTCTTTTGCTGACCCGTGTAGAAGGGGTGCGATTCCGAGGAGGTTTCCAGCTTGAACAGCGGCAGTTCACGGCCGTCGTCGGTCTTGCCGGTTTCCTTCGTGGGCACGCACGAACGCGTCACGAACTTGAAGCCGTTGGACAGGTCCACGAAGAGAACTTCGCGGTAGTTGGGGTGAATGCCTTCTTTCATCTCGAAACCTCATGCTGTTTGCATCATCGGCAGCCACACTGGCACCATGCCAGGCACTTTCCGACAGCCGGAAAACCCGCGATTATAGCAGCTGATCAGCCGCCGCGTCGCATCATGTCGAAGAAGTCGTGGTTGTTCTTCGTCGACTTCATCTTGTCGAGCACGAACTCCATCGCCTCGATTTCGTCCATCGGGTAGAGCAGCTTGCGCAGGATCCAGCTCTTTTGCAGGATCTCGGGCTTGAGCAGCAACTCTTCGCGGCGGGTGCCTGACTTGTTGATCAGGATCGAGGGGTAGACGCGCTTTTCAGCCATGCGACGATCCAGGTGGATCTCGCAGTTGCCGGTGCCCTTGAACTCTTCGTAGATCAC
Source organism: Aquabacterium sp. (assembly GCF_036279655.1). Classification (GTDB taxonomy): domain Bacteria; phylum Pseudomonadota; class Gammaproteobacteria; order Burkholderiales; family Burkholderiaceae_C; genus Aquabacterium. Next base: position 6,676 of record NZ_DASUIT010000026.1, on the reverse strand, counting down.
TTCGTCCATGCGGCTGCCGGTGTCGACCAGGGCCGTGCCGATGATGGTGAGCGAGCCGCCTTCTTCGATGTTGCGCGCTGCGCCGAAGAAGCGCTTGGGGCGCTGCAGGGCGTTGGAGTCCACACCACCGGAGAGCACCTTGCCCGAGCTGGGCAACACGTTGTTGTACGCACGGGCCAGGCGGGTGATGGAGTCCAGCAGGATGACGACATCCTTGCCGAGCTCGACCAGGCGCTTGGCGCGCTCGATCACCATTTCGGCGACCTGCACGTGACGCTGGGCGGGCTCGTCAAAGGTCGAGCTGATGACTTCGCCGCGCACGGTGCGCTGCATTTCAGTCACTTCTTCGGGGCGCTCGTCGACCAGCAGCATGATCAGGTGCACTTCCGGGTGGTTGGCCACCAGGGCATGCGCCAGATTTTTCATCATGACCGTCTTGCCGCTCTTGGGCGGGGCCACGAGCAGGGCGCGCTGGCCTTTGCCGATGGGAGCGATCAGGTCGATGATGCGGCTGGTGATGTTGTCGTCACCCTTGACCTCGCGTTCGAGCTTGAACTGCTCTTCAGGGAAGAGCGGCGTCAGGTTCTCGAACATCAGCTTGTTCTTGTTGACCTCGGGCGCCAGGCCGTTGACGCGGTCCACCTTGACCAGGGCGAAGTAGCGCTCGCCGTCCTTGGGGACGCGCACTTCACCTTCGACCAGGTCGCCGGTGTGCAGGTTGAAGCGCCGCACCTGGCTGGGCGACAGGTAGATGTCGTCCGTGCTGGCCAGGAAGCTGGCGTCGAGGGCGCGCAGGAAGCCGAAGCCGTCGGGCAGCACTTCGAGGACGCCGTCCCCAAAGACCTGCTCGCCCGCCTTGGCGCGCTTTTTCATGATCGCGAACATCAGCTCTTGCTTGCGCATGCGAGCGACGTTTTCAATCTCCAGGCCCTCAGCCATTTCGACCAATTTCGAAATGTGGAGCGCCTTCAGTTCGGAAAGATGCATGGATCTGTACCCTGAACAAAACCGGGGAGGCTGTCGTCATGCCGCACTGGGCGCCTGACGGATGGCCAACCGACGTTGCAAACTGGGGGGAGTGGATCAGCCCTGGTGGGGCCGAGGGTGAGCCAGCACGTTGACCATCACTGGTACGCCGGGAAGACCGCCCCGGCACGACTGGCGAAAGTGTTGCTTTACTGCAACCATCAAGGGCCTGGAAGGGCCGCTTGGGTCTCGTCAACCAACCGCAGTCAGCGGTCGGTTGAGAGATTATAGGGTCAGCCGGGGGCTGATGGCCGCATCAGATGTTGGCGTCGATGAAAGCCGTCAGTTGCGCCTTGGACAGGGCACCGACCTTGGTGGCTGCCAACTGGCCCGACTTGAAGATCATCAGGGTGGGGATGCCACGGATGCCGAACTTGGCAGGCACTTCGCGGTTCTGATCGACGTTCATCTTGGCGACCGTGACACGGCCGTCATAGGCGGTGGCGACTTCATCGAGGATGGGCGCGATCATCTTGCAGGGGCCACACCACTCGGCCCAGTAATCGACCAGCACAGGCTGGCCGGCTTGCAGAACGTCCGCGTCGAAAGACGCATCGCTCACGTGTTTGATCAGTTCGTTGCTCATGACACTATCCTTGGGAACATCAACCTTGATGAGGTTGTTGCAAGAAATTCTGACACACAACCCCGGCTCGCTCCGCGTTTGCACTGCATCATTTCTCAATCATGGAGATAGCTTTGAACAAAGAGAGCCTGCCCGAGCACCCCTGGGTATGGCGAGCCGGCGCGGATCATGCGTCCCAGTGGCAGACCTGGGCCCGGGACGTGCGGGCATGGATGAGCGCTCAGGGCGTGACGGTGCAGGACACCGTGGTGCTCCTGCCGCAGATCGCGCATCTCAATGCCGCCCGGCAGGCGTGGGCTCAGGCGGTCGGAGGCTGGCTGCCGCGCTTTGAAACCGTGGGCACGCTGATCGATCGTCTGCCTCAGGTGGACACGCCCGCGTCAGGCGAGGCCAGCGTGCTGACCCTCGATGTGAGCATCGACACGCTGGTGGTGGCCCAGCGCCTGGCCAGCGAGGCCTCCGGCCGCGCCTGGCGTCAGCAAGATGCCGAGACCTTCCGTTATGCGGTGGATCGTCTGGTCGAGGTGGCGCATGCCTGGCTCAAGAGCTGTCTGGTGCTGTCGCCCGGCGAGCAGCAGTTGTTCGTGGCCCAGGCCCGGGATTGGGTGCAGCTCCACGGGGCAGTGGTACCGGATTTGACTGACGCGGCACCCGGCTTGCGGGAGCAGTGGCTCACGGCACGGGCCCTGGCCTGGGCCATCGACGCCGCGCCAGCACTGGCCGCTCGGCGTTCGGGGCTGTTCGAGCATCGCCCGGCGGCCTGGGTGGCACTCACGGTGGGGCGCGACCTGGTGCCGGGCAGTGAGTCGGCCTTGATGCTCGCTTTGCTGCGTCATGCCGTGGGTCAGGGCGTGCCTGTGTGCTGGACACCCGCCGTGGTGCCGGCCTTTGGCGAGGGTGAGGCCCGCATCGAAACCTGTCCCACGCTCTACCAGGCGCGTGATGCCGAGGACGAGGCCCAGGTGGCCGCCGCCATGGTGGTCGCCGCCGTCCAGGCCGCGCGCGGGCAGGGCGATCGCCGGCCCGTGGCGCTGGTCGCTCAGGACCGCGTGTTGACACGTCGGGTGCGCGCCTTGCTGGCCCCACTGGAATCGCAAGGCCGCTTGCTGCTGGCCGACGAGAGCGGCTGGAAACTGTCCACCACACGCGCGGCGGCGGCGGTGACCCGCCTGCTGGCCGCGGCGCAGCCTCAGGCCTCGTCCGACGATGTGCTGGACTGGCTGATCAGTGGCTGGGTCGACGGGGGGGGGCTGGGGGATGAGGCCGTCCATGCGCTGGAAAAGCGCTGGCGCCAGATGGGTCTGCTCTCGCCTTGGGGCAGCCAGGAGCCGTCGGCCTTGTGGGGGTGGGCCCAGGGGGTCTTGCAACCTGTGCAGGCGCTGCATGCCCAGCGCAGCACCACCTTGCGCCAGGCTCTGGATGTGCTGGCGGCAGCCTTGCGCGCCAGTGGGATCTGGTCACGCCTGGAAGCCGATGAGGCAGGGCGGTCGGTGCTCCAGGCCCTGCGTCTGCAGGACCCCGAGGCCGAGGAGGGTGATGGTTTGGGCCGATCCTGGGTGATGGCGGCACAAGGCACGCGCGCCGGCTTGCGAGACCTGGTGCAATGGGTGCAGCAGACCCTGGAAGGCGCGACCTTCATGCCGGGGGCGCCGCCCCAGCCTCCCGATGTGGTGATCACCCCGATGAGCCGGGCGGTGCTGCGTCCCTTTGGCGCGGTGATCCTGCCGGGGGCGGACGATGGGCAACTCGGGCCCGTGCCGACCGCTGGCTGGCTGGCGCCCGCTCTGGCGCGCCAGTTGAGCCTGCCCGAGCCCGCGCAGCAGCAGCGCAGTCAATGGGAGGCGTTTGCCCTGCTGGCCTGCTCCCCCGGCATGGTCGCGCTGGCCAGACAGGTGCGAGATGGCGAGCCGGTGGCCCCCAGCCCTTGGCTGACACGGTGGTGGTGGGTGCAGAGCGGACACCTGCTGGACCACAGCTGGCCGGCCGCGGTGGACCCAAGGTGCCATCAGGACATGCCGCTGGCCTTGCAGGCGCGCCCTCAGGCGGCGCTGGATGTTGGCGATGCACTGGCGCCGCAACGCCTCTCGGCCAGTGCGTACGAGCAATTGCGCGCATGCCCTTATCGCTACTTTGCCTGCAGCGTGCTGGGGCTGCGGGCACTGGATGAACTGGAGGAAGGGCTGGAGTCGTCCGACCATGGCACCTGGCTTCACGAGGTGCTCAAACGCTATCACCAGGAGCGCCCAGCCGATCTGGCGCCGGCCGCGCTGGCCGATGACGTGGCCCTGTGGTTGCGACAGGCCGAGGCCGTGGCTCAGGAGATGGGCTTGTTGAGCGAGCCTCAGCGCGCCTACTTCGGCCCCTATCGGGTGACCCTGCCGCAATTGGCGCAGGCCTATGTCGAATGGGTGCGGGCGCAGGAGGCCCAGGGCTGGAGCTGGGAAGCCCTGGAGCGCCGCCTGGAGTGGCGCATCGCCTTGCCAGAGGCTCCCAGCCATGCCCAGGTCACCTTGTATGGCGATCTGGATCGCGTGGATCGACACGCTACCGCCCAAGGGGTGCAGTGGCGGGTGATGGACTACAAGACCGGGGCGGCACAGCCTCTCAAGGACAAGGTTCGCCAGCCCTTGGAAGACACCCAACTGGCTTTTTATGCCTTGCTGGCAGCCCATGAATGGCAAGATGCGCCGCAGGCCGATCACAGCCATCCGATGGAAGCCCTCTACCTGCGTGTGCACCACAGTGGCATGGAGGCTTTCGAGCACCCGGATGCCTTGCGCAGCGCCCAGGCCTTGCAAGAGGGCGTGGTGTCCGATCTGTCGCGCATCTGGCGGGGGCATCCCATGCAGGCGCTGGGCGAGGGCGCCGTGTGCGAGCACTGCGATGTGCGCGGCCTGTGCCGCAAGGATCACTGGCCCGCGCTCACCGACACACCGGAGTCAGGCACATGAGCCGCGCCGCCTATATCCGCAATGAGCAGTTCGTGACGCCCGAGGCCTTTTACGAGGCCGCGTGCGATCCGCAACGCAGCGTGGTGGTGGAGGCCTGCGCTGGGGCGGGCAAGACCTGGATGCTGGTGTCCCGCATGTTGCGGGCGCTGGCCGAAGGGGTGCCGCCTTCACAGATCCTGGCCATCACCTTCACGCGCAAGGCCGCTGGCGAGATGCGCGAACGCCTGTCCCAGTGGCTGCTGGAGATGGCGCGTTGCAGCCACGAGCAGCGCTGCCTGGAACTGCAACTGAGGGGCATGAACGAGGCCCAGGCACAGGCACACGCGCCTGCCTTGGCGGCGCTGTACGGGCGCTGGCTGGAGACGTCGGAGGCCCCGCAGATCAGCACCATCCATGGCTGGTTTTCGCGTCTTGTGCGCGGCCTGCCCCTGGACACGCTCACCGCACTGGGGTTGCCGCCCCAGTTGCAACTGGTGGATGACGTGGATGAACTCTGGCCCCGTCTGTGGGGCGCCCTGCTCAAGGACATCGACCAGCGAGACAGCGACCCGGTGCGCGCCGCCTTCGACTGGCTGATCGCCAATGATGGGCGCAGCAATCTGGAAACCTGGCTGCAAAAGGCCTTGAGCAACCGGATGGAGCTACAGCTCGCCGATGAGGCGGGCACCTGGTGGGGCAGTGTGCCGCCGGCTCGCGAGGTGTTCGAGGCCTTTGCGCAGGCCGATCAACCCCTGGAGCACCTCGATCAATCGGTGATTCGCGCCCAGTTCCACGAACTGGCACATGAGATGGGCCAGGCCAAGGCCAAGGGGGCGCAGGAGGCTGCACAGGCCGTGGTGTCGGCCTGGCTGGAGCCGGATCTGCGCACGCGCTTTGCGATGTTGTGCAAGATCTTCCTGACCGACAAGGGCGAACCTCGCAAACGCATGGGCAGCGATGCGGCCCTGTTGCCCTGGGCACAGTCCTGGCTGATGGACCTGGTCCAGGCGCAGCGTCAGCAAAGCGCCTCGGAGTCGCACCGCGCCATGGTGCTGCTCAGTCGCACCCTGTTCACGCATTACGCCCGACTCAAACGAGAACGCGGTCTCATCGACATCCCGGATCTGGAGCTGGCAGCGGCCCGGCTGCACCAGGATCCGGTGCTGTCGGGCTGGGTGCAGGAGCGCCTGGATCTGCAGGTGCGCCATGTGCTGATGGATGAATTCCAGGACACCAGCCCGCTGCAGTGGGCCACGCTGCATGGCTGGCTGTCGGCCTACGCCGGTGCGGGTGGCGGTGGCAGCGGGCACAGTCCCTTGCGGGTCTTCGTGGTGGGAGACCCCAAGCAGAGCATCTACCGCTTCCGTCGCGCAGACCCGAGGGTCTTCGAGGCCGCCAAGGACTTTGTCTGTCGTGTGCTGGGGGGCGATCTGCTGGCCTGCGATCACACTCGGCGCAATGCGCCCGGCGTCATCGATCTGCTCAACCGGGTCATGGCGCCCGCGGCCCAGGAGGGACTCTTTGTGGGGTTCCGCCCGCACACCACAGCGTCGGACGCCACGCACGGCATCCGCGTTCTGCCGGAGGTGCTGCGCCCTGGCAAAGCAGCTCAGGCCGAGGCGGATGCCGAGGCCGATGAGAGTGATGCCTGGCGGGACAGCCTGCTCACGCCCCGCCATGAGGCGGCCACGGTCTTGCGTCAGCAAGAGGCCGCGCATGTGGCTCAGGCCATCGGCCACCTGATCGAGCACGAGGGGCGGGAGCCCGGTGAGATCTTCGTGCTGGCCCGCAAGCGCGCGAGCTTGGCCTGGGTGGCCGAGGCGCTGGCAGAGCGCGGCATCGTGCATGCCGCACCTGAGAACACCTTGCTCGTCGAGACCCCCGAAGCACGCGATCTGATCGCGGTGATGGAGGCGGTCACCACGCCGTCCCATGACCTGGCGCTGGCCCAGGCTTTGCGCAGCCCAGCCCTGGATGCCTCGGACCGGGTGCTCATGGCGGTGGCCCGACGGGTCCATGAGACCCGAGGGGACGGCGCCGCTCGGTCCGACTGGTGGTCGGCCTTGCACACCTTGCCTGAGCAGGACACCCCACTGGATGAATCGCAGTGGCGCGACACCCTGGCGCGGCGATT
>NZ_DASUIT010000025.1:0-6888 GCF_036279655.1 Aquabacterium sp. | reverse complement strand
CATCCTCGTGCGCGTCGGGCAGCAGCAGGCGATGCGCCACCCCCAGTTGATCCAGCAGTTGTCGGCGACGGGGGCTCTGCGAGGCCAGATAGAGCCAAGCGGGCGCGGGGGACGGCAGGTTCATGAGGTTCCCGGAATGTGAGCACATGGAGAGATGCCGGACATCCTCCGGCCAACCCCGATGCTAGCGCGATGCCGAGGCACACGCCGCCGGGGCCACGCGCAGCGAGTGCAACCAGATGCGACGCTGGGGCGCATGCCGCAAGGGCCAGGCGTCCGAGGCGAGCGCTCCGAGGCCCTCTCCATGGGCCTCCTGCATGGCCCGCAAGGCGGCTGGCGGCACGGCCGTGGCATCCAGGCTCACCCAGGCCAGCACGCAGACGCCCGGACCTTGCGCAAAACCCCGTGGTGGTGGCAGGGCCGATGAGGATGCCGCCCAGGCCTGCACACGCGGGCTGGCCGCCGCCAGGATGCCCGCCAGATGGGTGTCCCCCGCGATGACGCGCAGCGCCTGCCCGTGGCGTTGATGCAAGGCGCTGGACAGCGTGCTCGCCGGGCGGTCCGTCCAGCATTCACGGCAGCGCTGCGCATTGAGTTCGGGCTCCCACCAGCGCAAGGCCGACACGCCCACCGCCAGTAGTGGCATGGCCAGCGCCACCGCCCACAGGGCACGCCCAGGCCATCGGCCCAGACCCGACTCGGCACAGGCGCGCACGGCGCGGTCGCTCCACAGCACCAGGGTGACCGTGAGCACCGGCGCCACAGGCCACAACCAGCGCGCCTTGAACGCCGAGCCGCGGGCCAGCATGAGCAGCACCACGGTCACCAGCAAGGCCAGCAACGCCTGCCCCAGCACCCAGCGATCCGCCAGACTCCAGAGCGGGCGGCTGGATGGCGATCGGCGCAAGCGCCGCCATGCCGCCACGCCGATCACAGCCAACAGTGCCGGGCCCAGCAAGGTGAACTCCAGCACCCCCAGGATCACATCCACCGGTGGGCGCCACAGGGGGAGCTGCTCACGCGCCACGGCGATCTGACGCGCCAGGGTGGTCGCGCCCATCTTTTGCGACAGCCACCACAGACCATAGGGGGCCAGCACCGCCAGGAACACCAGGCAACCACCCACCATCCAGGCCCAGGTGCACTGGCGCCCGCCCCGATCCGAGACACGCAGCGACAAGCCCCAGGCCACCGCCAGGGCAGCCACCCACCACAGCCCCGCATTGAACTTGGCCAGGCAGGCCAGAGCCGCCAGGGCTCCGGCCACCAGCCACCAACGTGGCTGCGCGAAGGACTTGACCACGGCCACCGAGGCCCAGGTCACCAGGGTGGCCGCCAGCACGGTGTGGGTCAGGCTGTCATGCACCCGCCAGAGCATGAGCGACAGCCCCAGGTGGGTCATCAGGACCAGCGCCTGCTCACGCGCCGAAGCACCGCAAACACGCGCAAAGGCTTGCAGCCCGGCCATGCACAGGCACAGCAAGGTGTAGCGCGCCACCTCCAGCATCGTGGCCCAGGCCCAGCCCTCCGGCTTGAGGGCCAGCAAGAGCCAGGTGTAGAGCGGGGGTTGACGCGTGCCATAGCCCATCTGCCAGGACTGCGCGAAATACACCTGCTCGGCGCTGTCGACGTCCAGGCCTTGCAGGCCCTGCGCCTTGAGCACGGCATACGCCAGCACCCACAGGGCGATCGCGCCCCAGGCCAGCGGGAGCGGCCAGCGACCCGTCTGCTCAGGCACGATGGTAGGGATGGTTGTTGCGCAGCGACCAGGCGCGGTAGAGCTGCTCCAGCAGTACGCGGCGCAGGGAACAATCGGCAGGGGTGGATGAATCGGACATGGTGGACTGCTGAATCAGAACCGCCAGCCCAGCGGCCTGCGCAGTTCGGCGGTTTCGAACAAGGGGAGCCCCATGATGCCACTGTAGCTGCCATTGATCTGTGCGGTCCAGGCGGCTGCTTTGCCCATGGGCTCGCCACTGGCCACATAGCGGTCGATCTCGCGCAGGTCAGCGCGCGCCAGGCGCGCCTGGGCCGCCTCGTACTTGGCCATGGTGACGCAGCGAACGTAGTCGTCAGGGCTTTCAAGCAACTGGCGCCGACAAGGGCTTTGCGAAGCAAGGTAAAGCCACGGCGGTGCGGCAAGAGAGGAAGTCATGACGGGTTCATCCGTGACAGGCGCTTGAGGTCAGGCACATCGGGTGTCTGAATGTGCCGATGCTAATGCAGCGCTAGGGTTGGCACCGAGCTGTCCAGGCCCACGATTGGGTAACATTCGGATCAGATAGCTGAACAAAACAACCATACATCAGGGTAGCAGGCACAAATTGCGTGTCAGGCCTTCTTTTGTGTGTGACTGGTTCGGTTACCCCACAAATTCAAGGAGCTGATCTGCCATGCCCACCTACAACGGAAATTTCCTGAGCAACCGCATCAACCGCCAGGCCGACCTGGTCGATGTGATCATCAATGGCTATGCGGGCAATGACACCTTGCTCGGTGGCGCAGGCGACGACACCCTTGATGGCGGCAGCGGCAACGATTCCATGGTGGGCGGGGCTGGCCATGACACCTACATCGTCAACAGCTCGCGTGACAAGGTGATCGAAACGGCTGACGGTGGCGACGACACCATCATCACGTCCGTTACCCTCGACCTGAGCACCTTTGCCACGCAGGTCGAGCGGCTGGTGCTGGGCGGCACTGCCGCATTGACAGGCACCGGCAATGCACTGAACAACACGCTCACTGGCAATGGCGCAGCCAACACGCTCTATGGTCTGGCAGGGGATGACCTGCTTGAAGGCAAGGAGGGGCAAGACAAGCTCGATGGCGGCCTGGGCAACGACACGCTTGATGGCGGCACCGGCAACGACACCTTGATTGGCGGGGCAGGCAACGACACTTACATCATCGACAGTGCTGCCGATGTGATCATCGAATCGACGGCGGGTGGTGAGGCCGACTCGGTCATCAGCTCCGTGTCGACGAACCTCTCCAGTCTGGCCGTGTCGGTTGAAAACCTGGTTCTGAGCGGCACAGCCGCACTGAATGGCCAGGGCAATGCCCTGAACAACCGGATCACCGGCAACGGCGCTGCCAATTCGCTCAACGGCCTGCAAGGGGACGATCACATCGCGGGCGGCGATGGCAACGACACCCTGCAAGGCTCGACGGGCAACGACACCCTGCACGGCGAGGCCGGTGCAGACACCCTGCTCTACAACCTGGGTGATGGGCACGATGTGGTCCTGGCCGATGCGGCCGACACGCTGGTGCTGGGCACAGGGCTTGGTCTCGATCAGATGGTGGTAGGCCAGATCGGCGAAGTGATCGACAACGCCGTGGTGCTCACGTTCAACGCAACCGACACGGTGACCCTGACCGATGTCGGTGCCTGGGGCGGCCTGAGCCTGCGCTTCGCCGATGGCCACACCCTGACGGGCGACGAGATCGTCACCCTGGCCACGCCCGTCAAGAACGAATCGCTGACGGGCACGTCGCTGCCCGACGTGCTCCAAGGCGGCCGTGGCAACGATACGCTCGACGGCGGCCTGGGTGGCGACACCCTCATCGGCGGTGCGGGCCATGACACCTACCATCTGGACGACGTGGGCGATGTCGTGATCGAAGCGGGCCCAGCCAGCGACATCGATGCCGTGATCACCACTGTGACAGTGGATCTGAGCACCTTGGCCCCGGGGGTCGAAAACGCCACGGTCCAGGACGTGGTCACGATCACTTCGGTGTCCGGGTATCGCGTGCCCGGCTACTACGTCTATGGGGGCTATGGCAGCTACGGCTACTCCTACTATGTCCCGCCGCAATACCCATACACCGACACCACTTACAACGCCAGGCAGATCGATCTCACGGGCAATGCGCTGGACAATCTGCTGGTGGGCGGCGACGCCGGAAAGACGCCTGCCTATCCGCCGTATTACAACTCCTATGCGGACCAGACCTACTATGTGGGGTCCAAAGGAAACCTGCTCAGCGGCCTCGGGGGCAATGACACCCTGATGGGATTGGCGGGCCTTGACAGCCTCTACGGTGGCGATGGGGACGACCTCCTGGACGGCGGGTCCGAGAGCGATCTGCTCGATGGAGGCTCCGGCAACGACACCATGATCGGCGGCAGCTCTGGCGATACCTACTATGTGGACAGCGAAGGTGACGTGATCATTGAATCCACCAGCGTGGACGGGTGGTCGGGCAGCATCACTGACAAGGTCTACAGCACGGTCTCACTCGGCGCGCTGGCAGCGCTGGTCGAGGACGCCGAACTGCTTGGGATGGCGTCCCTCAGCCTGGTTGGCAACGACCTGGGCAACACGCTGACAGGCAACGGTGGCGACAATACCTTGCAAGGTCTGGCTGGAACCGATGTGCTTTATGGCGCCAATGGCGCCGACGTGCTGCTGGGCGGCGATGGCAACGACTCGCTCGACGGAGGCCTGGGTGCCGACACCTTGGACGGCGAGGAAGGCTCGGACCAGTACCGTGTGGACAGCCATGACGACCTGATCACGGACACCGGTGGCGGTCTGCAAGACATCGACACCGTGGTCGCTTCGGTTGATTTTGATCTGGCCCTGATGGCCCAGGGCATCGAAGCCCTGACCTTGGGAGCCTGGAGCTCAACCGAACCTTTGAAGGGCTTGGGCACGGACCTGGACAACACCATCAATGGCAACGAGGGGCACAACGTCATCTCCGGACGCGCAGGGCATGATGCGCTCTACGGCAATGCGGGAGCCGACACCCTGGATGGGGGCACGGGCCGAGACACGCTCAACGGCGGTGATGGCAGCGATACCTATTACATCGACGATGAACTCGATGTCATACAAGAGAGCACCTACGGTGGCAGCGACACGGACACGGTGTACACCACACTTTCGATAGACCAATTGGCAGAGGGGATCGAGATAGGCATCTTGCAAGGTGCTGCGGCCATCTACCTGGGAGGCAATGGCGGCGACAACGAGTTGAGGGGGAACGAATTCGCCAATCAGCTCTCCGGCCTGGCTGGCAATGACTCACTGCTTGGCGAGGCTGGGGCTGACCTCTTGCAAGGCGGCGAGGGCTCGGACCGGCTCGATGGGGGTGAGGGAGCCGACACCCTGATGGGTGGCTCCGGCGGCGATACCTATGTCATCGACCATGAAGGTGACCTCATCATCGAGGACAGCACTGAAGCACCAGCATGGCCATTGTCCAACTATGCCCACATTTGGGACAGCCAGTACTTTGGCGACCGCGTACTGAGCTCGGTGTCGATCACTGCTTTGGCTGAAAACATCGAGATGGTTGAGTTGGTGGGAACGGCAGATCTCGACACCGCGGGCAACAACTCAAGCAACTTGCTGATGGGCAATGGCGGCCGCAACATCCTTCAGGGCCTCAATGGCGACGACATCATCTCGGGCGGCCTGGCCGACGATGTGCTGAGCGGTGACGCCGGTGCCGATGTCATCTACGGAGACGAAGGATCGGACATCTTGCGTGGCGGCACCGGTGCCGACACCCTGCAAGGTGGTGCGGGGGCCGACGTCTTCCTGTATGAACGTGGCGACGGACTGGATCTGGTCCAGTCCGATGCGCTGGACACCCTTGAGTTTGGCGAAGGTATTGTCTTGTCCGATCTGACCCTGACGGCATCGGGCAGCGAAGGCGTGCAGCTGAACCTGGGTGCTGGCGATGTCATCAGCCTGAACACACTGGCATCGTGGGAGGGCCTGCACCTCGTGTTTGCCGATGGCACGTCGGCTGCGCTCAAGACACTGGTCGACCAACACGTGGTGGCGCCTGACGGTGTCAATCTGACAGCCGCGCCTATCTATGCTTCTGCCCTCGAAGGCACCTGGGGCAACGACACCTTGAATGGAGCCGGGTATCTGAACGGGGGATTTGGGGACGATACCTATGTCGTCAGAAGTTTCTACGCCAGCGTTCAGGATGTCGGCGGGAGCAGTGACACGGTCATTTTCGATACCACCGGCATGGACCCGACGGATGACGCCTCGTACTGGGGCCTCCCATGGACCTTGCCCAACGGCATCGAGAATGGCGAGATGCGCTCGGGAGTTGCCCTGGAAGGCAATGAACTCGACAATGTACTGGTCAGCAGTGTCACGATCACCGGGCGTGAAGCTTACGCGCTTCTGAACGGCATGGATGGGGATGACAGCCTGTACGGCAATGCAAGTGCTGACGACCTCAGAGGCGGTCATGGCGACGACCTGCTCGTGGGCGGGCAAGGCTCGGACCGCTACGCATTTGAAGGCCACTTTGGCAGCGACACCATCGAGGACCTTGACACTGCATTGAGTGCCCCCCGCACGCTCATCAACTTCGACCGGATCCAGTTCCTGGACCAGTCATCGAGCAAGCTGTGGTTTACCCAGAGCGAGACCGACCTGGTGATCTCGGTGGTGGGCACGGATGACGCGGTGACGGTGCGCGACTGGTTCAGCGGTGCCGATCATCAGATCGAGCTGATCCAGACCTCCGACCCGACGAACAGGGCGCTCAACAGCAGCAAAATGGCCGATCTGGTGAACGCCATGGCCCAGTTTGATCCGCAAGACCTGTCTTTGGCCAACGCACCTGCCGAGCTGTTCGCCGCCTACGACGCCGCCTGGGTTTGAATCAGGCCCGATGGTAAGGGTGGTTGTTGCGCAGGGACCAGGCGCGGTAGAGCTGCTCCAGCAGCAGCACCCTGGCCAGGGCGTGGGGCAGGGTCATGTCCGACAAACGGATGGCCTCATCGGCCGTCTGCTTGAGTGCAGGGTCGATGCCATCGGCCCCGCCGATGATCAAGGCCACATCCCGCCCATCGTGCAGCCAGGCTTCGCTGCGCTCGGCCAGTTGCACGCTGGTCAGGCG
>NZ_DASUIT010000024.1:0-36393 GCF_036279655.1 Aquabacterium sp. | reverse complement strand
CCGTGCAATCGCTGGACCTGTTGGGTCGTAAGGTGCTGGGCGACGCTGGCGCCAAGCTGACCAAGTTTGGCAAGCTGGTGGGCCGTTTCGTCAAGGAAAACGCCGACAACGAAGCCATGCAGGAGTTCACCAAGCCCCTGGCCGCTCTGGGCGAGAAGGTGCAAGCCTTCACCATGGAAATCGGCATGAAGGGCATGGGCAACCCCGATGAGGTGGGTGCTGCTGCAGTGGATTATCTGCGTGTCGTGGGTCACATGGTTTACGCCTACTTCTTCGCACGCGCTGCCAAGATCGCGCTGGAAAAGCAAGGCTCCGGCGATCCGTTCTACAAGGCCAAGCTGGCCACCGCCCGTTTCTACTTCGCCAAGCTGCTGCCCGAAGTCGAAACCGCCATGATCACCGCCAAGGCCGGTCTGGCTCCCCTGATGGAAATGGACGAAGCCCTGTTCTAATCGCAGGCCGCTTCTACACAAGGAGGGTGCGTGTCGCGCCCTCCTTGACACCATCTCCACACCCTTTGAGTTCCCCTAGGAGAGAACATGAGTCGATTCAATGTCCGCAAGGTGGCCGTGCTCGGCGCCGGCGTCATGGGCGCCCAGATCGCTGCCCACCTGGTCAACGTGAAGGTGCCGGTCGTGCTGTTCGACCTGCCCGCCAAGGAAGGCCCCAAGAACGGTGTCGTCACCAAGGCCGTGGAAGGCCTCAAGAAGATGAAGCCGGCCGCCCTGGGTGTGCCCGAGGACGCCGCGCTGATCCAGCAAGCCAACTACGAAGAGCACCTCGAGCAGCTGCGTGACTGCGACCTGATCATCGAAGCCATCGCCGAGCGCATGGACTGGAAGGAAGATCTCTACAAGAAGATCGCGCCCTTCGTCAATGACAACGCCATCCTGGCCACGAACACCTCGGGCCTGTCGATCACCAAGATGTCGCAAGTGCTGCCCGAGCAGCTGCGTTCGCGCTTCCTGGGCATCCACTTCTTCAACCCGCCCCGGTACATGTACCTGGTCGAGCTGATCCCCACCCCGACCACCAACCCCACCATCGTCGACCAGCTCGAAACCTTTGTCACCACCACCGTGGGCAAGGGCGTGCTGCGCACCAAGGACACCCCCAACTTCATCGCCAACCGCGTGGGGATCGCCGGTGCCCTGTTCACCTTGATCGAAACCGAGAAGTCGGGCCTGACCTACGACGTGGTCGATGACCTGACCGGCAAGCGCATGGGCCGTGCCTCGTCGGCCACCTTCCGCACGCTGGACGTGGTGGGTGTGGACATCATGTCCAAGGGTTCGCAGACCCTGCGTGACAACCTGCCCAACGATCCCTTCCTGCCCAACTTCGTCGAGCCTTCGATCGTCACCAAGCTGCTCGAGAAGGGCACGCTGGGCCAGAAGACCGGTGCCGGCTTCTACAAGAAGGAAGGCAAGTCCGTTCTGCGTCTGGACCCCGCCACCATGACCTACGTCCCCGGTGGTGCCAAGGGTGACAAGGAAGTGCAGGACATGCTCAAGCTCAAGCCGGCTGAGCGCCTGAAGGCCCTGCACGACTCGGCCAACCCCCAGGCTCAGTTCCTGTGGGCCATCCTGCGCAACGCCTTCCACTACAGCGCTGTGGTGCTGGAAGAGATCGCCGACACCGCCCGCGACGTGGACTTCGCCATGCGCTGGGGCTACGGCAACAAGCAAGGCCCCTTCGAGCTGTGGCAAGCCGCCGGCTGGAAGCAGGTGGCCGAGTGGGTGCAAGCCGACATCGACGCTGGCAAGGCCCTGAGCAAGGCTCCGCTGCCCCAGTGGGTCTTTGAAGGCCCCGTGGCGCAAGCCGGTGGCGTGCACACGGCCGAAGGCTCCTGGAGCCCTGCCGCTGGCAAGTTCCTGCCGCAAAACAGCCTGCCCGTCTACCAGCGTCAGTTCTTCCGTGAAAGCGTGCTGGGCTCCAACGCGCCCGACGCAGCCACCACGGGCAAGACCCTGCACGAGGACGCCTCCATCCGTCTGTGGACCCTGGACGACGAAGTCATCATCGCCTCGATCAAGTCCAAGATGCACGCGATCGGCAAGGGCGTGACCGAAGGCCTGTTCAAGGCCCTGCAGATGGCCGAGACCGGCTACAAGGGTCTGGTGATCTGGTCGCCCGATGCGCCTTTCTCTGCCGGTGCTGACCTGCAGGAAATGATGCCTGCCTTCATGTCCGGTGGCGGCAAGGCCATCGAACCGCTGGAAAAGGCCCTGCAGGACTTCATGCTGGCCATGCGCTACAGCAATGTGCCGACCGTGGCCGCCATCCATGGCATGGCCCTGGGCGGCGGTTGCGAGCTGGCCGTGCACTGCGCCAAGCGCGTGGCAGCCATCGAGTCCTACATCGGTCTGGTCGAAGTCGGCGTGGGCCTGATCCCCGGCGGCGGTGGTCTGGCCTATCTGGCTCGCCGTGCGGCTGAACAGGTCGAGGCCGCCAAGGGCGTGTCCGGCCAGAACGGCGCCGAGCTCATCGGCTTCGTCAAGGAAGGCTTCCAGGCTGCGGCCATGGCCAAGGTCGGTGTGTCGGCTCACGAGTCGCGCAAGTACGGCTACCTGCTCGACAGCGACGTCATCGTCCCCAACAAGGACGAAGTCCTGTACGTCGCCATCCAGCAGGCCAAGGCCATGTTCGAATCCGGCTACCGCGCCCCGCTCAAGCGCCAGTTCGCTGTGGCCGGCCGCAACGTGAAGGCCACGCTGCAGACCTCGCTGATCAATATGCGTGACGGCGGCTTCATCTCCCAGCACGACTACCTGATCAGCTCGATGATCGCTGACGTGCTGACCGGCGGTGATGTCGATGCCGGCACCCTGGTGACCGAGGAATACCTGCACGCCCTGGAGCGCAAGCACTTCTGCACGCTGCTGGACCACCCCAAGACGCAAGAACGCATCATGGGCATGATGTCCACCGGCAAGCCCGTGCGTAACTGATCGATCGGAGCATTGAAATGACTCAACTCAAAGACGCTTACATCGTCGCCGCTACCCGCACCCCGATCGGCAAGTCTGGCCGTGGCGTGTTCAAGAACACCCGCCCGGACGACCTGCTGGTGGCCGTGATCCAGAATGCACTCAAGCAAGTGCCCAGCCTGGACCCCGCAGCCATCGAAGACGCCATCATCGGCTGCGCGATGCCCGAAGGCGAGCAAGGCATGAACGTGGCCAAGGTGGCCACGCTGCTGTCGGGCCTGCCCAAGACCGTGGCTGGCGCCACCGTGAACCGCTTCTGTGCTGCTGGCATCACCGCCGTGGCCATGGCGGCTGACCGCATCCGCGTGGGCGAAGCCGACGTGATGATCGCCGGTGGTGTGGAATCCATGTCCATGGTGCCCATGGGCGGCAACAAGCCTTCGTTCAACCCCAAGGTCGTGGACCTGGATGAGAACGTCGGCATCGCCTACGGCATGGGCATGACCGCCGAGAAGGTGGCCGAGCAGTGGCAGGTCAGCCGTGAAGAGCAGGATGCGTTCGCGGTGGAATCGCACCGTCGCGCCATCGCGGCTCAGCAGGCTGGCTGGTTCGATGCCGAGACCACCCCGATCGAAGTGGAAGTGCGCACGCCCAACCTCGAAACTGGCGAAGTGACCATCACCAAGAAGGTCATCAGCCGCGACGAAGGCGCTCGCCCCGACACCTCGCTGGAAGGCCTGGCCAAGCTGCGCCCTGTGTTCGCTGCCAAGGGTTCGGTCACGGCGGGCAACAGCTCGCAAACGTCTGACGGCGCGGGCTGCCTGATCCTGGCTTCCAAGGAAGCCTGCGAGAAGTATGGTCTGAAGCCGCTGGCTCGTTTCGTGAGCTTTGCCGTCAAGGGCGTGCCTCCCGAAATCATGGGCATCGGCCCCATCGAAGCCATTCCCCTGGCCCTGAAGAAGGCTGGCATCACCGCTGCCGATCTGGACTGGGTCGAGCTGAATGAAGCCTTCGCGGCGCAGTCGCTGGCGGTGCTGAAGGATCTGGACGCCAAGGGGCACGTGCTGGACCGTGCCAAGGTCAACCCGATGGGCGGCGCGATTGCTCTGGGTCACCCCCTGGGTGCCACCGGTGCCATCCGCGCCGCGACCGTGGTGCACGGTCTGCAGCGCACGGGCGGCAAGTACGGCATGGTCACGATGTGTATCGGTACCGGTCAAGGCGCCGCTGGCATCATCGAGCGTCTGTGATCTCGCGTCTCACCGACCGCGCCGGTTGACGGCTCGGTGGGGTGAGGTGTGTGGCCCATCTCCTTTCTTGGAGGTGGGCTTTTTTGCTTATGGGCCGCTGGTTGGTGGGCTGGCTGGTTGCTGCTGGTGCGTTCTGGCGTGGCAGCGTGGGGCGCGGGCCGAGGTGGCCTCCGTCCGGGCTTCACGGGGGCGGTCCCGCTGCGCGGGACACACCTGCGCTCTCCCGACAAAGCGCACGCATCATGCATATGCCGCAGAAGTTCCAGACCCACCGCTTACAAAGCGGCGGCAGATGGCGTTTCTGGCGTCTAATTCAGGGTCTTGAATCTGGAGACTTTGGCCATGAGTGAAATCCTGCAGCACCGCGAAGCGGGTGTGCTGACCCTGACCCTGAACCGACTGGACAAGAAAAACGCCCTGACGGCGGCGATGTACGCCACGCTGGCCGACGCGCTCCGTGATGCGGCGGCCGATGAACAGGTGCGTGTGGTGGTGATCCAGGGCCACGAGCAGGTGTTCACCGCAGGCAATGACCTGCAGGACTTCCGCGACAACCCGCCCAATCCCGCGGCCACCGAGCCCGCGCCAGTGCATCGCTTCTTGCATGAACTGACGACCTTCCCCAAGCCGCTGCTGGCCGCTGTGGCGGGCCCCGCCGTGGGCATCGGCACCACCTTGCTGCTGCACTGCGATCTGGTCTATGCCGGTGACAACGCTGCATTCAGCCTGCCCTTTGTGAACCTGGGCCTGTGCCCCGAAGCGGGCTCCAGCGTTTTGCTGCCCGCCCTGGCGGGCTACCAGCGTGCCGCGGAAAAGCTGCTGCTGGGCGAGGCCTTTTACGCCGATGAGGCCCATGACATGGGGCTGGTCAATCGCGTGGTGCCACCGCACGAGGTCAACGCTTATACCCAGGCGCAGGCAGCCAAGCTGTCGGCCAAGCCTTTGGCCTCTCTGCGGGTCACCAAGGCCTTGATGAAGCGCTCGCAGCCCGGTCTCAAGGCCGTGATCGACGAGGAGTTCGCTCAGTTCGGCCAACTGCTGCGTGGCCCGGCCTGCAAGGAGGCCATCGACGCCTTCATGTCCAAGCGCAAGCCTGATTTCTCGCAGTGCTGATCAGGTGGCCGAGGGGTTCTGGCGTTCCGGCCAGAACCTGAACTGACGCCGCCCCAGATCCTCCAGCACCTTGGCCTGACGCAGGCGGGTGATGCAGCGAGACACGGTTTCCATGGTCAGGTCGGTGATGTCGGCCAAGTCCCTGAGGCCTGGCATGTTCAGCACCCGACTGCCATCGGCCTCGGGGGTCATGTGCCGGGTCATCATGCGCAGCAGGTGACTCAGGCGTGATTCGGCCGCGCCATGGCACAGCTGCATCTGGTCGCCCTGCTGGCAGTACTGCGCGGCAAAGGCCGACAGCAGGTCCTGCGTCACGTCTTCTTCGGGCAAGGTGGGCCACGGCACCAGCACACTGGGCACCACCGTCTGTGCCCTGAAGCTGTATTGCCCCTTGAGCAGCATCTCCGCGCCGATGAGTTGCCCGGGCAGGGCCAAGTGCACGAAATGGCTGCGATCGTCTCCCTCGACGATCCGGTCCAGTCGGACGGCACCCTCGATCAGGCGCCACGATTTGCCCCATTGTCCGGGCTCATGCACCAGGGCACGCGCCGCCAGCTGATGGGGCTGCCGGCGATGCCGCTGGACCCGTGCGATGTGTCCGTCAAGCTGTTCCAGCATGGTGTCCTCCTGCAGGCCGGCAAACCCGTTTGCCATCGGCATGCCGGAGGGCAGCGTGGCGCTCGGTGGTCCAGGGGCAGATGGTGGCGGGGCTCATGGCGTGGCGACGGCGGGCAAGGGCCCGCAAGTGGGATCGTGCGTCCGCACCTTACCTGCCTTGCGCGTCCGACGCTTTGCGGTAACGCAAGCACCGTGCGCACGGGGCGCTCCACTCAGGGTTGTCCAGGGCCCTGGAAGCCGGCGGCCCGGAACGTCAGCACCAGGGTGTCGCGCCAGCCATGGTCCTGCAGGGGCTGGATCGGGGTGCTTTCGTGGATGACCTGATGGTCGTCCAGCACCAGGGCGCTCCAGGGCTCGCTCAGGGTGAAGCGCACGCCGTGCGGTCCCTGGGCTTCGAAGACGCGGGTCTCGCCCCCCTTGACGCCCTGGCGTCCCACCATGATCACGACCACGAAATCCACACCATCGCGGTGGGCGCCTTCGGGCGTGGGGCGACCGATGCCGCCGGTGGTGTCGACGCGGAACTGGTGTGCTTCGACATACCAGCGCTCGGTGGCCTGGATGGCGGCCAGGGCGCTTCCCAGGCGGCCGATCAGGCGAGACCAGGCGGGATCGCCCGCCACCTCCGGGCGCACCGGCTCGAACCAGCGCTCGAAGCCGCCATGCAGGGCGTTGTAGGTCACGCTCTGCCAGTGGGCACGGTGGGGCACGGTTTCCACCTGGCCCGAGGGGGTGTGCACCACATAGCAGCTGTGACGCCGGAAGCGGTAGTGACCACCGTCCCGCAGGTGGGTGTCCGGCGGCAGGTCGTTCCAGGACGCCGCCAGGGCCTCCAGGGTCGAGGCCGAGACCTCCGCGGCCCGCCGCAGCTCGTCGGCCGCCACCACCGCCCAGCCTTGCCTGCGCATGACGGGGGTCAATTGATCAAAGGTCGTGGCGCTGAGCTCGTGCATGGCGGGCGAGGGGCAAAAAGGGGAGGGATCTCAGGGCTTGGCTTGAACCTTGTCGCCGTCCACGGTGACACGGGCGCCCACGGCGTATTGCTGTTCCAGCTTGAACTCGCGCACGGTGCCATCGTCCATCTTGATCTTGGTGACGTACTCGGTGCGCTTGTTGGCGTTTTTCTCGATTTCGTTGCCCACCACGCCACCGGCCACGGCACCCCCCACGGTGGTCACGGTGTTGCCCGTGCCCTTGCCGAACTGGTTGCCCACCACGCCGCCCACGACGGCCCCGGCGATCAGGCCCAGGCCGCTGCCCTCGCCCTTCTTCTTGCGGGCGGTGACTTCCTGAACGGTGCCGCAGTGGGTGCAGGGGCTGACGGCGGCGGCTTTGGCGGTGCTGGCCGACGAGGCGACGACCGCCGCAGCCACGGCCTTGGTGCTGGTTGTGGCGGCAGGGCTGGTGCTGCTGGTGGCGGCACTGCCGGAGCTGGTCGCGGTCGTGCTCAGGCTGGTCGTGGGCACGGTGCCGGAGGGGCCGGCCACCACCACGGCGTGCACGCCCATGGGCGCACCCAGGGCGCAGGCCGTGGCCAGCATGGCGGTACGGATCAGGGGAGATGAGGTCAATGAGGTCAGCATGAGGCGCTCCTTGAAAAGGGATCCAGCCTCACAGTGTAGGCCGATCAGGGCCATCAGTTGGCCTTGGGAACCGGGCGGGGGCGGCCCTGTTCGTCAATGGCCACGTAGGTGATGTTGGCCTCGGTGACCTTGACCAGGCGCGGGTTGCTGGGGTCCCGCTCGGCCCAGGCTTCCACGTGCACGGTCATGGAGGTGCGGCCGATCTTCTCGATGCGGCCATACAGCGACACCACGTCGCCCACCGACACCGCCTGGCTGAACACGAAATGGTTGACCGACACCGTGGCGATGCGTCCGCGCGAGACCAGCCCTGGCAGCAAGGAGCCGGCCAGATCCACCTGCGCCATCAGCCAGCCGCCAAAGATGTCGCCGTTGCCGTTGGCATCCTTGGGCATGGGCACGATGCGCATGATCAGCTCCATCTCGGGGTGCAGATCCGGCGGGCATTGCAGGATATTGGGCTTGGGGCAGACGGTCATGGTCAAAGGCGCCGACAATCGGCTGTTGCAACTTCAAGCTGGCATTGTTTCAGAATGCGCCGCCACGCACCGTCCATTCCTGGGGGAAACCCGACATCTGCCACGGATACACGCCGCTCCGACAAGGACACCCTCGCGCGCCTGTGGCCCTATCTGTGGGCCTACAAAGGGCGTGTCGTGCTGGCGCTGGCCTTCATGGTGGGCGCCAAGCTGGCCAATGTGGGCGTGCCCGTGCTGCTCAAGCAACTGATCGACCGGTTGGCGCCCTCGGCACAGTCGCCGCAGGCGCTGCTGGCCGTGCCCCTGGGGCTGCTGCTGGCCTATGGTCTGCTGCGCCTGTCGACCTCGCTGTTCACCGAACTGCGTGAACTGGTCTTTGCCAAGGCCACGGAAGGGGCGGCCCGGCGCATCTCGCTGCAGGTTTTTTCGCACCTGCATGCGCTGAGCCTGCGCTTTCACCTGGAGCGCCAGACGGGGGGTATGACGCGCGACATCGAGCGGGGCACCCGTGCCGTGCATTCGCTGATTTCGTACTCGCTCTACAGCATCATCCCGACCCTGATCGAGGTGTCGCTGGTGCTGGGCCTGCTGGCCATCCAGTTCGACATGGTCTTTGCTTGGATCACCTTGGGTGCCCTGGTGGCTTATGTGGGCTTCACGGTGACGGTGACGCAGTGGCGCACGCGGTTTCGCCGTGAGCAAAACGAGCTGGATTCGAAGGCGCACACGCGGGCCATCGATGCCTTGCTGAACTACGAGACCGTCAAGTACTTCAACAACGAGGACTTCGAGGCGCGTCGCTACGACGAGAGCCTGGAGCGCCTGCGCCAGGTGGCGCTCAAGAGCCAGCGCAGCCTCTCGCTGCTCAATGCCGGCCAGCAGAGCATCATCGCCTTGGGTCTGATCCTCATGCTCTGGCGTGCCACCGAGGGCGTGGTGGCCGGGCGGTTGACGGTGGGCGATCTGGTCATGATCAATGCCTTCATGATCCAGCTCTACATTCCCTTGAACTTCCTGGGCGTCATCTACCGCGAGATCAAGCAGTCCCTGACCGACCTGGACAAGATGTTCACGCTGATGGAGCGTGAGCGCGAGGTGGCCGACGCACCCGATGCCGCGCCCTTGCTGCTCAAGGGGCCACCGGCCGTGCGCTTTGACCATGTGCAGTTCGCCTATGACCCCTCGCGGCCCATCTTGCATGACATCAGCTTCGAGATCCCGTCGGGGCAGACCGTGGCCGTGGTCGGACCCTCAGGCTCGGGCAAATCCACGCTGGCACGCCTGCTCTACCGCTTTTATGACGTGCAGGGCGGGCGCATCACGGTCAATGGCCACGACATCCGGGGCCTGACGCAAGACAGCCTGCGCCGCAGCGTGGGCATCGTGCCGCAGGACACGGTGCTCTTCAACGACACGGTGGCCTACAACATCGCCTATGGTCGCACCGGTGCCACGCGCGAAGAGGTCGAACAGGCGGCCCGTGCGGCCCGCATCCACGACTTCATCGTCAGCACCCCCAAGGGCTACGACACCATGGTGGGCGAGCGTGGGCTCAAACTCTCGGGCGGCGAGAAGCAGCGCGTGGCGATCGCACGCACTTTGCTCAAGGATCCGCCGGTGCTGGTGTTCGACGAGGCCACCTCGGCGCTGGATTCGGCCAATGAGCGGGCCATCCAGGCCGAGCTGGCGGCGGTGGCTCAGGGCAAGACGGTGCTGGTGATTGCGCATCGCCTGTCCACCGTGGTCAACGCCCATGAGATCCTGGTGATGGACTCGGGCCACATCATCGAGCGGGGCACCCATGTGCAACTGCTGACGGCCGGGGGGCGCTACGCGCAGATGTGGCGCATGCAGCAAAGCGGCAGCGAGCATCCGCCGGCGGCCCCACCGTCCGCAGCGTGAGGCCAGGCGGTCGCCTGGCCGCCATGCGCATCAAGGCACGATGGCCAGGGCACGGATCTGCTGGCCCGCGCCGATCGAGCCGATGAGGCGTGCCACGCCACTGCCCAGATCGACCTCATAGAGGCGGGACTCGACGCTGCCTTGACGGCCAGTGACCAGGTAGGCGGCGTTGTTCACATCCGAGATGTCGAAGGACGCCTGATCGAATCGATCGATCAGCAGCGGGCCGACACTTTGCAGCAGGCCCGTGTTGGGTGAGACCACGGGTGTGGCTCCCTCGACCGAGCCTTGCACCACCAGATAACCTGCCGCCGCGTCGATGGCGTAGTTGGTGGTGAGCTTGTCGTTGTCCTTGTTGTAGGTGTAGGCCGCGGCGGTGACGCGGGGAACACGCCCCTGGAGCAGGTCACCGGCGGCATAGCTCAGGCGGCCATCGGCTTGCAGCCCATCGGTCTTGGCATCGCCATCGACCTGGGCACCCGTGTCGGGGTGAAGGCGCAGGTTGGCGCCCTCGTCGTTGACCACTCGCACGCGGTCCACGGTGGGGTTGAAGTCCACGCCCCAGGATGCGCCAAGTGGCAGGGCCACGCCGGTGCCGACGGGTGTGATCTGGCCCGTGGTGGGCTCGATGCGCAGCAGGCGGCCTGTGCTGCTCAGGGCAAACAATTGCCCCTTGGCCACGCGGAAGTCCATGCCCAGGATCTTCTCGCCCGGCGTCAAGCCCTTGAGAGTGACCTGACCCAGCAACTGCCCGGGCTGCGCGGCGTTGACGGTCACCAGGGTGTGGTCCTCGGTCAGCGCCAGCAGCACCTCGGAGCGCTCTTTCGGGGTGGCCAGGGCTTCGGTGCTCGGGGCATCGCCTCGATGCTGGAAGGCCTTGAGCGAAGCCCATTGCGGCATGTAGGAGCAGGCCGTCAGGGAGGCCAGGGCCAGGGTGCAGGCCAGGGGCCGCAGGAGGGGGCGGAGCGTGGAGGAGGTCATCGGATGATTCTCGCATTGCGGCAAGGCCTGCGCCACCACCAGGCAATCCCCCTTGCATTGAGGCGAGAATATCGTCATGAACGAACTCACCCTGATCCGACCTGACGACTGGCATCTGCACGTGCGCGATGGCGTGGCCATGCAGAGTGTGGTGCCCGCCACGGCGCGCCAGTTTGCGCGCGCCATCATCATGCCCAATCTGCGCCCGCCGGTGACCACAGCCGAGCAGGCCTTGGCCTACCGCGATCGCATTCGTGCGGCCGTGCCTGCCGGCTTGAGTTTCGAGCCCCTGATGGTGCTTTATCTGACCGACAACACCTCGCCCGACGAGGTCCGGCGCGCGCGTGACGCCGGGGTGGTGGCCTTCAAGCTGTACCCCGCAGGTGCCACGACCAACAGCGATGCGGGCGTGACCGACCTGCGCAAGACCTATGCGGTGCTGGAGGCCATGCAGCGCGAAGGCCTGGTGCTGTGCGTGCACGGCGAGGTCACCGACAGCGCGGTCGACGTGTTCGACCGCGAGAAGGCCTTCATCGATGACAAGCTGATCCCCCTGCGCCGTGATCTGCCTGAGCTCAAAGTGGTGTTCGAGCACATCACGACGCGGGAGGCCGCGCAGTACGTGAACGAGGCCGACCGCTTTGTGGGGGCCACCATCACGCCCCAGCACCTGCTCTACAACCGCAACGCCATTTTCATGGGCGGGATCCGGCCGCACTACTACTGCCTGCCCATCCTCAAGCGCGAGGAGCACCGCCTGGCGCTGGTGCAGGCGGCCACCTCGGGATCCTCTCGCTTTTTCCTGGGCACCGACAGCGCACCGCATGCCGCGCACCTCAAGGAGCATGCCAGTGGCTGCGCCGGTTGCTACACGGCCCCGTGTGCCCTGGAGTTGTATGCCGAGGTCTTCGAGGCGGCAGGCGCGCTGGACAAGCTGGAGGCCTTTGCCAGCTTCCATGGCCCCGACTACTACGGCCTGCCGCGCAATACCGAGCGCGTGACGCTCCGGCGCGAGCCCTGGGTGGTGCCGGAGGCGCTGCCCTTCGGCGAGACCGAGATCAAGCCCCTGCGTGGCGGCGAGACCCTGCAGTGGCGCTTGATCACCACTGACTGAATGCGGCGGGACGGAGACGAGACCCCCTGCATTTCAGGGGGTGTGTCGGGTTCCGGTGGTGTACTCAGACTGACAACACGTGTATCCTCTTGATGCAGTGCAAGAGGCCGGCGTGTTTTTGTCCGACATCACGCTTTTCTTGCCCTCTTTAGTCAGTGTGAGGTCTCATGCGACCTCTCCTTGAGCCCGGATCGAAAGGTCCGGGCTCTTTTTTGCCTGACGCATGCCGAAGGCGCAAGCCCTCAAGTCGGTGGAGAGGGGCGGGTCGTGTCCGTGGTGGGCGGTGCGGCGGCCGTCGGCGAGGCCAGATGTCCTTCCTGACGCAACTCGGCAATCTCCTCGCGCAGCAGGCGCACCTGCTTGTGCAGATCGTGCAGGATCTCGTATTCGATCATGCGTTCCTGCTTGCCCACCAGCAGGGCCGAGATGCTGGCCGTGACCAGGGACAGCACGGCAAAGCCGACCACCACCACGATCACGGAAAAGACCCGAGATTCAACGGTGCTGGGAACCAGGTCCCCGTAGCCCACTGTGGCCGCCGTGGTGAAGGCCAGCCAGAACCCCTCGCCGATCGATTCGATGGCTGGGTCCACCATGTAGTAACCCAGGCCGCACAGGGCCACCACTGCCGTGGCAATGAGCAGGATGCGGATGATCCCGCTCTGCGCCGAGTTGGGGTGGCCCAGTTTCTGAAGCCATCCCGACACTCCGGAATGCTCGGGCGTGCTGCGGTGTGAAGGGGTTCTTGAGCTCATCGGTTCAGGCAGGCAGGAAACCCTCGACCGACAGATAGCGTTCACCCGTGTCGTAGCAGAATCCCAGGACGCGGGCACCCGAGGGCAGTTCAGGCAGTTTCTGTGCAATGGCGGCCAGCGTAGCGCCGGAAGAGATGCCGATCAGCATGCCTTCTTCACGCGCGGCGCGGCGGGCCATCTCGCGAGCGTCTTCGGCGTCGACCAGGATCACGCCATCGAGCAGGCCGGTGTCCAGGTTGGCGGGGATGAAGCCCGCACCGATGCCCTGGATGGGGTGGGGCGAGGGCGCGCCGCCGGAGATCACCGGCGAGGCCTTGGGTTCGACCGCGAACACCTTGAGCTGGGGCCAGGCCTGCTTGAGCACGCGGGCGCAGCCCGTGAGGTGGCCGCCGGTGCCCACCCCGGTGATCAGAGCATCCAGGCCTTCCGGGAAGTCCGCCAGGATCTCCTGGGCGGTGGTGCGCTCGTGCACGGCGATGTTGGCCGGGTTCTCGAACTGCTGGGGCATCCAGGCGCCGGGGGTGGCCTCGACGATCTCCTGGGCACGGGCGATGGCGCCCTTCATGCCCTTTTCACGCGGGGTGAGGTCGAAGCTGGCGCCGTAGGCCAGCATCAGGCGGCGGCGCTCGATCGACATGCTGTCGGGCATCACCAGCACCAGCTTGTAGCCCTTGACCGCGGCCACCATGGCCAGACCGATGCCGGTGTTGCCGGAGGTGGGTTCGACGATGGTGCCGCCGGCCTTCAGCAAGCCGCGGGCTTCGGCGTCCTCGACCATGGCCAGCGCGATGCGGTCCTTGATCGAGCCCCCTGGATTGGCGCGCTCGGCCTTGATCCAGACGTTGTTTTGCGGGCCGAACAGGCGCTGGGCGCGGATGTGCGGGGTTTGACCGATGGTTTCGAGAATGCTGTGGGCTTTCATGCAACTCACTCCTGCGTCAGGCGTCAAAAAGGGGCTTGAACCAGCCGATCGATAAGGATAAGCGCGCTGGCCTCAAAATCACACCATGCGTACTCAAAACTTGATCTGGCCGCAGCGTCTCGATGGGCTGTGGCGCCTGCTGTCGTGTCTGCTGATCTGGGTGCTGGCGGGCGTGGTCCCGGCCCGGGCGCAGGATTTCCTGCCGGCGGAGCAGGCCTTCCGGGTGCAGGCCTCGGTGGCCTCGCCGCAAGCGGTGCAACTGGATTTCATGCTGGCGCCTCAGACCTATCTGTACCGCGAGCGCATGCAGGCACAGTGGGGGGATCACCCGCTGCCCATGGTCTTGCCCGATGGCGAGCGCAAGATGGATCCCACCTTCAACAAGGTGATGGAGGTCTATCACCGCGATCTGAGCGCTACCGTGAACATCCCCGCGCCGGCCACCCCGGTGGCGGGTGAGCAGACCCTGACGGTGAGCTACCAGGGCTGTGCCGACGCCGGCCTGTGTTACCCACCCCAGACGCGGCGTTTTCGGGTGACGCTGGGCCCGCAGGGCCAGGTGCAGGCGGTGGCGGCACTCTGGCAGGGCATGGGTGAACGATCCGCCTCCTTGCTGGGCGGCGGCGTGTCTCAGGCACCGGGGGGCTCTGCGGCGGCCGCAGACGGCGCGGGGGCCGACCGCCAGGATGACCGCATCACCGCCGCCCTGGCCAGCGGCCGTTGGCTGACGGTGGTGGGTGTCTTTCTGCTGGCGGGAGTGCTGTTGTCGCTCACCCCTTGTGTGCTGCCCATGGTGCCGATCCTGTCGTCCATCATCGTGGGCCACGGTCAGCAGGTGAGCCGGGGCCGGGGGCTGGCGCTGGCCTTGAGCTATTCGCAGGGCATGGCCCTGGTCTACACCGGCCTGGGCGTGGCCGCCGGCATGTTGGGCCAGGGGCTGGCCGCCTACCTGCAGCACCCCTGGGTGGTGCTGAGCTTTGCGGCCGTGATGGTGCTGCTGGCCCTGTCGATGTTCGGCCTGTACGAGCTGCGCCTGCCGGTGGGCGTGCAGAGCTGGTTGGGGCACCATACCCAGGGCCTGCCCGGCGGGCGGTTCGTGAGCGTGTTCGTGATGGGGGCCGTCTCGGCCCTGATCGTCAGCCCCTGTGTGTCGGCGCCCCTGGCCGGTGCGTTGCTCTACATCAGTCAGTCCCGAGACGTGGTGCTGGGGGGCGCGGCGCTGTACGCCATGGCCTGGGGCATGAGTGTGCCGCTGCTGCTGGTGGGCTTGTCGGCTGGCAGCCTCCTGCCCAAGGCCGGCCCCTGGATGACGGCGGTCAAGGGCCTGTTCGGGGTGCTGATGCTGGGCATGGCCGTCTGGGTGGCCCGCCCGGCCTGGCCGGTGCTGGTGGCGGCGGTGCAGGGCCAGTCCGTGAGCCCCGCTGGCCACCAGAGTGTGCTGCCCTTCCAGCGGGTGCGCTCGGTGACGGAGCTGGAGGCCGCCGTGCGAGAGGCCGCCCGCCAGGGGCGCCCCGTGATGCTGGACTTTTATGCCGACTGGTGTGTCTCCTGCCTGGAGATGGAGCGCGAGACCTTCACTGACACGAATGTGCGCGCGCGCCTGGCGCAGGCGGTGCTGCTGCAGGCCGATGTGACGGCCAACAACGCGGACGACCGGGCCTTGCTGGCGCGTTTCAAGCTCTTCGGGCCCCCGGGCATCATCTTCTTTGACCGCACCGGGCAGGAGCTCACAGGGGTGCGCGTGATCGGTTTTCAAAAGCCCGCTGAATTTTCCAAGGCCCTGGAGGCCGCAGGCCTGAGATAATGCGCGTGTGAAGTCAGCCAGACCGCCGCTGGTACAGGTCCCGAAAGGGCGTACTGGAGGAAGGTCCGGACTGCACAGGGCAGCGTAGGAGGTAACGCCTCTCCACCGTGAGGTGAGGATCAGAGCAACAGAGACGAGTCTCTGCGGCCTTGGGCGGGGCGAAAGCCACGTCAAAGGCCATTCGAAAGAATGGCCGGGGACGCAGAGGGTGAAACGGGCAATCTCTACGCGCAGCAACACCAAATAGGCACACAGTGATCTGGCCCGGAGAGTGTGCGGGTAGGTGGCATCGAGCCGCTCTGGCGACAGGCGGCCCAGAGGAATGGCGGTCACGGTCGGGCATCGCAAGGTGTCTGGCCGCACAGAATCCGGCCTATCGGCTGACTTCACACTATGGATGGCAAGGCTCAAGTTCGCCCCTCGGGTGGTCGAAAACCCTCGGGTTAGCGGAGAGTTGCCATGAATGAGCCTCGAGTCAAGAAAATCGGTTTCACACCATCGGCCATCAGCCAGGTGGTGGCCCTGGCCTTGGGCCTGGCCCTGTCCTCTGGGGTTCAGGCCTCGGAGGCCCATGGCGATCCCCATGCTGTGGCCGAGACAGCGCCTGTCAAGTCGGGCAAGGTCAGCAAGGAAGATCTCAAGCCCGACCTCAAGAAGAGCGCCGCCAGGGCGGAAGCGCCTGCGCCTGATTCCAAGTCCAGTGTGTCCATGGCGGAGTTGCGGGAGCTGATCGATCAGAAGATCGCCGAGGTGCGTGCCAAGCAGGAGGTGGCGCCGGTGGTCAAGGTGTCGGCGCCCAAGCCGCGCCCCAAGCGGGTGGCGCCCACGGCGTCTGCGCATGGCGCCGGGCCCAAGGCGTCGGCCGGTGCGCATGGTGCATCCGGTGCAGGCAGTGATGGCCATGATGTGCACTGGGCGTATGCCGGTGACACCGGGCCGGGCAACTGGGGCATGCTCAAGCCCGAGTTCCGTCAATGCATGCTGGGCAAGCGCCAGAGCCCCATCGACATCCGCGATGGCATCAAGGTCGAGCTCGAGCCCATCCAGTTCGACTATCGCCCGACGCCTTTCAAAGTGGTCGACAACGGCCACACCGTGCAGGCCACGCTGGAGCCCGGCAACAGCATCACGGTGCAAGGGCGTCGTTACGAGCTGCTGCAGTTCCACTTCCATCGGCCCAGCGAGGAGCGCATCAACGGCCGCCAATACGAGATGGTGGCCCACCTCGTGCACAAGGATGTCGAAGGCCGTCTGGCCGTGGTGGCCGTGCTGATGGATCAGGGCATCGCCCACCCCATGGTGCAACTGGTGTGGAACAGTCTGCCGCTGGAAAAGCAGACCGAGCAGTACTCGCCGGTGATGCTGGACATGAACCAGATGCTGCCCGAGCAGCGCCAGTACTACACCTACATGGGCTCGCTCACCACACCGCCGTGCTCGGAAGGGGTGCTGTGGATGGTCATGAAGCAGCCCGCCACCATGTCGCGTGAGCAGATCGGCATCTTCAGCCGGCTCTACCCCATGAATGCCCGTCCCATCCAGTCGTCCTCGGGGCGCCTGATCAAGGAAGGCCAGTGAGCTGCGGCCAGAGGGGCCTCAGTACACCCGACCGCCCTTGATCTGCGCGTGGGTACGGCGCGACAGATCGGTCGCACGCGCCATCTGCGCCATGGCGTGGCCGGCATGGGCATGACAGATGGCCAGGCCCAGGGCATCGGCCGCATCGTTGTGGGGTTCGCGCGGCAAGTTCAGCAGGCGCATCACCATGTGTCGGATCTGGGCCTTGGCCGCATGGCCGTGGCCGACAACGGCCTTTTTCATCTGCAGCGCCGTGTACTCGGACACCGTGGGCGAGCTGGGGGTGCTCAGCAGCCCGGCGATGGCCGCACCACGGGCCTGGCCCAGCAGCAGGGTCGATTGAGGATTCACGTTCACGAACACGATCTCGACCGAGGCTTGCTGTGGCTCGTAGCGGCCCACGACCTCGCGCACACCGTCGAAGATGATCTTGAGCCGGGTGGGCAGATCGCCCTGGGCGGCTTCCTTGGTCTTGATGGTGCCGCTGGCCACATAGCTCAGGCGTGGCCCGTCCACGTCGATGACGCCAAAGCCGGTGGTCTGCAAACCAGGATCGATGCCGAGAATTCTCATGAGGCCGACAGGATAACCGGCGTGCGGCCCCGATGGCCGATCATCAGACCGGACCGCGCAATGCGCTGGCCATCACGGGCCACAGGGCTTGATGAGAGGGGCGGAACCAGTCGATGTGGCCGATGCTCTTGAGGCCATGGCTGGCGGCCTTGAGGCGCAGGGTCTGCTTCTGCGCGGCGGGGAAGGTGCGCATCAGATCGGCCACGGTCAGGCGGGTGGCGATGTCATCGTCTGCCGCGTGCAGCACGGTGATGGGGCAGCTCACCTGGGCGTGAAAGTCCTGCTCGGGGCGGCCGCGCACAGCATTGGTGGCGTAGCCACCTGCGGCACACCACTGGCCCCACTGGCGGGCCACACCTGCGGGCAGGTTCTCGCCCAGGCCGAAGGCGGCGGTCGGGCCATAACCCTTGAGCAGGATGCCCAGGGGCACGAGGGCGCACAGGGCCGTCCAGGCCGGGATGGCGAACTCCGGACGCATGCCCCGGAACCATCCTGTGGAGGCCGAGATGCCCACCAGGCGCGCCACGTGTCGGTGGTTGGGCAGCAGGCCGATCATCTGGCCGCCGGCACTGTGTCCCATCAGCAGCACCTGTTCGCGACCCGTGCGTTGCAGCAGCCAGTCGAGTGTGGCCACCTGGTCCTGCTGACCCCATTCGGCCAGGGTGGCCGGGCAGTCCTGCAGCCGCCCTTGCAGGGACAGACCGATGCCGCGGTAGTCGAACACCAGCACATCATGTCCCTGGGCCGCCAGCCAGGTGGCGAAGCGCAGGTAGAAGTGCTGGCGCACGCCGGTGGCCGGGCTCAGCAGCACCGGCAGGCCCGGCTGCCCACCGCTGGCGGGCAGGAAGTGGCCTTGCAACGGCACGCCATCGGCGCAGGTGATGGTGACGGGTTCAGGGCGCGGTTCAGTCATGGGGCGTGTCGTCAGGGCGGTGAGGGGCGTCGAGTTGCTGAACATGGGTCAGCCAGCGGGCGACGGTTTGCAGCTCGGCCTCGGTGAAACCGGCGGCGAGCTGCTGCTGGATGTTTTGTGTGGCCTCGCGCAGCAGGGGCAACTGGGCGCGCCCTGCGGCGTGCAGCCACACACGCTGGGTGCGTGCATCCTGGGGACAAGGCTGGCGTCGGACCCAGCCCAGCGCCTCCAGGCGCTGCACCAGGCCGGAGACCGCCGAGGGCGCCAGGTCCAGCTCGGTGGCCAACTGGCCCATGGTGAGGCCGTCCTGTCGAGCCAGGGCGAACAGTGCGCCGCCTTGGGCCGGTGTCGGCGGCGTGACGCCTGCACTGGCCGCCTGCCACTGCTGGGTGGCGATCCACTGCTGCAAGCGGCGTTGCGCGCTGTTGAGCAGAAAGATGAGGCGGGGGCGGGGTGTCGTCATGGCATGCAATTATTTCGCATGCGAAGTATATAGAGCTTAAAAAACCCACCGGATCGCGATGGGTTTGGGCGAGCAGTCGAGGGTCAGCGTGCTTCGCGCAGATCCTCCTGGGCGACCGTGCGGGCCGCAGCGCGCTTCTTGTAGTCCAGATGGAAGAGCCGCTTGGGGGCTTCGCTGATCATGCCCCAGATCATGGCGAAGTCGAAGGCGCCCACGCAGGGCATCTCGTCGCCATGCATCCAGTTCGGGTTGCGCTTTTCGAAGAAGGCGATCTTGCGGTGGGCCCGCTCGGCATCGGAGATCGGGGTGACATCGCCCTTGAGCTTGCAGGCATCTTCACCGAAGTGGATCATCATGCGGCTGCGGTCCAGCATGCCGGGGAACAGGTGCTCGCTGGCCTCGACGGCGATGTTGCGCAGGTGGGGGTCATCCCCGTCCACGCTGGGGTAGTAGTTCGGGAAGTTGTTGGCCATCACCATGTAGGTGCGGTAGCCCATCGAGATCAGGTACCAGTACAGCGGGGTGAAGGGGTGCAGGATCTTCTGGCGCAGCACGTACAGGAAGGTGGTGATGCGCAGTGCCGAGGTGCCCCAGTAGCGGCGGTCCACCACGGTGTCGCCGCTGAACAGGCAGCGGGCGGTCTGGCCATCGGCCTGGACCTCGAAATTCGTGATGGTGGAAAAGCCCACGATGCTGTCGTCCTGGCGGCGGTAGATGACGAACACGCCGGTCTTTCTGGACATGTCCTTGACGAAGGTGTCCAGCGGTGTGTTGTCGTAGTACTGGATGAACAGGTTGTACATCGTCACGCAGTCGGCCACGCTGATGTCCTGGATGGGCCGGTAGCGGCCGTATACGGTGTCTTTGGTGGCCATGAATGATTCCTCTTTGATGCTGGACAAAACGCTGCGATGCGCAGATCCCATACTTATGGGATTCGCAGGGTAACGTGTCTTGTTAAACAAGAAAACATGCGATGCCCTTGCACCCCCCCTCTTCTGGGGGTGGTATTTGCCCGCACCTGTCGTTTTCCGTGGGCATGAAAAAAGGCCCCGAAGGGCCTGGTGGTGTGGGGTGTTGAGGCTCAGCGCTTGCTCACCTGGGCGCCATCCATGGCATGTTGCGGTCGACGCTGCGCCGCCCGTTGCGCGGCGCGCTTCTTGTAGTCCCAGTGAAAGATCCGACTGGGCGCGTGCTTGAGCATGTGCCAGATCATGCCCAGGTCGATGGCGCCCAGGCAGGGCATCTCGTCACCCCGCATCCAGTGAGGGTTGCGCTTTTCAAAGAAGGCGATCTTGCGATCACTGCGTTCGGCATCGGAGATGGGCGTGACATCGCCCTTGAGTCGGCAGGCGTCTTCGCCAAAGTCCAGCATGCCCCGTTCCCGGTCAAGGGTGCCAGGGAAGAGGTGCTCACTGGCGGCCATGGCGATGTTGCGCATGTGCGGATCATCGCCGTCGACATGGGGGTAGTAGTTGGGGAAATTGTTGGCCATCATCAGATAGGTGCGATAGCCCATCGAGATCAGATACCAGTACACCGGCGTGAAGGGGTGCAGCACCTTCTGGCGCCAGAGATAGAGCAGGCCGGAGATGCGCAGTGCCGAGGTGCCCCAATAGCGGCGGTCGACCACGGTGTCACCGCTGAACACGCAGCGCACGGCCTGGCCATCGACCTTCATCTGGAAATTGGTGATCGTGGAAAAGCCCACGATGCTGTCATCGCGTTTGCTGTAGATCACCAGCACCCCGGTCTTCTTGGACATGTCCCGGATGAAGGTCTCCAGGGAGGTGTTGTCGTAGTACTGGATGAACAGTTTGTACATGGCGATGCAGTCGGCCATGCGGATGAACTTGAGCGGACGATAGCGTCCATAAACGGCGTCTGGTCTGGACATGGCGAGTACTTCCTCGATAAGGCTGAGGTGGTGAGCTGGAAGGGATTCCGTCTCGACGTGTCCGGAAGTTTGATGAGGGCCGTTCAATAAGAATACGAACTGAATCAATGGCGCAGAGAGTGGGGGGGAGTGCTTTCCCGGGCACCACCGGGGTCTGCATCAAGGGCCCATGCGGCCATGAAAAAGGCTCATCACGCATTTTCGGGGTGGCATCTGATGCACGCTTTGTCGATGCAACGCGGGGCGCGGGCTGAGCCAACTTCCGGGCGGGCTTCAATGTGGGTGGTCCTGCCTTTGGCAGGACTTCCCGGTGGTGCTCACCATGGGCTTGTGCCGTGGAACTCGCTGCGCGGCTGACGCCGCTGCGCTCGCGCAACCACGGCAAGTCAGATGACGAAGCGCGCTGCGCACGCCAAGCCCATGGCTGCGCTCCTCGGCACCCACAAGGCGCCCTCCCGAAAGCCGGCTCAGCCCTTCTTCGCCTCGCTGGTGGTATGCCGAGACCGTCGCATGCCACGGCTTACGCACATTCAAAGCCAGAGCGCTGGAGAACGAGCGACGAGTGATCAACTCAAGGTCTGTGTGCGTTCAACCATGGGCGCGAAAGCGCAGCGACCATGGCACGCCAGGACGTCCACGCAGGCCACCAGCGGGGCGATCAAAGGGGTGAAGGGGCACGTGGCCGGGCGCCTTGTGGGTGCCGAGGAGCGCAGCCGTGGGCTTGGCGCGCGTCAGCGCGCTTCGTGAACATGCTTGCCGTGGTTGTCTGAGTGCAGCGGCTGAAAGCCGCGGAGCGAGTTCCACGGCACAAGCCCATGGGGAGCACCACAGGGAAGTCCTGCCAAAGGCAGGACCACCCACATTGAAGCCCGGCCGCGTGCCCCTTCACCCCGCGCCCCGCGCTGCATCGCAAAAACACAGGATCACGGCGCATGAAAACATGCCCCGAAGGGCCTTGAGGTCAAACTCAGACCGCCAGAGCTGGCGGCGCGGCAATCAGTGACGGAAGTGACGCGTGCCAGTGAAGACCATGGCGATGCCGCGCTCGTCCGCAGCGGCGATGACTTCGTCGTCGCGCATGCTGCCGCCCGGGTGGATCACGCAGCTTGCGCCAGCGTCGACGACCACGTCCAGGCCATCACGGAAGGGGAAGAAGGCGTCCGAGGCCACGGCCGAGCCCTGCAGGCTCAAGTTGGCGTGCTGGGCCTTGATCGAGGCGATGCGAGCCGAGTCCAGGCGGCTCATCTGGCCCGCGCCCACGCCCATGGTCATGCCGTCCTTGCAGAAGACGATGGCGTTGCTCTTGACGAAGCGCGCCACGGTCCAGGCAAACAGCATGTCTTGCAGTTGCTGCTCGGTGGGCTGTACTTTGGACACCACCTTGATGTCGCCGACCAAGTCGATGTTGTCGGCCGATTGCAGCAGCATGCCACCGCCCACGCGCTTGAAGTCCAGCGCGTTGCTGAGCTGGCTGATGGGCACTTCCAGCAGGCGCACGTTCTGCTTGCTGGCATAGGCGGCACGGGCGGCCGGGGTGATGGCCGGGGCAATGGCCACTTCCACGAACTGCTTGTTGGCGTTGATGGCCTCGACCACATCGGCATCGATGGGGCGGTTGAAGGCCATGATGCCGCCAAAGGCGCTGGTGGGATCGGTCTTGAGGGCCTTCTGATAGGCCTCCAGCGGGGTCGCGCCCACGGCCACGCCGCAGGGGTTGGCATGCTTGACGATCACGCAGGCGCACTGCTCGAAGGCCTTGACGCATTCCCAGGCCGCATCGGCATCGGCGATGTTGTTGAAGGACAGCTCCTTGCCCTGGATCTGGGTCCATTGCGACAGCGTGCCGGCCACCGGCTGGGCTTCGCGGTAGAAGGCGGCCGACTGGTGGGGGTTCTCGCCATAACGCATGCCCTGCACCTTGTTGAGTTGCAGGTTGAACACCTCGGGGTATTCGGCGCGCACGGGCACGGCTTCGGTCTTCAGCTCGCTGCCGGCTTCAAGCGCGGTCAGGTAGTTGGTGATCATGCCGTCGTAGGCGGCGGTGTGGGCGAACACCTTCTTGGCCAGCATGAACTTGGTGCCGCGGGTCAGGCCCTCGCCCTTGAGCTCAGCCAGCACTTGCGGGTAGTCGACCGGGTCGATGATGACGGCCACGTCCTGCCAGTTCTTGGCGGCCGCGCGCAGCATGGTGGGGCCGCCGATGTCGATGTTCTCGATGGCGTTCTCGAGTGTGCAATCGGCCTTGGCGGTGGCCTGGGCAAAGGGGTAGAGGTTGACCACCAGGATGTCGATGGTGTTGATGCCGTGCTCCTTGAGCGCGGCCATGTGCTCGGGCAGGTCGCGGCGGGCCAGCAGCCCCCCGTGCACACGCGGGTGCAGGGTCTTGACACGGCCGTCGAGCATTTCGGGGAAGCCGGTGACCTCAGACACTTCGGTCACGGGCAGGCCCTGGTCGGCCAGCAGCTTGGCGGTGCCGCCGGTGGACAGCAGCTTCACGCCCTGGGCGTGCAGTGCCTGGGCAAATTCAACGATGCCGGTCTTGTCGGACACGGACAGCAGGGCGGTCAAGGCCATGGTTTTTTCCTTCAGATCTAAAAGAGCGGGATGGGGGTCACTTGACCAGCTTGTGGTCCAGCAGTTTGCGGCGCAAGGTGTTGCGGTTGATGCCCAGCCAGTCGGCCGCCTTGGACTGGTTGCCTTCGGCGCGCTGCATGACCAGCTCCAGCATGGGCTTTTCGACCGCCGCCAGCACCATGTCGTAGACACCGTGAGGCTCGGCACCGCGCAGGTCCTGGAAATAGCTCTCCAGGTTGTCCTTGATGCAGTCTTGGATGTTCTTCTTGCTCATATCACTTCAATGGGCGAAGCAGGCGGCCGGGTGGGCAGCCTCAGCCTCGCTGGCGTCGGTCGACTCCGCGTCGTCACCCGGCAGGGCGGCGTCGTGGCTCAGTGGCAGCCGATCGTGATCGACGGCCAGTTGTTCAAAGTAGTCCTGCACGGCACGCACCTGATCGGCACAGGTCTCCAGCAGGTTCATGCGGGCGCGGAAGGCCTCGCCGCCCGGCAGGGCGCGCACGGCCCAGCCGATGTGCTTGCGGGCGGTGCGCACGCCAGCGAATTCGCCGTACAGGCCGTAGTGGTCCTCCAGGTGGTCCAGCAGCCAGCGCTGGACCTGGGCGGTCATGGGCGCGGCGCGGTGCTCGCCCGTGGCCAGGAAATGGGCGATGTCGCCAAAGATCCAGGGGCGGCCCTGGGCGGCGCGGCCGATCATGAGGGCATCGGCCCCGGTCAGGCGCAGCACCTCGCGCGCCTTGTCGGCGCTGGTGATGTCGCCATTGGCCACCACCGGGATCTGCACGGCGGCCTTGACGGCGGCGATGGTGTCGTACTCGGCCTGGCCCTTGTAGCCCTGCTCGCGGGTGCGGCCGTGCACGGTCAGCATGGCGATGCCAGCGGACTCGGCGGCCCGGGCGATGCGCTCGGCGTTCTTGTGCTCGGCGCTCCAGCCGGTGCGCATCTTGAGCGTGGTCGGCACGCCGTGTGGCAGGCAGGCGGCGACCACGGCCTCGATGATCTCCAGGGCCAGGGGCTCGTCCTGCATCAGGGCCGAGCCCGCCCATTTGTTGCAGACCTTCTTGGCCGGGCAGCCCATGTTGATGTCGATGATCTGGGCGCCACGCTCGATGTTGTAGGCGGCAGCCTCGGCCATCATGGCGGCGTCCGTGCCGGCGATCTGCACGGCGATGGGGGCCGTCTCCCCCTCGTGGTTGGCGCGGCGCGAGGTTTTCAGCGTCTTCCACAGATCCTTGCGCGAGGTCACCATTTCGCTCACGGCATAGCCCGCCCCCAGCTGTTTGCACAACTGGCGGAAAGGCCGGTCCGTCACCCCCGCCATGGGGGCCACGAACAGCCGGTTGGGCAGCAGGTGCGGCCCGACGCGCAAGGGTGTCAGCAGGGTGGATGACATGACGGCACGCGCTTTTGCAGCCTTTGCGTGGTGTGAAACATGGGGGGCGAAAAGACGCCAAAGCCCCGACCGTGCGAACGATCGAGGCTGCTTAAAAAGGAGGCAGAGTATAGCCCGAACCGGGGGCAAGCGGGAGGCTTTTTTCCGGTTCCGCATGGCGAATGGGCCATCGGTGCATCTGCTGGCGTCACCAGGGCGTGCTGTCTGGGCAAGCGGCCGCCCAGTTCGCTCGCGCGGCTTCACTCGCCCGCAGCAGGGGGCCGCGCACCTCATCCCGACACCATCCTTGCAATGTCAGCGCCGCCTTGATCACGCTGGGGTTGGGCTCGGCAAACAGCGCCCGGATCATGGGCATCAGTTGATGATGCAAGGCGCGTGCCTCGGCCAGCCGGTCGGTGCGCACGGCCTCATACAGGGCCACGAAACGCTCCGGCTGCAGATGCGCGGCCGCCGTGATGGCGCCCTGGCCGCCCAGGCACAGGCTGTGAAAGATGTTCCCGTCCTCCCCCGCCAGCACGGCCAGTCGGCCGTCGGCCACCAGGGCCTGTGTCTTGTCCAGCGAGCCGCCGCAGTCCTTGATGGCGCGGATCTGCTCGTGCTCTGCCAGGCGCAGCAGGGTCTCCAGCGACAGTGGCACGCCGGTGCGGTAGGGAATGTCGTAGACCACCAGGGCCTGTGCGCTGGCATCGGCCAGACGCGTGAAGTGCTCGATCAGCCCGGCCTGTGAGGGGCGCACATACGCGGGCGCGGGCGACAGCACGCCCGCCAGGGGCCAACGGTTCAGGGCACGACGCCGTTGCAGCAGTTGCCCGGTGTGGGGGCCGGCCAGGCCGGCGATCACGCCCAAGTCACCCGCTTCGCTCAGCACCGTGTCCAGCACGGCATCTTGTTCGGCCTCGCTCAGCGAGGCGGCCTCGCCGGTGGTGCCGAGGGCGACCAGGCCATGCACACCCGCCGCTCGGTAGTGCGCCACCAGGCGCCGCAGGGCGGTGTGATCCACCTCGTCATCGTGAAACGGCGTGATCAGCGCCACCCAGATCCCGGAGAAATCCGACATGAAAAGACTCCATCAACCAGACCGGTGAAAGGAACCGTTCAGGTGGGCGTCACAACAGAGGTGGGGTCGCGGGCTCGGGCCTTGTGATCCGTGAGGCTGTTCCGTCGCTCATCTGGACGGAAGCAGCAGCTCCGGTCAGACGAGCGGCTGTTTTTTGGCTTTGGACAGGCATGCGCAGGCGTGGCACCGGTCACCCTGGCGCGAGGCGTCAGGGGGGGCGGTCACAGCGAGTGCTTGTCTGTCCATGCTGGCATTGTAGACAGATCGGTGGTGCCGATCACAGCATGACCTGCGTGCCCAGTTCCACCACCTGGTTGGCGGGCAGGCGATAGTAGGTGGCCGCACCCTCGGCCTGCCGCGTCATCCAGCTGTACAGCGCACATTGCCATGCGGGCATGGCGCCGGGCCCATCCACAATGGTCGAACGCGCCACGAAGTAGGTGGTGCTCATGGCGTCCCATGCGGGGCCTGTGCGTGGCGCCAGGGCCAGTGCGCCAGGGATGTCGGGCTCTTCGCGGAAGCCGAATCGGACCGTCAGGTGGTAGATGCCAGGCGTTGCGGTCTGCAGCGTACAGCGGGCCTGATCGGACACGTAGGGAATGTTGTCGTTGATCACGTGCAGGAACACGGTGTCCTGATGCATGACCTTGTAGTGCTTGAGGTTGTGAAACAGGGCGCTGGGCACAATGCTGGCGTCCGAGGTCAGGTAGACCGCGCAGCCGGGCACACGCGGCACATCCGGGCGGGGGCCTTCGATGAAATCCGCCATCGGGATGTCGATCTTGCGGCGTTGCTCGGCCACCAGCAGGCTGCCGCGCTTCCAGGTGGTCAGCAGCACGAACAGCGCGGCCCCCATCAGCAAGGGGAACCAGCCGCCTTCGCTCAGCTTGTTCAGGTTGGATGCCAGAAAGAGGGTTTCCAGGCTGCCGAAGGCCAGCAGCGCCACGAGCAAGGGTGTGCGTGTCCTGGACGGCAGCGACCAGGCGACCACGGCGATCAGCACCGTGGTGATGATCATCGTGCCCGACACGGCAATGCCGTAGGCCGCCGCCAGGGCACCGGAGGACTTGAAGGCCAGCACCAGCAGCACCACGGCGATCAGCATCAACCAGTTGACGGTGGGAATGTAGATCTGCCCTTGTTCGCGATCAGAGGTGTGCAGGATGCGGATGCGAGGCAGGTAACCCAGACGGCTGGCCTGCAAGGTCATCGAGTAAGCGCCAGAGATGGTGGCTTGCGAGGCGATCACCGTGGCCGCTGTGGCCAGTGCCACCAGCACGGGCAGCCAATTCGCAGTGGTCAGCAGGAAAAAGGGGTTGCTGATGCTGTCCGGGCTGCGCAGCACCAGGGCCCCTTGGCCGAAGTAGTTCAGCAGCAGGCAGGGCCAGACCAGCCCATACCAGGCCAGGCGAACGGCCTTGGCCCCGAAGTGCCCCATGTCGGCGTACAGGGCCTCGCCACCGGTCAGTGCCAGGAAGACGGCCGACATCAACAAGAAGGCCTTGCCCGGCTCGTGCAGCGCGAAGCTGATGGCATGCCAGGGGTTCAGCGCGGCGAGCACCGACGGCGTTTGCGCGATGCTGTGAATGCCCAGCGCCCCCAGGCAGACAAACCAGATCACCGTGACCGGGCCGAACAACTTGCCCACATGCCCCGTGCCGTGGCGCTGGATGAGGAACAGGGCCACCAGGATCCCCAGGGTGATGGGGATGACCAGCGTGTGCAGGGAGGGGGCCACCACGCTGATCCCTTCCACGGCTGACAGCACCGAGATGGCCGGAGTGATGATGGCGTCACCATAGAACAATGCGGCTGCGAACACGCCCAGCGCCACGACCCAGGTCTGGCGGGTGCCTCGGGTGCTGGCCTGCCGCAAGGCCAGCGCAGTCAGGGCCAGCACCCCGCCTTCTCCCTCGTTGTGAAAGCGCAGGACCGTCCAGACATACTTGATCGAAATGACGATGAGCACGGCCCAGAACAGCGCTGACAGCGTGGCCAGGATGTGATCGGGGGATGGCGTGAGGGCGTGCGGGCCGTTGAAGGCTTCCTTGAAAGCGTACAGGGGGCTGGTGCCGATGTCGCCAAAGACGATGCCCAGGGCCGCCAGGGTCAAGGTGCTCAGACGCGATGATGAAGTGTGGCTCATGGGTGTTTCAACGTTGGAAGCGATAGCCGACGCCGGTCTCGGTCAGCAGGTGTTGAGGTTGGGTCGGATCGACCTCCAGCTTGTGACGCAGGTGGCCGACATAGACGCGCAGGTAGTGATTGCTTTCGACGGCATTGGGCCCCCAGACCTCGCGCAGCAACTGTCGGTGGGTCATCACGGTGCCCTCGTGGGCCAGCAGGGCACACAGCAGCCGGTATTCGATGGGGGTCAGATGCAGGGGCTCGCCACCACGCAGGACCTGACGGCACACGCGATCGACGGCGATGTCGCCAAAGCGCACCACGGGTTCTTCCGCACGGCTGCCCTGCAGGGAGCGTCTCAGCAGCGCCCGTACCCGTGCC
The DNA here is from genome assembly GCF_036279655.1 of Aquabacterium sp. Lineage (GTDB taxonomy): Bacteria > Pseudomonadota > Gammaproteobacteria > Burkholderiales > Burkholderiaceae_C > Aquabacterium. The sequence continues at coordinate 7,986 of NZ_DASUIT010000024.1, read as the reverse complement.
AGCAGTTCGCCGACCGAAAAGGGTTTGACCAGAAAGTCGTCTGCGCCGGTGTCAAGGGCCTGTATCTTGTCGGCCTCGCCACTGCGGGCCGACAGGATCAGGATGGGGATATGTGACCAGGTCCGCAACTGGGTGACAAAGGACAGGCCCTCGCCGTCGGGCAATCCCAGATCCAGAATGACCAGATCGGGTTTGCGTGAGGCGGCTTCCCGCACCCCCTGTTGCAGGCTGTCAGCCTCGAACACCCGGCAACCCTCGCCGTCCAGGGCTGCGCGTACAAACCGCCGGATCGTGGCGTCGTCTTCAACGAGCAGAACAATGGGCGCGCTCATGCCTCGACCTCGGGCTCCAGTGTGGGTGGGTTGCCCAGGGCCAGAGACAGGCAGACCTGTGCACCACCTTCCGCACGGTTGCTGGCCTCGATGTGGCCGCCATGGGCTTCGACGATCGCTTTGCAGATGGCCAGTCCGAGGCCCACGCCCGGCAATGACGATTCCACCACGCCGCGCTCGAACAGCTCAAAGACTTGGGTGAGCTTGTCTGGCGGGAAGCCCATGCCTCGATCGCTCACGCTCAACTGCCATTGACGCCCGTCTACCCAGGCACGCAGTTCGATGGGCTGCGCGTCCGGACTGTATTTGGCAGCGTTTTCGAGCAGGTTGGCCAGGACGCGTTCGAACAGGACGGCGTCGATGCACACCAGCGGAAAGTCCTCGGGGATCGACACCTTGACGGGATGGTGGGCCAGGGCGGTGGCCAGAGACTGGATGCTCGCGCCGATCACCTCTTCCAGCGGCTGCCATTCCAGATGCATGGGTACATGCCCGGCGTGCAATCGGGCCATGTCCAGCAGTTTGATCACCATGTCGTGCAGATGACCGGCCTGATCGCGCACGGCCTGCGCCATCTCCTGCGCGGCATGCGGCAGGGGCGGTTGCATCACGGTCAATGCGTCGGCAGTGCCGTACAGGGCGGTCAAGGGGGTGCGGATGTCGTGGGACAGGGCCGACAAGATGGAGCCTCTCAGGCGTTCAGAGGTGATGTCCACCTGCGTCTGCTGGGCCACCTCCACAAAATGCAGGCGCTCCAGGGCGGCGGCGACCAGGGTGGCCAGGGCCTGAGACAGCGCCGACAGTTCGGCGCGGGGCTGGCCGGGCGGGGGGCTCGACGTGCTGATGATCAGCACCCCCCGGCGACGGGTGGCGCCCTGCAGCAGCAGGATCTGGTGGTGATCGTCATCGAAGCTCAGGTGCTGGGGCGGATGGTCTGTTGTCTCCCGGTACACGGCGTGCGCCGCCATCTGTGCCGCTGCATCCAGTGGCGGTGTCGTGGGTGTCAGGGGACTGAGCCCATCCGCATGGGCTGTCAGGATGCGCAGTTCGGCATGCAGGTGCTGATGCACGAAAGTCCTGGCCGCCTCATCGACTTGCCCTGGGGTGAGGCAGGTGCCCAACTGGCGTGCCAGTTCGTACAGCGCCAGGGTTTCACGGTGACGCACATGGGCCTGCTCGATTTGCTGGCGCCAGCTTTCGGCGAGATGGCTGATGATCAGGGCCACAGACAGCATCACCGCCAGACTCAGCAGGTACTGGATGTCATGGACCTGGAAAGACCAGCGAGGGGGAATGAAAAAGAAGTCGAAGGCGGCCACGCTGCTGACCGCCGCGATGACGGCGGGGCCCCTGCCCAGGCGGCTGGCCACCAGGGCCACCGTGAGCAGAAAGAGCATGACCGTGTTGACAGGGTCCAGCCACTGGTTCAACGGCAGGGTGATGACCGTGGTCAGTCCAATGGCTGCGAGGCCCCAGCACCGCGCCAACCAGGGCGATGGGGTGCGCTCAGGGCGCTGGAAGAGGAAGTCAACGGCCATGTCGATCTGTGGAATGGGCCTGAACTCACGGCAGGCGCGGGGCATCGAACAGGTCCATTGTGGCGGTCCAGGTATCAAAAAGCTGTCAAATTGCGGTCTGCCTTGGGTGCTGGCCTGGCAGCAAGCACAATCACACCCATGACAGATTGGATGCATGCATGGCTGGTGCAGGCCCTGGCGGCGGTGGCCTTGCCCAGTGTGGGTTTGCCCGCGGTCTTCGTGATCGCGTTCGTGTCGGCCACTTTGTTGCCCCTGGGCTCGGAGCCCGCGGTCTATGGCCTGGTCACGCTGCAGCCGGAGTTGTTCTGGCCGGCCATCGGGGTGGCCACCCTGGGCAACACCCTGGGGGGCGCAGTCACCTGGTGGATGGGACGGGGGGCGCACCGCGCGGCAGACCGCTTTGCGGGGCGCCGTGTGGAATCCCACGCCCTGGACTGGCTGGAGCGCTTTGGCCCCAAGGCCTGCCTGCTGTCCTGGCTGCCCGTGGTGGGGGACCCCCTGTGTGCCGTGGCCGGATGGCTGAAACTGCCGTTCTGGCCCTGTGTGGCCTACATGGCCGTGGGCAAGTTTGCCCGTTACCTCACGATGACGACGGTGCTGGTCGGCTTGTTCTGACGTCCGAAAAGGTCATCACATGAACATGGGATTGCATTTTGTAACGATTTTGTAAGCGTCAAGGTGCGCACGATCGGCACAAGTTCACTAAACTGCTCGAAGCCGCACTCCAAACATCGATCAAAGCGGCACAACAACGCTGTCACATCATTCGAACAGTCCGGGGAGGACTTATGAGCGACAAAGGCCCCGGGGCGCAAGCTCCGGGGCCTTTGTCGTTGTGGGACGCCTCATGGGGCGCCCGGCAAGGCTTACTTCTTTTCGATGGCCGTCACGGTGAACTGCCCACCCACCTTGTCGGCAGAGAACTTCACCTTGTCGCCCACCTGCAGGCCCTTGAGCCAGGCCGGATCGCTCACGCGGAAGGACATCTGCATGGCGGGCATGTCCAGGTTCTTGATCTCGCCATGCTTGAGCGTGATCTTGCCCGCGTCCAGATCGATCTTCTTGACTTCGCCATCGACCGACTGCGCCCAGGCCGAGACGGCCAGGCCCAGACCGAGCGCCAGGGCGGTGGCGGTGCGGGTGACGATGGCAAAACGACGATTTTTCACGATGTGCTCCATAGCTTCAATCATGGACATTGTGGATCAATGCCCGTGGTGGGACGAGCCCGGCTTCCTGACAGTCACCTCCACCGAGGAGGCCGCAGGGGCGCTTCCATGGGGTGAGACCTCGGGGGGCGTGCCAAGTTCCCCCTTCCATAGACGCGCGGTGGTGCCCGGCGGTTGACGGAACCAGCCCGGATCCTTGTAACTGCCCGGGGCCTGATCTCGCCGCACCTTGAGCGTGGTGAACATGCCGCCCATGCCGATGGCGCCAAACGGCCCCTGTCCCGTCATCATCGGCAGGGTGTTGTCGGGGATCTCCATGTCCATCTCGGCCATTTCGTGCATGCCGTGTTCGCCCATGGCCATGTAGCCTGGGATCAATTGATTGATCTGGCGGGCCAGATCCTGCTGCGGCACGCCGATCAGGTTGGGCACGTTGTGGCCCATGGCGTTCATGGTGTGGTGGCTCTTGTGGCAATGCAGGGCCCAGTCGCCCTCCTCGTCGGCGATGAACTCGATCTGGCGCATCTGGCCCACGGCCACGTCGGTGGTCACCTCGGGCCAGCGGGCGCTGGGCGGCACCGGCCCGCCGTCGGTGCCCGTGACCTCGAACTCGTGACCGTGCAGGTGGATGGGGTGGTTGGTCATGGTCAGGTTGCCGATGCGCAGGCGCACCCGGTCGCCCTGGCGGACATTGATCGAGTCGATGCCGGGGAAGGCGCGGCTGTTCCAGGTCCACAGGTTGAAGTCGAGCATGGTGTTGACTTTGGGAGTCGAGGCGCCGGGCTCAATGTCGTAGGCGTTGAGCAGGAAGCACACATCGCGGTCGACCTCGCTGATGTGCGGGTGGCGCTGACGCGGGTGGGTGACCCACATGCCCATCAGGCCCATGGCCATCTGCACCATCTCGTCGGCATGAGGGTGGTACATGAAGGTGCCGGGGCGCCGGGCGACGAACTCGTAGACATAGGTCTGGCCCGGCGGGATGGCGGGCTGCGTCAGGCCCGACACGCCGTCCATGCCATTGGGCAGGCGCTGGCCATGCCAGTGCACCGTGGTGACCTCGGGCAGCTTGTTGGTGACGAACAGGCGCACGCGGTCGCCCTCGACCACCTCGATGGTGGGGCCGGGGCTCTGGCCGTTGTAGCCCCACAGGCGGGCGATCATGCCGGGGGCGATCTCGCGCAGCACGGGTTCGGCCACCAGGTGGAACTCCTTGACGCCGTCCTTCATGCGCCAGGGCAGGGTCCAGCCATTGAGGGTGAGCACCGGGCGGTAAGGGCGGCCGTTGGGTGGGGTGAGCGGGGGCAGGGTGTCGGCGCGCGTCTGCAGCACGGGCTCGGGCAGGTTCAGCAGGCTGGCGCGTTTGACAGGCTGGGCGGCTGCGCTGCCCACCAGGGCGGCGCCGGAGAGCGCGCCCGTGAGGAAATGTCGGCGGGAGGTCATGGTGGTCAGTGTCCTTGCTCAGACGAGGGGGCGGCGGGGCTGGCGCTGCTGGCGCCCAGGGCCATCAGCCCGGTGGCACTGCCCTCGCGGGTGGCCTGCACCTGGGCATCGGCCAGCCAGTAGTCGCGCTGGGCTTCCAGGGCCGTGACCACGCTGTCGCGGTATTGACGGGCTTGCGCCAGCAACTCGAAGGGGCCGATCAGCATGCCGTTGTACTGTTTGAGCCGCTCGGCCACCAGGCGCTGATGCAGGGGCAGCAGCTCCTGGCGGGCGCTCAGGGCCACCTCGTGCGCGCTCTGGCGCTGGGACAGGGCGCTGCGCCACTCGGAGCGCGCCTGCTGGCGGGTGGCCAGCCAGGCCAGACGGGCAGCGTCCTCGCCGGACGATGCGGCCGAGCGGCGGGCGGCGCCCAGGTCCAGTGCCGACAGGTGCACACCCAGCTCACGGCTGTGTTCGGTGGCCTCGCCATGCCCGGTGGTGCGTCCGGCGCCCAGTTCGACATCGATCACGCTGCCCAGGGCTGTGGCGGCGCGGCCGGACTGTCGGGCCTGCCAGCGCGCCAGGGCCAGGCGCACGTCCAGGCGCTCGTTCAGGCTGTCCTCGTCCGGGGCGGTGGATGCGGGGGGCGTGTCGGGCAGGGCGGGCAGCCGGTCCGGCAGGCTCAAAGCCTCGGCCTGCGCCCCCTCCAGTCCCAGCAGGCGGATCAGCGCTTCGCGCTCCATCAGGGCGTGCTGACGGGCCTGGGCCAGGGCGGTGCGCGCCTGGACCGCCTGCACTTGGTACTGGGTGCCTTGCAATGCACTGAAGTGCCCGGCCTCCTGCATGCGCCGGGCCAGTTCGGCGCCGGTCTGCGTCACGGTCAGTACGTCGGCCAGGTAGAGCGCGCGCTCGCGTGCGGCCACGGCGCGCACCCACTGCACGCGGGTGTCGTGCAGGTGGCCCATGACCTGCCGCGCCAGATCGATCTGCTGCTGTTCGACCTCGCGGTGGGCCTGGGCCGACTGCAGGGGCCAGGTCAGCAGGTCCAGCAGACCCAGTGTCAAGGTGCGCGACAGGCTGCGCTCATCGCCTTGCTGACTGCGCTCCAGGCTGAAGCCCAGCAGGCCGGGGCGGGCGCGCGCCAGGCTTTGGGACTGTTGCGCCTGGCTGCTGGCCATCAGGGCTTGCAGGGCCGGGCTGTGCGCCAGTGCCAGGCGCAGGGCGGCGTCCTGGCTCAGGGGCGCCGTGTCGATGGTGGCAGGGAGGGGGGCGCTGGCAGGCGGAGCAGGCAGCCGCGCTTGCAGCGTGGCCTGCAGGACCTGCTGCTCGGGCGGCGAGGCGCACCCGCTCAGCAGGCTGGCCAGGCAGCACAGTGTCAGGAGTCGGTTCATGGCAAATGGCACAGCCGGGGGCTGTGTCTCGGTTCACGTCGATGGGCTGAGCGGTGGCGCCGAGGCGCAGGCCGCTCAGAGGGCGATCACAGCGTGAGGGTGTGGAGCCGAGGTGGCTTGAAGAGCGCGTCCCGTCGGTGCTCGGGCATACGCACAGGCCCCAGGCCCGGCCCATAGCCGGGCACGTCCGGGGTGGGCAGCACCAGGCTGTGCAGCGGGGGTGCCAGGCCCGCGTGGCAAATGTCGCAGTGGGCGCACATCTGTGCGGCAGGGTGGTCAGGCGGCTCGGTCGGGCTGGTGGCGTCGTGGTCGGCCAGGGCTGGGGCATGGCAAGGGGGCACCGCAGCGTCATGGACCATGGTCACCATGCCGACTTCGTGCAGGGGCGCCAGCGCCTGGGCTGGCGCCATGGTGGCCCAGGCCCAGGCACGCCAGGGCAGCAGAGCCACCAGCGCCATCAGGATCCACGGACGAATGCGACGGTTTGCCAGAAACATGGTTTTCGCAGTCTACGACAAGCGGCCAGACCCTGCGCCGTAAAATGCCGCGTTTGAACCTCAATCCTCCAGCCGACCTGCCATGCCGCATTCCAGCCCCACCTCATCTGATTCCGTGGCCGCCATCGCCCCGCGCGACAAGGCCGAGATCCTGGCGCAGGCGCTGCCCTACATCCGCAAGTTCCATGGCAAGACCATCGTCATCAAGTACGGCGGCAATGCCATGACCGACCCGGAGTTGCAGGCCGATTTCGCTGAAGACGTGGTGCTGCTCAAGCTGGTGGGCTTGAACCCGGTGGTCGTGCACGGCGGTGGGCCGCAGATCGATGCCGCGCTCAACAAGATCGGCAAGAAGGGGCAGTTCATCCAGGGCATGCGCGTGACCGACGACGAGACCATGGAAGTGGTCGAGTGGGTGCTGGCCGGCGAGGTGCAGCAGGACATCGTGGGCCTGATCAATGCCGCGGGTGGCAAGGCCGTGGGCCTGACGGGCCGCGACGGCGGCATGATCCGCGCCCGCAAGCTCAAGCTGCTGGATCTGGAAGACCCCAGCAAGGAGCACGATGTCGGCTCGGTCGGCGAGATCGAGGCCATCGACCCCAGCGTGGTCAAGGCCCTGCAGGACGACCAGTTCATCCCGGTCATCAGCCCCATCGGTTTTGGCGAGCACAACGAGAGCTACAACATCAACGCCGATCTGGTGGCCTCCAAGCTGGCCGAGATCCTCAAGGCAGAGAAGCTCATGCTGCTGACCAACATCAAGGGCGTGCTCGACAAGGAGGGCAATCTGCTGACCGACCTGACGGCCCGTCGCATCGACGAGCTGATCGCCGACGGCACCATCTCTGGCGGCATGCTGCCCAAGATCGCCGGTGCGCTGGATGCGGCCAAGAGCGGCGTCAATGCGGTGCACATCGTCGATGGCCGCGTGCCTCACGCCATGCTGCTCGAAATCCTGACCGAGCAGGCCTATGGCACGATGATCCGGTCGCACTGAGATGTTCGGGCGCAGCGTGCGCCTGTTGCCCCCGATCGGTCTCTGGGGGCCTTGGCTGGTGCTCTATCTGGTCCTGCTGGGCGTGGTGCTGTATGGCCTGCCCGGCGGACGCTCTGACGACGCTGAGATCATGCAGCATACCCAGGTCTGGGCCTGGGGCTACCGTCTTCGCAACCCACCCCTGTTCGAGTGGTTGTCGTGGGCGGTGATGCATGTGACCGGTCCTGGCGTGGGGGTGGTCATGGGGCTGAGGCTGGCCTGCCTGGTGGCCATGCTGGGCCTGATCTATCGCTTGGGGCGCCAATTGGGGCTGCCACCCAAGGGAGCTCTGGCCAGTGCACTGGCCGTCGCACTGGTGCCTCAGTTCTACTACTACGCCCTGTTTGATCTGACGCACACGGTACTGGCCGGCGTGTTCTACGTTCTGCTGCCCATGACCGTGATGCGCGTGCGTGCGCACCCATCGCTGGCGCGGGCTGTGATGGTTGGTGTGGTGGTGGGCCTGGGGCTGCTCACCAAGCACCTGTTCGCACTGTATGTGCTGGGGGCCTTGCTGGCCTGCGCGTGGGTGCCAGCCTATCGGGTGTTGTGGCGGCCTCGGTGGTTGCTGATCGCCGTGCTGTCCGCCATGGTGGTGGTG